>JBGAJV010000081.1:0-25731 GCA_044224715.1 Anaerolineales bacterium | reverse complement strand
CGTGCGTGTCTCCGTCGGCGTGTGCGTTTCGGTGGGCGTGCGTGTCTCACTGGGTGTCCGCGTTGGGCTCGCCGTGCGCGTCGGGCTGGGCGTGCGGGTTTCAGTGGGCGTTCGCGTCTCGGTGGGTGTGCGTGTCTCACTGGGCGTCCGCGTCGGGCTCGCCGTGCGGGTCGGGCTGGGCGTGCGTGTCTCCGTCGGCGTGTGCGTTTCGGTGGGCGTGCGTGTCTCACTGGGTGTCCGCGTTGGGCTCGCCGTGCGCGTCGGGCTGGGCGTGCGGGTTTCAGTGGGCGTTCGCGTCTCGGTGGGGGTGCGCGTTTCGGATGGCGTCCGGGTCGGGCTCGCTGTGCGCGTGGGACTGGGTGTGCGTGTCTCCGTCGGCGTGCGCGTTTCGGTGGGAGTGCGTGTCTCACTCGGCGTCCGGGTCGGGCTCGGCGTTCGCGACGACGTTTCTCCTGGCGTAGGTGTTGCGGACGCCTCGCCGGTTGCGGTGGGCGCCGGAGCCGTTTCCGTGAGCGTCGGCTCGACGGTGACGCTGGGCGTGATGACCGTCGTTGCAGTCACGGTCGGTTCGGCTTCGGTTGTCGGGCTGACGACGGCGGTGGCCGTGACGATGGGCGTTTCGGTCTCGGTCGCGGTCGACGTCACGAGCGAGGTGGCACTCACGGTCGACGATGCGTCGGACGTCGGCGTGACCGATGGCGCCATGTCGGTTGCGGTCGGTGATGGCATGCCCGTGGCTGGATCGGTCGGCGTGCTCGTGAGGCACCCACCGACGTCGCAGGTCGGAACCAGCGTGGCGTCGGTTGTGGCGACAGCCGTCGCCGTCTCGGCCGCGTCCGCCAGCACGCGGATCGGTTCCAGCCCGCCCAGATCGACCAGCATGGCGCCGATCAAGCAAACGGTCAGGGCCAACGCGACGGTCGGCCGATGAAGTGGTGTGTGCATCGCTCCCCCTTGAAGCCCAGGACCGGCGGTGAATCGCGGTCTCAAATGCGTTGGTGGCGGCAGGCGGAAGGCGGGGGGAGCCATCGGATCGGCCGGCCAGGCGCCGCTCGTCGACCTGTTGGTCGCGTTTGCGGCGGTTTTCAGGCAGGATAGGCGCGTTGGCCGCGGTCGGGTCCTCGACCTGTCCTCGCGGCCCAAACGGGTGACCAGCGTTTGCACCCTTGCCAAACGGCGTTTGGTTGGTGATAATGCGACATTCCAAATTCGGAAGTGCAATCGACCGCCCGAAGGAGGTGAGCCTGACGACCGAATAGCATTCGAGCCATCGGCTCGATCCTGTCGTTAATGCCACTGTGAGTTCCGTCCGGAGGAGAGAGAATCATGAATCGCGCTTCCTACATTGCCTTGTCGGCGACCACCGTCGCGGCCATCGTCCTGGCCGCCTGCACGCCGGCCGCCACCCCCGCCCCGGCTTCGGCTGAGACCGTCACCATCTACTCCAGCCTGCCGCTCACCGGCTCCAGCGCCGGCCAGACCACCACCATCGTCAATGCCATCAACCTCGCCCTCGAGCAGAAGACCCAGGGCGGCCTGGTGTGCGATGGCAAGGTTCAGATCGTCTACACCTCGCTCGACGACGCCACAGCCGCCGCCGGCAAGTGGGACGCGGCCAAGGAGCAGGAGAACGCCAACAAGGCCGTCGCCGACGCCAGCACGATGGTGTACATCGGCACCTTCAACTCGGGCGCCGCGCGCGTGTCGATCCCGATCCTGAACCAGGCCGGCATCGTCATGATCAGCCCGGCCAACACCGCCGACGACCTGACCGCCGGCGCGGATACGGCCAAGTACTACCCGAACGGCACCCGCAACTACACGCGCGTCGTCGCGCGCGACGAGTTCCAAGGCGCGTTCGCGGCCAAGTGGGCGGCCAAGCTCGGCGCCAAGAACGTGTACATCCTCGATGACACGGAAATCTACGGCAAGGGCGTCGCCGATCAGTTCGAGAAGAACGCGGCGGCCAACGGTCTGACGGTCGTCGGCCGCGACGGCATCGACGGCAAGGCCGGCGATTACAAGGCCCTCGCCACCAAGATCGCGGGCACCAGCCCCGACCTGATCTACTACGGCGGCATCACCCAGAACAACGCCGGCCAGCTGCTCAAGGACATCCGCGCGGCAGGCATCACGGCCATGTTCATGGGCCCGGACGGCATCCTCGAGAGCGCGTTCATCGAGGCCGCCGGCGCTGACGTCGCCGAGGGCGTGTACGGCACGGTCGCGGGCTCCCCGCGCGCCAAGCTGCCCGAGGCCGGTCAGAAGTTCTACACCGACTACAAGGCCAAGTTCAACGCCGAGCCCGAGGCGTACGCGATCTACGGTTACGAAGCCGCCAGCGTCGCGATCAAGGCCATCTCGACGGTCTGCAAGGCCGATCGCGCGGCCATCCTGCAGTCCGTGTACACGACGAAGGACTTCTCGGGCGCGCTCGGCACCTGGTCGTTCGACGCCAACGGCGACACCAACCTGATCGCCATGGTCGGCAACGTCGTCAAGGACGGCAAGTGGACCGAGGCTCCGGCCGACATCCTGCCGTAAGGCGCGTGTCAGCCAGGCCCCGTTAGCGGGTAAGTGTGAAGAGGGAGTGGGGTGAGGTTCGCTCCGCTCCCTCTTCGTTTCGTCGGCCAACTCTCGCGGTGATCTATGACTGAAACAAAACCAGCCAACCAGCGCCTGTTGCGAATCTTGCTGATCGTGGCCGTCGTGTATCTGGCGCTGCTCATCGGGCAGCCGGCCGGGCTCGACGTGGCCCGGATCGCATCCGAGGTCGCCACGACGCCGACGAACGTCATCCAGCAATTGATCATCGGCCTCTCGAACGGCGCCATCATCGTCATCATCGCCCTGGGGTACACCCTGGTCTACGGCATCATCGAACTCGTCAACTTTGCCCACGGCGACGTCTTCATGCTCGGCGCTTTCGTCTCGCTGATCTCGTTGTCGATCTTTTCGACGACGACGGCGGCGGGCGGCCAGACCGCGCCAGTCTGGGCGGCGCTGCTCGGCTTCATCCCGGCCATGCTGTTGTGCGGCCTGCTCAACGCCGGGATCGAGCGTTTTGCCTACCGACGTTTGCGCAACTCGCCTAAACTGGCGGTGCTGATCAGCGCCATCGGCATGTCGTTCATTCTTCAGAACGTCGGGTTGCAACTCGGCGCCTTCGGAAAGCTGACGCAAGTCGGGCCGCAGTTCGACTTCCTCAAGGTGCTCGGCAGCAACAACGCGGCGCCCAAGAGCTTCCCGGTCGTGCTGAGCACCGAGAACCTGCTCGGCAACTTCCCGATCCGCATCACCACGGCCGACCTGCTCGTCATGATCACGGCGCTTGTGCTCATGCTCGCGCTGAATTGGTTCGTCCAGAACACGCGGCTCGGCAAGGCCATGCGCGCCACGGCTCAGAACCGCGACGCGGCGGCCATGATGGGCATCAACGTCGACCAGATCATCGCCCTCACCTTCCTGATCGGCGGCGGCCTCGCGGGCGCGGCCGGCATGATGTTCGGTCTCTACAACGGCACGGCGGTCTTCACCATGGGCTTCACCGCGGGTCTGCGGGCCTTCACGGCCGCCGTGCTCGGCGGCATCGGCAACATCCGCGGCGCGGCACTCGGCGGCGTGCTGATCGGCCTGCTGGCAGCATTCAGCGACCAATACCTGGCGGTGCGTTGGACCAACGCCTGGGTGTTCCTGATCCTGGTGTTGGTGTTGCTCTTCCGCCCCACCGGGCTGCTCGGTCAGGAATCGGGGGACAAGGCGTGATGAAGCAAAAAGTGCTCTCCGGCGCCGAGTGGATCGGCATCGCCCTCCTGGGTTTCATCGCGCTCATCACCGGCGGCTGGTCGGTGCTCGTGCTGGTGATCATGCAAGGCGCCCTCACTGGGCTGACCCGGCCGATCGAGCCCCGCGATGTGCGCGGGCCCGCGATCTCCGGCGCGATCGGCTCGGCCGTGGTGGTGGCCGTGACGATCTTCCACAACGTCGTCATCGCCGCGCTGCCAAAACAGGACGTGATCCCGCCGGCGTCCACGTCGTTCCTGGTCTATCTGGGCGCGATCGCCCTGGGCGCGGCCACCGCCGTGGCCGTCGTCTGGCTGCGCAGCCATCCGAACGACAAGGTGCGGCGCTTCGGCCTGCTCGGTCTCCTGGCGGTGTTCGCGATCGCCTTCCCGTTCTTCGAACAGTTCGCCCAGCTCTTCTGGGCCAGCGCCATCATCGTGGCCATGATCTACGCGATGCAGGCGCTCGGCCTCAACATCGTGGCCGGGTACGCGGGCATGCTCGACCTCGGCTACGTCGCCTTCTTCGCGATCGGCGGGTATACGATCGCCTTCCTCAACTCGCCGCAGTTCAATCTGCAGGTGTCGTTCTGGCTGATCATTTGGATCGCGGCGGCCGCCGCGGCGCTGTTCGGTCTGATCCTGGGCACGCCGGTCATCCCGCTCCGCGGCGACTACCTCGCGATCGTGACGCTGGGCTTCGGCGAGATCGTGCCGATCGTGTTCAAGAACCTCAATGCGGTGAGGATCGTTGAGCCGATCAGCGAATTGATCGCCACGCTCATGGGCCGCGCCGAGCAGACGATCTGTCTGATCGGTTGTACAACGCCGCTCAATCTCACAAACGGCACGGACGGCGTCAGCCCGATCGGGCGCCCCGAGATCCCCGGCGTGCAATTCGTCACCGGGCAGTACATCCCGTGGTACTTCCTGATCCTGGCGATGCTGGCGATCTCGATCTTCTTCATCTCACGCCTGCGCAATAGCCGCATCGGCCGCGCCTGGGTGGCGATCCGTGAAGACGAACTGGCCGCCAACTCGATGGGCATCGATCTGGTGCGCACCAAGCTGATCGCGTTTATGCTCGGCGCGATGTTCTCGGGCTTCGCCGGCGCGTTCTACGGCAGCTACGTCTCGTTCATCTCTCCGGACGCCTTCGACTTCTCGATCTCGGTCATCGTGCTCTGCATGGTCATCCTGGGCGGCACGGGCAGCATCACGGGCGTGGTGCTCGGCGGGTTCATCATCAAGATCGCCGACCTGATCCTGCTTGACAAGCTGCAGGTGGTCATGGGCGGCGTCCTGCAGGCCACGCTCTTCCAGGCGATCACGTCGCAGGGCATGCAGAACTTCCTCGAGAGCCTGTTCAACGCCAGCCAGTACAAGCTGCTGCTCTTCGGCATCATCCTGGTGACGATGATGCAGTTCCGACCGCAAGGCCTGATCCCAAGCACGACCGAAAGGAAGGCCTAGCCATGGACAACCTGCTCGCGGTCAACAACGTCACGAAAGCCTTTGGCGGCCTGATCGCCGTCAACAGCGTCGACTTCCACATCGCGCCGGGCATGATCGCCGGCCTGATCGGCCCGAACGGCGCCGGCAAGACCACGCTGTTCAACAACATCACGGGCCTGTACGCGCCCACAAAGGGCGAGATCATCTTCGACGGCCAGCGCATCAGCGGTCTCAAGCCGCATGAGGTGCAGGCCCGCGGCATCGCGCGAACCTTTCAGAACATCCGCCTGTTCGGGCAGATGACGGCGCTCGAGAACATCCTGGTCGGCATGCACAGCCGGCTCAAGGGCAATATCTTCGAGGCTTTCTTCCGCCCACCGCGGGTGCGCCACGAAGAAGACGCGGCGGCCGCCAAGGCGCTCGACCTGCTCGACTTCGTCGGCCTCGGTCGCAAATTCGCCGAGTGGCCGGCGCGCAACCTTCCCTATGGCCTCCAGCGCCGGCTCGAGATCGCACGCGCGCTGTCGTCGGATCCCAAGCTGCTGCTGCTCGACGAGCCGACCGCCGGCATGAACCCGGCCGAGACCAAGGACCTGACGCAGTTCATCCACCGGCTGCGCTCGGAACGCGGGTTGACCATCCTCTTGATCGAGCACGACATGCGCGTGGTCATGGGCATCTCCGACCGCGTCACTGTGCTCGACCATGGCGAGAAGATCGCCGAGGGCCTGCCCGCCGACGTCCAAAACGACCCGACGGTGATCGAGGCGTACCTCGGCAAGGGCACCGCCGCCACGGGCAAATAGGTACAGCGATGGCCATCCTCGAACTCAACGACATTCACTCGTACTACGGCAACATCCACGCGCTGAAGGGCATCTCGCTTACGGTGGAAAAGGGCGAGATCGTCACGCTCATCGGCAGCAACGGCGCCGGCAAGACGACCACGCTGCGCACCATCCAGGGTCTGATCCGGCCGCGCCAGGGCTCGATCACGCTCGAGGGCGAAGAACTGACCAAGCTCCCCGCCCACGAGGTGAACCGCCGCGGCATCTGCCAGTCACCCGAGGGCCGTCTGATCTTCCCGCGCATGACGGTGCTCGAGAACCTCGAGATGGGCGCTTTCACGCGGACGGACCATGCCAACATCGGCAGCGACCTCGATCGCGTCTTCGGCCTGTTCCCGCGTTTGAAGGAACGCGTGAAGCAGAAGGGCGGCACGCTCTCGGGCGGCGAGCAGCAGATGCTGGCCATGGCCCGCGCCATGATGGGCAACCCGCGCATCCTGCTCCTCGACGAGCCCTCGATGGGCCTCGCCCCGCTCCTGGTCGAGACCATCTTCGACACGATCGTGGCGCTCAACAAACAGGGCATCACCATCCTGCTGGTCGAGCAGAACGCGCGCATGGCGCTTTCGATCGCCAACCGCGGTTATGTGCTGCAGACCGGCGAGATCCGGCTGCAGGGCGACGCCGCCCGGCTCCGCGACGACGAAGAGGTCCAGAAAACCTACCTCGGCGGGCACTGATCCCGAAACACTCGCAAAAAGGGCGACTCCCACAGGGGTCGCCCTTTTTTGTTGCACGCGTGGGACGGACATTACGTGAACCCGACGGCGCGGGGCACATAACGTCCGTCTAACTCACCAAGCCGGGATTCTCCCTAACGACCCTGACTTTGGATTTGAACTACAATCCAGGCGCGATTTTGGGGCATGGACCTTGCATGGTGGCGGTTGAATAGTCGGGCTCTGCCCGACCCAGCGCGAATTCTGGATGGAAAGGTGGCGGGATAAGACGGGTCGATGGATGCCAACACGCTGCATGAGCGCGCGCTGGTAGCGATTCGCGCGAGAAACGTGGTCGAGGCCCGACGCCTGCTGGTCGACGCCGTCCGCCGCGAGCCGCGCCATGAGAAATCCTGGCTGGCTCTGGCGTCCGTCCTGAGCGACATGGGGCAGGCCATCGACTGCCTCGAGCGCGTCCTGATCATCAACCCCGCCAACGCCACGGCCAAGGAATGGCTGGCCCTGGCACGCCAGGAACAGCAGACCCGCTCCGCAAGCAGCGCCGCCACCCTGACCGACCTGCTCGACGACGACAAGCTCGATCCCGCCCTCGGCGAGATCAAGATCGACGAGCCCGGTGACCAGGACCGCCCGGTCCCGCGCCTCGGCAAATTCCTGATCGATTACAAGTTCATCACCGAGGAGCAGCTGCGGATCGCCCTGCTCGCCCAGCGCAAGGCCGCGCAGACGGGGCAACTCAAACGCCTCGGCGACATCCTGGTCGACAAGGGCATCCTCACCCGCGAACGGCTGGAGTTCGCGCTCAAGCAGCAGACCCGCACGTTCTATAACTTCATCGAGTAGCCCCGACCCAGGCCCTTCCCGTCTTTTGCCTGTCGCTGTCGCCCACTGGCAAGCACGAGTTGGCGGATCCCTTTGCCTAAAATTCCGTAACTGTTCAGCTACCAACGTGAATACAAGGCGAACAACGGGGTGGGCCCAACCTCCTGCTGGCTGAGCAGTTACTTCAATTCGTGGATTTCGTGGCCAGAATCCCCGCCTGACATCTCGCCCGTGCACCGGTCACCTTCACCCCGCAACCGGACCGCTTTGGGCACGTATAATCTGTTTGGTGTTGGAAACGGGTTATCTCGCAACTCAGGCAGGAGGTTGTGATGGCCGAAGAAAAGCACAATTGGCTTGGACCGTACATCCCCGAGGGGGGATTCGTGCGTGAGGCGCTTCAACAGGTCAAGCTGGCGTACAACTTGATGCTCGATCCGCGCGTCCCGATCGTGACAAAGCTGATCCCGATCGCGGCGCTGGCGTATCTGCTATCGCCGGTGGACTTCGCGCCGGACGTCATCCCCGGCCTGGGCCAGATCGACGATGTGGCCATCGTCTTCCTTGGCCTGCGAACCTTCCTGGAGTTCGCGCCCGTCGGCGTGGTGCGCGAGCATCTGCGTCGCATCGCCAGCGCCGGTCACTGGTCGTCCGAACCCACGGCCAAGTCGACCGAGGGCGACGTGATCGATGGGAACTTTCAGGAAGAGAAGTGACGGGGACGCGTCGCGATCGGGTTTCGGGCGTCTGTGACGCGTACGCCCTGTCACGCTGTCGATAGAAAGACAAAAGGGGCAAGCCAACCGGCCTTGCCCCTTTCCGTTTTGAGTCTCGCACAGCTACGCGGCAGCGTCATCGACGCCCGCCGTCTACACGACGATCGTCCCCGCCGACGTCTCGACCGTGCCCGTCAGGTCGTACGCCATCGCCCCCGAAATCCGCACCGGGACCATTTCGCCGACCGGCACCTCGCCGTCGATGATGACCAGGCCGTCGACCTCGGGCGCGTCGCGGTACGAGCGCCCGACGCTGATCCCGTCGTTCTGACCTTCGACCAGCACGGGCAACACCCGCCCCACCTGCGCTTGATTCTTCTCGAGCGAGATGCGCTGCTGCGCCTCCATCAACTGCTCGCGCCGGGCCTGCTTGACGTCGTCGGCGATCGGGTCGCCGTACTGCGCCGACTCGGTGCCGGGCTCGTACGAAAACGTGAAAGCCCCGATCCGATCGAAGCGTTGATCCTGCACGAATTTGACGAGGGCGTCGAACTCGACGTCGGTCTCGCCGGGGTATCCGACGATGAAGGTCGAGCGGATGGCGAGATCGGGCATGGCGCCGCGCATCTTCTCGAGCGTGCGGTACACCCAGTCGATGTTGGCCGGCCGACGCATGCGGCGCAGCGTGTCCGGGTGGCCGTGCTGCAGTGGGATGTCGAGGTAGTGCGCGATCTGTTTGTGCGTGGCCATCACCTCGATCAACCGGTCGGTGACGTAGCCCGGGTAGGCGTACATCACGCGTAGCCAGTCGAGATCGGGCACGGCGCCGGCAAGCGTTTCGAGCAGGGTCGCCAGGCCGTCTTTCAAACCGAGATCGTGGCCCCAATCGGTGGTGTCCTGCGCGATCAGGCACAACTCGCGCACGCCGGCGTCGCGCAACGCCCTGGCCTCGGCCACGATCGCGTCCAGCGGGCGCGAGACGGCCGTGCCCTTGATCAGCGGGATCGCGCAGAACGCGCACGGGCGGCGGCAACCGTCGGCGACCTTGAGGTAAGCGCTCGTGCCCTGGACGGCCGCGCGCACCACCCCGCCCTCGTCGGCGCCCACCGTGTGCGCGGTCTCCGGCAGGTGATAGAGCACCTCGGGCGAGCGGCGTTCGCGCAGTTCGTGGACGAAGCCGACGATGTCCATCCAGCGGCGCGTGCCGATGATCCCGTCCAGCGCCGGCACCCATTCGAGCAATTGCGCGCCGTAACGCTGCGACAGACAGCCCGCCGCGATCAACAACTGGCCGCGCTTCTTGCCGGCGGCCAGTTCGTTCAATACGCGGATCGATTCCTGTTTGGCCGGTCCGATGAAACCGCAGGTGTTGACGATCAACACTTCCGCGCTCTTGGCCGACTCGACCGGTGTCAACCCATCCTCACCAAGCAACTGAGCCATCGACTGGCTATCGACCAGGTTCTTCGAACAACCCAGGTTGACCAGATGGAACTTATCGGCGCGAGCATTGGAAGAACGAGACATGGCGATACCTTTGGTTGACCGCGGACGGCGGTGAGCGCCTTGGATTCAGAAGAATGACGAACGACGAATGTCGAGCTCGGTTGAGAAGCGCTTTGCGCACTCGCGCGCTCGCGTTTTTCGCTCCCGCGCTCTCCGCTCCTCCGCCTCTGCGCCGTCGCGCTCAAGGCGCCGGCGTCGGCGTCGGGGCACTGGCCCCTTCCGGCGTGAAGACACGAATGATGTTATCGCCGTATCCGCCCAGACTGCCCTGATCCTGCCCGTTGAACAGGATTCGGGTGCCGCCGGCGTTGGCGGACCAGATCTCGACCTTTTGCACGCCCGCGATCTCACGGGTGTCGCCGGGCGGCAGCAGACCGGCGAAGGTCTCGGCGCCATCGACGACGATGCGCAGCCAGGTCCGCTGGTCAACACGCAGAACGAGGTTGACGCCGGAGGTGTTCGGCCGGGCCGTGGGCAACGGCGACTCTTCGGTGGGCGTCACCACGGGCGTCTGCGTGGCCTGCGTGATCGCGGCCGTGGCGTCGGCCAGCGAAACGGCCGCGCGGGTCGGCGTCGCCAGCAACTGGTTGGTCAACTCCAGCTCGGCCGCGCCCCAAAACAGCAACATGCCGAGCGCGGCAGTGACCAGCACACCGAGCAGCGTGTCCATGGACCAGAGCCACGACCAGCGGAACCGACGGGCGGCCTCGGGCGTGACCAGACGTTGCCCGGCCATGGGATCGCCCCGCCGCAACAGCGTCGGCGGGCGCCTGCCGTTGATCACCGCGCCCGTGGGCTGGGTGGCATCGTCCGAGGCGGGCGCGACGTCTTTGGGTGGCGGCGGCGCGGCGCGCTTCGGCGGCGGCGCGGGCTTGGGTCTGGGCTTTGGCAGTTGCGCGTTCGGCGCGATCACGGGCTTGCCGGCGGCCGGCAGCGCCTGCGACAACAGCGCCGCAGAGTTGAGGCCAAGGTGTTCGGCGTAGTTCTTAAGGAAGCCGCGCGCCTGCACCGGCGACGTCATGACCTTGTGGTCATTGTTCTCCAGGGCGGCCAGATACTTGGCGCGGATCCGGATCGCGCGCTCGACATCCTCGAGCGTGAGCCCTTTGGCCTCACGAGCGGCGCGCAACTGCTCCCCGGGGGTGCTCATGACGCAGACTTAAGCGAAGGGGTGAACGGGCTCAGCGCGGCGGCCGAGACCGTTCACCCCATCGCGTGCGTGAGATGTCGATCAGGCCGCGCTTGCGGTTTCCTCGGCCGGCGCAGCCGCTTCGGGCGCGGCCTCGGCCGGGGCTTCGGCCTCGGCGCTCGCCAGCTTGGCCGCCTCGCCCTCACGGTGCACGACGACGGTCACCGTCGGAACCAGATCGGCCGTCAGGCGCACCGGGACCTTGAACTCGCCGAGCTCGCGCAACGGCTGACCACCGACATTGCGGCGATCGATGTCGAGGCCCGAGGCGTCCTTGATCTTGGCCGCGATCTGGGCGCTGGTCACCGAGCCGTACAGCTTGCCGGTCTCGCCCGCCTTCGACGGGAAGAACAGCACGAGCCCGGTCAGCTTGTCGGCCACGCCCGAGAGCTCGGCGTTCAGCTTCGCGCGCGCGATGGCCGCGTTCTGGCGCAGGGTCTCGGCGCGCTTAAGCGCCTCAGGCGTCGCCAGCACGGCGAGCCCGTGCGGCAGCAGGTAATTGCGGCCGTAGCCGTCGGCGACTTTCTTGACTTCGCCGGCGTGACCAAGTTTGTAGACGTCCTTTAGGAGTAAGACACGCATGGGTCTAGCCCTTTCCTCTCTTTGATGACCGGGCGAAGGGTACAAACGCCCGATATGCGATTACGGACCGCGATTATACCAGACCCGACCGGGAGATCGAGCTGGGACCAGGATCGACGCCAGGGCTATCGCATCTACATGTGAGAATTCCGGGTTTTGCCGCGAATTGCGCGAATGGGCAGTGCGATATCGCAATGCGCGGCGAATCAATTGGGCCGGGGAATAAGACGCGATTGCCCTGGGATCGACGAGGCACGAAACGGGGCGGGCCCTGGGGCAGGCCCGATTTCCGCCGCCTGGCTGAGCGAGCCTCCGGCCGCCTTCAGGCGGGAGAATCGCTTACCTGACGGTCTTTTCCATCTCCAGGCCGTCCTCCCCGCCCTGATAGTAGCGCGGGATACGGCGGGTCTCGTGGTAGCCGAACTGGGCGTACAAGCGCAAGGCGACCGCGTTCGACGGCCGCACCGTGAGCCGGATGCGCGGCATGGCCAGGGCCCTTTCGGCGGCATCGAGCAACTGGCGGCCGATGCCCCGGCGCTGAAACGCCGGATGAACGCCGATCGTCGTGATCGCGCCCAACGCGTCGCGATCCTGGCGTTCCGCGAGCACATAGCCGACGATGCGGTCTTCGTCGACGGCCTTTAATTTGACGGCGGAGGAAAGCAGGTTCCAGAGGAGATCGATCGGGTCCCAGGCATCGCGTCCGAACGCGGCCGATTGTACGCGCCAGATCGGCCACAGGTCGCGCCAATCAGCCTGTTGGAGTTGCATCAGGGGGAGCGGAGAGCGCGACAGCGCGGGAGCGGGAAGCGATCGCTCCCGGCGCTCCCGCGCTCACCGCTCCCGCGGTCGTTCAGTCTTTCTTGATCACGCCCTGGATCAGCGACGTGAACTCCATGGGGAAGATGTACTTGGTCGCGGGGCTGGCGCCAAGCGCCTTGAGCGCGTCGAAGTACTGGAGGGTCATCGTCTTCTGATCGATGTTGGCGGCCGCGGAATAGATCGCCTGTAGCGCGGCAGCGTAACCCTCGGCGCGCAACTGCTGGGCCTGCTTCTCGCCCTCGGCGCGGAGGATGTTCGACTGCCGCTCGCCTTCGGCCTGCAGGATGTTGGCCTGCTTGGTGCCTTCGGCGCGGTTGATCGCGGCTTCCTTGTCGCCGGTGGATTCGGTGACGAGGGCGCGGCGGGTGCGCTCGGCCGACATCTGCCGGTTCATGGCGTCTTGCACGTCTCGGGGCGGGATGATCTCGCGGATCTCGACGTTTGTGACTTTGACGCCCCAGCGCTCGGTCACTTCGTCGAGCTTGACGCGCAACGTCTGGTTGATGTGATCGCGCTGCGAGAGCACGTCGTCGAGCGCGATGCCGCCGATGACCGAGCGGAGCGTGGTCGTGGCGATACCGGCCGCGGCCATCTCGAAGTTACCGACCTGGGTCACGGTCAACACCGAGTCGATGACCTTGTAGTACCACAGGAAGTCGATCGAGATCGGGGCGTTGTCTTTGGTGATCGAGGTCTGATGCGGCACCTCGCGCACCTGCTCGCGCAGGTCGACGACGCGGGCCTGATCGATGACCGGGAAGAGCAGGACAAGACCGGGGCCCTTCTGCCCGAGGACACGGCCGAGCCGAAGCACCACCAGGCGCTGATACTCGGGCACGATCCGCACCGAGGTGATGAGGATAAAGGCCAACGCGACGACGACGATTCCACCAAAGCACAAGAGCGCAAAAGTCCCCCCAGCAAAGGGATCCATGGCAACCTCCGTGAACGCAAACGCCTAGAGACCGCGGCTTTTGGCCGCGAATAACCTTCAAGGATTATAGTCAGGTTAGCGCGCCGCGCCCGTATCGGGTGTGACGCCACCGGGTTGGAGCCAGCAAGCGGCGTGCCAGACCCGATATCTATTCGTAAAGCCTGGGCGATCGGTTGCGGAAACAGGCTGGGCCGCGGTCAGGGGAAACCTGCCGCGGCCCAGTCGGGTTTCGAGGGTGGAGGCGGCGTTACTTGCTGCCGCTCACGGTCGGCGCCAGCGCCTGGACGGCCTTGAGCTGGGCCTGGCGGGCCATGTTGGTGGCCTCGCCGAGGACGCGCAGCGCCTCTTCGGGGTTATGGAAGCCCATGCTGTTCTCGGCCGCGATGAAGTCCCAGTACATCTGGGCGTCGCGGTGCATGGCGCGCGCCTCGCCCAGCAGCGTCGCGTTGGCGTTCGGGTCGGCCGCCGCGGCCTTGATCGCGTTCAGCGAGTCGACCAGGGCCGCCTCGGCCGCGAGCATGGCGGTGTGCGTCTGATCCTGGATGGTCTTGACGCGCTCGACGACGTAGGTGACCTCGGTGTGGCAGGCGCCGCAGGCCTTTTCGGGCTGCAGCAGCGGGCTGCGCACGTTGTGATCCGAGAACTTGGCCGCGCCGTCACGCGTATACGGCATATGGCAATCCGCGCACGACACGCCGGCCGCGTAATGCGTGCTGCCCGCCGAGAACAGTTCGTATTCGGGGTGCTGGGCTTTGAGCATGGCGACGCCGGTGTCCGGGTACTCCCAGTCCTTGAAGCCCACTTCGTTGTAGTACGCCACGATGTTCTGGATCTGGGTGCCCTGCTCCCACGGGAAGGTCAGGTACTTGCCATCGCCCTTGAAGTAATACTCGACGTGGCAGTTGGCGCACACGACCGTGCGCATCTCCTGCCGCGTGAACGTGCGCCAGTCCTTGCCCTGGGCTTTGAGCGCCTCGTCAAGCGCGGGGTTGGTCACGACCAGGGCCATGGTCGTCGAGTCGTGACAGTTGGCGCAGCCGATGGTCGTGGTGATGTGCTGCGTCAGGTTGGCGAACGACGTGCCGTCGTAGGTCGCCATCGTCATGTCGGCCCACAGACCGGGGTTGCTCGCGCTCTTGCATGAGTAGCACGTGCCCGGGGTCTTCTCATTGATGCGTGCCGAGTCGAGCACGTCGTTGAGCGCGTTGCCGTGGCCGCGATCCTCGGTGTAGCCCTTGCTGAAGGCCATCCCCGCGAACAGGATCGGCAGGTTCGGGTCGGCCACGAGCTTGCTGAAGTTCTCCGAGCCGCCGTAGGTGGTCTTGGCGTTGTTGGCCGCGGTCTGCTCGAACGTCGAGTACTGGTTTGGATAGTTCTGGCCCCAGATCGACGAGTCGGGCTCATAGGCGGCGACGGCGACCGTGTTCGCCACGCCGCGCTGCGGCGCCGGCTGGTTGTACATGAACAACAGCACGGCAGCCAGGGCGGCAGCAAGAACAATGATGATCGCGGTCGGGATGTATTTGGCGTATTTGGACGTCATGCAAACCCTCCTGGCCGGCGGCCGTCTTGGCCCGGCCGTATCGGCTCACGGATGTTGGATCTCAGTGGTGGTCTTGTCTTGGTACGGCAACAACGACAGGCCGCGCTCGCCGTGCGCGACGTCGCGGTGACAGGCCACACACGGCCGTTCGGCATCCGGCTGGCCGTCGGCGATCGCCGAGACCGTCTCGGTATGACAGCGGATGCAGTTGGCCTGGATGATGGCCTTGGTCGACTCCTTGGCCCGGATCGGGACAGGGATGTCGCCAATCGTGAAGTGGTACACGTGATTGAAGCCCGAGATCGCCTTGGTCGTGTACTTGCCGAAGAAGTCATGCGGCACGTGGCAGTCGTTGCACGAGGCCACACGGCCGTGCCCGCCATGGAACCAGCCCTCGTAGGCCGCGTCCATGACGTGGCAGTTGTTGCAGGCGGTCGGGTCGTCGCCCAGATACGTGGTGAAGTTGGTCGTGTAGGCGCCCACCCCGAGCACCACAAGCAGAGCGGCCAGACCGGTGATGATGGATAGCTTCATGTGTGTCGTGGTTCCTCCCCCCTCGCGCGATATCGTGGTGAACGTATGTGGCGCGCTCGACTCCCCCGAGACAGAGCCATTCTAAGAAACCCATAAGTGGACAATCCAGTGCGTCTGTCACCGGCTGGCCATGACAGAGTGCATAAAATTCCGGTATTTCAGACAATCTAAATACAATTGAAAAATCCGAATTGCTTCCGGGGTAATTCGGCTTCTTTGAGCGGAATATCGTCTTGACCGTTCACATGCCATCAGCCGATGCCGAGCCTCGCTTTGAATCTCAATGACATTCGTCGTCGCGGACCAACGGTCTTTGACTCACGATCGCCCGCCGTCGTCGAGCCGGCTCGGGCACCGTGGTCGCCGCGTCACGCCGGTCGCGTCGTCGCCCGCTGACCGTGGTCGAAGCGCCGGGTAGGCCTCGCGAATCGGAGGCGATTGCCTTTTCCGAATCGAG
Organism: Anaerolineales bacterium; assembly: GCA_044224715.1. GTDB lineage: Bacteria > Chloroflexota > Anaerolineae > Anaerolineales > UBA6663 > UBA6663. The sequence goes on along the minus strand of JBGAJV010000081.1, from coordinate 9,861 downwards.
ACTCTACAATCGGGGAATCGTGATTCCAAAAGAGGCGCTCTCCCTGCTCTACGGATTGCACCTGATCGCGACCGTCGTGTGGGTCGGTGGGCTGTTCGTTCAGGCCGCGATCGTCTGGCCGGCGGCACGTGGCGCGCTCGGCCCCGGTCTGCTTCTGGCCGATCTGCAGGCGCGGTGGCGTCGGGTGTTCAACCCGCTGGCCTGGCTCAGCCTGGCCGTGCTGATCGTGACCGGCATGTTTCAGATGTCGGCGGATCCGAACTATCACGGCACGCTGGTGGTCGACTCGGTCTGGAGCGTGGCCATCCTGGTCAAGCATGTCGCGGCGGCCGGCATGGCCGTCTTTGGGGCCGCGTCGCAGGCCTGGGTGCAGCCCGCGCTGGCCCGTGCTCAGCTGCAACTTCGTCGCAACCGCGGCGATGCAGCGCCCGGCGCGCCAAACCCGGCCGAGCGTCGTGAGACGCTTTTGCTTTGGCTCAATCTAGCCTGCGCGCTGGTCGTCTTGATCTGTACGGCCGTCGCCACCAGTCAGTAAGCACTGTGGGGTAGATCCGCCATCATGGATTCGCTGCCGCGCGACACCATCCTCGAAGGCGACTGCATCGAGCACCTCAAGGCGCTGCCCGATCGCTCGGTCGATCTGGTCTTCGCCGATCCTCCCTACAACCTGCAGCTGCAGACCGACCTGTACCGCCCCAACATGACCCGGGTCGACGCCGTCGACGACGACTGGGACAAGTTCACGTCCTTCGCCGAGTACGACAGCTTCACCCGCGCGTGGCTCGCCGAGTGCAAACGCGTGCTCAAAGACACCGGCACGCTGTGGGTGATCGGCTCGTACCACAACATCTATCGCGTCGGCACGGCCATCCAGGACCTCGGGTACTGGATCCTCAACGACGTCATCTGGGTCAAGCACAACCCGATGCCCCAGTTTCGCGGCGTGCGTTTCACCAACGCGCACGAGACCCTGATCTGGGCCCAAAAGGTCCGCGGCGCCCGCTACACCTTCAATTACAAGGCCATGAAGGCGCTCAACGAGGATCTGCAGATGCGCAGCGATTGGTATCTGCCGATCTGCACCGGGCAGGAGCGGCTCAAGGAGAACGGGCAGAAGGCGCATCCCACGCAAAAGCCCGAGGCGCTCCTGTATCGCGTCCTGCTCGCCACCACGCAGGTCGGCGACACCGTGCTCGACCCGTTCTTCGGCACCGGGACGACCGGCGCGCTAGCGCTCCGCCTCAAGCGCCATTACATCGGCATCGAGCGCGAGCCGCGTTACGTCCGCATCGCCCGCGAGCGGCTCGCCCAGGTGCAGCCAGACCTCCTCGAGGACGATACCGTCTTCACCTTCCCCGACGCCCGCCCGCCGGCGCGTATCCCCTTTGGCCAGTTGATCGAAAACGGCCTGCTCCAGCCCGGCCAAACCCTGTACTTTGGGCCCCGCGGCCAGGCGACGGCCACGGTGCTGGCCAACGGCCAGATCCGGCATGCCGGGCTGACCGGCTCGATCCACATGGTCGGGCGCACGATCCAGAACGCACCCTCCTGCAACGGCTGGGAACACTGGTACTACGACGACGGCGAAGGCCGGCGGCAGCCCATCAACGTGCTCCGCGACCGGCTCCGCACCGGTCCGGCGGACGAGGCGACCGCACTTCCCTGAGGCGGGGGGACCTTCTTACCAGAGGGTTGACGGGTAGTCCGGGGTATAATCTCGACCAAGGTCGGATTAACCATTGTCGGACACCGTTAGGTCCGATTTTTCCGACCGACACTACTTCTTCATCAAGCTGAATACCGGTTCCTCAGATCCTTTCGCCGTGCCACGGCCAAAGGAGATCATCTCTGCCCGATTAAAGAATCGGGGCAAGAGGGAGCACCGCAATGAGTCTTCGCCCTTATGAGAAGGTCCGTCATCGGGCCTGGTCGGCGCTGTCGGTGTACGTGGCGCTGGCCGTCTTGCTGGCGACCTGGCCGACGTCGCTGCCTGTCGCGCGCGCGGCCGGCACGATCTCGGGCACGGTCTATCGCGACTTCAACCTGAACGGCGCGCGCGACGCCGGCGAAGTCGGCGTCGCCGGCGTGACGGTGACGGCCTTCGACGGCGGCGGGGCTTCTCAGGGCACGGCCACCTCCGGCGCCGACGGCACCTACGCGTTGGCGGCCAACGGCACGGGGCCGTACCGCGTCGAGTTCACCAACATCCCGGCGCCGTTCAAGCCCGGTCCCCACGGCACGAACAACAACACCACGGTTCAGTTCGTGACCGATGGCAACACTGGCAACGTCGATCTCGGCGTGAACGACCCGGCCGAGTACTGCCAGTCGCTGCCCTTCCTGGCGACGTCGTGCCAGAGCAACGGCAACCCGCTCGGCGGCGGCACGGCCGGCGCCCACGCGGCCGTGTACGCGGTGCCTTATGGCGCGTCGGGCACGGATCACACCCAGGCGACGACTGTCTCGCTGGCCTCCGAGATCGGCACGATCTGGGGCCTGGCGTATCAGCGCGCGAGCAGCACGCTGTTCGTGTCGGCGTTGATGCGCCGCCACAGCGGCTTCGGCCCGCTCGGCCCGGGCGGTCTGTACGTCGTGCGGGTGGACCCGGCCACGGGCGCGCGCCTCTCGGTCGCGCCGTTCGTGAACCTCAGCGCCATCGGCATCAACGTCGGCGCTGACCCACATGTCGGTCTGCCGACGGCCGCCGACCAGCCCAGCAACGATGCCGCCGCGTTCGACGCGGTGGGCAAACTCGCCATCGGCGACATCGAACTCTCCGAGGACGAGCGCACGCTGTTCGTCACGAACCTCAACGACCGCCGCATCTATGCGCTGCGGATCGCCGAGGCGAACGGTGCGTTGCACACGCCGACGGCGGCCGACGTCACCGGCTATGACATCCTGCCGCTCCCGGCCGGGTCGCAGGCCTGCGCGGCCGGCGACGTGCGCCCGTGGGCGCTGAAGGCCTATAACGGCGGGATCCTCATCGGCGTGGTGTGCTCGGGCCAGAGCACGCAGAACAACGCCGACCTCAACGCGTACATCGTGCGGCTCGACCCGGCGACGGGGACGCGCACGCTGCTCGCGCAATTCCCGCTCACCTACCCGCGTGGCTGCACCAGCCGCGTCGGGGCCACCTGCTACGACGCCGAGTGGCGCCCGTGGACGTCCGAGCTGCGCACATTGTGCGCGGATCAGAACGCCGACGGTGTTTGCGAGCCCGCGTATGGCAAGCACCTGATCTATCCGCAGGCGATCGTGTCGTCGATCGACGTCGACGTCGATGGCGCGCTGATCCTCAGCCTGCTCGATCGCAACGGCTTCCAGACCGGCTACCAGAACTACGACACGGGCACGGCGCCGGTGATGGTGCGGCTCGATAATTCCGCGCTGCCCCCGACGCCCAGCCCGATCACGCGCTACGACGGCGCCGCGGCCGGCGATCTGCTGCGCCTGTGCCGCTCGGGCACCAGCTACGTGCTCGAGAGCAACGGCAGCTGCCCCGGTCTGCCCCCGACGGCCGGCGCCAACGAGAACCCGGCGCAGGGCCCGGGCGGCGGCGAGTGGTTCTGGGAGGACAACCATCCCGTGAACGGCGGCCCGCTGGCGTCCAGCGTGCATGACGAAACAGCCGTCGGCGCGGCCAAGGTGATGCCGGCGGTCGGCGACGTCGCGGCCACGCTCTACAACCCCCTGGGGTCCGTTAACACCGGCGGTCTCGGCTGGTTCGTCGCCGCCAACGGCACGCGCCCGCGCTCGTTCGAGCTGTACGACATCAGCACCACGGGCAGCTTCGGCAAGGCCGGCGGTCTGGGCGATCTCGAGCCGTTGTGTCTGCCCGCCCCGATCGAGATCGGCAACTACGTCTGGCTCGACAGTAATCGCGACGGCAAGCAGGGCCCGAACGAGACGCCGTTCGCGAACGTGGTGGTGCGACTGTACACGCCCGGCCCCGACGGCAACTTCGGCACGGCCGATGATGTGCAGGTCGCCACGACCACGACCGATGCCGGCGGCCGTTACTACTTCACCAACCTGCTCGCGCTCACCAACTATCAGGTGCGCATCGACACGGCCCAGGCGCCATTGATCGGGTATCTCCTGACCACCACAGACGCCGACTCGTCGCCCAACGGCGACAGCCGCGACAACGACGGCTTGCCGCAAGGGCTCGACGCCGTGATCACGCTCACCACCGGGCTCGCGGGCGACAACAACCACACCTATGACTTCGGCTTCGTCGAAGCGCCGACGGCGGTCACGCTCGAACGGTTCGGGATCGAGGGCGTCACCGCCCAGACGGTCACGCTCAGCTGGGAGACCGCGTCGGAGACCGACCATTTCGGCTTCGACCTCGTCCGAGCGAGTTCGGCGGCCTTCAGCGACGGTCAGGTGATTTACAGCACGCAGGAATCCAACCCGGGCGGCGCGGTATATCGCTTCATCGATACGCCGACCGGAACCGGCCCGTGGCACTACCGCCTGATCGAGATCAACACGACCGGCGGGCGCATGGTGGTCGGGACAACCACGACCGCCCTCGGCGGGCTCGCCGTCAATTCGACGTTGTACTTACCAAGCCTGTTGCGGCGCTGATCTAGAGGCCCCGCATCGCAGGATGCGTAGAAACGGGGGACCGAATCGTCTTTTCGGTCCCCCATTTCTTTACCTGAAGTTTAGGATAAACACTTCGTCCGTCATGTTATGGTCGTTCGGTCTCATATTATGAAACTCTTCCGCATGGCCCGGTCGATCGGACTATCGTTGCTCGTGCTTTTCGCCGGGCAGACGACGTCCGTGCGCGCGCAGGCCGACCCCGGCGTGACGCTGGACTGGCAGGCGTCGGCATTCGAGCTCGCCGCCGCCGCAAGCAGCGGCAGCACCCTCCAGCTTCCGGGCTATGCCACGTTGAAACGGCCCGGCCAGCCCGAAGTTCCGTTTACCTCACAGCTCATCGCGCTGCCCGCCGGCAGCCGCCCGACGCTCGAGATCGTGTCGCGCGAGACCCAGGTCGAGCCACTGACCACGCCGATGGCGATCGCGCCCGCGGCGGGTTCGGTGGTGCGCGATGCCGACGGCGAGATCATCGGCGGCGTGTACGATGCAACGGACGATCTCGAACGCGTCGCTGCGCCGACCGGTGGGCCTACCGCCCCGGTCGTCCTGGAGGCCATCGGGCGCATGCGCGGCGTCGATCTGGCGCGGGTGGTCTTCTATCCGCTAGTGCCCGACGGCAATTCGCTGCAGGTCACGACGGCCGTGCAGGTGCGCGTCCATTACAACGCCCCCGACGGCGCTCAGGCGGCCATCGTCGCCGGCGATGACTTCGCCGATCTCCTGGCGACTCGCGTCGCCAACCCCGACGTCCTGCAGACCGTCGCGGCTGCGCCGGCCACGGCGCTCGACCGGCCCCAGGCCACGGCGAACACCGCCATGATCGAGGTCGACGGACCTGGGCTGACGGCCGTGACCGTCGACGCGCTCGTCGCGGCGGGCTTCCCGACGGCCGGTGTAAACCCGGCGCTTTTGAAACTGACCCGCGCTGGCAGCGAGATCCGCATGCGCTGGGAGGGCGACGCCGACGCCGTCCTCGAGACAGGCGAGCGCCTGCTCTTCTACGCGGATCCGCGCTTCAACCGCTATACGTCGCGCGACGTCTACGAGCTCAGCGTGGCGGCGTCGCCCGTGACCCGAATGAGCACGCGCGCGGCGCTCAACGGCGTGGTCCAGGTCGGCGCGACCACGACCGCCGCGACGTTCGAACAAAACACGATTTACACGCCGCTGTGCGCCTGCGGGGCGCTGCCCGCCGGTCGCGACGGCGATCGCTGGGTCTGGGAAGACCTGCGCGCTCAGGGCCGCCCCAGCGTCGGCCTGCCGTTCACGCTGACCGGCGTCGTCGCCAGTCAGGCCGCGAGCCTCACGGTGTGGATGGTGAGCTACACCTCGGTCGCCGCCAACCCCGATCACCGTGCCACGTTGAGCTTGAACGGCACGACGCTCGGCACCTTCGACTGGGACGGTCGACAGGCGATCACGCAGACGTTGAGCATCGCGCCCGGGGTGCTGCTCAACGGCTCCAACACGCTGACCGTGACGTTGCCCGGCCTGACCAACGTCTCGCCGGAAGGCGCCTGGTTGGATGCTTTCCAGGTGTCGTATGGCACGACCGGCGGCGCGCCGAGCGCCACGATCTCCACCGACGCCGGCGGCCAGCGCCTCAACACCGTGACGCTGAGCGCGGCCGACGGCATCGGCGTCTACGACATCACGAGCCCCGAAGCCCCGATTTATCTCGACTCGCCCACCCTCAACGGCGCGACCGTGTCGTTCAACAACACGGCCGGTGGACAGCGGTTCAACGTCGTCTCGAGCGGCGCCATCCGGACGCCGGCCGCGGTCCGCATGCAGGCCGCGTTGAGCGGCGCGACCGGCGCGAACTACTTGATCATCAGCCACTCGAGTTTCCTGGCCCCGGTCGGCGCCCTGCGCGACTGGCGCGTCGGGCGCGGGTTGAGCGTGGCCGTCGAAAACGCCCAGGCGATCTACGATGCCTACGATGGCGGGCGACCGACCGCGGACGCGATCGCGGCCTTTATCGCCGACGCCTACGCCCACTGGTCCCCCCGCCCGGCCTACGTGCTGTTGGTCGGCGATGCGACCTACGACCCCAAGCGCTATCGCAACAACAGCAACACGACCTACATCCCGCCGTTCCTGGCGGTGGTCGATCCCTGGTTGGGCGAGACCGCCTCGGACAATCGCTATGCCACAGTCGACGGCGCGGACACGTTGCCCGATCTGGCGTTGGGTCGTCTTCCGGTGAATAGCCCCGCCGAGGCGCAGACCGTGATCGGCAAGATCGTGGCCTACGAGCAGAGCCCTGCCGCGGGTTTTTGGGATATCAACGCGCTGTACGTGGCCGACAATATCGACGGCGCCGGTGACTTCCCGGCCGCCTCGGATGGCCTGATCGCCGGGAGCATGACGCCCCCGTTCCGGTCGGGCAGGGCCTACTACAACCCGGCGGTGACCAACGGACTAACCGAAACCCGACAAACAATCACGGCGACTGTCAACCTCGGGGTGGGTCTTCTCGTCTATAATGGCCACGCTTCCATGCGCCAGTGGGCGGCCGAGCGGCTGTTCCACATGGACGACGCCAATCAACTCACAAACGGTGGACGACTGCCGATCGTGTTGTCCATGACCTGCTTCACCGGGTCATTCCACGATGCCGGTTTGTCGACGCTCGACGAATCGCTTGTGCGACGCGCCGGCGGCGGCGCCGTAGGCACCTGGGGCCCGACCGGCCTCGGGATCGCCAGCGGCCACGATGCGCTAGCGGACGGCTTTCTCACTCGTGTGTACGTGAATCGTCAGCCCGACGTCGGGGCTGCGATCCTGGCCGGCAAATTGGAGCTGGCCAACCGAGGCCAGTATCTCGACCTCAACGACACGTTTACCTGGCTTGGCGACCCCGCGACGCGCGTGAACCTGGTCACGCCTGCCGCGACGCTGAATCTGCCGGTCATCCGGCGCTGATGGAGTGCCCATGAACAAGAAGCTGCGACTGTGCCTTCAAGGACTCGCGTGTGCCCTGCTGTTGGGCGTCGTGCTCTTCCGGATCTCGCCGGCCGCCGCGGCCGAAGGTCCGCTGGCCGTGACCGAGACCCCGACGGTCACGGAGACCGCCGTGGTGCCTTCTGAGACGCCGACGCCCACCGTGACGGCGGCGGTGGCCACCAATACGCCGACCCCGACTCAGACAGCGACTGTGACGCCCACCGGCGCCGTGGTGACCGTCACACCGACTCCGACCAACACGCAGCCCCCGCAGCCGCAGCCGACCGGCGTCCCGGTCGTCAACCTGGTCAAGAGCATCAACGAAACCCGGGTGGTCGTCGGCAGCGTCGTGCGCTACGACCTGGTGGTGACCAACCCGAACGACTTCGCCATCGACGACGTGACGGTCCAGGACGCGCTTCCGGCGCAGGTCGACTACGTCAGCGCGACGAGCCCGGTCGGCACGGTCAGCTATGACGCCACGACCCGAACGGTGACCGTCGTGCTCGGCACGCTGGCCGCCAAGCAAGAGGTCACGGTCGCGATCCAGGCCCGCGTGAACGGCAACGCGTCCTCGGCCAGCCCGATCGTCAATCAGGCGACCATTACGTACGGGCGCACCGTCCGGACGTCGACGACGTCGAACCAGGTGACCGCGGAATTGGTGCCGGGCAGCCTGCCCGCGACCGGCATCGGTGCGGGTCCGCGCGAGATCGTGACCCTATCGCTGATCCTGGGCATGGCGGCCCTGACGGCGCTGGCGCTGTACGATCGCTCGCGACGCCCGAAGGTGCAGGAGCAGGCCGAGATCATCAAGGACTGACGTCCCCAAGATCGCGAAAACGACACTGGCCGGCCGCACAGGCCGGCCAGTTCTTTTTTCCGACCTGCCATGTCCACCACGTTGACCCCGCGTCGCCCGAACCGGTCCTCCGCCGTTGCACGGTCGGCGCTGTCCGCGATCGTCCTGTGCCTGGCGACCGCGTGCAACGCGACCGAACCGACGCCCGCGAGCCGACTGACAGTGTTGCCGCGCCCCACGACCACGGCCACGACCGTGGCGACGCCCACCACCTCGGCGCCGATCGCCGACGCGACGGCGACGACGCGCCCGAGACCACCCGCGGCCTCGTCGACCCCCACGCTCCCGCCCACGCCGCGGCCCCCGCGCCTGGTCATTCCCGAGATCAAGCTGGACGCCGAAGTCGTCGACGTGCCGATCGTCGACAATGCCTGGAACGTCGACGACCTGGGGCAGAAGGTCGGGTGGCTGGCAGGGACCGGCGCGGCGCCCGGCGACGACTACGCGCCCGTCCTGGCCGCGCACGTCGCGGATGGGTTCGGCATCGCCGGGCCGTTCGGGTATCTGTGGAGCCTGAGCCTGGGCGGCACGGTCGAGCTCGACTTCGGCGACCAGCGCTACACCTACGAAGTCATCGACCGGCGCAAGGCACAACCGCAGGACGTCGCCAAGGTCTTGATCCCCGATGGGAATCGCCTGGTGCTGTTGACCTGCGAAGGTTGGGATCTGACGCGGTTGGATTGGAATGAGCGTCTGCTTGTGATCGCCGAACTGCGCGAGACCACGTCAAGGCCGTGATGGCGGGTGTGCGCGCTCTGCCCCGCCATGCGCGCACACCCTTGCGCGCACCTTCTCACGCACTCACCACCCAGTCTGTAAGAAAGTCCCGCCAGGTGCGTTATCCTTGCAGGGAATACGGTGATTGAGCAGCGCGATTGGCGCGATAGATTTGGGCGGCCCCGGAGGGGCGGGGTGAGATGGATACAGGCGCGAACGAGCGGGACCTGGTCAAGGCTGCACAACGCGATCCTGCGGCTTTCGGCGCGCTGTATGACCGCTATGTGCAGCCGATCTACGGCTTTGTCTTTCGACGTGTGGATTGCGACGTCGCGTTGGCGCAGGATTTGACCGCGGCGACCTTTGAGAAAGCCCTGCGTGGCCTGCCGCGGTATCGCTGGCAAGGCGTGAGCTTTGGGGCGTGGGTCTTCCAGATCGCGCGCAACGAGATCGCCCAGCATTACCGCCACCGATCCCCCGCACCCCTGCGCGACGACGCCATCGACTCGTCCTCGAACCCTACGCCCGATACGGCGATCGACCTCGCGAATGGTCTTGCCCGGTTGAGCAGCGAGGATCGCGAACTGCTCGAGTGTCGTTTCTTCGACGATCTGCCCACCCCGCTCCTGGCCGAGATCCTGGGCATCAGCCCCAACGCCCTTTACGTCCGTCTGCATCGCGCGCTCGAGAGATTGCGTCAAGCGATGGGGGCCGGG
>JBGAJV010000003.1:56296-178078 GCA_044224715.1 Anaerolineales bacterium | reverse complement strand
AAAGATCGTCTGCGTTTTGCCGCTGACGAGCCCCCAGTTGAGGCAGCCGACGCCTTCGCGCTTGAAGATCGGAAGCGCAGTTTCGAAGCGGCTCCCGCGCGGACGCGCCATGTATTCGGTGCAGATCAAGGGGCGGCCGTGCGCCTTGAGCGCCGCGATTTGGCGCTCGATGCTGTCGGCCGGCTCGTAGTTGTGAAAGGTGATGACGTCCGACAGCGCGAGTTGCACGGGGTTGAGCGCGACGAGCGCGTCATTCCACAATCCGGCGGTGAGCGGCTGGCTCGGCGCTGCCTCGCGCGCCCAGCCGAACACGGCCTCGAGCAGGCCGAGGGTCCGGCTGCCCAGGCCCTGGTTGCCCGGCTCGTTGTACAGATCCCACATCAACACGCGCTCGTCGCGCCCGAACGCGTCGAGCACGCCGTGCACGTAGTCGGACAGACGCGGCCAGACCGTCTGGTCGTCGACAAACCGGTCGCCCGGCCCCTGCACCCAACCTGAGTTGTGGACGCCCGGACGCGGCGCGGGCTGCTGGCCAAGCGCGCTTGTGCTGTTCCAGCAATCGTCGAACAGCACAAACATCGGCCGGATACCCCGTGTGGCGCACAGGTCGAGGAAGGCCTCGATGCGCCCTCGGAACCCGGCCGCATCGTGCGGCCAGAGCAGGTCGTGCAGGTAAACGCGCAGGGTGTTGAAGCCCAGGCCACGCGCCAGGTCGAGCTCGCGCGCGAGCGTCGGCGCGTCGAAGCTCTCGGCCTGCCACATCTCGAGCTGGTTGATCGCCGTGCTCGGGATGAAATCGCAACCGACCAGCCAGGGCTGACGGTTGTACCAGGCCCAGGCCTGGTCGATGGTCCAACGCTGCATGAGGTTGCCTCCAAGTGGGGTCACGGACCGGTCAGGTCCGTCCGAGTGTCGCATCAATCCCGAAGATCAACGGGATCGACGGTTACTCGGATTTTAGCCGGCGTGCGCGTCAGGCGGCGGCGCCACGACGACGCGATTGCGCCCCGCGCGCTTCGCCCCGTACAGCGCCTGATCCGCGCGTTGGATGAGCGCTTCGAGCGTGTCGTCGGGCAGCGCCAGCTCGGCGACGCCAAGACTGACGGTGACCGCTGAGCGGGCGCTGCCCTGCTCGGTCACGAGGGCCGCCACGGCCAGGCGGATCCGCTCGGCGACGATGGCGGCCTGATGCGCGCCGTTGTCGGGCAGCAGCACCGCGAACTCCTCGCCGCCGTAACGTGCCAGCACGTCAGATTCGCGTAGCAGGGCCGCCACGACCTCGGCGACGCGCATCAGGATCACATCGCCGAACGGGTGGCCCCACCGGTCGTTCGCCTGCTTGAAGTGGTCGATGTCAAACAACAGGAGCGCCAGTGGGCGATGGTAACGGCGCGCCGACGCCACCTCGTGCGTGGCCAGGTCGAGGAAATGTCGGCGGTTGTGGACGCTGGTCAGGTCGTCGGTGCGCGCCAGCTGGCGCTCGCGCTCGATCGCGATCTCATATGCCACCTGCCGGTCGACAAGCTTGCGGATGTTGTAGGCGTACAGCGATCCAAGCACGGCCGCGGTCGCGATGAAAGCCATTTGAAACAACAACACGGTCGGGCTGGCCAGCGGCGACGTGTAGGACTGGAACGACGAGCCAAACGCGATATTGTCGGTGCCGACGAAGTACAGGACCAGGCCGCCGAACCCGGCCATGGCCAGCCCGCCGGCATACAACGGCAGGACGACGCTGAAGCGATACGCCGCCATGAAACCAAGGATGAGGTAAGACATGAACGCCGGCGCTTTGAGCGTCGTGGAATAGCCCATGCCGAACTGATAGAGGAACAGGATCGTGGTGTTCAGCAACATGTCGACCGTCGTCGACACGTATTTGTAGTGGGCCCGGTACGGTCGGCGCAGGATGATCACGGCGTACACGACGCACCACGACCACCAGATTGCGCCGACGCCCACGCTCGAGAGGTTGGCGATCGGCGGCACCATCCCGGCAACCGAAGCGGTCACGGCCAGCCAGACGGTCAACATCACGATCCGCGTCAGCGCGACGAACCGCTCTGCCCGGGCCTCCTCCTGAAACCAGGTGGATTGACCCATTTCGTCGGGGTGCGCGCGTGTAAACCGATTGACCAGGTCGGGCACGGAGGGGATAGGCACGGAGCGACAATGATAGTCAACTCGGCCAATCCCGCGACTTCACCGTGAGCCGGCCTACACGGGCGAGTTGTCAGTCGCGTGCTCTGACCGCGAATGACGCGAATGCGGCGAATGGAACCAGCGCATCCAGCGCGTCCGGTCCGGCTGAATTCGCCTCCTTCGCGTAACTGCTCAGCCAAGCAAGAAGATGGGCAGAAACGGGGTGCTCCGTGGGTTGGGTCGGGGCTACGCCCCAACCCACGGAGCACCCCGTTTCTGCCGTATCTACCGCCATGGCTGAATAGTTACCTATTCGCGGCAAAATAGCGCTGACAACGCGTGCATGCACACCGATCAAGAACCAGGTGTGGCCGGAGTGTGCGGGCTGGCGGCGCCGGACTGGTGTTTGTGTGCCGGGGTTGGCCCTACTCGGCGTGAGGGTTTGGGACCGTGTCGTCGGCTGCTTGGTTGGAGGGGCCTTCCAGCGTCGTCGCACAATCCTCCAGCCAATCGAGCACGCCCGCCAACGTGCGTACACGCAGGGCGATGCCGAGTTGGCTGAACGGGCGATCGACGCCGGCCTCTTCCAGCGTCCCCTGTTGGACCATCAGGCTGCGTCGGGTCGCGTCCTTCTGTTCCGTCAGCAGGGCCGTCATGAGCTCTGGGCATTGTTGTCTGGCGAAGAACAAACGCGTGATGAATTCGATGCGGATGACGCGCACGCTGCTGACGGTGGGTTTGCGCAGCCAGGTCATGAAATGCTCATCGCCAGCGCGCGTGATGCGATAGCGGCGCCGCGCCGGCGCGCTGTTGCCCTTCTCGACGGTGCCGACGATCCTGCCCTCCGCCTCGAGACGATGCAGGATGCCGTAGATCTGATTGAACTGGAGATGCCAGAGTTCGCTCAGGTCGCGGGCGATGCGCTGTTGGAGCTCATAGCCGTGAGCCGGCGCCTGGCGCAGCAAGCCGAGGATCAGGTGTTCGGGCGACAAGACGTTGGCCGGCGAGGAGTTGGAAGCCACGCACACACTCCAGATCGCTATACACCCGCTGATTAGACTCTTGTCAGATCAGACCAATAACAAATCACAGACGGCCCGAAAGTGGGTGAGGATTACACTTTCAGACGCCGCTATGATATCAAAACATAGCGACATCTCCAACACAGATGCCGGCCATTCCGCGACCGGCCAAAACGGGTTTTTCCACCGGCGCCGTGGCTGTGCCACGGCGTACCGGGGGTTTGATGTTTTCCCCAACCTGTTCGGGTCACGGGGCGCTGTCGCCTTGTGACAACAAGGAGACGATCGCGTATGGAAAAGAAAGCCCTCAGCATCAACGGCGTCAACCGGACGGTCATTGCCAGCCCCGAGGCCTCGCTGGCCGACGTGCTGCGCCGTCAACTGGCGCTCACGGGCACCAAGGTTTCGTGCGCAGAAGGCCACTGCGGCGCCTGCTCGGTCCTGGTCAACGGCAAGCTGACCCTGGCCTGCGTGACCAAGATGTCGCGCGTGCCCGATGGGTCCGAAGTCGTCACGGTCGAGGGCGTGGGCCAGCCCGGTCACCTGCACCCGATTCAGGTTGCGATGGTCGCCAACGGCGCGACGCAATGCGGTTTCTGCACCCCCGGTTTCGTGGTCTCGATCAAGGCCTTGCTCGACAAGAACCCCAAGCCGACCCGCGAAGAGGTTCGCACCTGGTTCACGCAGCACCACAATGCCTGCCGCTGCACGGGCTACAAGCAGATCGTCGATGCGGCCATGGACGCCGCCTCGTTGCTCCGCGGCGAGCTCAAGCCCGAAGCCATGGAATTCCAGATGCCGGCCGATGGCCGCATCTGGGGCACGAAGTATCCGCGCCCGACCGCAATCGCCAAGGTCACGGGTAACCTGGACTTCGGCCAGGACCTCGGCCTGAAGCTCCCGCCCGACACGCTGCATCTGGCGCTTGTCCAAGCCAAGGTCTCGCACGCCAACATCCTCAGCATCGACACCTCGGAAGCCGAGAAGATGCCGGGTGTCGCCAAGGTCGTCACCCACAAGGACGTCAAGGGCAAGAACCGCATCACCGGCCTGATCACGTTCCCGACCAACAAGGGCGACGGCTGGGATCGCCCGATCCTGTGCGACACCAAGGTCTTCCAGTACGGTGACGCGATCGCCATCGTCTGCGCCGACACGCCCGAGCAGGCCCAGGCCGCGGCTGAGAAGGTCAAGGTCGAGCTCGAAGTGCTGCCGGCCTACATGAGCGCGCTCGCGGCCGTCGCCGACGACGCGATCGAGATCCACCCCGGTACACCCAACGTCTACTACGAGCAGAAGATCGCCAAGGGCCCGGACACCAAGGACATCATGGCGTCCGCGCCGTTCGTGGCTGAAGACAGCTTCTACCTGCAGCGCCAGCCGCACCTGACGATCGAGGGCGACAACGGCTTCGCCTACATGGACGAGCAGGGCCGCCTGACGATCCACTCCAAGAGCATCGGCCTGTACCTGCACACGTACATGATCGCGCCCGGCATCGGCGTCGAGCCCGACAAGCTGCGCCTGGTGCTCAACCCCGCCGGCGGCACGTTCGGCTACAAGTTCAGCCCGACCTCTGAAGCGCTGCTGGGCGTGGCCTGCCTGGCCACCGGGCACCCGGTCTTCCTGGACTACAGCTATCGCCAGTACATGTTCTACACAGGCAAGCGCTCGCCGTGGTTCATCGATCTGAAGATGGCGGCTGACAAGGACGGCAAGCTGCTGGCGATGGAGAGCGACTGGCTCGTCGACCATGGCCCGTACTCGGAGTTCGGCGACCTGCTCACCCTCCGCGGCGCGCAGTTCATCGGCGCCGGCTACCACATCCCGTCGATCCGCGGCCGCGGCCGCACCGTGGCGACCAACCACGTCTGGGGCGCTGCGTTCCGCGCCTATGGCTCGCCGCAGTCCTTCCTGGCCTCCGAGAGCCTGATGGACGAGCTGGCTGAGAAGGTCGGGATGGATCCGCTCGAGTTCCGCGCGGTGAACGTCTATCGCCCCGGCTCCACGACCCCAACCGGCCAGGAACCCGAGGTCTATCCGTTCCCGGACATGGTCGAGAAGCTGCGCCCGCTGTACAAGGCCGCGCTCGAGAAGGCCAAGGCCGAGTCGACGCCCGAGGTCAAGAAGGGCGTGGGCATCTCGCTCGGCGTGTACGGCGCCGGCCTTGACGGCGTCGACGGCGCCGAGGCCTGGGCCGACCTGAACGAAGACGGCACGGTGACCATCGCGACGACCTGGCAGGATCATGGCCAGGGCGCCGAGATGGGCGCCGTCGGCACGGCTCACGAGGCGCTGCGCCCGATGGGGATCGCGCCCGAGAAGATCCGCTGGATCCTGAACGACACCGGCAAGGCCCCGAACGGCGGGCCGTCGGGCGGCAGCCGCAGCCAGGTTGTCATCGGCAACGCCATCAAGGCGGCCTGCGAAGCGCTCGTCGCCGGCCTGAAGAAGGAAGACGGCACGTTCCGCACGTATGCCGAGCAGGTCGCGGCCAAGGAGCCGACGCACTTCGTCGGCAAGTGGGCGGCGTCGAACAACACGAACTGCGACGAGAACGCCCAGGGCAAGCCGTTCGCGGTCTACATGTACGGCATGTTCATGTCCGAGGTCGCCGTCAACACCAAGACGGGCAAGGCCACGGTCGAGGGCATGACGGTCATGGCCGACGTCGGCAAGATCAACAACAAGCTGGTCGTCGACGGCCAGATCTATGGCGGTGTGGCTCAGGGCATCGGCCTGGCGCTGACTGAGGACTTCGAGGACATCGAGAAGCACCAGACCATGCTTGGCGCCGGCCTGCCCATGGCCAAGGATATCCCGGACAAGTTCGACATCTACTACTTCGAGAACGCCCGCGTCGACGGCCCGCATGGCGCCGGCGCTGTGGGCGAGCTGCCGCTGACGTCGCCGCACGCATCGATCATGAACGCGATCTACAACGCGACAGGCGTTCGCATCACCCATCTGCCGGCCCGGCCGGAAAAGGTACTGGCGGGGCTCAAGAAGCTGGCCGGTGACGGCGAGGCCGTTCCGGCGTAAGAGACAGCAGACCGCGGACCGTAGACCGCGGTAAGCTGAAGACGATGAACGGCACTTCTTTGAAGTGCCGTTCATCGCTTAGGGGACCGGCTTTGTCGTTATAGGCTTGACCTGTACACGGATGGCGCGGATCTGAACGGATTCCGCGGAACCCGTTCAGATCCGCGCTATCCGCGACCAAAGCCCGACCTGGAGCACACCCTTGTCCGCTATCGACGACCTCATCGCAGCGAGTAGCTCGGCCGGCGACCGCCCGGTCGAGGGCGTGCAGGTCGGCCTGTACTGGACGGCCGTCAAGGTCGGCGCGTCCATCGGGCTGGCGAGCACGATCCAGGACGCGTCGTGCTGCCAGGCGATTGAGCTGGCCGGCGCGGGCGAGCTGCATGAACTCACGACCCGGGCGCTCGCCGAACACCTGCGGGCGCCGCGGCCGCTGGCGGCCGGCATCGGCCTGGCGGCTGTCAACGCCCTGTGCGCCGTGCAGGCGGGCGCCGGCGTCGAGGTCAACGCGCTCAACGTCCTGATGGAGCGCGGGCGCGGCAGGCACGTCGCGCTGGTCGGCCACTTCAACTTCACCGAGAAGCTGCGCGCGACCGCCGGTCGCCTGTCGGTGCTCGAGCTCGAGCCCGGCCCCGGCGACCTCCCGGCCGACGCGGCACCCGACGTGCTGCCCACAGCCGACGTGATCGGCCTGACCTCGTCGACGCTGGTCAATCACACGTTCGACGAGCTCGCGAAGCTCTTCCCAGCAAACGCCACAGTCGTCATGATCGGGCCGAGCACGCCGCTCAGCCCTGTGCTGTTCGACTACGGCGTGAGCGTGCTGGCCGGATCAGTCATCGAAGACGCCGACTTCGTCTGGCACGCCGTTGCGCAGGGCTCGGCCCTGCACGACAAACGCACTGGCCTGCGCCGGGTCACTCTGGTGCGCGACTCAGTCCCAAGATAAGAGAAGGTCCAAACGGGGTGGTGCCGCCGAGGCTCCGCCCCGGCAGCACCACCCGTTTTGGACACCTCCAGCATGGAACAAAACGAACTGCGCGCCCTTGAAGAGCAGTGCATTCAGGATTGCGCGCCGCCGTGCACGGCGGCCTGCCCGATCCACGTCGACGTGCGCGGCGTGCTGCTCGAGTTCGGCAACGGCGACGCCGACGCCGCCCTGAAGACGCTGCGCAAGACCCTGCCCTTCCCCGGCATCATTGGCCGCATCTGCGAACAACCCTGCCGACCTGTCTGCAAGCGCGGAGATGTGTCGACCACTGATGGCGGCAAGGACGCCCCCATCGAGATCGCGGCGCTCGAGCGCGCCTGCGTGGATTACGGGGCGCTCAAGGCCGAAAAGACGCGGCCGGTGCCGAAGCGCAACAAACACGTGGCGGTGGTCGGCGGCGGCTTGAGCGGCCTGACCGCCGCGCATGACCTCGCCCGCAAAGGCTACATCGTCGCCATCTATGAGGCCATCGATCCCCTCGGCGGACGGCTGTGGAGCTATCCCGAGGAGCGCCTGCCGCACAGCCTGATCACGACCGAGGTCGGCGCGATCGAGGCGCTCGGCATCGAGATCCATCTCAACTCGCCGGTCGGCGCGGCGCTGACCCTCGACGAGCTGCGCGACCACAACGAAGCCGTCTACCTCGCGGTCGGTGCCGAGTCCGGCGCGACGTTCGGCCTGACCCGCGACGCGGCCGGCCGGGTCGCCGTCGACCCCGTGACGTTCGCGACGAGCCGCGACGGCGTGTTCGCAGGCGGCAGCCTGCTGCGCGGGCACAACGCCAAGGCAATCGACTCGATCGCCGACGGTCGGCGTGCGGCAATCTCGATCGATCGCTATCTGCAGGGCGTGTCGCTGACGGCCGCGCGCGTCGGCGAAGGATCGATCGAGTCCTGTCTGTACACGCGCACCGACGACAGGGCCTCAGCGACGATCATCCCGCTCGATGAGGTGCGCGGCTACACCAAGGCCAACGCCCAGCGCGAAGCTCAGCGCTGTCTGCAATGCGAGTGCATGGAATGCGTCAAGGTCTGCGAGTATCTCGCGCACTACAAGCGTTACCCACGCAAGCTCGTGCGCGAGGTCTACAACAACCTTGCTATCGTCAAGGGCACGCGCTACAGCAACCAGCTGATCAACTCGTGCAGCCTGTGCGGGCTGTGCGCCGAGGTCTGCCCGACGGACCTGGACACGGGCACCGTCAACCAGCGCGCCCGCGAATTGATGGTCGATCAGAAGCGCATGCCGCCGTCGGCCCACGACTTCGCACTGCGCGACATGGCCTTCAGCCGCAGCGACGCGTTCTCGGCGGCCCGCAACGCGCCTGGCGCGACGACCAGCGACGTGGTCTTCTTCCCCGGCTGCCAGCTCAGCTCGGCCTCGCCCGAACAGGTCGAGCAGGTGTACGCTTACCTCGGCGGCGCGTTGCCAGAAGGCACGAAGCTCGGGCTGCTGCTCGGCTGTTGCGGCGCCCCAGCCGATTGGGCCGGCCGCAAGGATCTGTTCGCCGAGAACCTGACAGGTCTGCGCGAACAACTGCAGAGCCTGGGCAACCCGAAGGTGGTGCTGGCCTGTTCGAGTTGCATGCGCTCGTTCAAGGCGCATCTGCCCGAGGCGCAGGTGCTGTCGTTGTGGGATCTGATGGTCGAGCGCGGCCTGCCCGAGGGCGCGAAGCCCGGTGGGGGCCGCGCGATCAGCGTGCACGACGCGTGCGCCACGCGGCATGAAGCCGGGTTGCAGAACAGCGTTCGCACGGTGCTCGACTGGCTCGGCTACAAGGTCGATGAACTACCGCGCAGCCGGGCGCGCACGACCTGTTGCGGCTATGGCGGCGTGCAATGGCTGGCCAACCCCGAGGTCGCCGACAAGGTCGTGGCGAATCGCGTCGAGGAAGGCCCGGCGGACTACGTCGCCTACTGCGCCATGTGCCGCGACTTCCTGGCGCGCGGCGGCAAACCGACGGTGCACCTGCTCGACCTGATCTTCGGCGCCAGCGGCGGCGACTTCGAAGCCGAAGCGAAGCGGCCGGCGCTAGGCTGGTCGGAACGGCACGAGAACCGCGCCCGGCTCAAGCGTCAGATTCTCAAGAACATCTGGGGAGAAGACATGGACGGACCCGATCCCATCGACACCATCCAGCTGATCGTCTCCGACACCGTGCGCGCGCGCCTCGAGAAGCGCCTGATCCTCGACGAGGACATGCGCCGCGTGATTGCACACGCCGAGCGCACCGGGCGACGCCTGATCCACCCCGACACCGGCCATTTCCTGGCCACTCACAAACCCGTGGCCGTGACCTACTGGGTCGAGTACGCGCCGGTCGGCGACGCGTTCGAGATCTTCAACGCCTACAGCCACCGAATGGAGATCGTCGAGGATCCGCCGAAGCAGGGGCAAAACTCATGAGCACGCCAGACAAGCCCATTGTGATGTGCGCGCTGTGCAATCGCGAGCTCGAACCGGCCCAGGTCAACGTCGCCTATCTCGGTAATGCCTTCCCGGTCGAGCTGCTCAAGTGCCCGACCTGCGGCCAGGTCTTCATCCCTGAAGATCTGGCGCTGGGCAAGATGATCGACGTCGAGAAGCAGTTGGAGGATAAGTGATCGAGGAGCGAGGAACGAGAAGCGAGGAGCGAACGCTGCCGCGCGATATCGCTCGCCCTTCGCTCGTCGCTCCTCGCTCCTCGTCCCTCGCCCTCCGCCCCGGCGGCCTCGAACTGACCGACCGCGCGCTGGCTCACTGCGCGTTGCCCGAAGGCGCACGCGTGTGGGACGTCGGCTGCGGGAACGGCGAGACGGTGGCGCATCTGGCGCAACGCGGCTTTCGAGCCGAAGGCGTTGATCTGTCGTTGGCGAGGTTGGCCGAAGCGCGAACGCGAGTCGGTGAGGCGCGCTTCGCTCAGGCGTCGGCCATGGCCCTGCCGTGCGCAACCGCAAGCCTCGACGCCGTGTTTGCCGAGTGCGTGTGGTCGATCTGCGCCGGCAGTGGCGCGCTGGTTGAATGGCATCGTGCCCTGCGTCAGGGCGGCCGGCTGGCATTGACCGACGTCTAT
This sequence comes from Anaerolineales bacterium, assembly GCA_044224715.1. GTDB lineage: Bacteria > Chloroflexota > Anaerolineae > Anaerolineales > UBA6663 > UBA6663. Next base: position 167,829 of record JBGAJV010000003.1, on the reverse strand, counting down.
GCCCGCCATGCGATGGCCTTGCCCTTGGAGTGCGCGACGTCGTGCTGGGGCGGACTGCCCATCGAGCGCGATGTGCGCGATGCGCTCGATGACGCGGGCTTCGAGACAATGGCCTGGGAGGATCACGTGGCCGCGCTGAATGCGTACGCGGCTCAGATGATCTGGAACCAGGGCTCACTGGCGCCGGTGCTGGGTGTCGGCGCCGATCAACCCGAGGCGCAGGCCGCGCTCAGGGCCGCGCGGCCCAGCTACTTCCTGCTCGTGGCGCAAAAGAGGTGACCCATGTCTGATCAGGATCGCATGATCGAATTGAAGCGTCAGGGGTTCTTCTGCAGCCAGATCCTGATGCTCATGGCGCTCGACCTGCAGGGCCGCGAGAACGCGCCGCTCGTGCGCGCCACTCACGCGCTGGCCGGCGGCCTTGGCTTCACGGGCGAGACCTGCGGCGCCCTGACCGGCGGCGCTGTGGTGCTCGGGATGTATGCGGGCAAGGGCAAGGAAAGCGAAGAGGACGACCCGCGCCTGAACTTCATGGTCGAGGACCTTGTCAAGTGGTTCAAGGAAGGCTACGGCAAGGACTTCGGCGGCATCCGCTGCGATGACATCCTCACCGGCGTCCCGAACGGCACAACCACGCGCTGCCCGTTGATGGTAGCCGGCACGCTCCAGAAGGTCAAGGAACTGCTCGTCGAGAACGGCTACGACCTGGCGGGGCGCGACGATGATGATGCTTGAGCTCGACACGATTCTGAGCGAGACCGAAAGCGTCTGCCCGGAGTGTCTGGCGCGCGTGCCGGCGGTGCGCGTCGCGCGCGGCGAGAACGTATACCTTAAGAAGGCCTGCCCGACCCACGGCATCACCCAGACGATCATCTGGCGCGGCAAGCCGGCGTTCTCGAGCTGGGTGCGCGCGAAGCGGCCGTCGCCGCCGACCCGGCCCGCCACCGAGGTCTCGCGCGGTTGCCCGTTCGACTGCGGGCTTTGCCCGGACCACCGCATCCCGTCGTGCTGTGTGCTGCTTGAAGTGACCCGTCGCTGCGACCTAAGTTGCTCGTTCTGCTTCGCGAGCGCGGGCGGAGCGGCCAGCGGGGTCTTCGAACTCGATCTCGGCACGATCGAGGCGCGGCTGCGCGCGTTGATGGATCGCACCGGGGGCGCCAACCTGCAGTTCTCCGGCGGCGAGCCCTGCGTGCGCGACGACCTGCCCGAGATCGCGGCGCTGGCCCGCGACATCGGCTTCACGTTCATCCAGGTCAACTCGAACGGCGTGCGCCTCGGTCGCGACCTCGACTTCGCGCGGCGGCTCAAGGCCGCGGGCGTCTCGACCGTGTTCCTGCAGTTCGACGGCACGCGCGACGCCATCCACGAGCGGATGCGTGGCCGCGCCCTGCAGGCCCACAAGGAACGTGCGATCGAACACTGCGGCATCGCCGGGCTTGGCGTGGTGCTGGTGCCCGTGGTGGTGCCGGGCGTCAACGCCGACCACCTCGGCGAGATCGTTCGCTTCGGCCTGGCTCACCAGCCAACGGTGCGCGGCGTGCACTTCCAGCCCGTCAGCTACTTCGGCCGCTATCCACAGGATCCGACCGACGCCGATCGCATCACCCTGCCCGAGATCATGGCCGGGCTCGAGGCCCAGACGAACGGCCTGGTCAAGATCGCGCACTTCCAGCCGGCCGGCGCCGAGAACGCGCTGTGCTCGTTCAACGGCAACTTCGTCTCGATGCCCGACGGCTCGCTGCGTCAACTCTCACAGCCCAAGAACGCCTCGGCCTGCTGCACACCCGTGGGCGCGCCGGTCGAGCTCGACCTCGAGCCCGCCGGCCTGGCCATGGCTCGCGCCCGCGACTTCGTCGCCAAGGCCTGGTCCGCGCCGCATGAAACGACGATCGCGGCGAACGGGCCGAGCTTCGGCGAGTGGGACGTGTTCCTCGAGCGCATGCGCACGCACCAGTTCTGCATCTCGGGCATGGCCTTCCAGGATGCGTGGACGCTCGACCTCGACCGCCTGCGCGATTGCCACATCCACATCGCCGAGGACGACGGCGCCTGCTACCCCTTCTGCGCCTACAACCTCACCGACCGACATGGCCGGTCGCTCTATCGCCGGCAACCGATGGCCGTCGCATGAGACTGACGCCCCTCGAGCCGTGGATTGCCCAGAAGACGGCGGACCGCGGACGGCGGACCGCGGACGATGAGTCTTCGCCGCTGACGAGCGACGAACGACGAAGGACGAAGGTTGAACGGCCATCCGACCCTCGTCGCTCCGCCATTGAGCCCTACCAGCTCGCGCGCCTGAAGGTCACGGTCGAGCTCGCGCGCACAAAGAGCCGGTTCTACCGCGAACGACTTGCAGGGGTGCCCGAGATCACGTCGCTCGACGATCTGGAAAGGTTGCCGTTCACCACGGCCGAGGATGTGCGCGCGGATCCGCTGGCGTTCGTGTGCGTGTCGCAGGACGAGATCGCGCGCGTGGTGACGCTCGACAGCTCAGGCACGACGGGCACCCCCAAGCGCCTGTACTTCACGAAAGATGATCAGGAACTGACGATCGATTTCTTCGCCGTCGGCATGTCGACATTCACGGGGCCGGGCGATCGCGTGCTGATCCTGCTGCCTGGAGAGACACCGGGCAGCGTCGGCGATTTGCTAGCGAAAGGCCTCGAGCGCATTGGCGCTGTGCCGATCAAACACGGCCCGGTGCGCGACCCGGCGGCCACCCGTGCCGTCGCGGTCCGCGAAGCGGCAACGGTGATGGTCGGCGTGCCCACGCATCTGCTTCGGCTGGTGCGCACCATGTCGCCCGGTGAGGCGCTGCCGCCCGTGCATAGCGTGCTGCTCAGCACGGATCATGTGCCGCAGGCGATCGTTCACGCCATCGAGGGCGCCTGGGGCTGCACGGTCTTCAACCACTACGGTATGACGGAGACCGGCCTGGGCGGCGGCGTCGACTGCGAGGCCCGGCGCGGCTATCACCTGCGCGAAGCCGACCTGCTCTACGAAGTGATCGATCCGGCGACTGGTCGGCCAGCCGCTGCCGGCGAACCTGGCGAAGTCGTCTTCACGACGCTGACGCGCGAAGGCATGCCGCTCATTCGCTACCGCACCGGCGATTACGGGCGCTGGATCACGACACCGTGCCCATGCGGCACCTCTTTGCGGACCCTGGCGCACATCACCACCCGCGTCAGCGGCCCGGTGGCGATCGCGCCCGACGCACACCTGACACAGCCCGACCTCGACGAAGCGCTGTTCGCCGTCGATGGCGTGCTCAATTTCGCCACGGAAGTCGGCGCCACGGACCCGCGTCTGGCTGTCATGATCCAGATCGCGCCGACAGCTAACCCCGACCGCGTTGCGGCCGAGGCCAGCGCCGCGCTCGATGCGCTCCCGGCTCTGGCCTCGATCCCGCCGAAGGCGCGCAGTCTGCGGCTGGTCACCGACCCTGTCACGCCACCGACGCTGGCGAAACGCGCGATCCGAACGAGACAGGACGGCTGACCCGGGCCGAGCGTCCGTGGCGCGTCGTCCATCGGCATGGCGCGCTCATGGCCCCTCTCTATTGAGCTGCCCCGCCGCTCCAGGTGCTCTCGGCGATCGTCACTTCGGTGAAGCGACAGCGGAAGTGACGCCCGATCGGGCTGCACGCGTACACGCCGGCTTCAACGGCCTCGACGCTTTTGTGCAGATGCGCGATACGGAGTTGCAGCCAACGCCCTCCGTCGAAGGACGCCTCGATCAGATAGTCGCTGCCGCAGCGGCTGATGCGGTACCACATTTCGAAGTGGCTTGAGAGCACGTCTTGCGTGGCCCAATCGGAATAACCGAGGTTGGTCACCACCGAACCGAGCCGGCTGTGCGCTTCATCCTCGTACTCGGTCGAGGCCTTGATCCAGTTCTCGGAGTCGATCCGCACCATCACACCGCACTGGTCGTACTGCACCTGCGGCTGATAGGCGACGTGCGTGGTCAGTGAGAAATCCTCGCTCAGCTGGGTGAGCAAGGCGTGGCCGTCATCGCGCCGGAAGCCGTAATGGGTGCGCTGCCAGAAGTCGGTGCGGAGATCGGTCAGGATCTCGAGCCCCGATCCAAAGCGCGCCTGCTCGGGCGCGTTCAGCCAGCGAAACGGCTCGGGCACGTCAGCCCGGGTGAAACGTTCTGTCAGTCGCATAGTCCCCCTCCGCGTTTCTCTTTCTAAGGAACGGAGCGCGCCGTCCGATTGGGTGCGCTCCATTATCCGCCCGATCGCGAGCGGCGCGCGGGCTTTGACGAAACGCCGGAATCCGCGTAGACTCGGATTACTCAATCAATGAGTATCCAGATGATGAATAAAGCGAGTGCACAACCATGAGCCCCATGATTCGTCAGCCGCTGACCGTCGAACTGGCCCTGCTCGGTTTCCTGCGCCACGGCGCCCTGCATGGCTACGAGATCTACAAGCGGTTGGCGGACCCGGCGGGGTTGGGCGAGGTCTGGCGGCTGAAGCAAAGCCACCTGTACGCCCTGCTCGCACGTCTGGCTGAAGAGGGTTACCTGACGTCGTCGATCAAGGCCCAGGAGACCCGGCCACAACGCCGGCAGTATCGCCTGACCAAGATCGGTCGGTCGACGTTTCTCAGCTGGGTGCAGGAGCCGGTGGCGCGCGGGCGAGACATCCGACTCGATTTTCTGACCAAGTATTACTTCGCCGAGCGCGAAGGGGGTGTGGTGGCCGCCCGTTTGCTCCGCAAACAGCGCGTCGTCTGTCAGGATTGGCTCAAGCAGCAACAACGCCAATCCGAAGCAGCGAAGGATACTCGCCCATTCGAGTGGAAGGTCTGCCAGTTCCGCATCAACCAGATCGAGTCCGTCCTCTCCTGGCTGGACGTTTGCGAGGCTCAGGCGGAACCCGTTGCCGAGTGATCCGGCGCAGTGAACGCCAAGACCCTGCCCGATCCCAATCCATTGGAGGAGTTATGAAACGTGTCTGGAAGCCGCTTTTCCTGACGGGCATTCTGACGGTCGCCGTCGGCTGTGCGCCGGCGGCGACATCGGCGCCCACGCTCACCACGGTGCCAACGGCGACACCTGAGCCCGTCACCCTCACGGTCTTTGCCGCCGCCTCGCTGACGGACGCCTTCAACGAAATCAAAGGCAAGTTCGAAACCGCAAACCCGGACGTCACCGTCGCCTACAACTTCGGCGGCTCAAACGCCCTGGCGCAACAGCTTGGCGAGGGCGCGCCGGCGGACGTGTTCGCCAGCGCCAACAAGAAGCAGATGGATGTCGCGATCGATGCCGGCCGCGTCGTCACCGGCACCACGCAGGTGTTCGTCCGCAACCGCCTGGTCGTGATCGTGCCCAAGGACAACCCTGGCAAGGTCGAGACCCTGCAGGACCTGGCCAAATCTGGCCTCAAGATCGTGCTGGCCGCCAAGGACGTGCCGGTCGGGCAATACGCTCTGGACTTCCTGGACAAAGCCGTCAAGGACGCGACGTTCGGCGCGACCTTCAAGGACACAGTCCTGGCCAACGTCGTCTCCTACGAAGACAACGTGCGCTCGGTGCTGACCAAGATCGCCCTGGGCGAAGGCGACGCCGGCATCGTGTACACCAGCGACGTCAGCGGCGATGCCGCCAAGGACGTGATCGGCCTCGAGATCCCCGACGACCTAAACACAATCGCCAGCTACCCGATTGGTGCCGTGCAGGACAGCGCGAACCCGGCTGCGGCGCAGGCCTTCATCGATTACGTGCTGTCGGCGGATGGGCAGGCGATTCTGGAGCGGTACGGGTTTCTAGCGCCCTGACGGGTCATGGCTGGCCGCACCACGCTTGCGCGACGGCCCGGGTTATTTCGTCGAATCTGCCCTGACATGCCGGTCGGCGCGTCGGCCCACGCTTGGGCACGCCGACCAGTGACGCAGCTACACGGCAACCATCAGGCCATCCACGCCGTTAAGTCGGCTGCGATGATCCGCGGCGGCGCACGGTGTGGCATGGATTGTTGTAATGCGGTTATGCCGATGCTCGGGTCAAAGTGCAAAACCCACCCGTGCCTCAGCTCATTGCTGAGGCACGGGCACACCCGTTACCGTCAAGGCATTCCGCACGACATAAACCTCGCCCTGCGCATCTGCGCCGGCTCTATGACGTCCTCAGCGCGTAGGGCGTCGCCCTGATAAAGCAGGCGTGCCCAATCCGGCGCTATCGAGCGCTAACACATTCCCAACTGCGTGAGAGCGGGCTAAAGACCCGAACCACATACGCCGAATTTACGCGCGTGTCATCGGCCTTGAATCTAGCGTAAATCCTACCGAGCTTCACGCCGTGCTTACTGACTCTGAGTGTCGCTCAGCCTACACTCAGCACGTTCAAGTAAGCGCCCCAGCCATTATCCGTAGGCAACGAAGCGGGGCGCAACGAGAAGGTGTGACATGATCGCTTTCAACATTTACACCCGCGCCCTTCCGCTGACCATCGCCCTCGGCATCGCCGTCGCGATCACGATCGCGTGCATGTTCCTGGGCTGATCGACATCCCCTCCCACAAACGAAAAGAGGCCGCGGCGCGGTTGCGCTTCGGCCTCTTTCATTTTCGGGTTTCGACTTCAAGCCTCGATCTTGGCCTTCATACACTCGAAGAACTGCGCGCTGAGTTTCTGCGTCACGGGGCCCATCAGACGCGCGGCCAATGTCGCCAAGGTGCCGCCGATGTTGACGTCGGCCGTCCACTTCAATTCGGTCGCGCCGTCAACGGCATCCGCCAGGATCATCTCGGCGGTTGCATCGCCGACGCCGGCCGACGACACGCCGCGTCCCTTGAAGACCGCGCGATTGGGCGCGTCGAGCTCCGTGAACTCGACGTCGGCGTTGAACCTGGCCTTGACCGTGCCGAAACCGACCGACAGGACGGCCTTGAACTTGCGGCGCGGTTCGATGATCTCCACCTTCTCGACACCCGGCGCACAGCCGGCGACCTTCTCGCCGTCGGTGACAAAGTCCCAGACCGTCTGACGACCGGCATGGATCAACGTCGTGCCCTGCAAACGCATAGCGGTCTCCTTGTGGATTGAGCGAGCGGTCAGGTCGATATCCGACGGGCCTCGGCGATGTCGCGCTGGATCTGCGCGACGAGCGCGTCGACGCCGTCGAACTTGATTTCGCCGCGCAGGCGTTTGGTGAAAGCCAAGTGCAGGGTCTGGCCGTAGAGATCCCCGGAGAAATCCAGGATGTGCGCTTCGCAGGTCGGGCGCGGATCGCCGCCGTTGAACGTCGGGCGATAACCGATGTTGACTACGGCCCGTCGCTGGCGTCCGTCGGCGAAATGGGCCTCGGCCACGTACACGCCCACCGCGGGCGCGGCCAGCTCCTCGGGCACGGCGACGTTCGCGGTCGGGATGCCGATGGTCCGCCCGCGCTGCTTGCCGGTGACGACCTCACCCGCCAGCTCGAACGAACGCCCAAGCAGTCGGGCGGCTTGCTCGACCGCGCCATCGCGCAGGGCCTGACGGACCCGGGTGCTGGAAACGACTTCGCCGTCGAGCAGCACAGGCACCGCCACATTGACGGTGAACCCGGCGGCGACGCCGGCGCGCTGCAGGTAGGCGACGTTGCCCTCGCGGTTGTGCCCGAGCGCGAAGTCGCGACCGCAGGTCAGCTCACGCAGATGCGTGTAGGTCAGCAGGGCTTCGACGTAACGCGCCGCCGGCGTGGCGGCGAAATCGGCATCGAAGGCTTGCACGACAAGCGCATCAACCCCGAGCGCCGCGATCCGGTCGGCCTTGTCGGCCTGCGTGCTCAGGTAGAACGACGGCCGCCGGCCGTGCAGAAACACCGCCGGGTGTGGGTCGAACGTCACGGCCACCGCCGCGCGGCCGGCTGCGCGCGCGCGCGCCACCATGTCGCCGAGCAGGGCCTGATGGCCGAGATGCACCCCATCGAAAGCGCCGATGGCGACGTGCGCGGCATCGGCCTCAAGTTTGACATCGGACAAGGAACGAACGACAAGCACGAATCACCCCACTCCGCCACCGGCCTCGGCCGGATCCAGCAGCACTTTGTCGGCGCGCCAGACGCCGTGTTGAGCGTCGGCGCGCAAGATCGCGAAAAACTCGCCCGCGGGATTATACGCACGCGCCAGTGGACCTGACCACCCCGCGTTCAGAGGCACCGTGTTGCCGTGCCACACGCGCCGCGCCGCAGCCGGGTCGAGATCCACCTTCGGCCAATCCGGCAGCGCCATCTCCATGGGCAGAAGCGGCGCGGCGCCGGCCTCGAGATCGGCCAGCGAACAGGCCTGCTCGATCGTCCATGGCCCGACGGCCGTGCGGCGCAGCCCGCTCAGATGCGCGCCGACACCGAGCGTCTGCCCGAGGTCATGCGCCAGCGATCGGATGTAGGTCCCGGCCGAGCAATGCACGTCCAGCACGGCCTCGGGCGCATTCCACGCCACCAGCGTCAACGCATGGATGGTCACCGGGCGCGGTTCGAGCACGACGTCCTCGCCCTTGCGCGCCAACGCATAGGCGCGCTGCCCATCCCGCTTGATCGCGGAGAAGGCCGGCGGCCGTTGCAGCACCGGACCGCGAAAGCCCGCCAGCGCCTGCTCGAGCGCCTCGGGCTCGGGCACGCGGCCCGTCTCCAACGTGGTCTCACCCTCGGCGTCGTAGGTGGTGGTCGCACGGCCGAACCGCACCATGGCCCGGTAACGCTTGTCCTTCTCGATCAGATACTCGCTCAATCGTGTCGCCGCGCCGATCAGAAGACCCAACAACCCGGTCGCCAGCGGATCAAGCGTGCCGACGTGGCCGATGCGCTTCTCGCGCAGCGCACGCCGGGCCCTGGCAACCACGTCGTGCGAGGTCGGGCCGATGGGCTTGTCGATGAGGATGAGGCCGTTACGGGCGGACACATGGGCTCCTGGGAAGAATGGCGCGCCTGCGCGGCGAAGTGGGCGCCGACACGGGGCGCCTCAACCGCACACGCGCTGCAACTCCAACGCGACCGTGCGCGCGCCGTCGACCGCGACGGCGACGTCGACCTCCGGACGACCCGACCAGGCGTCGGCCCCGTACAACCCGATCCGGGCCGGCCAGGTCTTCCCGCGCGCGAAACCGTCGACCTGCACGCGGATCCGATGACGTTGCACGGTGAACGCCTCGGGGCAGACCAGATACGCCACGGCGGTCGAGTCATGCACGAAGATGCCATCGATTCCGTCGTTGCCGCGCGTGAAGTTCAGATAGAACGGCGTGATCCGCGCCAGATGGTCGGCCAGCGGATTGCCGGCCCGGCCGTAGCGCGCGAGATCGGCCGAGGTCATCACCGTACGTTGGGTCACGTCCAGGCCGATCATGGTCACCGGCCATGCCGCCGCAAACACCCGATCGGCCGCTTCGACGTCGTTGTAGATGTTCGCCTCGGCGGCGGGCGACAGATTGCCGGGCACAAAGGCGTTGCCGCCCATCAGCACCACGCGCCGGGTCAGCGTCGCGATGCGCGGTTCGAGCTGCAACGCCAGAGCCAGGTTGGTCAACGGCCCGATCGCGAGCAGCGTGACCTCGCCCGGCGCGGCAAGCACGCGCTCGACGATGAACGCCGCCGCCGTCTGGGCCACTGGCCGTGTCGTCGGCGCGGGCAGAAAGACGTTGCCCTGGCCGTCGTCGCCGTGCACCACCGCGGCTGAGCCCGTATACGACCCGCTGACCGGCGACGCGGCGCCGCGCGCCACGGGGATGTCGGTGCGCCCGGCGATCTCGAGCAGCCGCAGCGCGTTAGTCGTGGTCAAGTCGACGCCGCCGTTGCCAAACACGGTCGTCAAACCGATGACGTCGAGTTCGGGCGAGCGCAACGCGAAATAGAGCGCCATCGCATCGTCGACGCCGGGGTCCGTATCGAAAATGATTTTTTCAGGCATAGAGGGATCCAACCGGGCCGCCGCGACGGACGGCTATTTGGAAAGCAGGCGACGGCTCGCCGCCAGCACACGTTGCTCGGCGGCCTCCAGCGGGCCATCGACTTCGGCACCGGCGGCCTGCGCATGGCCGCCGCCACCGAACGTCGCCGCCAGCGTGCCCACGTTGATGCCGGGCCGTGACCGCCAGCTGATCTTGACCCGCCCATCCTGTCGCTCGGTCAGCATGATCACGATGTCGGCTTCGCGAACCGTGCTGAGCAGGTTGACCAGGTCGGCGTCGCCGTTGCCGGTGTAGCCGACGGCGCGTCGCGCGGCCATCGGCAAGACCGCCCAGGCGATGCCATCCTGCAATTGCAGGCGGCTCAGCCCCTCGCCCCACAGCTTGATGGCCGTGAACGAGCGTGTATGCAGCGAGAGGTCGATCGTCCGGCTGAGGTTCGCGCCGGCGGCCACCAGCTGCTGGGCCACGCCGAGCGTGGCCGGGGTGGTGCTCGACGTGCGGAAGCCGAGCGTGTCGCCCACCAGCCCGGCGAGCAGACACTCCGCGGCCGCCGTGTTGAGCGTCAGCCCGAGATCGCCAAGATGCGCGGTGATGAGCTCCGAGGTCGAGGCTGCAACCGGGTCGATCAGGTTGACGGCGCCAAAGCCCGGATTGGTGATGTGATGATCGACCACGATCTGGATCTCGGCCGCGAAACGCGTGCCCAGATGACCCAGACGACCGAGGTCGGCTGCGTCGAGCGACATCACCAGATCGAACGGGCCGTTCGGGTTGCCCGTCACCGTCTCGACGTCGGGCAAGAAGCGCGTGTAATCGGGCGCGGGATCGGGGCAGGCTGCGACTACGTCCTTGCCCACAGCCTTGAGCAGATGCGCCATTCCAAGCAGCGAACCGATGGCATCGCTGTCGGGCCCGATGTGGGTCAGGAGCAGGATCCGCTGCGCGCGTTCGAGGCGCTTGCGGGCGGCGGCGAAGTCGGCGAGGGTCGGGGCGGCCATCGTCGGTTCAGGCGGGCCTCAGGCCCCGTCCCCCTTCTTCAGGTCGTCGAGGATCTTGGAGATGTGGTCGAGGTTCTCGGGCCCGGGGTCCCAATGGAACGCGATGCCGGGCGCGTGACGCAGTTGCACGCGCTTGCCGATCTCGCGCCGGACGAAGCCGAGCGCATGCGCCAGGCCTTCCATGATCTCGCGCTGCTCGGCCTCGTTCTCGACGATGGCCGACACATATACATCGGCCTGCATGAGCTCGCGGTCGATGGTCACCCGCGTCACCGAGACCATGCTCAGGCGCGGATCCTTGAGATCGAACAGCAACATCTGCCCGATCTCGTGCTGGATCCGCTCCGCCACGCGGCGCTGCCTTAAGACATTTGCCATTGGCTATTGGTTATCGGCTATTGGTCATTGGCTATTGGCCATCGCGCTCAATCGCCAATAGCCGATGACCAATAACCAATGCTAGCTGTTCACTTGCTGAATGACGAAGAACTCCAGGATATCGCCGACCTTGACGTTCTCGAAGTCCTTGACGCCGACGCCGAACTCCATGCCGACCTGCTTGACGTCGCGGACGTCGTCCTTCTCGCGCTTGAGCGAGCCGACTTCGCCCTCATGCTCGAGCTTGCTGCCGCGGTGCACGCGCACCTTGGCGTTGCGCCGGGCCTCGCCCTCGCGCAGCACGCAGCCCGCGATCAAGCCGATCTTGGGGATCTTGAAGACCGCGCGCACCTCGGCCTTGCCGATGGTCACCGGTTTGTACTCAGGCCCAAGCAGGCCCTTGAGCGCCTTCTCGACGTCCTCGATCAGGCGGTAGATCACCTGATACTGGCGGATCGAGATGCCCTGGACGTCGGCCACACGGCTGGCCGCGTTCTCGGGCGCGACGTTGAAGCCCAGGATGATGGCGCTCGACGCCACGGCCAGGTTGACGTCGTTTTCGGTGATCGCGCCGGTTTCGGCGTAGAGCACGTTGACCTTCGGCCCGTCACCCTCGGCGCTCAGCTTATTGAGCGAATTGACGATCGGCTCGAGCGAGCCCTGGACGTCGGCCTTCACGATCAGGACGAGCTCCTTGGCCTCGCCGGCCTTGAAGCGCGCGAAGATCTGGTCGAGGCTGGTCGGCCTGACCGCCTCGGTCTTGGCCTCGCGCACCGCCAGCTTGCGCTCGCCGACGATCGTGCGAGCCTCGCGGTCCGAGCCGACCACCGTGAACGGGTCGCCCGCCACCGGCACTTCGTTCAGACCGATCACGCTGACCGGCGTCGAGGGCCCGGCCTCGCGGATCGGCTTGCCGATCTCGTTGACCATCGCCCGGATCTTGCCGTACGCGATCCCGGCCACGATCACGTCACCGGCGTGGAGCGTGCCGTTTTGCACGAGCAACGTCGCCTGGACGCCGCGGCTCTTGTCGAGCTCGGCCTCGAGCACGGTGCCCGTGGCGCTGGCCTTGGGGTTGGCCTTGATCGTGGGCAGGTCGTCGGCGGTCAGCAGGATGGCCTCGAGCAGGTCGTCGATGCCCGTCTTCTGCTTGGCCGACACCGGCACCACCATCGTGTTGCCGCCCCAATCGTCGGGGGTCAGGCCGATCTCGGCCAACTGCTGCTTCACGCGCTCGGGGTTGGCGTTCGGCTTGTCGACCTTGTTCAACGCGACCAGGATCGGCACCTGCGCGGCTTTGGCGTGCGCCGCGGCTTCGCGGGTCTGCGGCATCACGCCGTCGTCCGCGGCCACCACCAGGATGGCGATGTCGGTCGACTGCGCGCCGCGGGCGCGCATGGCCGTGAAGGCCTCGTGGCCGGGCGTGTCCAGGAACGTGATCGTGCGGCCCTCGCGCTGCACCTGATAGGCGCCGATGTGCTGGGTGATGCCGCCCGCCTCGCCGGCGGCGACGTTGGCCTTGCGGATGACGTCGAGCAGCGAGGTCTTGCCGTGGTCGACGTGACCGAGGATGGTGACGACCGGCGGACGCGCCACCATGTCTTTCGCGTCCTCGCGTTCGAGCAGACGCTTCCATTCGGGGCGCGTGTCCTGCTCCGGGGCCTCCGCCTCTTCGACGGCGGTCGCCTCGGGTCGGGCCTCATAGCCAAGATCACCCGCGATCAGCGCCGCGGTGTCGAAATCCAGCTGCTGGTTGATGTTGGCCATCACGCCGTTGCTCATCAACGACTTGATGACATCGATGGGGCTGGCCTTGATCTTGAGGGCCAAATCGCGGACTGTGACGATGCTGGGAAGCTCCACCACTCTTGTGCCGTTGTCGCTCATACGCTACCTCCTCGACCGCCCCCCGGGGCGTCGTCGGCGCTGCGCGACCCGGCGAGCAGCGGAGGCTCAATCGGGTTGGCGCAAGGGCCGAGGTGAATTGATGTTCGGCGGCCGCTTTGCGGTTCGGCCGTCAGGCATCGGAGTCATCTTCGTATTGATTGCCGTGGGCGGCCAGGGCCGCCCGATCGGGCTCGCTAATCTCTGCTTTCAACGCGCGGCCTAATGCGCCGCTTTTCAAACCTTTTTCCCAACACCCGCGCCGCGCGCACAAATACGCGCCGCGCCCGTTGGCCTTGCCGGTCGGATCGACCGTCACACGTTGATCAAGGCCTCGGACGACCCGCACCAGCGCCCGTTTGGCCGAGGTCTCCCGGCAGGCGACGCAGGTGCGGATCGGGATGTGCTTGGGCATTCTTTGACCGCGGGCGGCGAGCAGCAGACCGCCGGCGGCGTGGCGCTTGCGTCCACCTGCCGCCCACGGCCCGCCGTCGATCAAGGCTCTTCGAACAAGTCGCCCGCGCGGCTCGCCTTGCGCTTCTTGGTCTTGATATACACGCCCAGCTCGTCGTCGTACGTGAGCTCGACGCCGGTCTTGCTCTTCTTGCCCTTCTTCTTGCCGCCCTTCTTCTTGTCGTCGTCATCATCGTCGTCGCCCAGGGCGTCGTCTTTGAATTCGAGCGACTCGGCGTCTTCGTCGCCTTCGGCGGCGGCTTCACCCTCGACGCCCTCGGCGGCCGGCGCGGCCGCTTCGCCGGTGGGCGCAACGGCTTCAGCCTGGGCCGGGGCCTCGGCAACCGGCGCCGCAGCTTCGGCGACGGGCTCGGCCGTCGCCTCGGGCTCGGGATCGGCCGGGAAGGTCTTGGTCGCGAGTGCGGCCTTGACCTGGTCGAGATAATCGGGGCGGAAGCCCTCCAGACGCAGCAATCGGTTCTCGTCGAGCGCCAGCACCTCGAGCAGATCGCCCGCGGAGCGGTACTCGCCGTCGGTCAACACGCGCAGCAGCGGGTTCTCGATGCCCAACTCGGGCAGCGTGGTGGCCCGGGCCGAACGCGGGATGCTGGCCTTGATCTGCGCGACATGGATGGCCTTGGCGGCGCGATCGTCCTGCTTGGAGCGCTGATCGCGCTTCTCGACGACATCCACGATCTTGCCCAGGAGCTGATACTCCTCGGGCTGCAACGGGCGCCCCTCGGCCTTGCGCGCGAGGATGCCCTCGACCGTCTTGATCATCTCGGCCTGCGCGGCCGCGAAATCCGCGAACTTCTCGTCGCCCTTGACCTTGGTGAGGGCGTCGTTGGCGGCCTCGGTCACCGACTTGATGTCGATGCGCCAGTTGGTCAGCTTGGCGGCCAGCCGGGCGTTTTGGCCCTCACGACCGATGGCCAGGCTGAGCTGGTCGTCTGGGACGACCACCATCGCGGTACGGCCGGCGATCGGATCGTCGTCCAGATACACTGACGTCACGCGCGCCGGGCTGAGCGACTTGGCGATGAACTGCGCCTGCTCGGGGTTCCACTCGATGACGTCGATCTTCTCGTCGTTGAGTTCCTTGACGATCGACTGGATGCGCACGCCGCGCATACCCACGCACGCGCCGACCGGGTCGACGCCCTCCTGCCGGGCCGCGACGGCCACCTTCGAGCGATGACCGGGTTCGCGCGCGATCGACTTGATCTCGACCGTGCCGTTGAAGATCTCGGGCACTTCGTACTCCAGCAGGCGCCGGAGCATATTCTTGTGCGTTCGCGAGAGGATGATCTGCGGGCCGCGGGTGGTCTTGCGGACCTCGAGCACGAAGGCGCGCACCTTCTGATGCGCGTAGTAGCGCTCGCCGGGCATCGTTTGATTGCGCGGCAATGTCGCCTCGGTGCGGCCCAGGCCGACCGTGATCGACTGCGAGCCCACGGCCTGAACCGTGCCGTTGACGATATCGCCTTCGCGCGACGCGTACTCCTGGTACTGGCTCTCGCGCTCGGCCTCGCGCAGCCGCTGGACGATGACCTGCTTCGCGGCCTGCGCCGCGATACGGCCGAAATCCTTTGGCGTGCTTTCGACGGTGACGATGTCACCGAGCTGCGCGCCGGGGTCGACCTCGCGAGCCACGTCGAGCATGACTTCGGTGTTCGGCTCGATGATCGAGTCGACCACTTCCTTCTCGGCGTAGATTTTGACCAGGCCGGTGTTCAGATCGACCTTGGCCACCACGTGCTGGGCGGCCGAGGCGTTCACCGATTTCCGGTAGGCGGTCACCAAGGCATTCTCGAGCGCTTCGATGATGATCTCGCGCTTGAGTTTGTTGTTCTCGATGACTTCGTTGAAGGCCAGGGCAAGTTCGCTCTTCATAACCCTATGTCGCCCGAACCGGTGAGTCCAGGCCGATATACAACGAAACGTCGGGGGCACCGACGTTTCAAGGACGTACACTCTGAAACTGCGGATATATTAACACGACTCCGGGCCTGCGGCAAGCCCCGCCAGGGGCAATCGCATCTTTTTCTCTGGCCCAAATGATCTACCGCCATTTGCGCGATTGGGCCGTGCGATGCGGCAATCCGTCACGATATCGAGGGCAGACCCGGTTGGCGCACCGACCGGCGCTCATGCCAATTGACGCGAGCCTCCGGGCAGATTTACACTGACGGGTGCAATCGGTCGTGCTCGGGCCCGTGGACACGCCGCCTTGACGACACCGATTCTGACCACCAAACTGGCAATCCCGCCGCTCCGTCGGGATGTGTTAATTCGTTCGCGTTTGCTGGATCGGCTCGACGGCACGCTCGAACCCGGTCGTCAGCTGGCAGTGCTCTCCGCCCCCGCCGGCTTTGGAAAAACCATCCTTCTGGCGACCTGGCTGCAACGCGTGCAATCGACCGGGGCCGCCACTGGCTGGCTGACCCTCGACGAGGCCGACGCCGATCCGGCGCGGTTCGTCGCCTACCTGACGGCGGCGGCGCAGCGGGCCGAACCCGGCCTGGAACAGAGCGCCCGAGCGCCAACGGCGCCGACCGGGCCAGGCGGGCCGGATGCGGCCCTGACAGCGTTGATCAACCTGATCGCCGGTTGCCCGCGCACGATGATCCTGGTCCTCGACGACTACCACCAGATCCATAGCCTGGCGGTCCATCGTCTGCTCGACGCTTTGGTCGCGCACGCGCCGGCCAATCTTCGGCTGGCCATCGCAACGCGCGAAGATCCGCCCTTGCCGCTGGCGCGGCTGCGCGCCCGCGACCAGGTCGTCGAACTGCGTCAGGCTGACCTGCAGTTCGACCTCGAAGAAGCGACCGTCTTCCTCGATCGCGCCGCCCACGCGCCGCTCGCGCCCGACCAGGTGGCCGAGGTCTATCGGCACACGGAGGGTTGGGCCGTCGGCCTGCAATTGATGTCACGTGCCATCGGGCGGGCCGCCAGCTCGGCGGCCGGCCCGGCGCCGACCGGCGACCAGGGGTACATCATCGCCTACCTGATCGAGGAAGTGCTCGCCCAGCAGCCCGCAGCCGTGCGCGACTTTCTGCTGCGCACCGCGCTGTTGGATCGGTTCAACGCGCCGTTGTGTGACGCCGTCACGGGCGGCACGGACAGCCGGGCCGTGATCGCGGCGCTTGTCCAGGCCAACCTCTTCATCACACCCATCGACACGGACGGCGAGTGGCACCGTTACCACGGCCTTTTTGCTGCAGTGCTGCGCCATCGTTTCGAGCTCGACCACCCCGGTCAGGCGGCCGAGCTTCATCGACGTGCCAGCCGCTGGTATGCCGACGCCGGCTATCTCGACGATGCCGTGCGGCACGCCATGGATGCCTCCGACTTTGAGGGCGCAGCCGAGCTCGTCGGACGCTGCGGCGAAGCCAAACTCAAACAGGGCGAGATCGCCACGCTGGTGACCTGGTGCCAGCATCTGCCGCCGATGGTCATCGCGGCTCACCCGCTCGCCATGCTCGCGTATGCCTGGGCGCTGGCTCTGGCGGGTCAGATCGACCCGGCCCGCGCGCTGCTGGATACGCTCGAGTCGGGTAGCCAGACGGCGGAGCGCGCCGAGTTCCGCGGCGAGGTGGCGGCGGCTCAGGCGTATGTGGCTCGCGCGCGCGGCGATGGGCCTGCGCTGATCCGGCAGTCGGAGATGGCGCTCAGCCTGCTGCCGGCATCGGCCCTGACCGCGCGCGGCCTGGTCGCCCTCAACCTCGGCATGGCCTACTGGCACATCGGCCGTCTGGACGACGCCGAACGCGCGCTGACCGAAGCGCGCGACCAGGCGCTGCGCTCAGGCAACAACTACGCGCGGCTCACGGCCGCGGTCTTCCTCGCCCGAACGCTGGCGACGCGCGGACGTCTCCAGGCAGCCGCGGCGCAGTACCGCGACCTGACCCGGGCGGACAACGCGGCCCCGATCCTTGCGATCGCACACTTCGATCTGTGCGCGCTCGCGCTCGAGTGGCGGGATCTGGCCCAGGCCGAGACGGAGCTCCAGCTCGGCCTGACCCTCAGCCGTCAAAGCGGCAACGCGGATTTCGCCTACGCGGGTTGTCTGCTTCAGGCGGCGGTGGCGGCGGCCGGCGGAGATCGTGCCGCGGCCCGTGCGGCGGTGGCCGAGTGCCGCGCGCTCACGGATCCGCACATCCCCGGCCAACGGGCGCGCACAGCCGCCTGCGCGCTGCGGGTCGCGCTCAGCCTGGGCGACGCCGCCGAGGTCGGCGATCTGGCCGCCGAGCTCGACGAGGCCATCGACTCGCCGCCGTTCTATCGCTTCCTCGGGTTGGCGATCCCGCTGGCCCAGCTCGCGCTCAGCCAACGGGCCGAGGCGGCCGAGCGGCTCGACGCGCTGTACGCGAAAGCCGGTCAGGCAGGTTGGGGATATGGCGTCATCGCGGCCCGGGTCCTGCAGGCGATTGCGGCGCCGACACCGTCGATCGCGCTCGCCTTTCTGGTTGAGGCCTTGCGGCTGGCCGAGCCGGAGGGCTACATCCAGGTCTTTGCCGAGGCCGGCCGACCGCTGGTTCCGCTGCTGCAGGAAGCGGCGCGGATCGGGGTCTGCGCGCCGTATGTCGGCCGAATCCTGGCGGCCGCCCGGGTTGTCGCCCGGCTCGACGCAGACCTGCGCGAGCCATTGAGCGCACGCGAGCTGGAGGTGCTCCGGCTCGTGGCGGCGGGGCTATCGAACCGCGAGATCGCCCGGAAGCTGGTGATCAGCACCGGCACCGCCAAAACCCATCTCCACCACGTCTGCGGCAAGCTCGGCGTCCGCAACCGCCTCGAAGCCATGAACCGCGGACGGGCGCTCGGCCTCCTGTAACCTTTCACGGGATCAACCCCCTGAATACACCCGGCGTTGGACGCGCAACGGCGGCGGACGACGTATCGTCGTCTCAAGTAAGGAGACGATGACATGAATACGTCGAAGTTGATCTGGGGCGGAATCTGCCTGGTATTGGCCGCGGCCATCACGGCCCTCATCTTCATTTTGCCGCCCGACAGCCTGATGTTCACCGTCGGAGATGCCAATCTGCCGTATGTGCCGGTCATCGCCCTGGCCGTGATCGGACTGGCGCTGCTCGTGAGTGGCGTGACCGACCATGCGGCAGAGCCTCCACAACCGTCCGATTCCGATGCCGGGCGAGCCGCCCTCAACAAACGCCTCGAGAACGTCGCGTGGGGCGTGTTCCTGATCCTGCTCGGCGGCTTCCTGCTCGTGCCGCACACCGTCGTCGCCCAGGGCGTCTGGTCCATCGCCGTCGGTCTGGTGATGCTGGGCCTGAACGTCGCCCGGTATTTCAACGGGATCCGCATGAGCGGCTTTACAACGGTGCTCGGTCTGCTGTCGGTGGTCAGCGGCGTCGCGAGCCTGGCCGGCTGGAGCGAGCTCGATGGCGCGCTGTTGCTCGTCATCCTCGGCACCTACCTGATCGCCAAACCCTGGTTCGATCACCACGCGCTGTTTGGGAAGGCCGAGCACAGCCGGGCCTGAAATCGGATCGCGCAAGATCGGAGCACGCACATGAACGCCAGATCCATCACCTACCCGTTGACCGATCGCTGGTCGTATCTCTGGTTGTTGCTCGGCGGCCTGTTGGCGGTGTTCTCACTGAGCGTCGGCCGCTGGATCATCCCGCTCGCGGCCTGGCTCGGGCCGATCTTCGTGCTGCGCTTCTTCCGCACGCAACGCCGCGTCTGGCTGGCGTACCTGTTGGCCGCCGTCACGACCGGCATCGCCGTCGCCGTCGCGTTGCCGCCGTTCCTGGGGTCGCTGACCATCAGCATCGTGATCGGCTCGGCGTTGATCGCCAATCTGGCGCCGCTGGCCGATCGCCTGCTGACGCCGCGGTTGGGCGGTTTCGCCAGCACGCTGATCTACCCGTTGGCCTTCACGGCAATTGAGTTCCTGAACGCGGCCGTCAACCCCCTGGGCAGCTACGGCGCCCAGGCCTACTCGCAATACGACAACCTGCCGCTGCTCCAGCTCGCATCCGTCACCGGCATCTGGGGCGTGACGTTTCTGATCCTCTGGTTCACCTCCATCGCGAACTGGGCCTGGGAGCGCGGCTTCGCCTGGTCCGAGATCAAGCACGGCGTGACGTTCTATGCCGGTCTGCTGAGCCTAATCCTGGTGGCCGGACAGGTCCGGCTCTGGTTCGCGCCGCCGCCCGTCGAGACGGTGCGGGTCGCCGGCATCACGGCGGTCGATTGGCGCGCCAGCCAGATCGAGTTGCTGCAGGCGCTCAACACCGACCGCCCTGCCTTTCGCCGCCTCGCTCAGGCGCGTTATCCGCTTTACTTCGATGCCACGATCCGCGAAGCCCGGGCCGGGGCCAAGATCGTCGTCTGGCCCGAGCATGCCGCGCCGGTCGCGCAAGAGGACGAGCCCGCGCTGTTGGCACGCGCCGCTGAAGTCGCCCGCGCGGAGCATATCTATCTCGCGGTCTCGCTGATGTCCTTCCCGATCGACGACTCCGCCTATCAGGCCAAGCTGCTCGTGATCGATCCGCAAGGCGCGGTCGTGCTCGAGCACCTGAAGTACGGCGGCGTCGGGTTCGAGGGCAACCGCGTGAACGGCGACGGCGTGCTGCGCACGGCCGATACCCCGTATGGAACGTTGGCCGGCGTGATCTGTTGGGATACCGATTACCCGGGCATCGTGCTCCAGGCCGGGCGCAAGGGCGTCGACATCCTGCTCTCGCCGAGCCTCGAGTTCCGCGACATGGATCCCATCCACGCGCACATGGCGCGGCTGCGCGCGATCGAGAACGGCGTATCGATGGTGCGGATCGCCGATAACGGGCTCTCGGTCATCACGGACCCTTACGGCCGAGTCCTGGCATCGATGGACCACTTCACGGCCGGCGAGCGTGTGATCGTCGCGCAGGTCCCGACACGCGGCGTGGCGACCTTCTATCCGCTCGTGGGTGATCTGTTCGGCTGGCTGGCTCTGGCCGGCTTTGTGGTCATCGCGGCCCTGGCCGTCTATGTCGGCCGTCATCCGCGTTCAACGGCGCATCCCGCCCAGCGCCCCATGACGGTTTGATGCGGGCATCGGGGAGAGAACGACGATGCTCAGGATCGAGATCCGGATCGAGGGGCGGCTCGACGCTCAATGGTCACCCTGGTTCGACGGCCTGGCGGTGACCGCCACGCCCGAGGCGTTGACGATCCTGCAGGGCACGGTGCGTGACCACGCGGCGCTCTACGGGCTGATCGCGAGGCTCCGTGACCTCGGTTTGTCGCTGCGATCCGTCGTCATCGTTGAAGGCTCCGCGCAAACGTCGTGAACGTCATCCCCAAAACGAAAGGCGCGCCGCTGTGGTCAGCGACGCGCCTTCTCGTTTCTTTCCCCACTGTGCCGTGTGCGGCGGTGGACGACCTGCAAAAGTTGCAGGCGGGACCCGTCTACTCCGGTTTTGCCTTGGCCTAGGTCCGCGGACAGAGGCCTATCGCAGCCCCAAAGCAAGCCCGGCTCCCTTTTCTAAAACGTGGTCGACCCGCGCTCGACATCACGCACACAGCAGGGCTGAACCAATTAGTACCACGACTCGCACCAAACCCACAATACGAAACGGTTAGGCTCTACACTCTCATCTTCTCGTGAAGAGACGCACAGATGGGATCACCGTGCGCGACCGGCGGAGGTCGCTTCGGGCACTTCAACCGGGCGGCCCGTGCGCACGTCATCGATGTGCCCGTAGACCGGTTTGGCCCGGGCACCAACGGACGACTGCGGATTCGCCGCACGTCGTCGACCACGCTCTGCGCGAATTCGTGAACGTCATTCAATCGACGGCGGCGCCGGCCGGCGACTCAGGCCCCTCGCCGATGTCAGGCCAGCCGGTGGCGTCGATCGATGTCGTGCATGTCGCCCAAGGGCGCGAGGGTGTCGCGCCTGAAACCGCTCGGACGAACACGTCGCCCAGTCGTCGGCGACGGTGCTCGGCGAGCTGGTGGGTCGTGCCCGCGCCGACAGCACGCCGAGTCAAACCACGAAGCGGCATGCTATCATCGGCGCACCGCATTGACGAGCCGCAGCGGGCCGACCGCAGGTGGGGGACCGCCATGACCACGAGCCTGATCCGGGCCGAACAGATCGTCACGCTTGACGCGAAGGACACGATCTTCGCGCCGGGGTATCTGATCATCGCCGATGATCGCCTGGTCGAGATCGGGTCGGTCTACGTGCCGGGCCGACGCCCGATCGACCAGGAGATCGACCTCGGCGCGCGCCTCGTGATGCCGGGTCTGGTCAACGCCCACACGCACACGCCGATGACGCTCTTTCGCGGCCACGCCGAAGGGCGCACGCTGTTCACGCTCGAGGGTTGGTTCAGCACCATCCGCGTCCTCGAGCAGGTGCTCACCCCCGACCTGATCCCGGCCGGGGTGGCACTGTCGTGCGCGGAGATGATCCGCACCGGCACGACCTGCTTCGCCGACCAATATTTCTGGATGGACAGGATCGTGCCGGAGGTCAAGCGCAGTGGTCTGCGGGCGGCGCTGGCCTACGGCATCGTCGAGCTCGGCGACCCAATCGCCCGCGAGCGGGAGCTGGCCGCCGCGGCGGCCTTCCTCGAGAGCCTGCGCGACGACCCGCGGCTGACGGGCTGGGTCGGCCCGCACGCCTTCTTCGTCGACAACAGCGAGGCCGCGATGCGCCTCGAACTCGAGCTGGCGCAGCGCTTCGACACGGGCTTCCATATACACATGGGCACCAGCGGCGAGGAAGACCGGTTCTGCCGCGAGCACTTCGGGCGCAACGCGATCCCCCAACTCGAGGCGCTGGGCATGCTCGAGCGACCGGTGCTGGCCGCGCACTGCATCACGCTGCCGGAGGAGGATTTCCCGATCCTGGCCCGGCACCCGTTCACGGCCGTGCTGGCCCCGTCGTCGGCCATGCGCAACGCGGCCGGCGTCGCGCCGGTGCCGGCGCTGCAAGCCGCCGGCGTCAACACAGCCCTCGGCACCGACAACGTCACCAACAACAACAGCTACGACCTGTTCAAGGAGATGCAGATCGCGGGCAAGCTCTTCAGCCTGCACGAACGCACGCCGAACGCCATCCCGACCCGCAAGATCCTGGAGATGGCCACGCTCGGCGGCGCGCGCGCGCTCGGCCTCGAAAACGAGATCGGCTCGCTCGAGATCGGCAAGAAGGCGGACCTGATCGCGCTCGACCTCGACGAGATCGGCTGGAGCCCGCGCGGCGGCCAGCACGTCTATGCGGCGCTGGTCTACGCGATCACGGGTCAACACGTCCGCGACGTCATGGTCGACGGGCGGTGGCTGTTCCGCGACAACCGCTGGGTGACGCTCGACTACGCCCAGACGCGCCGCGATCTCGAGGACGTTCACGCCGAGTTGCTGCGCCGGATCAACCCGTAGTTATGCGGCGATCGGGCCGATGACGCGCCCGGATCTCCACAGAGGACCCTTCGCCATGCATCGCTTGATCATCGACACCGACCCGGGCGTGGACGACGCCCATGCCATCCTGATGGCGCTGGCCCACCCGAATGCCAAAGTCGAGGCCATCACGGTCGTGGCCGGCAACGTCGGGCTGGAGCACACCGGCCCGAACGCTCTGAAGATCCTCGACGTCGCGGGCGCCGACGTGCCGGTGTATCGCGGCGCCGCGGGGCCGCTGGTGCTGCCCACCGAGAACGCGGCCGGCGTGCACGGCTCCGACGGGCTCGGCGACGCCGGGATCCCGGCATCGAGCCGGCGCTTCGAGGCCGAGCATGCCGCCAACGCGCTGGTTCGTCTGGCGAACGCCGAACCGGGCGCGCTGACCCTGGTCGCCATCGGGCCGCTCACCAATCTGGCGCTCGCCGTGCGGCTGGACCCGGAACTCCCCGGTAAGTTCAAGAAGCTGGTCGTCATGGGCGGCGCCATCCACAGCCGCGGCAACACCTCGACGGCGTCGGCCGAGTTCAACATCTTCGCCGACCCGGACGCGGCCCACGTCGTCTTCTCGACCTGGCCACGGTTGACGCTGGTCTCGTGGGAGACCACGCTGGCGCACGGGTTCAGCCTCGACGTGGTGCGGCGCTTCTTCGATCTTGGGACGCCGCGCGCCGAGTTCTTCCGCAAGACCAACGAGAAGCTGATCGCGTACGTCACCGAGGTGCTCGGGCGCGAGATGCTCTTCGCGCCCGACGGCCTGGCCATGGCGGTCGCGCTGGAGCCCGAGATCGTCAAGCGCGCCGAGGTGCGCCCGGTATCGATCGAATTGCACGGTCGGCACACGCGCGGCCAGACCGTCATCGACTGGCTCGCGCGCGGCGGCAGACCCGCCAACGTCGAGATCGTGTTCGACGTCGACGTCGACCGCTTCATCGAATTGATGGAGATGGGGCTGCGGTGACAAACATGCGGAGTGCGAACGACGGATGAGGGAAGACACCGGGAGTGCGAACGACGGCTCTCAAGGACCGAGACTCGGCGTTCGCACTCCCGGTGTCTTACGCAAAGAACACAATGATCGACCTGCCTGCCCTTGCCCGCGAACGTGAGGCCGAGTTGCTGGCCTTCTTGCAGGACCTCGTGCGCATCCCGTCGGTCAACGGGCGCGACACGGAGGCCGCAGTGGCTCAGCGCATCTGCGCCGAAGCCACGCGTCTGGGCCTACCGGCCGAGCTTTCGGCCGCCGACCCGGCGCGGCCAAACGCGCTCGCCTGGTGGGGCGACGGCCCGGCCGGCTTCGCGTTGATCGGGCATATGGACACGGTCGCGGAAGGCGATCCGGCCGCCTGGACCCATCCGCCGTTCGCAGCCGAGATCGCCGACGGTCGGCTGTATGGGCGCGGCGCGGCCGACAACAAAGCCGGCATCGCCTGCGGTCTCTACACACTGGCGCTCTTGCGCGATCACGGGCTGCTCGACCCGGCACGCGCCCGCGTGATCGTGGCCGGTGTGGTTGACGAAGAGTCGGGCGCCAGCAGTCGGCTGGGCGTCCGTCATCTGCTCGACGCCGGCCGGCTGCCCGTGCGCGGCGCGATCTACGCCTACGCCAGCGACATCGTCTGCATCGGGCACCGTGGCCTTCTGCGACTGGTCCTTGAGGCGCGCGGTGAAGCGGTGCATTCGGGCAGCGCCGAATGGAGCCAACGCCGGGCCGGCGTCAACGCCGTCACCGGGCTGGCGGCGATCCTGCTCAGGCTCGAAGGCCTTGACCTGCCCGCGCCCGCACATCCCGCGTTCAGCGGGCTGGGGTGCACGATCACACCGGGAACGCTCTTCCGCGGCGGCGAATTCGAGAGCATCGTGCCGGCCGTCGCCAGCGCCGTCGTCGACGTGCGTCTGATGCCCGGCCAGTCGCCGGAGGTCGTGCTCGAGGCTGTGGAGACCGCGATCGCGGCCGAGTGCGCGGCACGGCCGGGCCTGGCCGTGACCGTCACGCTCAAGAACCGGCTGCCCGGCGCCGCGATCCCGGCGGATCATCGACTGGCCACGATCGCGCAACGCCACGCCGAAGCCATCACGGGCCGCTTCTGGCCGATCGCGGGCGCCGGGCCGGCCAACGAGGGCTACATGCTGATCGGCGCCGGAATCCCGACGCTGCCCGGTTTTGGCCCGACGGGCGGCGGCGCGCATGCCCCGGACGAATGGGTCGAGTGCGCCAGCCTGCCCCAAACGGCGGCGATCTTTGCCGTGATTGCTCGAGATTTCCTCTCGGACGACTGAGCGTTCGGGAGTAGAATGGCGGCGTCCAGAGCACGATCCAGTTGAACATCACCGACATCGACCTGTCGTCGCCGACCGGCCGATAGACGCACAGATCGGACCAGGCCAATACCCCGGCCCGTTGCGACAAAGGAGGTCACCGCAGCCTTTCGATCACTCATATCTCAAACCGGAACGCCGAGCTCATCATCCGATCAGGAGGAATGCATGAAACGCAGTTCTACGCTCGTCACTGGGGCCCTGGTTGCGGCCTCGCTCGTCCTCTCGGCCTGCGCCTCAGCGGCCACGCCGACCGCCGCGCCCGCGGAACCCACCGCCGAAGCGCCCAAAGTCACCTGCGCCTTGATCACGCCGAACCCGCGCGGCGACCGCTCGTTCATCGACTCGGCCGTGCGCGGCGTCGAGCGCGCCAACGCCGAGTTGCCGGTGAAGTGCGACATCATCGAGACCAACGGCGTGGCCGAGCACGAGAGCGCCATGCGCGGCGCGATCCAAAAGGGCTACGACCTGGTGATGGGCCTGGCGCTCGATGCCAAGCTCATGACCGACCTGGCCGCCGAGTTCCCGGATCAGAAGTTCGGCTCGCCTTCGGAAGTCTTCGCGGAGACGCTGCCCGCTAACCTGGTGTCGTACCAGATCGACGTGAATCAGTCGAGCTTCCTGGTCGGCCTGATCGTCGGCAAGCTGACGACCACCAAGACCGTCGGCGCCGTGGTCGGTGGCGACGCCCCGGCCCTGAACCAGTTCTTTTACGGCTACAAGCAGGGCGTGCTGGAAGTCTGCCCCGACTGCACCGTGCTGGTGAGCTACCTGGGCTTTGACTTCTCCAACCCGACGCTGGGCCTCGAGACGGCCAAGGGCCTGTACGACAAGGGCGCCGACATCGTCTACCAGGTCGCCGGTCGCTCGGGCGAGGGCGTGCTCGAAGCCGCCGCGCAGGTCGACAAGTACGCGATCGGCGTCGACTCGAACCAGGACTTCATCCAGCCCGGTCACGTGATCACGTCGATGATCAAGCGCGTCGACATGACCACGTACCTCACCATCAAGTCCGTGGTCGACGGCAAGTTCGAGGGCGGCTTCAAGCGCCTGGGCATGGCCGATGGCGCGGCGGGTCTGTCGTGGGATGAGGGTTCGACGACCTTCGCCGACAAGGGCCCGGCCGAGATGACCGCCAAGCTCCCCGAGATCCAGAAGCTGGTCGAAGAATACCGGACCAAGATCCTGGCCGGCGACTTCAAGGTCTGCGACGCGCTGAACGAGACCGATGTCTGCGCGCCGCTGAAGTAACTCAACGTCAGGTGTGACAGGCGGGTGGGTTGCGACGGCTCTCGTCGCGCAGCCCACCCGCTTTCGCACACCGTTTTGGGAGAGCTGCTATGGCGCTCGCGCTGGAGATGAGCGGGATCAGCAAATACTTCGCTTCGACCGGCGTCCGGGCGAACCAGGCTGTCGACTTCTCGGTCGAGGCGGGCGAGGTGCACGCCCTGGTCGGCGAGAACGGCGCCGGCAAGACGACGCTGATGAGCATCCTTTACGGGCTGGTCAAGCCGGACGCCGGCGAGATCAAGGTCGACGGCAAGCCCGTCGTCATCGCCCGGCCCGAAGACGCCATCCACCACGGCATCGGCATGGTGCACCAGCACTTCAAGCTGGTACCGTCGTTCACCGTGGCGCAAAGCATCATGCTCGGGATCGAGCCCAACCGCGGCGGGTTCCTGACGCCGGCGGAGGAGAACCGGGCCGTGGCCGAACTGGCCGAGCGGCATGGTCTGCCGGTCGACCCGAAGGCGCGCATCCGCGATCTGCCGGTGGGCATGCAGCAGCGGGTCGAGATCCTCAAGGTGCTCGAGCGCAAGGCCAGAATCCTGGTGCTCGACGAGCCGACCGCCGTGCTCACGCCCCAGGAAGTCGCCGAGTTGATGCGTGTGGTGCGCGGCCTGTCGCGCTCCGGCTACACGGTCGTCTTCATCACCCACAAGCTGCTCGAGGTCGTGCGCGTCGCCGATCGCGTGAGCGTGATGCGCGGTGGGCGCAACGTCGGCACCAAATCGGTGGCCGAGACCACGGTGCCCGAACTGGCGCGCATGATGGTCGGCCGTGAGGTGCTGCTCAAGGTCAACAAGGCGCCGCGTCAGCCGGGCCAGGTCGTGTTCGCCGCCGACGACGTCAGCGTCACCGACGTGCGCGGCTTCCCGGCCGTGACGCGGGTGTCGTTCCAGGTCCGTTCGGGCGAGATCTTGGGCATCGCGGGCGTGAGCGGCAACGGCCAGACCGAACTGGTCGAGGCGGTCACCGGCATGCGCGCCCTCGACGGCGGCCGCCTGACGCTCAACGCCAAAGACGCGACGACGCTGTCGGTGCGCCAACGACGTGACGCCGGGCTGGCCCACATCCCTGAGGATCGGATCCACGTGGGCCTGAACCTCGAGACCAACCTCGACGAAAATCTGATCGTCTCGCGTTACAAGCTCGACCAGTTCAATCGCTCCGGCTTCCTCAACGCGCGCGGCATCCGCGACTTCGCCGCCGACGTAATCAAGCGTTTCTCGATCGCGGCAGCCGTGCCGGGCGGCGGCATCTCGCGGCTCTCGGGCGGGAACATGCAGAAGGTCGTGATCGGACGCGAGCTCGCCGGCGAGCCGACCTTTATCGTGGCCAATCAACCTACGCGCGGCCTGGATGTCGGCAGCATCGAATTCGTACACCGCTCGCTGGTCGACGCGCGCGACCGCGGCGCCGGCATCCTCCTGGTCTCGGTCGAGTTGGAAGAGATCCTGGCGCTGGCTGACCGCGTGCTTGTGATGTATCGCGGGCAGTTCCAGGGCGAGGTCGACCCGGCCACCACCAGCGAAGAGCAGATCGGCCTGCTCATGGCCGGCGCCCACCCCGAAACCACCGGCCCGACGGCCTGACGAAAGGGACTGCGATGACGCACGACCGCCTGAAACAAATCGACGCCTTCCTTATCCCGATCCTGGCCGTGATCTCGGGTCTCTTGGTCTCGGTGATCCTGGTGTTGTTGACGAAGACATCGCCGATCGACGCCTACCGGATCCTGTTCGTGGCCGGCTTTGGCTGCAACGACCTGACGCACTGCGCGTTGTTCACGACCTTCGAGCGCGCCACGCCGCTGATCCTGACCGGGCTCTCGGCCGTGGTGGCCTTCCGCTCGGGCATGTTCAGCATCGGCCAGGAAGGCCAGTATCTGCTCGGCGCCGTGGTGGCCGCGTGGCTGGGCTACGCCATCCATCTGCCGCCGGTGATCCACCCGCTCTTCATCATGGTCATGTCGATGCTGGCCGGGGCGGCCTACGGCTGGGTGCCGGGCGTCTTGCGCGTCAAGCTCGGCGTCAACGAATTGCTGGTGACGATCGTGCTCAACGCGATCGCCGCGCTCTTCGCCGAGTACATGGTGCAGTTCCCGCTGCGCAGCGACCCGGGCGCGGCGGCGCACTCGCCGATCATCGACGTCACGGCCCAGCTGCCGATCTTCCTGTCGGGCTCGAAATGGGGGGTCGGTTTCGTCATCGCCGTGCTCGCGGCCTACGCCGTGTACGTCTATCTCTGGCGATCGACGCCGGGCTACGAGCAGCGCATGGCGGGTCAGTCGAAACGTTTCGCGCTCTTCGGCGGCATCCCAAGCGACAACGCCGCGATCCGGGCGATGTTGATCAGCGGCGCGCTGGCCGGTCTGGCCGGCTCGATCGAGATCCTGGGCGTGCACCGGCGTATCATGCAGGCCTTCTCCGTGGGTCTGGGTTTCGACGGCCTGTCGGTCGCGATCCTCGGGCAGACCCACCCGCTCGGGGTCGTGATCGTGGCGATCTTGTTCGCGGGCGTGCGGCTGGGGGCGCAACTCGGCCTGCAACTCGAGGCCCAGATCCCGCGCGAGCTCGGCGGCACGATCATCGGGCTGATCATCCTCTTTGTGGCCCTGCGCAAGTTCTATGAGGGCAATTTGGAGCGCCTGCGCGATTGGCTCGCGCGACGCTTCGACCGTGGGCAGGCTCGACCGGAGCAATAGGAACCGACATGGAAGGCTTCTTCAGCGTCTTCACGATCGAGCTGTTCAATAGCGGCATCCGCCTGGCGACGCCGATCTTGCTCGCCGCGCTCGGCGGCGCGTTGTGCAACAAGGCCGGCGTGCTCAACCTCGCCCTGGAGAGCAAGATGCTCCTCGGCGCGTTTCTGGGCATCGTCGCCGCGTATTATCTGGGCAATACCTACCTCGGCATCTTGGTCGCGGTCGCGGCCGGCGGACTGCTGGGCTGGTTGTTCGCGTTCCTGTATCACCGCTACCAGGTGGATCTCGTCATCCTATCGATCGCGCTCAACCTGATCATCCTCGAATTGACGGTGTACATGATGCGCGTGTTGTTCGGACAGACGGGCTCGTGGTCAGACCCGAGCATCCTGCGCGTGCCCGACATCCACATCCCGATCATCGAGAACATCCCGGTCATCGGCGGATTGATCAGCGGCTACAACTTCATCGTCTACTTCTCGTGGGCGATCGCGATCGTGCTCTATATCGTGCTCTATCACACCAAGTTCGGGCGTCATATCCGCGCCGTCGGCGAGAACCAGGAAGCGGCCGAGACCGTTGGCATCAACCCGCGGCGGATCCAGACCATGGCCCTGGTCCTGTCGGGGATGCTGGCGGCGCTGGGCGGCGCCTTCCTGTCGGTCGGGCACCTCAAACTGTTCACGCGCAACATGAGCAACGGCCGCGGCTGGACGGCGATCGCGGCGGCGTTGTTCGGGCTCAATCACCCGATCGGGACGTTCTTCGCCAGCCTGTTCTTTGGGTTCGCCGACGCGTTCTCGGTGCGCATCCAGAACGTCACCGATCTGCCGCCGAACCTGGTCGAGATCCTGCCCAACCTGGCGACCGTTCTGGTGTTGGTGTTGATCGCGCTCCGCGAGACCGTCACCCGCAGCATGGCCCGCGCCCGCTCGCGGGCCCAGATCCGCGCCGCGGCCGACGAGAAGCCGGCCGAGGCGTAGGTCTCTTCGGCCGAGGTTGTCGCATATGACGCTGAGCGGGTTGGCAACCCCAACCCCTCGGCGTCGTCGGCGAGGTCCGCGGTAAGCCCATGCACATAAACGCAGCGACCGATCCGCGACCGGTCTACATCGACACCGACATGGGCCTCGGCACGCCGGGCGCCGAGCTCGACGACGGCGCTGCGTTGCTGGTCGTGTTGGCCGCGAGCGCCGTCGCTGTGATCGGTTGCGGAAGCGTGCATGGCAACGTAGGCGTGACCGAAGCGACGCACAACCTGCGCCGTCTGCTTGCATCGGAGGGTCGCGGCGATATCGCCCTCGGGCGCGGCGCCGCGCTGCCGTTGATCGAGGACCCGGCCTGGTTCGCCGATTGGAGAGCCGGCTACGGCGCGACCGAACCGTTCCAGGGTCCTGAGCCCACGACGGCGGCTGCCCAATTGCTGATCGACGCCGCGCGTGCACACGCCGGCGCGCTGACTGTGCTGGCGATCGGGCCGCTGACCAATTTGGCGTTGGCGGTTCGGCTCGCGCCCGACATCGTGCCGCTGGTGCGTGAGGTGGTGGCGATGGGCGGCGCGTTCGGCGGCGAGGACACGGGACCCGAGTTCAACGCCCGATGCGACCCCGAGGCGGCCGCCATCGTGCTTGGCGCCGGCTGGCCGATTCGGCTGTTCGGGTTGGAGATCACCCGGCGCGTGCACGTCAGCCGCGCCGAGTTCGCCGGGCTCGACGACGCGCGACCGGCCGTCGCGGCGCTCAAGCGTCAGGCCCCGGGTTGGATCGATCGGGTTGAGGCCCAGGGCTGGGAAGTCGACGGCTGCTCCGTGCACGACGCCGTCGCCGCGGCGGCACTGCTCGATGAGACGTTGGCGCAGTATCGCGCCGTGGACGTGACCGTCGAGTTGACCGACCCCGCGCGGCGTGGGTGCATGCGCCTCAGGGCCGACACGGGCAGCCACATCCGCGTGGCCGTGGACCTGGATGTCGCCCGCTGCAAGCGCGCGATCTGGTCGGCATTGACCAGCGGTTGAAGCCACTGGAGACAAAGAGCGAGGCCGGCTTGCACCGGCCTCGTTTGTTTTTCCGCCGCGGCTTTAGACGCCGCCGCCCAACACGGCCCGCAGATCCGGCGGGCGATATCGATCCGACTTGAGCACCTTGCCATCCGCACGCAGCACGGGCCGGCCGTCTGCGTCGAGCTTGCTCATATTGCTCGCGTGCACCTCGGCGAAGAGGGCCTCGGCTTGAGCCTGCAGGCCGTGCGCGACGTAGGTGCCAAAGAGCACATAGGCGAGGTCGCTGAGCGCATCCGCCACGCCGACCAGGTCACCGGCCTCGGCGGCGCGGCGATACTCGTCAAGCTCCTCGGCGATCAGGCGCACGCGCAGCGCCTGCGCCTCGGGCGGGATGGCGCCGGCCGGCGCCTCGTTGCGGTAGGCGCCAAAAGCCTTGTGGAAGTCGTCAACGGACTCGATCTGAGCGCGCATGGAATCCAACCTTGGACCTGACAGGTCGACACGCGTTTTTCGAGAAAACAAGCCCATTCGAAAATCGATTTCGACAAAACGAGGCTGGTTTTCTAACCTTCGGGCACAAACAGACGGGCCCGAATCGCCTGCGCGACTCGGGCCCGACAATCAACGATCAGCAATCCTCAATCAGCAATCACTCTGATCCCCAGCTCCTTGAGCTGCTTCTCCTGCGCCGTCGAGGGTGCGCCGGCCATGACATCGAGCGCGGCCTGGTTCTTCGGGAACGCGATCACCTCGCGGATGTTCGGCTCGTCGGCCAGCAGCATCACCAGGCGATCGATGCCCGGGGCCATCCCGCCATGCGGCGGCGCGCCGTACTCGAAGGCCTCGAGCATGTGCCCAAACTTGGCCTCGATGTCGGCCGGGTCGAGGCCGAGCCGCTCGAAAATCTTGAACTGGATGTCGCGGCGATGGATACGGATCGAACCCGAGGCCATCTCATAGCCGTTGCAGACCATGTCGTAGGCGTCCGCCAGCACGGCGCCCGGGTCGGTCTCCATCAGCTCCAGGTGTTCGACCTTGGGCATCGTGAACGGATGGTGCTCGGCGTCCCAGCGCTTCTCTTCCTCGTTCCAGGCGAACATCGGGAAGTCCACGATCCAGGCGAAGGCCATGACGTTCGGGTCGGCCAGCTTGAG
Source organism: Anaerolineales bacterium (assembly GCA_044224715.1). Classification (GTDB taxonomy): domain Bacteria; phylum Chloroflexota; class Anaerolineae; order Anaerolineales; family UBA6663; genus UBA6663. The sequence goes on along the minus strand of JBGAJV010000003.1, from coordinate 135,326 downwards.
CCGGTCACGGAAGAGCAGGCGCAACGCGCCGAGGGTCTTGTGCGCCACGGCCGCGCCGTCGGCGACGAAGAGCACCAGGTCGCCTTCCTTCGCGCCGGTCAACGACTGGATGGCCTCGACTTCGCCAGGCGTGATGAACTTCTGCGCGGTGCCGCGCACACCCTCGGCCGTGAGCGCCAGCGTCGCCAGACCCTTGGCGCCTTGCTCCTTGGCAAAGGTCGTCAGGTCGTCGACCTCCTTGCGCGAGTAGCCGGCGCAGCCGGGCACGACGATGCACTTGACCACGCCGCCGCTGCCCAGCGCCATCTGGAAGACCTTGAAGCCGCTCGCGGCCATGATCGTGCTCAGGTCGTACAACTCGAGCCCGAAGCGCAGGTCGGGCTTGTCCGAGCCGTAGCGCGCGACGGCCTCGCGGTACGCGATCTTGCGCCAGGGCGTGTCGAGCAGCCGTTTCTCGGGCGCGACGACCGGGATCATGGCCGCGTAAAGCTCCTCGACCAGGGCCAACACGTCGTCGCGATGCACGAACGACATCTCGAGGTCGAGCTGCGTGAACTCCGGCTGGCGATCGCCGCGCAGATCCTCGTCACGGAAGCACCGCGCGATCTGGAAGTAGCGGTCGACGCCGGCCACCATCAGCAGCTGCTTGAGTTGCTGCGGGCTCTGCGGCAGCGCGTAGAAGTTGCCGGGATGCACGCGCGACGGCACGAGATAGTCGCGCGCGCCCTCGGGCGTGGTCTTGAACAGGATCGGGGTCTCGACCTCGATGAAGCCGCGCGCGTCCATGAAGTCGCGCATGAACTTCACGACCTTGTGCCGCAGCACCAGGTTGCGCTGCATCCGCGGCCGGCGCAGGTCGAGATAGCGGTGCTTGAGCCGCACCTGCTCGTCGGTGTTCTCGTCGTCGAGCTGGAAAGGCAGCACCTTGGCCGGCCCGAGCACCTCGATGGCGTGCGCCTCGACCTCGACGGCGCCGGTGGACAGCTTCGGGTTCTCGCTTCCCGCGGGGCGGGCGCGGACGACGCCGGTCACCTGCAGGACGAACTCGTTGCGCGCGCCTTCAGCGACGGCATGCGCGGCCACGGCATCGCCCGGGTCCGCCACGATCTGGGTGCGGCCGTAGCGGTCGCGCAGGTCGATGAAGATCAGCTTGCCGTGATCGCGGCGGGTATCGACCCAGCCGCTGAGTGTCACGGTCTGGCCGATGTGTTCGGCGCGCAGGTCGCCACAGGTGTGTGTCTTGTACATGGCATCCTCGACTGCGGGGCCGGAGGCCTTCCGGCGCCCAAAACAAAACCGCCCGGCTTTTCAGCTCGGGCGGTGGTCATTGCGACGGTGATGGCGATCAGCCGACAGCGAGACGCGCCCGAGCGAAGCGATTATCGTTCGAGTTCGCGCCATCGGCCAACGGGGTTGGTTGCCAGATCATGGGCGCATTATACACCGCTGGAGCGGGAGAGCGAGGGAGCGCGAGAGCTGGGGAGCGCAGGCGCGAGCACGCTGCCGCGCCCTCGCGCTCCCCGCTCCAGCGCCTAAAACGCGCTCAGGCCCGTCAAATGTCGGCCCAGGATGAGCGTCAAGATCTGCGACGTGCCCTCATACAGCGTCAGGATCCGGGCATCGCGCACCAACCGGGGCAGGCCCGTCTCCTCAAGGTAGCCGCGACCGCCGTGGATCTGGACCGCGCGCGACGCGCAGCGATTGGCCGCCTCGCTGGCGAACAACTTGGCCGTGGCCGCCGCCTCGCTGAAGGGCTGACCGGCTTCCTTGAGCACGATGGCGCGCTCGAGCAAGCCCCGCGCAGCCTGCGCGTCGACATGGATGTCGGCCAGGAGTTCCTGAACGAGTTGATGGCCCCCGATCGGCTTGCCGAATTGCCGACGCGTCTGCGCGTACACGAGGCTCAGTTCGAGCGCAACGTCGCACACCGCGCAGCCCGCCGCCGCGGCCGAGAGCCGACCGTGATCGAGGCTGAACAGCGCGATGCGCAATCCGCCGCCGACCGGGCCAAGCACGTTGGCTTCCGGGACCAGGGCATCTTCAAGATAGATGTGCGACGGCAACGCGGCTCGGAGACCCATCTTGCCCTTCATGATCTCGGTCCGCACGCCGGCGCCGGGCTCGACCAGAAACGCCGTGATCGCGGGCGCGCCACTGGACGTCGTCCCGGTGCGGGCGAAGATCAGCAGCAGCCCCGCGCGAGCGCCGTTGCCGATCCACATCTTGCGGCCGTTCAAACGCCAACCGTCGGCGACGCGCGTGGCCTGCGTGGACATCTCGGCCGGGTTCGAGCCGGCGTCCGGCTCCGACAATCCGAACGACACGAGGATTTCGCCGCGCGCCGCGGGCGCGAGATAGCGTCGTTTCTGGTCGTCGGTGCCGTACGCCAACAGGGTCAACCCCACCAGGCTGTTCTGGATCGACAGCATCGAACGAAACGACCCACAGCCGCGCTCGATCTCGCCCATCAGGGTCGCGTACTCGCGCAGGCTGAGGCCCAGACCACCCCACGCCGTCGGGATCAACATCCCGAACAAGCCAAGGGCGCGCATCCGATCGACGAGGGGCCATGGCGTCTCTTCGCGTGCTTCGAAATCGGCGATGACGGGCTTGACCTGGCCCTCGACGAAGTCGCGAACGGATTGGCGCAGAACGGCGAAATCGGTCATAGTCCCCTCGCTGTGGCACGCTGGCTTGTGTGACTTCCGGTTGTGTTCGGGATTATTCTATTCATCGCGTGACGACGGCGGTGAACTTTTTAGATACCAGGGGCCACGCCCGCGCCGGAGCAGGCGGACCAGTCCGCATTGAAGCGAGGTACATGATGGATAACTTGACCCTACTGCTGCTTGTCGCGGCGGCGATCGTCCTCCCGATATGCGGTTTGGGCGTCGGGCTGGTCGTCATCATCACGGCGCTGGGCCGACGAAACGCCGCACAGGCGGGGGCGCTCAAGACCGAGTGGGCGGCGATCGCTCGGGCCCACGGCCTCGCCTTTGATCCCGGGACGGCGCTGAAAGACCCATCGTTGAACGGCGCCATCGACGGCCAGACCGTCACGCTCACGTTGACTCGCTATCGCATGGGCAGCAACGGCATGAGCCACGTCTATACCGTCGCTTCGGCGCCGGTTCCGGCCGCCGGCGAGCTCCTGATCGCCGAACGTCAACGGGCACACCATGTGGATGGGGTAGCCGGCGCCGACGTCGCGATCGCCGATCCCGGCTTCGCGTCAACGCATATCGTGCGCGGGGCGCCGGAGCTCGCCACGGCGTTGCTCACGCCGGAGCTGATCGCGCGGTTGTCACAGAGCGCGGTCAGTCACGTGCGCCTGGCCAGGGGCCGGGTGCGCGTGCAACGGCCCGGTGAACTAAGCGACGCGGCCGCGTGCCTGGCGCTGCTGCACCTGGCCGCGGATCTGGCGCGGCGTACCCAGACCTGAATCTTGGGTCGCCTAGCTCGCCGAGGTGGCAGCGTCGATGCGCGCGATGCCGCTGTCGGGCCCGGTGAGGCGCCATGCGCCGCGCTCGGTCTGCAGATCGGCCTCGAACCACAGCGGGTTCGCCGGGATGCCCGTGTCCGGGAACCACAATCGCCCGTCGCGCACGACGATCAACATGCCGTCGTCGTCGCCGACGCCCGCGAACACCCCATCTGCATTGACCCCGTATCGTGAAGGGCCAAACTGCTGCGTGAACCGCTGAAACGCGGCAGCCACGTCCGGCACCGCCACGCCGATCTCGCTGATGTTGCGCACACAGGTGGCTGCCTCGAACGGCGCGCCCTGCGATGCCGGCTGCCGCCGCCGACCGATGAACTCGCCGATGTTGCCGTCCGCGTCCTTGAAATAGAACTGATGCGACGCGAAGCGCTCGTTGTGGAAATCCGACTCCCCGGCGCGATCCACGACAAGCGGCACCCGTGTCACGATCCAGGACTTGGCCTCGTCGACCTGATCGAACGGGATGTTGAAGGCGAAGTGATACGGCCCGTGCACCGCGCCGATCACGCGCTCGGCCACAAAACTCAGCCGCGAGGCGCCGGTCTGCACCGTTAGCGCGTCGTCGGTTTCCGATACGATGGCAAAGCCCAACGTCTCGGCATAGAGGCGACGCTGCGCAATCAGATCTCGTGAAGCGACTCGAAGGTGGCGGATCAACATCGCGGGACATCCTGTCAGGCTGTGAGAGCAGCCAAAGGATATCCTTTTTGTCCGTGCCTGTCCGGCACGCGTCCGAAACGGCGCGCTCGCGCTCCCGCACTCCCCGCCCGCTACGGCACCTGATAGATCACGTACGTGTCGTTCTCGCAATTCAGCGACGACCAGGAAAGCGTGTTGGGCTGTTCGCGGACGACGTAATCCACGCCGTACTCTTGCGCGACCGTGAGGAGTTGCTCGGCGCTCAGGCCGTTGTAGGCCTCGCGGGTGACGCGTTGCGCGTCGAAGAAGTTGCTGTCGAATTGCTCGAGCGCGCCCGGGGCGATCTGCGTGAACCGTTCTTTCCAGGTGTCGTAATGGATTGGCGCAAGCGCGATCATCAGCAGTTCGTCATGCGTCGCCAACGTCGACCGCTCGGAGAACGTGCGCCAGTCGCTGTCGTACAGTCCCCATTTCTCGGGCGGCGTGATGAACAGCGCGTCGCGCGGCGTCAATTCGCGGGCACAGCGCTGGATCGATTCCCAGGCCGTGGTTGGGCCGTATGGATAAAACCCCGGGCGCCACAAACCGTAGGGCACCACGACGGCCAGCGCTCCGCCGATCAGGCCGACCGCCACGATCGCGATCGCGAGCAGGCCGACCGCCTCATTGCGCACCCGGCGCGCCAACCCCCAGGCCAGGGCCGGGACAACCGGCAGCGGCGAGGCCACGTAAAGCGCGCGCAGCCAAAACAGGCGTCGGTCGCCGGGGAGCGTCTCGAGTCGCTCGACCAGATAGCGAGCGAACCACAGATACGCGAAGATGTTCAGCCACATGCCGGCGCGGATCACCTGCAGCTGGTTGACCAGATCGATCGGGTACACCAGCGCCGTGATCGCTTGCACGGCCACGATCAGCCCGGCCGCCAGGTTCATCCGACCGACCGTGTGCTGCAACGCATCGCTGCGCGCCGGCGTGCGGCGCCAGGCGATGACGAAGAGCACGGCCGTGCTGAGCCCGCACGCGCTGACGAACAGGATGTGCGGCACCGGCGACACGATCTGGAACAGGTTGGCGAGCGATCCGCGCACGACGACGTCGAACCATTCGGGGTTGTTGGGCACCTTGGCCGCCGAGCTGGTCAGCCGCCAGATCAGCACGGGGCTGGCCGCCGCGGCAAAGACCAGCCAGCTCAGCACCGTCTGAACAATCAACCGCCGGTCGAAACGCGCGCGCACCAGGGTCCACACCTGATCGACCGCGAACATGGCCGCGACGAACAGCATCGTGATCACGTGCACGTTGAAGAGCAGACCGATGATCAGCCAGGCCAGCCAGGGGCGCCCACGCAGATAGAGCAACACAGCGGCCAGCGCAAACGGCAGCGAAAAGGTGCGATTGAGCAGGCTCCACTCGAAGATCGGAAAGCCGCCAAAGCCCAGATGCGGCACCACGAACGCAATCGTACTCAACAGCGCCGCGCGCGGGCTGGCGAAGAGTTCGAGGCTGAGCGCCCACAACAGCCAGAAGCTGGCATACGTCACGGCGAGATAGATCACGAACATCACGGGCTCGAGCACACCGGCCCGCACAACCGGCACGAAGGCCAGCCAGAAGTACGAGTAGTTCTCGTTGCGCAGTTCGAGGAACGGATCGCCCGGATACAGCGTCGGGTCCGCGTATTTCTTCAAGAAGGGGATGTGCGCGTACTGATCGAACGTGCCGAAGTAGTAGCCCAGGATCGCCAGCGTCGCCAGCGTACACGCCAGAAAGAACAGATGGCGCATCACCGGCCGTGATTCGACCTGCGCCGCGAGTGTGTTGAACATCGGGTTGGATTGTACCCGGCGTCGGGAGCGCCGAATGCCAATCGCGTGGGTGACTTGAACGGTCGGTTCGCCCGATTGGCCTATCCGCCGCCACTGGTTTTTGATAGAACACGATCACTCTTATCCCAACCGTCAAGTACAATTCGCCCCATGAAACGTTCCATCGGGCGAACCTCGATCACGGTCAATCCGCTTTGTCTGGGCGGTAACGTCTTCGGTTGGACGATCGACGAGGCCACGTCGTTCGCCGTGCTGGATGCCTTCGTGGCCGGTGGCGGCGACTTCATCGACACGGCCGACGTGTATTCGGCCTGGGCGCCCGGCAATCAGGGCGGCGAGAGCGAGGCGATCGTCGGCAAGTGGCTCAAGGCTCGCGGGACTCGCGAGCGCGTGATCATCGCCACCAAGGTCGGCAACAAGCTGCCGTATGGTCAGGGCCTACGCGCGGCGCACATCGCCCGCGCGGTCGATGAATCGCTGCGCCGACTGAACACCGACGTGATCGACCTGTACCAGGCGCACATCGACGACGCCGAGGCGCCGCTCGAGGAGACGCTACGCGCTTTCGACGATCTGATCCGCGCGGGCAAGGTGCGCGCCATCGGCGCCTCGAATTACACGGCAACGCGGTTGCGCGAGTCGTTGACTGTCAGCGCCGCGAACGGGCTGCCGCGTTACGAGTGCCTGCAGCCGAAGTACAACGCGATCGATCGCGACTTCGAGGCCGAGCTCGGTCCGCTTTGCCGCGCCGAGGGCATCGGCGTCATCCCGTACTACGCGTTGGCGGCCGGCTTTCTGACCGGAAAGTACCGCCGCAACGCCCCGCTGCCCGACACGGCCCGATCTGGCGGTGTCCAGCGCAACTACTTCAACGACAAGGCCTTCGACGTGCTGGCGCAGGTCGAGGCCGCGGCCGCCGCGCGCGCCGTGACACCCGGTCAGATCGCCGTGGCCTGGCTGATCGCCCAACCCGGCATCACGGCCCCAATCGCGTCCGCCACATCCGTGGCGCAGGTCGAGCAACTTCTGGTTGCCATGCGCCTAGAGCTTCCAGCCGATCTCCTGGCACACCATGCTTAGTGGGGCCGAGCTCACCGACGCGATCCTGCGCGTGGCCGCCGGCTGGGCCGCCGCCCAATCCGATATCGTCGGGTTGGCGCTCGTCGGCTCGTGGGCGCGCGGCACGGCCCGGCCGGACTCGGATATCGATCTGATCGTGTTGACGCACGATCCCGAACGCTACCGGCGCGATCGTAGCTGGTTGGCCGAGATCGATTGGGCCTTGATCGGGCTGCCGGTCATCGGATGGCGTGACGCCGATTACGGCGCCGTCTGGTCGCGACACATCACGTTGGCCGACGCCGTCGAAGTCGAGTTCTCGTTCGGCGAGCCGAGCTGGGCAGACACCGAGCCGATCGACCTCGGCACACATCGCGTCGCCGCGCGCGGCCTCCGCCCGCTGCACGACCCTCGCGGCCTGTTCGGCCAATTGCTCGACTCGATCGCCGCCGAATCCGAGCCATGATCCCGCCCGCCGACATCGAGCGCCTGCGCGCGCTCTACCCAGCGCTGCGGGATCTTCGTCCTGATCTCGCCGACCAATTTCGGGCGCAGACCCAACCGTTTCAGGCCCCGACCGGCGCCGTGCTGTTCGATCAGGACGGGCCGTGCACGGCCTTCGTCCTCTTTTTGGAGGGCGAAGTCGAGGTCAGCCGCCCCAGCGCCGGCGGCCGCGAGATCGTGCTCTATCGCTTGCAGCCCGGCGACACCTGTGTGTTGACGCTCAACTGCCTGCTTGGCCACGGCACGTACCCGGCCCGCGCCGTGGCCCGACGCCCGATCGTGGGTCTGCGCGTGCCCTACCCGCTGTTCCAGCGGCTGCTCGACGAGGCCCCGGCGTTTCGCGCCGCGATGTTCGCGCTCTTCTCACGCCGACTGACGCGGTTAATGAACCTGGTCGAGGGCGTGGCCTTCGCCCCGGTCGAGCAACGGCTGGCGCAGGCCCTGATCGAGCGCGGACCCGACGTCGCCGCCACGCATCAGCAGCTGGCGGATGCGGTCGGCACGGCGCGCGAGGTCGTCAGCCGCCAGCTGCGCGTCTGGGCGGACGCCGGGCTGGTCGTCACTCAGCGCGGCGCCCTGCGTCTCCTCAAGCCAGGCATCCTCCAGGCGATCGCCGAACCCCTCGGCGGCGAATGACATCGGCGGTTTTCGTGTTCTCGTGTGTGACTCAGGTCACAGACGCTGGCCGACGCCCGCTGTACGCTGGCCTCATCAAACGCACACAGGAGACCAGCATCATGTTCAAAGTCAACGAGGGTTCCATGGATCGCATCATCCGTGTCATCGCCGGCGTCGCGCTGATCGTGGTCGGCTTCGCCGGCATCGTCCCGGGCACGCTCGGCATCGTGGTGGGCGTCGTCGGTCTCATCCCGCTTGTCACCGGTCTGATCGGCTGGTGCCCGCTCTACACGCTGTTCGGTTTCAGCACCTGCCCGATCGAGCAGAAGAAGGCCTGAACCAGGGTTGGAAAAGGAATGCAAAGACCGGGGTGGACCCTGGGTCGCGGCTTCGCCCCGACCCAGGGTGGTCGGGGCGAAGCCGCGACCCAGGGTCCACCCCGGTTTTTGCATTACCCCTCTAGGCCGAGCCGTGCCACTGAGACGGGTCAACACGAAGCCATGATCACGGTCCGGATGTATACTCCGCCGGCATGGCGTACACCTTCGAGCCTGATCGGCCCGCACTCACCGCCGATGTCGTCGCCTTCAGCCTGCGCGATGTAGCCCGCGAGCCCGGGCGCCAGGCCCTGCACGTCCTCCTCATTCAACGCGGTGCTCCACCCTTCAAGGGCCGTTGGGCGCTCCCCGGCGGCTTTGTCCAGACGGGCGAGTCGCTCGAGCAGGCCGCTCGCCGCGAGTTGTCCGAAGAGACCGGCATGCGCGGTCTCTACCTCGAGCAGTTGTACACGTTCGGCGACCCGAAACGTGACCCGCGCGGCTGGACCGTGACGGTCGCCTACGTCGCGCTGGTGCCCGAAACCGTGAGCGCCCACGCCGGCGACGATGCCGCCGCGGCCCACTGGTTCCCGGTGCAGGCACTGCCGTCGCTCGCGTTCGACCACGCCGACATCGTTCAATACGCGCTCCAGCGACTGCGCAACAAGCTCGAGTACACGGCCGTGGGGTTCGAGCTGCTGCCTGACGAGTTCACGCTCAGCGAACTGCAGACCGCGTACGAGATCGTGCTCGGCGAGACGCTCGACAAACGCAACTTCCGCCGGCGCATCGCCGAGGCAGACGTCCTTGAAGAACTGCCGCGCTACAAGTCTGAAGGCCAGGGCCGGCCCGCGCGTCTGCATCGCTATCGCCGCGACGCGATCAAGGAAGTCAAGGCGCGGCGTCTCTTCCCGTGACGAACGCGGTGACGTGCGCGCGGGCGTGGGCGGCTGCGAGCTGACACTCTGGCGAAGATCCTGCCCGGGCAGGGCCAGCACGCGCGAGCGGCGGCCGGCGCTTCTCGCGAGAACCGTGGACGACCAGGCCTGCCGCCCGCTCCCATGGCCCGGCCGCGGCGCCGAGACTTGACAAGCAACGAGTTTTGGGTAAAATCAACACTAAAGGCGTCAAGCGCCTTTCTTTTGAACGACATTTAGTGTATCAACGACACTATAAGGAGCTCCGATGGACGCTGAAACCCTGATCGCCGAGAGCACCCCCTATCTGGCCTGGCTCGCCACGTGGGAGGCCAACCTCCCGACGCGATCGCTCCGCGACATCGTCGTCGACCCGGCGCGCACTGCCGTGATTTCGGTCGACGTGATCAACGGCTTCTGCCATGCCGGCCCGCTGGCCTCGGATCGGGTCAAGGCGATCATCGCCCCGATCACGCGGTTGATGACCGCGGCCTATGCGCTGGGGGTGCGCGACTTCGTCCTCACGCAGGACACCCACGCGCCCGATGCGGTCGAGTTCGGCGTGTACCCGCCGCACTGCGTGCGCGGCACCGTCGAGTCCGAGGCCGTGCCTGAGTTCAAGGCCCTGCCCTTCTACGGGCTGATGCAACGTTTCGCCAAGAACTCGATCAGTTCGACCATCGGCACGGGGTTCGCGGCCTGGCTCGAGGCGCATCCGGCGCTCGACACGTTCATCGTCGTCGGTGACTGCACGGATCTGTGCACGTATCAGCTGGCCATGAGCCTGCGGTTGCGCGCCAACGCCGGCCAGCGCCACGATCGCGTCATCCTGCCCGTCGACTGCGTCGACACGTTCGACACGCCGCTTGCCGTGGCGACCGAACTCGGCATCCAGCCCCACCCGGCCGCCCTCGTGCATCGCGTCTTCTTGCACAACATGGCCAGCAACGGGGTGGAAGTCGTTGGGCGATTGAGTGAGTGAGTGATTGGTTGATTGGGCGAGCCGGTCGCGGCGCGGCAGCGGCAAGACCTCCGGCGCCGGATCGCCAAATCATCAGGTGAGACATCATGGGCACGCTGCTTGCGCTGATCGTCGGATTGCTGTTGCTCTACATCGCCTGGCTGCACATCCAGCTGTATATCAGCCGGCGTGTGATCGCCAACCTGCGACAGACGACCGTGACGATCGCGCAGAAGCGGCCCACGCTCGACCCGCGGCCGGTGCTCGCCGGGCTGGCCGGTCTGATCCTGCTCGTCGGGCTGATCGCGTCGTGGTGGGGGGCCTGAGCATGGACGTCGTGGTCGTCGGCAACGCCGGGGTCGACACCTGCGTGTACCTGGCGGGCGAGCGCATCGACGAGTCGGTCGAAGCCAATTTCACGCTCAACCTGGACGCCGTCGGTCAGGCCGGCGGTTATGCAAGTCGCGGCTACGCGGCACTGGGCTACGCCACGGCTTTCATCGGCGCGCTGGGCGCCGACCCTGCCGGTGACCTGGTGCGTGCGGAGCTCAGGAAAGCAGGCGTTGATACACGCGGTGTCTTTCTCGATCCCCAGGGCACGGCGCGGAGCATCAACCTGGTCTTCCCCGACGGGCGCCGCAAGAACTTCTACGACGGCAAGGGCCATATGACGCTCGCGCCCGATCCGGCCACGCTTGGGCCGATCCTGGACGGCGCCCGGCTCGCGCATGTCCACATCCCCAACTGGGCCCGGCGCGTGCTCCCGCTCCTGCGCGAACGCCGCATCCCGATCGCCGTCGATCTACAGGATGTGGTGAACGCCGACGATCCTTACCGCGCCGATTTCGTCGACGCCGCCGACCTCGTCTTCTTCTCGTCCGTGAATCACCGGGATCCCAGGCCCTTGATGCGCGCCTATTGGGCTCGAAACCCACGCCTGATCCAGATCGCGGGCATGGGCGCCCGCGGCTGCGCGCGCGGCCAGGCCGGCGTCGTCACGTTCCACCCGCCGCCGCCGCTCGATTGGCCGGTGCTCGACACGAACGGCGCCGGCGACGCGCTCGCCGTCGGATACCTGGCCGCCAGCGTCCTCGATGGGCTTGGCCCCGAGGAAGCCTTGCGCTGGGGCCAGATCGCGGCCCGGCGGACGTGCGCCCAACGCGTGCCCAAACTCGCGCTGGCGCGGAAGAGCGACCTGGGAGGCTGACCGCGAACGTTGGATCACGGCCACGATCCATCGGCCGTGGCCCATCCGGTACAATGCCTTCCACCATGGAGCCCAGATGACGACTTTTGACCGCACCCGACTGACCAACGACGTCTTCAAGCTGGACGTCGAACGCATGCGTCAGGGTTGGTACTCGGACAAGTACTTTGAGAACATCAGCGCCATGCTCACGCACCTCGCGGCGGCCGGATATCGCTACGGCGGCAAGTCGCCGCGGCTGGCCTTGCCGGAGATCCGCGAGGAGGAGATCGGCAACCTCGAAGTCGAGATGCAATGGTTCACGCGACGGCCGGGCACGACGATCGTGGTCGGCGTCGACAAGTGCCTCGAGATGCTGCGCCATTGCGCCGGTTACTACGAGAACGGACAATTCGTCAGCACGTGGGACCAACTCCGGGTCGAGGCCGTTCACGACGGCGACGTCGTGCACTACGCCGGCGATCCCAAACGCGTGATGCCGGTCATCCGTGTGCGCGGGCGCTATCGCGACTTCGCCCTGCTCGAAACGCCCACACTCGGCATCCTCACCCGCTCCTCGCGTGTGGCCACCAACACCTATCGCACGTTCGAAGCGTCGCGCGGCAAGCCCGTGCTGTTCTTCCCGGCGCGGTTCGACCTGCACGAGGTCCAGGCCGCGGACGGCTACTCGTACAACGTCGCGCTGCAGCGGTTCAATCGCGAGTACGGGAATCGGCTCGGGGCCTTCATCAGCACCGATGCGCAGGGTGACTGGTGGGGCGGCGCGGGCGGCGGCACGGTTGCGCACGCGGCGATCGCGTGCTTCTTCGGCGACACGGCCGAGACCATGCTGGCCTTCTGCGCGGCGCGCCCGGCGAACATCCCGCGCATCGCCCTTGTCGATTTCAACAACGATTGCGTCGGCGATTCGCTGACCTCGCTCGACGCCATGTTCGAGCGCTATCGGATGCTGTGCGACGCCGGCCAACCGGAGGAGGCCCGCCGGTATCTGCTGTACGGCGTGCGCCTCGACACCGGCGCGACCTTGCGCGATGTGTCGGTGCCCCCGCTCGGCGACCCCGCGCTCGATCTCGGCGTCAACCCGCGTCTGGTGTTTCTGGTGCGGCAGGCGCTCGACAACGCCTGGACGCGCTGGGAGCTCCCCGCTGCCTGGCGCGCGCGGGCGCAGGACTATTGCCGCAACGTCAAGATCGTGGTGTCCGGCGGGTTCACGCCCGACAAGATCCAGCGCTTCGAGAAGCTCGATGTGCCGGTCGACATCTACGCGGTGGGCTCGTCGCTCTTCGAGAACCACGGCACGACGGTGACCGACTTCACGGCCGACGTCGTGCGTGTCAAGGTCGACGATGCCTGGCACGACATGGCCAAGGTCGGTCGCGCGCCGTGCGACAACGCCGACCTCGAACCCGTCGCCTGAGTGGCTACGAACAAAAGGGCGCCAGACCGTTCGGCCTGGCGCCCTTTTCGTTTTCGTCTCCGCACTTCGCTCAATCGAAGTCGAAGTCGAACATCGACTGGAACTTGAGCGCCAGACCCAGATCCCCCTTGGCCTTGAGCCGCCCCTGCATAAACGCCTTGACGGCATCCAATTCGCCGTTGGAGATGGCGATGTAATCCGCGGCGCTGGCGCTGAGCGTGAGATTGGGGTTGTCGGCCGGGCCGGGCTGGACGTCGAGCGCCCCGTCGTTGATGATGAACCGCGTCTGGCGCGGCTGGTCGCCGGCCAGGTCGAGCTGGATCGTGGCGCGAATGCCCGCGGACTTCTCGGGCAGCCACCGCGTCGACATCGCGGTCAGGAGTTGATCGATGGTCGTGGCTTTTTCCATGTCGTGTTGGTGCCTCAGTCGTCGGCTGAATACACGCGCCGACGAATTCAACGAGATGACGCTCCGAGTGTACATCAACTCGTCAGCCGATTTGCGCGTGTCACACCTCGCTTGGGCTATCGCTCGTCAAGTTGACCAACGGCGTTATTCGCCGCGAACGACGCGAAGCGCCGTAACCCGCCACCCCGGCGTGGACGGCGCGGCCATCGCGCCCGATTACCGCATGGGCAGCGCCACGACCGCCAGAAATACGCAAAAGCCGATCGTCAGCCAGGGCGCCGCGGGCGTGCCGCGCGACCGATAGGCGTCCTCGATTTCAGCGCGCGTAGGCGGCGCGCGCCGCGCCAGGATCCGCAGGACGGCTGCGCGCAGGCGCGACGGGCCGTCCGCGTGCGGCCCCCAGAGCAGATACACCAGGCCGCCGGCAAGCAACCCAAGCCCCACGGCCAGCGCCGCGCCGAAACTCGGGAACAGGCCGAGCAGGCCCATCGCCAGCTTGGCGTCGCCGCCGCCCACCACGCGCAACAGCCAGGCCGCGAGACATACGAGCCAGACCAGGATGATCGCGCCCACCTGAGCCAGACCCCACGCGCCGTCGGCGAGACGCGCCCCGACAATCACGATGGCCGCCGCGATCACCGGCAGGGTCAGGGCGTTCGGCACGCGCCGTCGCACCAGGTCGGTCACGCCCGCTCCGGCGCCAGCCACGAGCCCAAGCACCGCGGCGGCCCAGTCGAGCGGATGCGCCGGCGGGAACGCCCGCGCCACGGCGCCGCCGCCGAGCAGGAGCGTCACGGCCAGCGCGACCCACGACAATCGATCGGCCCACGACGTCGTGGGCCGGGCCGACGCCCTCATCCGTTGCCTTCGATGCGGTCGGGTTCGGCGATCGCAAAGCCGACGTTGGGCACGGTCCGGATCAGGCGTTTGCCGCCCTTGACCTCGATCTTCGACCGCAGCCGATAGATCGTGTTGAGCAGCGCGCGCATGTCGCTCCAATCCTGCACGGCATTGGCCGAGCGCCCCCACCCAATCTGCAGCAACTCGGCGTGCTTCACCGCCTCGCCCGGCGTTTGCAGCAATCGTTCGAGCACGCGCGCTTCGACGTCGCCGAGCGTTTGGATCCGGCCGTCGCGGGTGACCCGGGCCTCGGCCAGGTCGATGGTCAGGGCATCGAAGCGGAACACGCTCGCCGTCGCTTCGGCCAGGCGCGGCGTGCGCCGCCTCAGGTGCGCCTGAACGCGGGCGGTCAACTGCGCGTCGGTGACCGGCTTGACCAGATAGTTGTCGGCGCCCAGGTTGAGGCCGCGCAACTGGTGCTCTTCGCCGGCCTGCGCCGTGAGGATGACGACGTGCACGGCGACGTCGTTGCGGCGCACATGAGCGAGCACGTCGAAGCCGGTCATGTCGTCGTCGGCCAGACCGAGATCGAGCAGGATCAGATCCGGTCTGAACTCGGCGAATCCTTTCAGCGCCTCCTTGCCGTTGCGCGCGCGTGCCGTCAGATACCCGGCGCGCTGCATGGCCAGCTCATAAAAGCGCGCCGGCCGGTCTTCGTCTTCGACGATCAAGATGCGGGGCGTGGTCATGGTCAGCAGGGCGCGTCGCCGCGCGTTGCCTCCTTGAAGATGGGGTCGAGACGGGCCGCCAGTTGATCGGGCCGGACGGGCTTTCGCAGCACGCCCAGACCGCCGCGCGCGCGGGCCTCGCCCTCGATCGCCGAGCCCGTGTCGCCGCTGAGCAGCACCACGCGCAATGGCCGGCCGTCGGCCAGGGCGGCCAGCCGGTCCCACACGGCCCAGCCATCGGCGTCGGGCAGGCCGAGGTCGAGCAGCACCACGCACGGCCAATCCGCGTTGGCGGCCTCGAGCGCACGCGCGCCGTTGACGGCCACGCGAAAGGCACGTCCCTGCCGCCCTAACGCGGTCTTGAGAAACTGACGGACGCCGGCGTCGTCGTCGACGATCAGGACGTCATTCATGGGGCCCTTCCTCGCGCGGCAGCTGGAGCACCCACGCATTGCCCCGGCGGCTGCGCGGCGTGCCGTCGGCTTCGAGCGTCAGATCGCCGCCCATCGCCTTGGCGAGCGCACGCGCGACGTACAGATTCAGCCCGAGGCCGGCTTCGGGCCAACCCCAGACGCGCGGCACGGGCAGATCGGCGCGAAACACGGCGTCGCGCAGACGGCTGGGAACACGCGGGCCGGCGTCCGACACGCGCACGATCACGGCGCGACGAACGCCGCGCGCGCTCACCTTCAATCGCCCCGGCGGCGAGACGCGGGCGGCCTGACGCAGCACGGCGTTGAGCACATCCACGAGGCGTTCCTCGTCAACGTGCACGGCCGGCAGCCGTCTGGCGCGCAGGTCGATGAAGTGGCCGACGTGCTCGTGCTCGAACGTCAGCGCCAGACGGCTGAGCAGCGCGTCGAGGTCGCAGGCGCGCAGGTCGAGCGCCAGATCGCCGGCGGCGATGCGCCCGCGCCAACCGAGATCGTCGAGCATCGCCATCAGCCGCGTCGAGTCCTCGCGGACCAGACCCAGCGCCTGGTCGAACGACTCGACCGACATGTCTTGCGTGATCAGATGCGCGAACCCGTGGATCGTCTGCAGCGGTGTGCGCAGGGCGTGAACTGCGGTGCGCACGAAGCGCGGGCTGAAGGGGGTGGGCTCGGCGGTTGTCATGCGGGCCTCGTCGACTGCGTCGTCGGCAGCGTGAAGTAGAAGCGGGCGCCCTGACCGGGTTCGGACTCGGCCCAGATGCGGCCGCCATGCGCGCCGATGATGCGCTTGCAACTCCACAGCCCCATGCCGTGCGCCCTGGCGCGGCCGGTCGTGTCTGTGCTCACGCCGAACTCGAACAACGTCTCGCGCCCGGCCGGGTCGAACCCCTTGCCGTCGTCGCCGATCTCGAACAGCACAGCGACGCCCTCGCGCCGTACGCGCATCCACACGCGCAACGGCGAACGATCGCCGTTGTGCCGGACGGCGTTGGTCAGGATGTTATCGAGCACGCGCAGGATCTCGACGCGCTCGACCCAGACGTCGGGCAGACCGGGGGCGATGTCGAGCCGGAAGTCGACGGCCTGGTCCTCCTGGTACACCGCCATCAGACCGGCCGAGAGCTCGACCAGCTCCTCGACGCGCACTGCCTCGGGAGAGATCGGTCGATCCGGGTCGCGCAAGTCCTCGAGCATCTCGCCAGCCAGCGCGATCTGCGCCCGCGCGCGCTCGACGTCGGGCGAGTCGCTGGCCGCCAGGTCGAGCGATCCGAGCGAGGCCGTGACTTTGTTGAGCACGTCGTGGGCCGTCGTCCGGCTGAGCACCTCGAGTTGCTGGATCCCGGCGCTGAGCGCCTGGACGTCGCGGGCGCGTTGCTCGGTCTCGTCGAAACCGGCCAGCACCTGTCGCGCGTAGCGGCCGATGTCGTGCAATAGCCCGGCGGCGTCCTGTGCGTCGCGCTTGCGCCGCCAACCGATGAGCAGGAATTGCTCGACCGCCAGCCCGCGCGGCGCGCCGATCTTGAGGGCCGCCAATGCGCGCGCCTTGCCGTTGGCGAGCGCCGCCCAACGCAGGCTCGGGTTGTCGACCTCGACCTGGAGCACGTCCTGTTTGTGCGCGGCCAACGCCTGCACAAGCGGGTCGGTGATCGGGACGTGCGCGACCTCGTCGAAGTGGTCGACGCCGATCACGTACGCGGCGTCGAGTTGACTGGTGCGTGGATCGACCAGATACGCGACCGCGCTTTCGGCGCGAACCACGCGCACGACCGCCTCGAGCAGATGCCCGAGAGTCTCGCGTCGGCTGCGCCGCAGCACGGTCGCGGCCATGATCGTGCCCAGCGGATCCTGCGGGCGTCGTCGGCCGCCGGCGGTCGCCCGCCCGATCAGCCAGCCCATCACCAGCAGCGCCCCGGCCGCGACGAGCCAAACCCAGCTGTGCTCAGGATTGAGGAGGAAATCCAAAACCATAGCCCCTGTCGTGCAAAAATATCGACAGCCGACCGCGGCCGGCCATCGCACTTGATTGTCGCCGCGTTCAGGTCGCCGTCAAGGGTGACGAAGGTCTCAGACGTCCGGCGCATGGCCTCGGCCACCGGGCCACGGGTGTGCGCGACACTACCGCGCGCGGGGGTACCACAAGGAACTCCGGATTTGTCCATCCCTGCCCTCCTGACTCGGGCTGACGCCCGATGTCTGAACCCCTACTTTGCGAGCCACCACAGCGTCGACGAACTGGCTGCCACGGCCGAGATCAGGCCGGTCAGCAAGACGACCACGGCGATGCGCCAGTTCAAGCGCGGTCGTCCAGGGCCGGGGACCGCCAGCACGGCAACCGAGACGTTGTCGTCGGCGCTCCGACCGCGCGCCAGCCCGATCAAGGCGTGCACGACGTCCGAGGCGTCGGCCGCCAGCAGTTGTTCACGCAACTCACCATCGCTGACGAGCGGCCGGTCGGGTCGCGCGCAACGCGGTTTGGTGAGGCCGTCGCTGCAGACGAGCACGCGATCGCCCGGACCAAGCTGAAGTCCCTGATTGGCGCGCGCCGACGCGGCGTCTTCGCCGGCGATCGGTCCGCCGCGCAGGTACAGGCCCAGGTCGGGTTCGGGCTCGAGGCCCACCGCACGCGACAGCTCGTCGGCGCGCGGGTGCCGTCGGGCATGCTCGATCGCAGCACGGCCCTCGGCCACGGCGGATCGCCACCAGACGTGATCGCTGCTGACCTGGGTCAATCGCCCTGACGCCAGCACATAGATCCGGCTGTCGCCGACGTTGACCACATACAGGCGCGTCTCGACCACCAGCGCGGCGGCCAGCGTGCTCGCCAGCCCGGCGTCGGCTCGCTCCATCGCGCCGGCGGCGCGCACCGCCGCGTGCGCGGCCAGCGCCGCGTCGCCGAGCAGCCGCGGGACGTCGCCACCGGGTTGCGTGGTCAGATGCGCGAGCACGGCCTCCACGACCAGGTCGGCGGCATGCCCCCCGGCCGGCCCGCCGCCGACGCCGTCGGCGACCAGAGCCAGCCAGGCCGGGCGCCCGTCGCTCAACGTGATTGGCCCGGCGAACGCGCGGTCGTCAAACCGGCGCCCATACGCGCCGGGTCCACCGAGATCGGCGCGAGCAAAGGCCCGGAGCGGCGGGCGAGCCGGCGGCCGCTGAACCGAGGATCGCAGCAGCGCCTGCAACGGCGCCGAAAGGCCTTGGGTCATCCGACACCTCCCATCAGGCGGTCTGGCCCCAGAGCCGCAGACCGTCGAGCGATGCCCGCTGCTGGTTGCGCACGCCCTCCAGAAACCGCAACACGTCGAGCAGGGTGGCGCGACCGGTCGGTTGCTTGGCCAGGCAGCGTTCACGGACAAATGCGTCGACCTCGGCCGGGACGCGCGGGTTGAGGCTCGGGATCGGGGCCGGCGTGCTGTTTAGGATCTGAGACGTCAGCGAGTGCTCGGCGAGCGCCGGGAAGGGCAGCCGGGCGGTGAGCATCTGGTAGAGCAGCACGCCCAACGACCAGACGTCGCTGCGGGCCGCATCCGCGGCCCGCTCGGGCGCATGCTGACCGCGCATCGCCAGCACCCGCTCCGGCGACATGACAAAGGTGCTACCCGCCTGGTCCTGTTGACGGTTCACCGGCGCCGCGATCCCGAAGTCGATCAACACCGGGTCGGGCGCATCGCCAGGCGCGACCGGGCGTCGGAACATGACGTTATCGGCCTTGATGTCGTTATGCGCCTGGCCGCGGTCGTGCGCGTGAAACAGCCCGAGCGAGACGTTGCCGGCCAGGTGCACGGCCTCGTTCAGGCTGAGCGGGCCGACGCGCTGCAGATGCTCGGTCAGCGTGCCGCCGGCCAGATACTCGAGCGCAAAGAACCAGGGCGAGCCCGTGATCGCGACGGCGCGCGCCAGGTAGCGATCGGCGCACGGACCGTCGAGCGGCAGGATCTTGATAATGCGTTTGTGGTTGAGACGCTGCAGGACCTCGGCCTCGCGACGCAGGGCGGTCTGCACCGCCTCATCGGTCGCGTCGTCGCGCAGCCGAGCCACCTTGAGCGCCAGCGGCAGTCCGTCGCGATCGCGGGCAAGCGCCACCACGGCCATCCCGCCCTGACGCAGCACGCGCTCGACTCGGTAGGGTCCCAACGGGTCGGCAGCCTTGAGGGTAAACATCGTCGGGTCACTCGCCCTCAGAAGTCGTTTCGGCGCGGGTCGAACTCGACATCCGGTTCGGCCGCGGGGCCACGGGCCGCGATCAGCGGACGCGTCTCCCGCGCGGGGCCGTTCGTCTTGCGCGCGCCGGCCGCCTCCGCGGGTCGTGCAACGCCCGATGTCGCCGCCGCAGCGAGGCGGAAGCGGAACTTGAGGCCGCCGCGCTCGACCTGCGCCAGCTCGACCACGTCGCCGTCATGGAGCGCGGCGCGCTGGCCGAGGCCGGGCAGGCGCACGCCATTGACGTACGTGCCGTTCGTGCTGTCCTCGTCCTCGAGCGACCAATTGCCAGAGCCCTCGTCGTCGTGCAGCGTGCAGTGCAGGCCGCTGATCGGGCTACGCTGCCGGTCGGCGTGGAAGCACAACTCGGCGTAATCGCGCGAGCGGCCGATGGGTGTCTGGCCAAAGAGATCGAAGCTGTTTCGCGCACCCGGGTCGAGGCCCTCGATCACGTCGAGAAAGGCAAGTGGCGTCCGGCGGCCACCGGTGCGCGTGAGCCGCCGGTAGACGTCGGTCAGGCGGCGCCCCATCTGTTGCCCGGCCGTCGTGACGGCGCCGCGGTGCCGCCAGAGCCAGACCAGCGCGCCGGCGACGACCAGCACGAGGATGAACAGCGCCACGAGCGGCGGGGTCAACCCGGTCGACCGACAGACGGCGTATAGTTCGCGCCCGATGGGGGGCAGGCCGCGGTACGCCGCGCAGGCGTCGACGGCTGCGAAGACCGCCTGGCCGCGTATCGATGCCGCAGTTGTCTGGCCCGTCGCATCCGTGACCTGGACGCGCAACTCGACCGGCCCGGCGCTCTCGCCCTCGGCCGCCAGTTGTTCGCCGTAGGGCGCCGGGTCCCACGCCCACGCGTACGGCCCAGGGCCGTCGAGGGCGCCGAGCGAGACCGCGTTGACGAAGAGCTCGGCGCGATCGACGACCGGCGTTCCGGGCGGCGTCGTCACAGAGACGCCGATCAGCTCACTGGCAAGCCGGCCCATCTGGAACCCGGGCTGATGGGACGTGAACGCGATCTGGGGCCCGGCCGGAACCGGCGCGAGATACGTCACCGTGGCGCCCGCGTCGGAACCGACGACCTGGATCGCGACCTGATGCGAGCCAGGCGTGCCCGTGGGCGAGTCGAAGGTGAGGCGGTACCCATCGCGGCCCGTGTTCCAGGCGCCGTACAGGCTGCGCAGCGATTGCGGCCCTGTGTAATGGACGAAGAGCCCGGGTTGCCGCGGTCGCGCCGTCAGATCGCTCAGGCCGGTGTTCAGGTCGAGCCCACGTCGGGTCAACACACCGTTGACCACGACATCGAGCGTGTCGATCCGCTCGATCAGGGCCGGTTCGGGCCGGTCGCGCCAGCCGGGCGCCAGCACCACGATTAACCGGCGGCTCAGCGTCGATGCTGCGGCGGCCGCGAACGAGTCGAGCGCGGCCTCGAGGGCCGGCGTGATCGTCGTGGAGGGCTGCAGGCTGAAGGCATCCAGCGCTCCGTTCACGTCACTGGCTACGCCCGTGGCGGGCTGGACCAGGACGGCCCGCTCGCCCTCCCCGGCCCAGATCGCGACTGTGTCGCCCGAACGCATATAGTCATTGGCGAAGAGGCGGATGGCGGCCCGCGCCTCCTCCGCCACCGCCTGCCCGGTCTCGCCGACGCGCTCCGGGTGCTCTCCGGCGGCGACGACGAACGCGACGTCGAGACCCAGAGCCGCCGGTGCGAGCTCGAGCTCGCCCACGGGCCGTTGGTCCTCGGTGACGACGAGGTCCTCACGCGCGACCTGTGGGATCGGCAGCTGGTCCGGATCGAGGAACCGCGCGAAAAGGCTGACCCGGGGATAGCCGGTGAGGTCGGGATGCTCGGCGACTTCGAGGGTCAAGCCGGCGTCCGTTTCGGCATCGACGCGGGCCGCCGCGACGCCCAACACCTGACTGCAGACGGCACAGACGACAATGAAGCGACGGAGGAGGGTCATGGCATCACACCTGAATGCATCGAGTGTACGGACCGCGCGCCGCGCGCGATCCTCGATGAGTCCTCGTGTGAAGGACCCAAACCGGCCAACATTCTCTAACTAAAATCAACCCCGGTTAGAGTTGCACTGTAACCGTTATCACCTACAATAATGATTATTGAAATTGGAGTAGTCGTTTGTTGTCGCCCGGCCGTCGGGTCCATCGTTCAGCGTATTCATAGTTTCACGGAGATAGACGATGCGACATAATACCCCGTACATCAAACTCGAAGCCCAGCCGGAGTGCCCCTCTTGTGGAGCGACGATGACCTTCGCCAAGCAGGTCGACGTCGCCAGCGATCGCCGCGCGCACTTCATCTTTCGATGCAGCGCCTGCTCGGCCGAAGCCAAGCTGTGGCGCCCCGAATGGCAGGCTCTGACCGAAGAGTTCATGCTGATCGAGGAATGACCCTCGCCCCGGTCTCCAGCCGCAACGACTGAGGCCATCCAAGACTATCGCCGGAAATCAGGGGGATTGCCGCACGATACGTCCATGACACGATCATGGCGGAGTGTGGTGTTGGTTGTGACGCTCTGGTTGGCTCAGGTTCCCCATCTGGCGCTGGCTGCTTCAGAGTTCTATACCGTTCAGCCGGGTGACACCCTCTTTCAAATCGGTCTTCGTTTCAACGTCGATTGGCGCGAGATCCAGCAGGCGAACAACCTGACCGGCATAAGGATCTATCCGGGGCAGACTCTGCTGATCCCCGCGCCCTCCGAAGACCCGACGATCGTCAGCGACTCGACGCCACCCGAAACGAAGCCACCCGATCCGGCGATCAGCAACGACGCCACGCCACCACTGACGCACACGGTCCAGCGCGGCGAGACGTTGGGCGCGATCGCGCTCCGTTATGGGCTGACCTGGCAGGAACTGGCTGCCGCCAATGGTCTGGCCAACCCGCATTGGATCTCGGTCGGCCAGGTGCTGGCCCTTCCATCCGATGCGACCCCTCCGCCGGCCTTCACGCCGCCAGCGCCCGCGCCCGCGCCCGCTTCGAGCGACGCGGCGGCGCCAGCCACCAACAAGCGCATCGTCATCGACATCTCGGACCAGCATCTGTGGGCCTACGACGGCGAGACCGAGGTGTACAGCTTCGTGGCCTCGACCGGCCTGCCCGGCCTCGACACGCGGCCCGGCACCTACAGCGTCCTCAACAAGGTCCCTAACGCCTGGGGCGGCAACTGGAACATCTGGATGCCCGATTGGCTGGGCATCTATTGGGCCGGCTCGCTGCAAAACGGCATCCATTCGCTGCCGATCTTGCCGGACGGCTCTCGGCTCTGGGACGGCTATCTCGGCACACCCGTGTCCTACGGCTGCATCATCCTGGGCGTCACGGAGTCGAAGCTGCTGTACGACTGGGCAGAGGTGGGCGTGCCGGTGGTGATCACGCCGTGAGGGACGGCGCGGGGAGCGATCCCGCAAACCGCCCGAGCCTATGCTCTCCGCTCGATGGCCAAGGCCTGCCGACCCACGCGACCGAGCGCCACACGAAGCTCGGAGGGCGATCTGACGACGAAGTCACAGCCGATCGATAGCAACAGGCGGGCGAGCCTGTCGAGGTCGTCGACGTGTGCGCGCGCCTCGACGCCCCAGCGCGTCGGCGTGAGCAGGGCCGCTCCGGGTGGGATGCGGCGCTGCGCTTCCGCGAGCGTGGTCTTCAGCAGGACGTCGACGGGCATCCCGGGTCCACCCACCGCCAGGGAGCGCAACACGGTCTGCAGGGGGTCAGGGCGGCGGCGCCGCCCGATCGGGCGATCGGTGACGTCGGCCTGAAGGATGCGATCCGCCCGAAACACCCGCGTGGCCCGGCGCAGGTGGCAATGCCCGACCAGATACCAGTGGCTCCAGTGGTGCACCAGGCCGAAGACCTCGACGTCGCGTTCGGTGAGGGCGCTGCCGGTTTGATAGCGCAGGTGGACGCAGCGGTGTTCGTGCGCGGCCGTGGCCACGTGGACCAGGATTTCGGGATCCGGCTGCTCGGGCGCCGGTGAGCTGGTATAGGCGACCACGGATTGCAGCGCCCGCAGCCGACGGCGCGGCGCCTCGGGTAACACGCGTTCGATCTTGGCCGCAGCCCCTTCGGCGGCCAGCGGATCGACCAGGCCCTGCCGGCGTGCGGCCAACAACCCCAACGACACGGCCAGGGCCTCGTCGTCGCTCAACATGAGCGGCGGCAGGCGCGTGCCCGGCCTCAGACTGTACCCACCCTCAGGGCCGCGCTCACCCTCGACCGGAACCCCCAGATCCTGCAGCATGGTGATATAGCGCCGCACGGTGCGACGATCGACCTCCAGCCGGGCCGCGATCGCGGCGCCGCTGATCCCCGGTCGGCTCTGCAACAACTCCAGGACGGCCAGCACGCGCGTGGTCGGATGGTACATCGCAAGGTCCTCTGTATAGGGCCGAAATCGCCCTAATCATAGCCTATGCTTGCGAACAGGTCGATATCACACAGGAGATCCGTTCATGCTACGAGGCCTCACCACGATCCGCTTTCACGCCGCCGACCTCGACGCCGCCCGGCGCTGGTACACCGAGTTACTGGGCGTGCCGCCCTACTTCGAGCGGCCCGGCTACATCGAATTCCGGCTGGGCGATTACCAGCACGAGCTGGGCATCCTCGACAGCCGTTTCCGCGCCAGCCTGGGCCAGGCAGGGACCGAAGCCGGGGCGGGCGGCGCCGTCATCTACTGGCACGTCGACGATCTCGGGGCCGCGCTCGCGCGGGCGACGGCGCTCGGCGCCCAGGTGCAGGAACCGCCGCGACAGTTCGGCGAGGGCTTCGTCGGAGCAGCGGTGGTCGATCCGTTCGGCAACCTGCTCGGCCTGATGTTCAACCGGCACTACCTCGACGTCGTCAACCGCGCCCTGCCGGTTCAGGCACAGTGACTGAAAAGGAATAAACCCATGAACAAATCAATCGTCATCTACGTGGGAGAAGGCATGGCCGATTGGGAGATCGGCTACGCGGTCGCGGGGCTGAACAGCCCGTATCTCTTCCGCCGGACGGAGGCGCCGTATCCGTTGCGCTATGCCACGGCCGATGGCGCCGCCGCGCACACCATGGGCGGCATGACCATCGTTGCCGATCTCGCGCTCGCCGACATCGCGCCGGCGGACTGCGCGCTCTTGATCCTGCCGGGGGGCGCGGGTTGGGACGAGGGTGGGCACACGGCCGCGATCGATCTGGCGCGCCGATGTCTCGGCGCCGACGTGCCGGTGGCCGCGATCTGCGGCGCGACGGGCGGGATGGCGCGCGGCGGGCTACTCGACGCGGTCGCGCACACCAGCAACGCCGCCGAGTACCTGCAGGCCACAGGCTACGCCGGCGCCGATCGGTACCAAAACGCTCAGGCCGTGACCGACGGGAACGTCATCACGGCCAACACCACGGGGTCGGTCGCGTTCGCCCAGCACATCTTCAAGCGCCTCAAATTCGCCGATGACGCGTTGATCGATGCCTGGGCGGATCTCTTCAGCACCGGCGACCCCGTGCACTACGCGCGGCTCGTGGGCGGATGAGAGCGGGAGAGCGCGAGAGCGCAGGTGCGCAATGAAACCCTCGCTGCCTGCGCTCCCTGCGCTCCTGCGCTCCCGCGCGCCTCAGGGGGTTACATGACCTTCGGAGATACAGCGCTCGACGACCTGCCGCAGCACGGCGATCGGCTGGGCGCCGCTGACCAGGTAGCGATTGCCGAAGATGAAGGCGGGCACGCCGCCGAGGCCCTGCGCGCCGGCCCAGGATTCGTCGGACAAGACGCCCTCGAGATGCTCGGGCACATCCAGCGCCGCGTCAAAAGCGGCCCGGTCGAGGCCGACTTCGCCGGCGATATCGAGCAAGACCGAGCGCTGGCCGATATCGCGCCCCTGCTGCCAGTAGGCCTCGAACACGGCGCGGTGATAGGCCTCGCCGCCGCCAAGGGCATCGGCCGCACGCGCGCCGACATGCGCCAAACGCGTGTCGAGCCCGAAGTCCAACTCGGGGTGACGCATCTCGAGCCCAAAGCGATCGCGCGCCGCGTCCTCGACCATCTTGCGGCTCGACAGGATCTTGGCCCGCAGCGCGGCCTCCTCCGCCGGATCACGTCGCGGGGCTTCGCGTGGACGGAGTTCGTACGCGCACCGCGACACCGAGAGCGTGTGCGTGCGGGCCACGGCGTCGAGCCCGGCCAGACCCATGAAGCACCATGGGCAAACGTAATCGGAGAAGACGGCGACCTGGACAGTGGGCATGTGGTCTCCCTGACGCGTGGCGCGCGGCAGCAGGGTCGCTCCGCGCTCTACGTCATTCAGGCAATTGCCAGTCGATCTCGGGCCGACCGGCGGCGCGCAGCGCGGCGTTGATCTTGCTGAACGGGCGGCTGCCGAAAAAGCCGTTGTTGGCCGAGAGCGGCGACGGGTGCGCCGACTGGATGATGACGTGGCGTGAGGTGTCGATCAACGGCGCCTTCTTGCGCGCATAGGCGCCCCAAAGCACGAAGACGACGCGTTCGGGCTTGGCGTTGACCGCCTGGATCACGGCGTCGGTAAAGGTCTCCCAACCCTTGCCGCCGTGCGAGGCGGCCTGGCCCGCGCGCACGGTCAGCACGGCATTGAGCAACAGTACGCCCTGCTCGGCCCAATAGGTCAGGTCGCCGTGAGCCGGGATGCGGCAGCCCAGGTCGTCGCGCAATTCCTTGTAGATGTTCTGCAGCGAGGGCGGCGGCGGCACACCGCGACGCACCGAGAAGCACAGACCGTGCGCCTGGTTCGGTCCGTGGTACGGGTCCTGCCCGAGGATGAGCACGCTGACCTTTTCGTACGGTGTCAGATGCAGTGCCGCGAACTCCTGTTCCTTCGGCGGATACACGACGCCCTGCTTGCGCTCCTCGACCACGAACTGACGCAGCGTCTTGTAGTAGGGCTTCTCGGTTTCCTGTACCAGGATCGGTCGCCAGGATGTTTCCATGAAGGTGGTTCCTGTGTTGGACGAGCGTCAACCAGCGCAAGACCCGTCGCCTGTCGTCAGACGTCGTTCGTCGATCGATCCGCCAGGCTCGCTCGCAGACGGCGCAGTTCGGGCCCGGTGAAAGGATCGTCGGACATCTCGCCCCACTCGGCCTCGTCGGTCACGGAGACCCAGCGGACCTCGACGATGCCATAGACCGACGACGCCTCGACCTCGGGTTCGTAGCCCGGCGCGGCCTCGCCCGCGATCGGCGTGCACAGATACATGCGCCGCCGTTCGTACGTGCCCGGCACGGTGTATGGCTCGTCGAAGAGCAGGCCATCGACGCGCACCTCCAGCCCGGTCTCCTCGCGCATCTCGCGGCACACACACTCGTGGTCGCTTTCGCCGTACTCTTTGCCGCCGCCCGGGAAGAGCCAGTACGTGCGCCCGTTGTCGTGCTCGGCATGCCGGATCAGCAGCACGCGACCGTCTTTGACAATGGCGCCTTGAAAGCGGATGTCGCGTTTGAGCATCACAATTCCTTGTCCGCAAGTATAGGCGCGATTCGCTCGGCTTCCTCGAGCGCCAACTCGAGCACGGCCGAGATCGTCGGGTCGATCGGCCAGCGCGTGTCGATCGGATGCAGCCGCCCAGCCCAGGCGATCGGGGTGCCGTCGGCGCCCAGGTCGAGGGTCAGCTCGCCGACGTGCTCGACGTTGACGCCGGCATGCGCGATCACGGTCCGGCCGATGCGCACCGACGGCTCGAGCCGCGTATGCGTATGGCCGCCGACGATGGCGTCCAGATCCAGGCCGGCCTCCGCCATGCGCACGTCGGTGTCGGCGTCCGGCGGCATCCAATGCGCGACGTCGGGGCCGAAGGCGTACCCGAGATGCGACAACGCGATCACGGTCGAGGCGCCCTGGGCGCGCAAGGCCGCGGCCTCGCGCGCGACGGCGACGGTCGGCGGCTCATAGACGGCGGCGGGGCCAAGCGCATTGGCGAGCATGACCGTCGAGAGGCCCAACAGACCGATGCGCCGCCCGCCCAACTCGAGCAGCAGCGACGACCGCACACCGGGCCAGAGGCCGCCAGTCGTCGGGCCGACGTTCGCCAGCAGGATCGGAAAGCGGGCGGATGCGACCCAGCGCGTGAAGGCGGCCGGGCCCCAATCGGCGTCGTGATTGCCGGGCGTCAGCGCCTGCACGCCCATGGCCTCGAGCACCGGCAGGGCCACGCGGCCACCGGTGCGCGCGGCAACCGGGATCGTGCGATCGACCGTGTCGCCGGTGCAGACCAGGAGCGACGCGCCACCGGCCTCGGCGACGCGCGCGCGAAGGGCGGCGATCGCGCTGAAGGCGCGCGGGAGCCGGTCCAGGCGGCCGTGAAGATCGCCAAGGAAGAGCAGAGTCAATTGCATGGCGATGGGTCAGATACCGGGGCATCCCCGATATCGCGGACGGATATCACTCGACGCGGACGTGCAGCAACAACACCTGGCCGTCGTTGGTCTCGACCGTGCGCGCCGCCACGATCGGGGCTTCCTGGGTCAGGCCCTCTTCATTGCGATATTCGAGGTTGCACGGGCGACCGGAGTTCCAGGCCTTCCAGCAGCGCTCGACCAAGGCCGGCCCGTTGAAGGTGCGTAGCCGCGTGACGGCCACGCGCGGCAACGACGGGCCCTCGGAGAACGACAACGCCCACGTCTCCGGCGGCGTCTCGAAGGTGGGGGTCGGGCCTTCGATAATCGTGATCTTCTCGGGCTGGGTGATCTCGGACATCCGACACATTATATTGCCGACGGCCCAACGCGTCACGCGGATTTCTACGGAGTGTAGAAGGCAAACCGTGGACAAAGGGCCGTCAGTTGGTAGAACCGCGACGACGCAAAGGGCGCGAAGTTGGGTCAGGTTCGCCACGACGGGCAAGCCGCCAAAATGGCCGCGCCATCGGTCCGATGGCGGACGATGCGGCTCCCAGACGCCTATCCGTTTGATCCGTTGAGCCGTTTCGTCATCCGTCGTCAGTCCCGCCGGGCCTCGTCGATCTGGCCTTGCCAACAAGGCCACAGGTTGTCAGAGTGTTTTGCCTCAGATGTCGCCGATTACACTTATTGGCCCGCTCAAGCCTGGGCGACCTCGCTAACGCTCACTTCTGCGCTATCCGCGACATCGGCGGATAGAGTCGCCGCCTGACAATTTGCCCGTGGTCATCTTCACAGTTCACTGCCCGCTTCCCGGTCTGCGGCCCTACAATACCGACCTATGGCGATCCGCATCCTCACCGCGACCGATGTCGAACAGACTCTGCCGATGCCGTTGGCGATCGCGGCCATGCGCGCCGCCTTTGGCCAGATCTCGGCCGGCCAGGCGGTGATGCCCGCCCGCTCACGCATCGCCCTGCCCGGCGGCGTCGCGCTGTTCATGCCCGCGCATCTGGCGCACACGCAGGACCTGGCCGTCAAAGCGGTGTCGGTGGTGGACGGTAACGCGGCCCGCGGCCTGCCCGCCGTGTTGGGGGCGGTGCTGGTGCTCGATCCCGAGACCGGCGCGGCCCGAGCCCTCATCGACGGGCGCACGGTGACCGCGATCCGCACCGGCGCGGGCGTCGGCCTGGCGGCCGACCTGCTGGCCCTGCCGCAGGCGCGCAGCGTCGCCGTCTTCGGCGCCGGCGCGCAAGCCCGCAGCAACCTGGCCGGCGTGCTCGCGGTGCGCGCGATCCGGACCGTGCAGGTGTTCAGTCGCAACCCGATCCACACCGAAGCCCTCCTCGCCGAGCTGCGCGGGGCGTACCCGCGGCTCGACGTATCGCGTGCGGCGGTGCCCGAGGAAGCCGTCGCGTCGGCCGACATCGTGCTCGCGGCGACGTCGGCGTCGGCGCCGCTCTTCGATGGCCGCGCGGTCAAACCGGGGACGTTCATCAGCGCGATCGGCGCGCATACGGCCGCGACCCGGGAACTCGACACGCACGTCGTGCGCGCGGCGTACCGCGTGATCGACGCGTACGCCTCGACGCCCGAGGCCGGCGACTTCGCGCTGGCGGACGTCGCGCCGGACGCCGAGCTCGGCGAGCTGGTCAACGGCGCCAGACCCGGGCGGACGTCGGCCGAGCAGATCACGCTATTCAAATCGTGCGGGTTGGCGGTGCAGGACGCGGCCGCTGCGGGCGCCGCGCTGCGCGAGGCGGAGCGCCTCGGCCTTGGCACGCTCGTGCCGTTCGATTAGGGCTGCCAGTCGGGCGAGTAATCGTCCGCGGGGTGGTCGGTCAATCGGCGGAACTCTTTGCCGTCGACGCTGACCAGATACAGATCGAAGTCCCCATCGCGATTCGACGAGAACACGATCCAGCGCCCATCGGGCGAGAAGCGAGGCAGGCGGATGTCGCCCTGGTCGACGACGAGCGCGCGTTGGTCCGTGCCATCGGCGTTCATCAAGAAGAGCTCGCGCCGGCCGCTGCGCTCGGACACGAAGGCGAGTGTGCGGCCATCCGGCGACCAGGCCGGATGATCGTTGCGCGCCGACGTGAAGGTCAGCCGCACCAGATCGGCGCCACCGGAGCCGACTGTGTAAATCTGATAGGCGTCGCCGCCCCGCCGCGATTGAAAGGCGATGCGGGCGCCGTCGGGCGAGACCGCGGCCACGGCGTCGTCGGCCGTCGGGGTTTCGGGCAGCAGCGGCGTGACGATGCCGCTGGCCAGCTCGAACGAGAAGATCTGAAACGGCCCGAGCGCGTCGCTGTCGAACAGCAGCCGGCTTCCGTCGGGCCACCAGGCCGGGAACTCGTTGAAGCGCCCGTCCGACACGAGCGCGCGCTGGCGCGAGCCGTCGGCGTTCATCAGGTACAGCGCCGGCCGGATCGCGTCGCGGTTGGCGCGAAACGCGATCTGGGCGCCGTCTGGCGAGAAACGCGGGCTGAGGTCGTCGGCGTCGCTGAAGGTCAGGCGCTCGAGCCCCGACCCATCGAGCGCCATGACGTAGATCTCGGGGTTGCCATCGCGTTCCGAAACGAAAGCCAGGATGCCGCTGCCGCCGCCCAGCCGGGACGTGCCGACCGTCGGGAAGTCGGTCGGGCCGAGCGTGAGCGTGAGGGTCGGCGCGGACGTGGGTGGGAGCGTCGGCGTGATCGTCGCGGGCGGCGTATCGGTCGCGGGCGGACGGGTCGCGCCCTCGGTGGTCGGCGCCTGTGCGGCCGTGGCAGTCGGCAGCGCCGTCACCGTGGCGACCGGCGTGCGCGTCACAAGTGCCAGTTCAAGCCCGACGCGACCCGTGGCGACGATGCCACCCCCGAGGGCCAGCGCGACGACGCCGGCCAGGCCGATCCCGAGGCGACGCGTTTGACGCGGGATGCGCATGGCGACCTCACGCCTCGACCGGAAGCCGCAGTGACGCGATCGTGCCCTGACCCGGTCGGCTGCGCACGCTGAGCGCGCCGCCGTGGCGCATCGCGATGCGCTGCGCCATGGCCAGGCCCAGGCCGCTGCCGGCCACGTCGCGGACGTTGGCGCCGCGGTACAGCTCCTCGGTCACATGCGGCAGGTCCTCGACCGCGATCCCGCGCCCGGTGTCGACGACGTCGATCAACCAGGCGCCGCCCTCCTCGCGGGCGCGCACCTGCACGCGGGCCTCGGCCGTCGAATACTTCAACGCGTTGTCGATGAGGTTGCGCAGGGCCATCAACACCAACTCGCGATCGAGCCGCGCCGGCGGGATCGCCCACGGCGAGCGCTGGACGTCGACGTCGACGCGCTCGGGCTGATCGACCAGGTCCTGCACCTCGGAGAGCAGTTCCTCGAGCCCGACCGACTCGACCTCGAGCGGTCGCGATTCGAGATCCGCCAGACGACGCAAGCCGCGGGTCAATTGCGCGAGGCGGTCGGCCTGCAGACGCGCCTCGGCCACAGCCGGCGTCGCGCCAGCGGCACCGCCGAAGGCGGCCTGGACATTGTCGAGCTGGATCTGCAGCGCGGTTAGCGGGTTCTTCAGTTCGTGATCGAGGCGCTGGATGAAGCGGCGACGCTCGAGGTCTTGAGCGGCGGCCTGCGTCGTCAGGGTCTGCTCAAGGCGCCGCGCGGCGCGCGCCGCCGCCCAGGCGATCGCGGCCAGGACAAGCGCGAGCACGACGCCGATGCCGAGCGCGAGGCTGGCCGGGTCGATCAGGAAGCGGACGTCGAGGGCGGTCGTCGGGCCGAGCGCGCGCAACGCGACCGCCGCGATCAAGGCGACCGCGAGCACGACCACGGCCGCGAGCCAGAGCGCCCTGGGCCGCATCACAGCTCCTCGACGAAACGATAGCCTTCGCCGGGCACGGTCTCGATGAACGCATCGCCCAGCTTACGCCGGATCTCGGCGATGCGGACGTCGACGGTGCGGATGCCGCCAGGGTCGTCCCAGCCCCAGACCTGGTCGAGGAGCTGTTCGCGCGAGACCACGACACCCGGCCGGCTCATCAGATGCGCGAGCACGCCAAAGGCCTTGTTCGAGAGCGCGACCTGCGTGCCGGCGAGCCAGACCCGCTGCGTCTCGCGCTCGAGCTTGAGCGGACCCGCTGTCAGCACGCTCGCCAGGCTGGCCGGCCGCCCGGCCACGGCCTGGCGCCGCAGCAACGCGCGGATGCGCGCGATCAGTTCGTACGAGTCGAAGGGCTTGTTGAGGAAATCGTCCGCGCCTTCCTCGAGGCTGGCGATCTTTTCGCCGGTCGCGCTGATCTGGGTCAGCATGATGACGGGCGTCCAGTTTCCGGCCTGGCGCAGACGGCGGACCGTTTCGCGTCCATCCAGCTCGGGCATGAGGATGTCGAGCGCGATCACGTCCGGGGGCTGGCCGTCGATCACGTGGAGCGCCTCGAGCCCGGTGCGGGCCTCGAGCGTGCGGAAGCCGGCGCGCTGCAGCGCCGCGGCCAGGCCTGCCCGGATGGCGTCGTCGTCGTCGACCAGCAGCACCAGCGGCAGGGCGGACATGGCGTCGAGTATAGCCCCCGGACTCGACGTGTCAATCGCATATGACCAAACGGTAATGTCTTGTGACAGCCATCGAACGGGTGGTGGTCAACGCCGGTAACAGCCGGATCGTACGGTAGATCCATACCGTTTCGCCTCGGAGGTCCGTATGTTGAAAACCATCACCCACTGCCTGGTCGCGTTCGGCCTGCTCCTGACCGCCTGCGGCCCCGCCCGCCCGGCCGCCACGCCATCGGCGGCGCCGGCCTCGAAAGCCGCCCCCGCGGCGACCCCGGCGCCGTTGCCGCCGGCGGAGCCGATCCTGCCGATCGTGCTCTCGCGCCGGACCGACGAGAACGGCGCGGGGCTGCGGCGGCCCGACATCGTCCTGCATTTCAACCGGGCGATGGATCAGGCCAGCGTCGCCGCCGCGCTCACCGTCCGACCGGCCACGTCGTTCACGCTCAGTTGGGCGAACAGTGGTGTGGATCTGCATTTGGCGCCCGAAAGGCCCCTGGCGCCCGACACCCATCTCACCTTCGCGCTCGCGCGCACCGCGCGTGACCTCGAGGGCAACGCGCTGGCCCGGGCCGAGAACTGGTCGTATCACGCGACAGACGTCGTGGCCAGCATCGTGACGCCGGATCTGCCTGGGCCGAACGCACCGATCGTGATGATCCTCAATTACGACCTCCAAGCCTGGAGCGTCGAGCGCGCGTTCTCGCTCACGCCGGCCGTTCCGGGACGATCGGTCTACGACGAGCAGCACGACGTCCTGACCTTCACGCCCTCGGTCACGCTGACCGCCGGCGTCGACTACACCTGGCGCATCGACCGACCGCTGTGGGATAGCGCTGATCAGCCGATGCAGGTCGATCTGTCGGGGCGCTTCGAGACGGCACCGCTGGCGCAGTTCACGCCTACCAACGGCGACTCGGCTGCACACCTGGCCCAGGGCGTGACCATGCGCTTCATCGAAGACGTCGATCCGGCGAGCGTCGAGGCCGCCTTCTCGATCACGCCGGCGACGCCGGGCACGCTGCGCTGGGACGATCCGCGCACGCTGGTCTTCACGCCGACGGGCGGGTTCTTCGCGGCCTCAACGCACTACACCGTCAGGCTCGACTCGTCGGTGCGGCTTGCCGGCGGTCGCTCGGGTCTTGCGAAGTCGGTCGGCGTCACGTTCGTGACCGAGGCCGAACACCGCTTGGCGGACTTCGGGATCGGCTCGAAGGCTCAGGTGGTCGACACGCAAGGACGGCGCGGGGTGCAGTTCGTCTACGACGGCTCGGCGCCGACCGTGGTGGCGACATTCACGCTGCGCGCGCTGCAACTGGACGACTTCCTCGCAGGCGCGGCGCGCACGACGAGTTACTGGGAGATCGACGCCGGCACGGTCGAACCTCCGCCGGATCTGAGCGCCGACCCGATCGCGGCACGTTGGGAGTTCGACGGCGCCGGCGTCAGCCGTCCGGCGAACGACTACGACTCCTATCGTCTCGAGACGACGATCCCGGCCGACGTCGCGCCCGGTCTATACGCCCTCGAGTTGACGGCCGGCACGGGTCGGGACGTGCTCTGGGTGGCGCTGACCTCGTTGGCGGTGCAGGTGCGGCGCTCGAACGACCAGATGCTGGCCTGGGTCACCGATGTCAACGGCGCGCCGACGCCCGGCGCCTCGGTCACGTTGGTCGACGCCAAGGGGCGATCGCTGGCGTCCACCACGAGCGACGACGACGGGCTGGCCAAATTCGACCTGGCCGACGTCGGCGGCGTGGCGTGGGTCATCGCCGAGGCGTTGGGCGATCGCACGATCACGGGGCTCAACGGCACCTGGCAGGCGGCGGAGCCGAGCGCCGTCACGCCGGTGAAGGCCGGCAGCCCGCACGCGGCGTTCATCACCACCGATCGACCGATCTACCGGCCGGGCGACGTCGTCCACTTCAAAGCCGTCCTGCGTCGCGACGATGACGGCGTGCTGAGCGTCGAGCCCGATCGCGAGGTGGTCGTACGTCTGCGCGACGCGCGCGACAACATCGTGCGCACGATCTATCTGCGGACCGACGCGTTCGGCTCGGTCGACAGCCTGTTTCGGCTGGCCCAAGGCGCCATGCTCGGCGACTATGCCATCGAGGTCATCGACGGCGCCGAAAGCCATCGACAGCCCTTCCAGGTTGAGGAGTACCGCAAGCCCGAGATCGACATCGCGCTGAGCACCGACGCGAGCGGCTACGTCGCCGGCCAGAGCATCCGCGGCACGATCGACAGCCGCTACTTCTTCGACGCCCCGGTTCCCAATGCCAGCGTCACGGTGACGCTTTACGACATCTATTCCTTCTGCTACGAGGCGCAGGACTGCTCGGACACCTCCTGGACGCCGCAATCGGCCGGATCGATCAAGGGGACGACGGATGCCACAGGGCGTTTTGTCTTCACCACCACGGCGACCAGCGACGCGCTCTATCAATATGATTCCGCAGCGCAGGCGCCGGTCACGATCGGCATCGAAGCCACGGTCACCGATGGAGAGGGCGAACCCGTCAGCGCGCATCGGCTGCTCACCGTCTACCCGAGCGAGGCCGTGCTGTCGTGGGTGACGCGCGGCGGGCTGCGCCAGCCGGGCGAGGCTGTGACGTTGCGGCTGAGGATCAGCGATATCGCGGGCGCGCCGGTCGCCGGCCAGGCCCTGCGGCTCGACGTGCGCGGCTGGAACGAGCGGGGCCTGGATTACTCGGACGTGCTCTCGCAGGCGCGGCTGACCAGCGACGCCGAGGGGCTCGTCACCGCGGAGCTTCCGGCGCTGGAGGCCGGGTATTACGAGCTCGCCGCGCACGTCATCGACTCGCGCGGGCGCGACGTCGTGCTGTCGGACTGGATGTGGGTGTTCTCCGGCGCCGCGGCGTACCCGGATCGGGCCGGCGTCTTCGGCGTCGAAGCCGATCGTGAGCGTTACGCGCCCGGCGACCAGGCCGTGCTCACGGTCCGTTCGAACTTCTCGGGACCGGCTTTGCTCAGCCTCGGGCGCACCGGGCTGATGCGCGAGCAGGTCGTCACGCTCCATAGCCCGATCACGCGCGTGACCGTGCCGATCCTGCCCGAAGACGCCCCGAACCTCAACGTCAGCGTCACGGCCTGGCGACCCGAGGTCGATGCGCAGGGGCAACCGCGTGTCTTCGACCCGAGCGCCTACAACAACCAACCCGACAGCCGTCTGGTCTCGGCCAGGACCGTGCTGCTCGTCCCGCCGATCGAAAAGCGGCTCGACATCACGGTCACGCCCGATCACGAGCACTACGCCGCCGGGGCGCAGGCGACCTTCGACATCCACGTGTCCGACTCGAACGGGCAGCCGGCGCAGGCGCAACTCACCCTGGCGCTGGTCGACGAAGCCATCTTCCGGCTGCGCGAAGAGGCGGCCGGGCCGATCTTCGACGCCTTCTACTTCCCGCACGCTTCGGCGGTCAGCGGCTTCGGCAGCTTCCTGCCCTTTCGCTGGTTGATGATTTGGGACGGCGGTGGGTGCGGCGGTGGCGGGGGCGGCGTCGGACCCGGTCTGCAACCGCGCAACAACTTCGCCGACACCGCGCTGTGGGAGCCGTCGCTCGTCACGGACGCCAATGGGGACGCCCGCCTGACCGTCACATTGCCCGACACACTCACCACCTGGCGGCTGACCGCGCGTGCCGTGACCATCGCGACGCAGGTCGGCGAAACGACGACGCAGATCGTCACCCAGCAGGACCTGAACGTGCGGCCGCTGTTGCCCGACACGCTCACAACCGGCGACGACGTCGACCTGACGGCGATGGTGCACAACAACACGGATGCCGCGCGCAGCGTCGATGCGGGGCTGCTCATGTCGGGCGGTTTCGAGCTTCGCGATCCGCTGACGCAACGCGTGACCGTGCCGGCGCGATCCACGGCCGTGGTGACCTGGCGCGCCCGGGCGCTGACGGCCGGCGAGGTCAAGCTGACCTTCTGGACGATGGATCCGAACGACCATACCCGCCGCGACTCGATCGAGCTGCCGGTGATCGTGCAGCCGTTGGCCGTGCCCGACCTGAAGACCCAGGTCGGCGAGGTCGCGTCGTCGCGCACGCTCACCGTGATGCGGCCGGCCGACGTGCTGGCGCTGAGCCGCGTCGATCTGACACTCAGCGGCTCGATCGCGGGCAACATCACCGACGGGCTCGTGTACCTCACGGGCTACCCCTACGGCTGCGTGGAGCAGACCATGAGCCGCGCCCTGCCCAACGCCGTTGTCGCGCACGCCTTCCGAGAGCTCGGCCTGACCGAGGCCCTCGACGGCGCCGATCTGGCGCGCAAAATCGACGCCAGCGTCCAACGTCTGTACGGCTTCCAGCACGACGACGGCGGCTGGGGCTGGTGGACCGACGACGCGACCGACGACTATCAGACCGCCTGGGTGATCTTCGGTTTGACCCAGACCCGCGCCGCCGGCTACGAGGTCGACTCGGCCGTCATCGCGCGCGGCGCCGATTACCTGAGCGAACGCATCGAGATGTTGGACGATCACACAAAGGCCTTTGCGCTGTACAGCCTGGCGCTGGCCGGACGCGGCGACCTCGTCGCCACACAGAAAGCCGCCGCGAACGGCGGCCGGCTCGATGCGTTCAGCCGCGCCAGCCTGACCCTGGCCCTGCACCTGCTTGGCGACGACACGGGCGCGCGCGAGCAACTCGCCTTGCTCACCGCCGCGGCACAGCGGGAGAACGGACGCGCCTACTGGTCGGGCGCGGATCACGACGGGCACTATCACGAAAAGACCATGGCCTCGACCACGCGCAGCACGGCGCTGGCTCTAAGCGCGCTGGTCGCGCTGTCGCCTGACGACGCGCTCGTGATCGAGAGCGTGCGTTACCTGATGAGCCAGCGCCGCGCGGACGGCTGGGGCTCGACCAACGAGACGTCCTTCACCATCCTGGCGCTGACCGACGACTTGCTCGCCCGCGAGCGCGGCACGCCGGCGGCCCAGTACACGGTCACCGTCAACGGTGTCGAGGTCGCGCGCGGGCAACTTGGCAACGGCCGCCTGACCACGACCGTCACGCTGCCGGCTGATGCGCTGCAGGTCGGAGCCAACACGATCTCAATCACAAGCGCCGGCCGGACGGTGTTCTACACGGCCACCGAACGCTGGTACACCGAAGTCGCGCGCGTGCCGAGAGCCGGCGTCATCGACGTTCAACGGCGCTACACGACGGCGCGCGGAGGGAACCCGGTCAGCACCTTCAACGTGGGCGATCTCGTGCGGGTCACGCTGACCGTCGACCTGCCCCGCGACGGTTCATTCATGCTGGTGGAGGACATGATCCCCGGCGGGCTCGAGCCGATCAACGAGCGCCTGAACACCAGCTCGTACGACCGCAGCGCGTTCGAGGCCTGTATGTGGTCGTCGGATTGCGACGTCTATCACTGGGAACGCTATGGCTACAACCAGAAGGAGATCCGATCCGATCGCGTCAGCTTCTTCATCACAACGCTCTCGGCCGGGCGGCACACGTTCTCGTACCTGGCGCGCGCCGTACGCAGCGGACGTTTCACGGCCCTGCCGGCGATTGCCACGGCGATGTACGACGAGGCAATGTGGGGCCGCGGCGACTCGGTGGGGGTGTATGTCAGGCCGTGACGGTTCGTAACGCGTAGGTGGACGTGGGGGCGGCCGTAGGGGCGGCTGTAGGGGCGGCCATTGGGGCCGCCCCTTCGGCCGCCCTTTCGGCCGCATTGGCCGGCGCGCCCCGCCCCCTCTCGGCCCATCGCGCGACGCGGTCGGCCGACGTCACGGTCGCCGCCGGCGCCCGAAATGCGAGTCGGGTTGGGGTCGGATCGTCCGTGGCCCGGTAACGCCGGGCGGGGTTGATTGCCCGGACCGGCTGGGCTGCGCGGCCCATGCGATGTGGGGTCAGGCGCGAAGAGGCGGCATGGAGGGCGGCCACAAGGGCCGCCCCTACAGCCGCCACACAGGCCGCCCTCCGTGCCGCCATGACCGCCGGCGCCCGGACGTTACGCCAAATCGGAATCGATGCGACGCGCGACACGCCGGGCCAGGGCCATCGCCGTGACCATCGGGTTGACGCCCGAGGCCGTCGGGAAAAGCGACGCATCGGCCACGTATAGGCCCTGCGTCTCCCAGCTGCGACCATAGGGATCGACCACCGACGTCCGCGCGGACCCGCCCATGCGGGCCGAGCCCATTTGATGCGCAGAGAACACCATCGCCCGGTTCACGCCCAAACCGATCTGGCGGATCTGGCCGACGTAGCTGGCCTTGTCGACCCGGCGGCGCCACGGCGTCAGACCCGATTGCGGTCCGCCGATCTCGTCGGCGCCGGCGGCGACGTGCAGGTCGAACATGGCTTCGATGCCGCGCAACAGGTGCCGACCGTCAACGTCGTTCAGGGCATACGCGATGCGCGGCTTGCCGTCGGCGCCCACAGTCACGCGCCCGCTGCCGGTGTCGCGCGTGATCGAGATGAAGGCGGCATAGTTGGCGCTGCGCGCCATCACGCGTTTGTGCTGCTCGCCCGATCGCCACGGCAGCGCGAGCGCCAGCAAGCCCGGATGCGCCGGCGGGTGCTCGATCACCACGCCGTAGCCGCGCCCGTCCAGGTCGGTGTACGCGGACACGTAGCGCGAGAGCATCGGGCCGTGCCACAGCCGCACCGGCTTGCCGTAGTCGCCGTACATCGCCGCCGTCGGATGCAGACGCAGGTGTCGGCCAATGTTGGGGTTGCTCAACCCGCTGCGCAGCAACACAGCCGGCGTCTGCAGACTCCCGGCTGCGACGACGACGGCCCTGGCCCGCACCGTCACGTCGCCGGCTGGTGTGCGTGCCTCGACGCCGACCGCGCAGCCGCCGTCGATCAGCACGCGCTCGACATGGGTGTCGGTCAGGAACCGCGCACCGGCGCCGGCCGCGTCTTCGAGATACGTCACCAGCGTGCTGCGCTTGTGGTCGCGCGGACAGCCAAACGGGCAGAATCCACACCGCTCGGCGCCGTCGACCGCGCAGCCGTCGACGTTCAACGGCGTCGGCCCCCACGGCAGCTTGAGCGCCGTCGCGCCCTGCTCGAGCCGTTGAGCGGATGGACCCGCGATGGCCTCGGTCTCGTTGACCCCGATCCGGGCGCAAACCGAGTCGAGATCTCGCGCGAAATCGGCGCCGGTCAGATCGCTGACGCCGTGCTCACGCTCCCACTCGTCCCGGACGTGATCGGGTGTGCGAAACGACACGGCCCAGTTGATCGTCGTACCGCCGCCGAGCGCGCTGCCCGCCAGGATCGTGACCCCCAGGTCCTCGGTGGTCAACACGGCCTGGTTCTCGTAGTAGCGCTGATAACCGGTGAACTCGTCGTCGTCGAAATCCGGAGCGGAACGCGCCGCCGCTTTCTCGATCACGATCACGTCGCGGCCGGCCGCGGCCAGGGTCCCGGCGACCACGCCGCCGCCGGCGCCCGAACCGATCACCACGACGTCGCAGGTCAACGTCTGCCCATCACGCGGCTGCAGCGGCTTGATCGTCGTTCGCCGTCGAGATTCGACGGGATCGACGACCGGCCGTTCGTAGCCCATCGCGACATAGTTCGGGTTGATCCCATTCGCATCCGGCACCGAGTAGTACAGGGCGAGCGTCAGACGCTTGACCGCCTGAAACGCGCGTCGCAACGGCGGCAGCGGCGACGTCGACCAGCGCTGCAGCACGCGCTCGCGCTCGAGCGGCGTGAGGGCCGTGAAGGGCCTGGGGTACCCCGTGAGCGGCAGCGCGCTGGCGCCGCGGCCGAGTGCGTCGAGCAACAGCTTGAGTTCGCGCCCCTGCTCCGGGCTTTGCAGATCACGCACCGTGCGCGTAAACAACCGCGGCACATCCAGGTCCGTCGCGCGGCGCGCCCAAAACCCATGCGGGTCATCGGCATGATCGAGCGTCGGGACGATCGTGTTGCACAAGGCCACGAGCGTGGCGAACTGTGGATCGGTCAGAAAATGCATGGGTTCAGTGGGCGACGAGGCAATTGGGTGATTGGGTGATTGAGAGATTGGGTGAGCGGAACGCGAGCCGGCCGGGCTCAGACGGCATCGAGTGCGCGGCTCAGGTCCGACAGGTGGGTCGCCGCATGGCCATGGATGCGTTCGGCCCACCACAGCACCGTCCGCGGACCCGAGGGCGGGTGAAAGCCGATCCGCGACCAATCGTCGACCGCCAGTGCCCGCAGCCGCGTCAAGAGCGCCAGATGCGCGCCGGAGAACGTCGCGACGATGTCGGCCAACGGCTCATCCGCACGGTAATCGTGCTCGATCGACCAATAGTGGTAGGGAAACGGCTCGAGATGCGGCTCGTCCTCGGCCAGGATGCGTTCGATGCGTGGGTAGAACGCGCGCGTCTCGGCATCGCGGATGTGCGCCGCCAGTTGATGAAGGTTGAGGTCATCGATGGCGCCGCGCGTGTGCCAGTCGCCATCGGGCAGTCGCCGCGTCAAAGCGGCGAAGGTCGCCGGTTGCATTTCGAGGCGGCTCATCAACGCCGCCCGGTATTCGGCCAGCGGATCGTGGCCCGTCATTCCGACCTCGACGCCGCCAGCAGCAGGCCGCGGATCCGCTTGATGTCGCGGGCGTGGAGCAGTTCATGCCAGAGCGTGCGGCGCACGACTTTTCGCGGCGACCACAATTCGCCGTTCCATTCCACGATGCGCTCGTCGCCGACCAGCTGTGGCAACACGTCGAGCAGGTGCTGGCGCACGAGCAGGACGCGGCCAAGCGTGTCCTTCATCTCCCAGGCCGGCTCATGCGCCAGCCCGAGCCGATCGAGATACCAGTTCTCGGCCGAGCTGACGTGTTGCAGCACCTCGTAGACCGACCAGGTGTCGGCGTCCGGCTTCTGAGCCAGCTGCTCGAAGTTCAGACCCAGGAACGAATCGAGCAGCTCGGCGCGCGCCAGATACAACAGCTTGCGCATCTCGTCGACGTCGGCCTCGATGAGCGGCGGGCGATCCGTCGCGAAGAACGCGTTCACCTCGTATTCGGGCGCGTAGTTCCACGAGCGGATGATCTCGGCCACGGTCGTCATCGGTCGCGGGCCGTGATCGCCTTCGGCTTCCGACCAGACCAGGTGGTTGGCGATCGCCTGCGCGGCGGTGCGTGTGGCCTCGTCGACCGTCGCGCCATCGCTAAACGCTCCGGGCAACTCGGCGACATGCGCGTACCAGCGCCCGTCCAGATGTTCGAGATTCAGGGTGTAGACCATGGCGAAATTGTAATCGGAAGATCGCGGATCGCGGACCGTGGCCCAAGTGGGTGTGTGTCCATACTTGATGCGGGCGGATTCTGGCCGCGAATAACGCGACCTGGAGTCGAGCCACCAAGCGACCCGATGCAGCCCAGCCGCAGGATGCGCCGGGCCGTCTCAGGCGCTTGGGAACATCGGAGCGTGCGTCAGCCGCCGGGAACGATTCGTTTCGCGCCCGATGCCCTCACTGGCGCCCGAGCCACTCCTGCAGCGCGCCGACGACGGCCGGCAGACCGGTGAGGCCCAGTGTGCGCTTGGCCAGCACCCGATATTGATCGGCGGCGGCCTGGCCCTCGAATTCGCGAAGCGCCAGCACGGCGACGGCCGCCGGCACCGCGCCGACATCGGCGGCCGCGATCGGCGTGCCGACCGTTGCGAGCGCGCCATCCGCGACCAGGGCCGAACCGAAGGCCTGGGCCACGGCGGCCAGCGTCTCGTCGGGGCGTTCGTCGTAGCGCCAGGGCGTCGAGCTGCCCCAGGCGATCGGGGGCGGCACGACGGCGACGACGTCGACGGCCGTGGCCACGCCGATCGCGGTGCGGCCGGGGAAGAGCAGATTCGGGGTCGCGGCCAGGAGCACCGGACGCGCGAAGAGCTGCATGAGCAGAACGGTCAAATCGCGCTCGGCCAACACCGCTTCGAGCGCCGTCTCGGCCGCGGCGAGATCGGCGCGATGCTGGTCGATGAAATCGCCCAGCCCGGGCAGCTCGGTCGGCTCGCCCGTCAGGGCATCGTGCCAGTACGCCTGCAGATCCACGGCAGCCGCGGCGTCGGCGGCGACGACCTCGGGCCGACCCGACTCGCCGGAAAAAGCGCGTTGCGCCGCCAGCGCGACGCGATGCGGTTGATAGGCGCGGTCGCGTTGCTCGCGCGTTGGCCAGCTGCTCGCGGCCAGTAAAGCCCCGGCACGCAGCACGCGGAGATCGGTATGGACGTCGATGGGCATGGCGCTACTCGGCCGCGAGCGGCAGGGTCTCGAGGGAGTGGATCTCGGCCGACGGCACGCCGATGACGCGCACACCGTGCTCGGCCCACTCGGCTGCGAGCGCGGTGGTCAGCGCAGCCAGCGCGGCGCGCGCCGCGCATACGCCGGCGTGGGGCACATCGGCCCGCCGAAGGACGTTGACGATCACGCCGCCGCCGGTCACCTGCATGGCGCGGGCCACCGTCTGCGCGACGAGGAAGGCGCCCTTGACGCCGACGTCGAGCGTGCGATCCCACTCGCCTTCGTCCATTTTCAACGCCGATGTGCGCGGCTCGATCTCGGCCGCGTTGACCAGCAGGTCGATCTTGGGGTGGGCCTCGAGCAGCCGGTACAGCGCCGTCTGCGCCGCCATCTTGTTGCTAATATCGGCGGTCACGGCTTCGGCCGAGCCACCGCCGGCGACGATCTCGGCCACAACTCGATCGACGGCGTCCGGGTTGACGTCCCACACGACGATGTGCAGACCGCGGCGGCCGAGCGCCAGGGCAGCGGCCCGACCGGATCCGCGAGCCGCGCCGACGATGATCGCGAGAGGTTGGAGCATGGGCGGATTATAGGCGGGTTGTGTGTCGCCGGCCGCAACAGGGCGATGGCCGTTTGCGCGCGAGTCGTCTGGCTGTCAGGCGCGACCGTCCGGCGTCAGCGGGGCAGAGCCGACCCTTCGCGGATCTAGATCAACCGCGCGAGCACGCCGAGCCGCAACGCCCGCATCGGATCCGTGTTGCCGAGCGCGATCTGCAACAGCAGGAGCTTGAGATCCTCGTGTCGTTGCGCGGCGCGCACGAAGCGGTTCAACACCCAGGGCTGAAAGTACAAATCGCGAACGCGGCCGATGCTGGTGAAGAACGCGCCGAACTGCCCGCTCAGGCCGCGCACAAAGGCCTGAGCCATGTCGGCCGTCGAGCGGTTGGCGCGCAACTCGGCCGCGATCACCTCGGCGGCCAACTCGCCGGACTCGAGCGCGAAGTCGATGCCTTCGCCCGTCAACGGGTTGACCAACCCGGCCGCCTCGCCAACCATCGCCAGGCCAGGCTCGGCCAGCGTCGCGGTCAGAAAGTCGGTCCGCAACGGATAGCCTTTTGGCGTCGTGCTTGGGACCGCGTCACCGATCACCTCAGCCACGTGGGCGTTCTGCAGAAAATCGCGCATCGTCTGCTGCGGCGAGGCCTGTAGCGGTCTTCGGCCGGACTTGACGAAGTAGCCGGCGCCGATATTGGCGCTGGTCTCCGAGGTCGGGAAGATCCACCCATAGCCCGGCAGCGGCACGGAATCGAAGTGGAATTCGACTTCGTTCGGCAACGGCCTGAGGCCCTCGTAATAGGCACGAGCGGCGCGGCCCAGATCCCCTTCCGCACGGGCCACGCCGGATCGCTCGAACAAGCCCGTCGACGCGCCGGTGGCGATCACGATCAACCGGGCGTTCAGCGATGCGCCTTCCTGGACCACGCCGCTATAGCGACCGTCGGACCGGGTCAGCGCCGTGACCGTGCCGTGCCGGAACTCCGCCCCGCCCCGCACGGCCGCGCGCCGGATCATGTCGTCGAGCTTGAAGCGCGGCAGCACGCGCGCTTGAGCCGGGCGACCGTCTCGGTCAACGATCGGCGCGCCGACGCTGTCGCCGTTTGGCGAAAACAGACGAAGGGTGTCGATCCGATGGCCGGCCGCCTCGACCTCGGGCAGCGCGCCCATCAGCCCGAGCACACGCAAGGCCCGCGGCGAAAGTCCGTCGCCGCACGTCTTGTCGCGCGGGAAGTCGGCACGATCCAAGAGCAACACGTGATGACCGGCCTGTGCCAGGAAGTAGGCCGTCGATGAGCCGGCCGGTCCGGCGCCCACGACGATGACATCTGCATCCAGGGACATGTTCGAAATTATACGGCGCGCAGCGGTGTTTGAACGCTCACGCGAGTGGGTGAACCGCGAAGACGCGAAGGACGCGAAGCTGGTGTTGGGGCGACGCTCGAGCCTAAAGTATCGACAGGGAATCCATGACGCGAAGGGCGACCGACAGGCTGATTGAGGGCTCACGTCAGTGGGTCTTCACGTGACCGGGAGCTTGCCCTATACTCGGCGACACATGAGCGCCCACCACTTCACACACGCCATCGTCCGCCCACCGGGCCCCACGTACGCGCAGGGGCTCACGCGCGTCGATCTCGGGAAGCCGAACGTCGCGCTGGCCCGCGCGCAGTTCGAAGCGTATTGTCGCGCGCTGGAGGCGTGCGGCCTGACGCTCACGCGTCTCGAACCGC
Source organism: Anaerolineales bacterium (assembly GCA_044224715.1). Taxonomy (GTDB): domain Bacteria; phylum Chloroflexota; class Anaerolineae; order Anaerolineales; family UBA6663; genus UBA6663. Next base: position 90,338 of record JBGAJV010000003.1, on the reverse strand, counting down.
TGGCGGAGTATCCGGACTCCACCTTCGTCGAGGACACGGCCGTGATCACGCCCCGTGGCGCGATCCTGTGCCGACCGGGCGCGCCGAGCCGCGCCGGCGAGGTTGACACGATGCGCTCGACTTTGCGCGAGCGCTTTCCCGACCTGGCCGAGATCACGGCGCCCGGCACGCTCGACGGCGGTGACATCTGCGACGCCGACGGCCATTTCCTGATCGGGATCTCGGCGCGCACGAACCCCGAAGGCGCCGCGCAGCTGCAGGCCTGGCTCGAAGCTCACGACTACTCGGCCGTCACCATCGACATCCGCGACCGCGACGACATCCTCCATTTGAAGAGCGGTCTCTCATATCTGGGCGACAACCGCCTGGCCGTGATCCCGGCGCTGGCCGAGCACCCGCTGCTGCGCGACTTCGAACCCGTCATCGTCACGCAGCGCGAGGCCTACGCCGCCAACTGTATCCGCGTCAACGACCGCGTGCTTGTGGCAGCCGGGTTTCCGGAGTTCGAAGCCCGGCTCGACGCCCTGGGTTATCGGCCCCTCGTGCTGATGATGTCGGAATTCGAGAAGCTCGACGGCGGGCTGAGCTGCCTGTCTCTCCGCGTGTCTTGAGCATTGTCGTTACCGCGGCCGACGACAGACCCGCGCGTCAGGCCAGCCCCAGCGCGAACTCCGTCACGCGCGGCAGCAAGACGTCTTGTTCGACGCTTGTGGTGACGACGTGCTCGCTGCGCTCGAGCCAGAAGAGCTCGTGCGGGCTGTTGATCAGCCGCAGGTTGAAGTAGTTGGCGTTCTCGGGCTTGATGAAATCGTCGGCGCGCGAGTGCACGATCAGCGTCGGGACGCGCACCTTTGGCAACAGCGGATCCGTCGCCTGGAGCAGATCGAAGAACTGGGCGACGGCCAGCGTCGGGAACACCGGATACACATCCGCGGGCGGCTCGCCCTCGAAGTTCTTGGGCACGGCCCGTAGAAACGGGCTGATCAGACGCGCGTTCTGGGCACGCCAGTCGAGCTGATTGAGGTGCAACACGCTCGGCGCGCTCATCGTCACGACGCCGAGCACTTGCTGCTCGGCCGCCAACCGGAGCGCCAGCACGCCACCCATCGACAGCCCGATCACGACCACCTCGCTGCACAACCCGGAAAGCAGGTGATAGCCGTCGAGCACGGTCTGATGCCAATCCTCCCAGTGGTTGCGCAACAAATCATCGACGGCCGTGCCGTGCCCGGGCAGGCGCACGCCCAGCGCCGTCACGCCGGCCGCCTGCAGCGCAGCTCCAACCGGCCGCATATCCCGAGGAAAACCGGTGAACCCATGGATCAGGAGCGCGCCGCGCCGCCCCGCCGCTGGCAGCAAGAACGGCTGCCCACCCGAAAGATATTCAGTCGCCATATCGAGAGCATACCACTGGGGATTGCTGATTTGCGCTCCCGCGCTCTCCGCTTACCCGCTCCTCGCGTGTATAGTTGCCGGATGCGGAGACGTGGGCGCGCAGCGCCGTGGGTCGTGGTGCCGTATGCGGTCTTTCTGGCGTTGCCTTTCGTGGCGCTGGTCTGGCGCGCCGACGCGGCGTCGCTGGCGCGTGGGTTGACCGACCCCGCGGTCTGGCAGGCCGTGGGCGTCAGCCTATCGACGTCGGTGGTCGCGATCGGGTTGTGTTTGGTGTTCGGCCTGCCGCTCGCCTACGGTCTGGCGCACGCGCGTCTGCCCGGCCGGCGCGTGCTCGACCTGCTGATCGACCTGGCCAACGTCATGCCGCCGGCCGTGGCCGGGCTCGCGCTGCTGTTCGCGTTCGGGCGCCGCGGCCTGCTCGGCCCGGGTCTCGAAGCGATCGGGGTCACGCTGCCGTTCACGCCCGCCGCCGTGGTGCTCGCGCAATGGTTCGTGGCCGGGCCGTTGTTCGTGCGCACGACGACGCTCGGGTTCCGCGCGCTCAATCCGGATTTGTTCGAGCAGGCCGAGATCGACGGCGCCGACCGCTGGCACATCTTCCGGGCCGTCGCGCTGCCGCTCACGACCCCGGCGATCCTTGGCGGCATCGCGTTGGCCTGGGCCCGCGCACTCGGCGAGTTCGGCGCCACCATCCTCTTCGCCGGGAACCTGACAGGTGTCACGCAAACGATGCCGCTGGCGATCTACCTCGGCCTCGAGCGCGATCTGAGCCTCGCGATCACTCTGGCCTTGATCTTGTTGTGTCTGGCCGGTTTGGCCCTGCTCGTCGCACGTCTGCTTGAACGCCCCGCCCCCGTGGATTGATCGCCTGTTCACGGCCCGACATCGACCGTACCCAAACAGAGCCGATCGGCCGTGTCGCAGCCGGCCGGCGCACTGACCGCGACACGCGCGCCCGTGGCGGGGTCGTACAGCCCGGCGAACACGGCGTAGCGGCCGGGCGGCGTGCCAGGCGGGATGAGCAGCGCGGCGGCCAGCTCGCCGTTCGTCAGACTAGCGACCGCGCGGTCGAGCTGCGCCAGCGGGGCGGCTTCGGCAGCGCCCAGGTGCAAGAAGGTGTTGGCCGACGCAGGCGCATCGGTCCAGCGCACGCGGACCGGCACGACGTCGCCGGCGCGTGCTTGAACGGCGATCGGCGCAAAGCCGAGCGTCGCAGCGCCCAGCGGGCGTCGCGCCGGCGCCGGATCCGACAGCGGCGGGACGAACGCCACGAGCACGACCTCGGTCGCGCCGATCTGGGCGCGATCGGCGATCGCGGCCTGCGCCTCGAGCAGCGGGTAGATCGCGTCGCTGGCGTTGCCCCAGACCGTGCCGTAGTTGAGCAGCCAGATGCGATCGTGACCGGTTGCCAGGTCCGCCACATACGCGCCGACGTCGTCGCGATCGTAAACGCGCATCATCGGCTGTAGCAGATGGCTGGGCCAATAGCTCGCCAGATCGCCGTTCTGCCAGCGGAACGTGTACAGCACCGCGTCGTTCGGCCGGGCCAGCGCCTGGATGTGGGCGATCACGGGCCGCATGTCTTCGTTTGGATCGATCGGCTGATTGAGCGCCGCCCAAAGGCCCGGGGCGCTGAACAGGACGACGGCGGCCAGCGCCGCCGTGCGCCACGGCCGGGCGGACCCGATCAGCGCGACGGCCGCCAGCCCCAACAGCCCGGGCAACGCGGCAAACCCGAGGCGCGCCGCGACCGCGATCGCGCCGTCCAGGCCGTAGTTGATCCGTGCGGCGCCGGCGATCCCGAAAGCCAACAGCCCGAGCAGCGCAACGGCTTCAGGCAGACGCCGGCGCAACCGCCAGACGCCGACCGCGGCCAGCGCGGCGAAGACGCCCAACGGCGCCCAGCCCCACAGGTCAGCCGGCGCATCGGTGCCAGCCGCGATCTGACGCGCGACCTCGAGCCCCGTCGCGGCCACGTCGACGCGCGCGCCGGCCTCGAGACGGGTGTCGTTCAATACCACGCCGCGCGCCGAAACCAACAGCGCCGCCCACGGCGCCAGCGCCAGCCCAAGCCCGAGCGCGACCCCCAACCAGGCCCGCCAGCGTCCGGGCCAACGGCGCAGGCTCAAGACGACGGCGGTCGCCTCTGCCACGACGACGGCCACAAACCCGAGATGGACGTACATGCCGGCCGCCAACGTCAGGGTGTAGGCCACCCAGGTCCGGCGCTGTGGCGTCGGCGCGTGCAGAATGTGCGCCAACAGACCCAGGCTGAGCGCCGCCAGCCCGATCGCCAGCGCATACATCCGCGCCTCACGCGCGTGATGAAGCAGGAAGGGCGAACAGGCCATCAGAACTGCAGAGAGCGCGGGAGCGCTGCTGCGCTCTCCGCTCCCGCGCCCCCGCGCTCCCGCAGTCAACCGTCCCAGCGCCCATCCAAACACGGCGACCGCCAGCGTGCCGATCAAGGCCGAGAGCACGCGAACGGCGAAGGGCGAGCGGCCCATCACGCTTGTCCAGGCCAGAAGCGTCAGGTGATAGCCGGGGGGATGCGTGTCGAGCGCGGCGACGGCCGACAGCGACCGATCGAGGAAGTCGAGGCTGCCGCCCTCGTCCCACCAGAGCGGGAGGCGGGTCAGCTGGAGTGTCGCGAGGAAAAAGAAAGCGATGGGCGGAACCAGGCCGAGCCAGCGCCCGACCCCGCCCGCCCATCGCGCATTTGGTGCACGGTCAGGCGATGACACAAAGCTCCCGGTCGAGATCGCTGAGCGAGATCCCGCCGTCGGCGCCGACCACGACGTCGTCTTCGATCCGCACGCCGCCGCGCTCAGGCAAATAGATGCCTGGCTCGACCGTGAACGTCATGCCCAGGGCGAGCGGCGTATCGTTGCGGCTGTGCATCGACGGGTCTTCATGGCCTTCGAGCCCGAGTCCGTGGCCGACGCGGTGGACGAAGTACTCGCCGTACCCGCCGTCGGCGATCACCTGGCGGGCGGCGGCGTCGACGTCGGCGCAGGCCACACCCGGCCGGGCCGCGGCCACGCCCGCGGCGTTGGCGCCCTTGACCAGCGCGTAGATGCGCTGCAGCTCGGGCGCCGGCATCTCGGCCACGGCATACGTCCGTGTCAGGTCCGCCATGTACCCGTTCGCGGCGGCGCCCCAGTCGAGCGTGAGCAGGTCGCCGGGCGCGAGGCGGCGCTCGGTCGGGAAGGCATGCGGCAGCGACGAGTTCGGGCCGCTGGCCACGATCGGCGCGAAGGGCAGATCCGGATCGGAGCCCGCGCGGAGCGTCTGCGCCGTCAACTCGGCGGCCAACTCGCGCTCGGTCATGCCGACGCGGATCAAGGGCAGCGTGGCCTTGAGCGCGGCCTGGGCGACGGCGACGGCCGCGCGCATGTGGCCGAGCTCGGCCTCGTCTTTGACGGCGCGCAGACTCGCGAGCACATCCTCGGCGGCGGCGACCTGCGAGTGCAGCCACTCCTCGACCAGACGCAATTCCATGACCCGCATGCGGCGCGCCTCGACGCCCAGGCGCGCGCCCTCACCCACGCCCGTCGCGACGAGCAGCTCGGCGGCGCGCGCAAATGCCGCGTCGGGGCCGTCGCTGTCGGTGTAGGTCGCATACTTGAAGTCGTACGGCAGCTTGCCGCCGAGGAGCTTGGTCTCCTCGAGCGCCGGCACGACGAAGACGGGATCGCCCTCTTCCGGGAAGAAGCCGACCGTCGGGCGTTCGCTCAGGTGAAACGGCAAACCTGTCAGGTAGAACAAGTTCGGCCCGGCCACGACGGCGAGGGCGCGCAGGCGCGAGTCGCGCAGCGCCGCCTGAAGCGTCGAGAGGCGCTTCGTCAAGTGATCCGACATGGTGATCTCGTCTCCTGGTGCGCGGCGCCCGGCCGAGGCCTGCGCCGCGCGCTTGCGTCACGCCGATTCGCCAGCCAGTTGCGCCAGCGTCGTCTCGATCAGGGACACCGAACGTCCGAGGGTCTCGGCGTCGAAGGCCAGACGCGCGCCGGCGGCTTCATACAGTTCGGGCAACGGCCGCGTGGCGCCGAGCGAAAGCGCGCGCCGGTAGGCGGCCAACGCGCCTGCCGGGTCGGTCAGGCTATTGGCCCAGACCTGGGCCGCGCCAAGCTGGGCCAGGCCGTATTCAATGTAGTAGAAGGGCAACTGGAAGATGTGGAGCTTGCGATGCCAGCCGGTCGCGCACACGGTCTCGAGGCCAGAGAAGTCGACGTCGGGGATGAACCGCGCCCACAGACGGGCCCAGGTCGCGTCGCACGCCTCGGGCACGACCGCGTCTTGCGGGTGCGTGTACGCCCAGTGCTGGAAACCATCCACCACGGCCATGAACGGCCAGAAGAACAACATGCCTTCGAGATGCTCGCTCCGCGCGCGCGCGGCATCCCGCGTCTCGTAGAAACCGCCGTTCGCCTGGGCCAGATAGGGCGCCGCGAGCAACTCCATACTCATCGACGCGACCTCGGCGATCTCCATCGTCACGTCTTGCTGTTGGAAGTAAGGCAGCCTGCCGGTCTCGTAGACGTGGAAGGCGTGGCCGCTCTCGTGGAGCAGGGTCTGCACGTCATCGTGCACGCCGACGGCGTTCATGAAGATGAACGGCCGAGCCGAGTACGAAAAGTCCGTGCAGAAACCGCCCGGTGACTTGTTCTTACGGTTGTCGAGGTCGAGCAGACCCGCGCCGCGCATATCGGCGTAATAGCCGCCGAGCGTGGGATCGACGCGTTGGAAGATGTCGCCGGTGCGGGCGATCAACTCGGCGACGTCGACGAACGGCTTGAGTGGCGCGTGGCCGTTCGACTCGACCGGGCGATTGAACCAGCCATCGCTCAGATCCCAAGGGCGCAGCGTCTCGACGCCCAGACGCGCGCGATGCCGCGCATAGACCCGACGCGCCGCCGGGACGACGGTCGCCTCGATCGCGTCGGCGAAGCGCAGACAATCGTCGGCGGTGTAATCAAAGCGGTAGTTCTTCTGCCAGATGTACGCCCGGTAGTCGGGTTTGCCGGCGTTGGCAGCGAGACGGCTGCGCGTGGCGAACATGCGGGCCCACAGGTCGTTGAGGGCGTCACGGTCCTGCAGCCAACGATCAAAGGCGAGGCGCCACATCTTTTCGCGGGTCTCGCGTGTTTCGCCCTGCAGCCGTCGCAGCGTCTGCACCAGGGTCAACTCCTGGCCCTGCCAGATGACCGATTGCGCGCCCTGGATCTTCTCCTGTTCGCGGACGAGTTTGTGGTCCTCGATCAACAGCGGCAGGTTGGCCTCGCGATACAGATCGGCGTCGGCGCGCAGATTGCGCAGCGGGATATCGAAGCCTTCGGGCTCGAGACCGCTGGCGAGTAGCTTCTCTTTGAGCCGCTGGCTGGCCGCCTCCTCGTTCGCGTAGATGTCGTCCAAGAAGGCGTTGTACGCCGCATCGGCCGCGGCGTCGACCGTGTTGACCGAGGTCGCGACGAGCAGGCGCTGACGGGTCTCGTGCAACCGGCGGGCGAGCGCCGACCAGTCGGCCAGCCAGGCCCCGACGGTCTCGGCGGATAACGGCCGGGCCTCGAGTTCATCGAAATAGGGCGAGATCTGGACCCAGGTCCAGCGCATGAAGTCTTGAATGTCGACAGGTAGGGGAGCGAGCATGAAGGGTCTCCAACAACCACAACAGGGTGCAGTGATTATAACGAGAGATACACACACCGGAAGTGCCCCCAGGGCAATCGCATCTTGTTTTCCGGTTCAGCAATTTCCACCGCAAATGACGCGAATTTCGCCAATAGGTCGTGCAAAGCGGCAGTTCGCGAAATCGGCGCAGTTCGCGGCGGTATCGTTTTTCGCTTGCATCGAGATGCGATCATCCTGACAACGCCTCAGCCCGGGGCGCTCTCGGCGGCTGACTCATGCGATAATTTCGACAGGATCGTGCGTGCCAATTACCCGGGGCCGTCGCCCCGATGGGGGTCGTTATGAACCGTGTGATCGCTTTTCTCTCCGGCGCCGCGTGCGGCGCAGCCGTCGGGGTCGCCGCTGCCCTGCTGCTCACTCCGTCGTCGGGGAACGAACTCCAGACCACCGTGCGCGACTGGTTCGAAGGGTTGTGGGATGACGCGGTGCAGGCCGCTGACGATCGGCGCAGCGCGCTCGAGAGCCAGTTGGCCGAGCTCAAACAGAACTAAAGCGCCGGTAGATCGACCACAAAGCGCGTCCCGATCCCGACCACGCTTTCGGCGCGGATCGTGCCGCCATGGCGTGTGACGATCTCCTTGACGATCGCCAAACCCAGCCCGACACCCGTCGCCTCTGCGGATCGCCCACGCGCCCGATCCACCTGATAGAACCGCTCGAAGATCCGGCCCAGATCGTCGGCCGGGATCCCCGGTCCGCTGTCCGCGACGACAAACGTCACCCGTCCCGCCGCCGCCGTCACGGCCACGCGCACCACGCCGCCCGAGGGCGTGTACTTAAGCGCGTTGTCGAGCAGGTTCTGGATCACCTGCGCCAGCCGATCGGCGTTGCCCTGCACCCGCGCCGTCGCCGGCGGCTGCCCCACTTCGAGCTGCACGTCCTTCTCCGCCGCCCGCGGCGCGAGCCGTTCCGCGAGCGCCGCCACCAAAGCCGCCAGGTCAACCGATGCGCCGCGCGTCGGCCCGGTTTCGGACTCCAGCTTTGCCAGGTCGAGCAGATCCGCCACAAGCCGGATCAGGCGTTCTGACTCCTCGCGGATGATGGTCGCCGCCCGCTGGACGTCCTCGGGCTTTTCGGCCGCGCCCTCCTCGATCGCCTGCGCGAAGCCGCGGATCGAGGTCAGCGGCGTCTTGAGATCGTGCGAGACGTTGGCCAGGAAGTCGCGCTGTGTCTGCTGCGCAGATTGAACCGCGCCGGCCATAGTGTTGAGCGCGCCGGCCAACTCGCGCACCTCGCGCGGTCCACGCACCTCGACGGGCGTGTAATCGCCCTTGGCGATCCGCCCGGCCACGGCCGCCATCTGGCTCAGCCGCCCGCCGATCGAGCCGGCCAGCCAGACAGCCAGGAGCAGGGCCAGCACCACGCCAACCCCCGCGGCGCCGAGCACCGGCCACGCCAGATCTTGCAGAAAGAGCCCAAGCGCCGTGCGGGCGTTGATCGGCACGGCGATCGCCAGGAGCCGTCCGTCGGTGAGCTCGCGGACGCTGTACTGCCATTGGCGACCCGACGAATCGCGGCCCCGGCCGAAGCGCAGGCCAAACGCGGTGTCGTCGAGGCCCTGCGCCTCGCTCAACGCGCTGAGGCGGATCGCGAGATCGCCGGCCGAATCGGAATCGGCCAGGACCGTCTCGTTCGCGTCGGCGATGATCACGCGCACGTCGTAGGCCTCGGCCGAACGCGTCACGTAGCGCGCCAGCGTCGCTGCATCGCTCGTCTCGGGCGGCGGGTCGAGCCGGCCCAGCGCGCGCGAGACCCGGGCCAGCGCCACAAGCGCGGGTCGTTCGACCAGCGGGCTGTTGCGCAGGAACGCCAACAGGGCCAGCGTCACGCCGATCGCCACCACGCTGATGGCCAGAAGCGACGTCGCGAAGATGCGTCCACGGATCGAGTCGAGCATGAAGATCTCAGGAGGCCGTGAGCTTGTAACCGATCCCGGTGACCGTCTCGATGCGCACGGCGCGGCTCGCGGCCAGGGCCTTGCGCACCTGGGCGACATGCACGTCGACCGTGCGCGTCTGCGTGAAGAACTCGACGCCCCAGGCCAGGTCGAGCAACTGATCGCGGCTGAGCACCGTGTCGCGATGCTGAGCGAGCACGAACAGCACGTCGAACTCCTTTACGCGCAGCGCCGCGGGCTGCCCGGCGACGCGCACCGTGCGCCCGGCCGGGTCGATGACCACATCGCCGACCGTCAGCGCGCCGGACGCCGCGACGGGCGCCTGGGCGCGCTCCTGACGGCGCAGGATCGCCTTGACGCGCGCGGTCAACTCGCGCGGGTTGAAGGGCTTGGTCATGTAATCGTCGGCGCCGAGCTCGAGGCCCAGGATCTTGTCGAGGTCGTCGTCGCGGGCGGTGAGCATGATGATGGGCACGTCGCTCCGCGCGCGCAGCCGACGGCAGACCTCAAAGCCGTCCAGCCCGGGCAGCATCACGTCGAGCACGACTAGATCGGGCGGCTCGGCCAGCGCGGCCGCGAGGCCCGCCGGGCCCGTGCCCGCCGTTCGGATCTGAAAGCCGTCGCGCTCGAGGTACAACCGCGCGAGCTCGAGGATATGGGCTTCGTCGTCGATCAGGAGGAGGCGTTCGCCGGACATCGGAGATGATTATAGTCAGGCCGGCTTTCGTTGTATGATCGTCGCGCCATGGACATTTTCGAGACCGACCGGCTCTTGCTGCGACGCCTGGTGCGCGAGGACCTCGACGATCTGTTCGCGTTGTACCGAGATCCCGAGATCCGCCGCTACTTTCCGGAGGGCACGCTCGACCTCGAAAACACGCGTGCCGAGCTGGAGTGGTTTATCGACGGCCATCCGCGCCACCCCGAGCTCGGCCTGTGGGCCACGATCTACAAACCGACCGGGGCCTTCATCGGGCGTTGCGGGCTGTTGCCCTGGATGATCGAGGGCAAACTCGAGATCGAGATCGCGTATCTGTTGGCGCGACCTTACTGGGGCCAGAAGCTGGGCAGCGAGGTCGCTCGTGGTCTGGTGCGCTACGGCTTCGAGCAACTCGGTCTGAAGCGCCTGATCGCCTTGATCGACGAAGCCAACGTCGCCTCGATCCGCACGGCGGAGAGCGCCGGCCTCGTCTTCGAACGCGACCTCGTCCTCGACGACGTGCCCTGTCGGGTCTACGCGATCGTCAGGCCCTGACGTCCGATCGTCAGGCCCTGACGTCCGACGGCACGACGCCGATGCGCGCGACACGCCGGCCGACCCAACGCAACGCGACCAGATAGACGACCCACATCAAGAGCTTCGCGCCCAACGGCAGCCACGGCGTGGGCGTGGGCGGATTCCAATAGACATCCACCAGCACGAGCGCCCCGAACGCCGCGACCCAATAGATCACGTTCATGACGGCGAACACCGCCGGCAGCCCTGGAACGTTGGGCGCCCGCCGCACGCAATCGATCGCCAGCCAGAGCTGCAACGCCAGGAAGACCCAGACCAGCGAGGCCCAATACCCGTCCAGGCGAGCCTGGAACCACTCGGTCTCCAGATCGAACAGCAACGCCCACGTCAGGGCCAACGGCACGCACGCGATCGTGAACCCGACCGTATTTCCAAAATACGTTGACGCGATTGAACCTCTGGGGCGTGGCGGCATGACTGTAATCCTTTGTCGGCTTTTCCCATCAGGGTCGGGCGCTGCTCTTGATCTCGGGCCCGGTCTGAGCATCGAGGATGGTGGCCGTGTGCCGGTCGGGCCAGGGCGTCGGCGAGTCGGTCGGCCGTTGGAACTCGTCCAACCACCCGCCATCGAGGGTCACCAGCCAGACCGGCAGCGCCGGGTCGGCCGCGGGGTCGGGCGCGCGTTCCCCGAACCCGAAGCCGTTCCATGGCCGGCCGATTTGTACGCAAAACAAAGCCGCTCTGCGCGGCTGCTTCACTCTATCACCACTCGTCGATGCCCGCGCATCGCCCTGGCTTCTTGCGCTTTCCTCCACCTTGACACCCTTGCTAAAGTTCGATAGACTCGCATGGCTATCGAGACCCGGCGTGCTCGCCAGGGGAAAGTCGCCGAGATAGCTCAGTTGGTAGAGCACGCGACTGAAAATCGCGGTGTCCCCAGTTCAATCCTGGGTCTCGGCACCATGCGGGTGTAGTTCAGTTGGTAGAACGTCTCCTTGCCAAGGAGAAGGTCGTGGGTTCGAGTCCCATCGCCCGCTCTGACAGGTGGCCCGTGGGCCACCTGTTTCATTGATACACGGCGCCGTCGCCAAGTGGTAAGGCAAGGGTCTGCAAAACCCTTATACGTGGGTTCGAATCTCACCGGCGCCTCAAACTCACTGACGCAGAAGGGCGCGCTCTGAATAGGGCGTGTATGCCCCGATCGTCACCCCATTCGATGCCCGTGAGGAGATCGACTACGACGTCCTGAAGCGCCTGATCGATTTCGTGTTGGCCAACGGTGTCGTCGGCCTGATCCCGGGCGGCACGACCGGCGAGGTGTACGCGCTCAGCGACGCCGAGCGGAGCGAGCTGTTTCGCTTCGTCAAGACCTATGTCGGCACGCGCGCGACACTGATCGCGGGCGTGAACGCCGGCGCCACCCGCGACGTCGTCCGTTTCTCGCAACTCGCGGCCGACCTGGGCTACGACGGCCTGATGGCGGCGGTGCCGCCCTACTCACGCCCGAGCCAGCGCGAGCTGCTCGCGCACTTCAAGACCGTCGCCGTTGCGACGCCGCTGCCGATCGTGCTCTACAACTTCCCCTGGCGCGCCGGAAGCGAGGTCGGCTACGACGTGCTCGACGGCCTTGTCGACCATGCCAATGTGATCGGCATCAAGGAGGCCAGCAGCGACATGGGCCGCGTCTTCGGGATCCGCGAACGCTATGGCGATCGCTTCCAGATCTCGTGCGGTTCGGACGATCAGGCGCTGGACTACTTCCTGTGGGGCAGCACCAGCTGGATCGCCGGCGGGGCGTCGTCCACGCCGCGCCAGCACGTCGCGGTGCTCGAGGCCGCGCTGGCCGGCGATCTGGTCGGCGCCCGAGCACACATGGAAAAGCTGATGCCGCTGCTGCGCAACATGGAGAGCGGCCACTACACGCAGAAGGTCAAGGCCGGCTGCGAGCTGCAGGGCATCCCGGTCGGCCCGGCACGACGGCCGTTGCTGCCGCTGAAGGACGACTACCTCGCGGCATTCACCGAGGTCTTCAAGGCGGCCACGGCGTAGCGCGAACCGCGCGTAGCGGTCGCTGCACGCTCTCCGCGCGCTGAGGCACCATGCACCGCATCCCCTATCTCGACTCGCACACCGCCGGCGAACCGACCCGCCTGATCGAGACGTTGCCGTTCGATCTTGGCGGGGGCACGGTCGCCGAACAACTCGCGCGGCTGCGCGCCGAGCACGACGATCTTCGCGCGGCGGCGATCAACGAACCGCGCGGGTCGGACGTGTTGGTCGGCGCGTGTCTGGTGCCGCCGGCCGACCCGAGCTGTCAGTTCGGCGTCATCTTTTTCAATAACGTCGGTTATCTGGGCATGTGCGGCCACGGCACCATCGGTGTGGTGGCCTCGCTGGCGTACCGCGGGCGTATCGCGCCGGGGGTGGTGCGCATCGAAACGCCCGTCGGCGTGGTGGAAGCGACGCTGCATCCCTCGACCGGAACCGGCCATCCGAATCGGGTCTCGGTGCGCAACGTCCCGGCGTATCGCCTGCGGGCGCACGTGCCGGTCGAGCTCGATGGCCGGATCCTGCATGGCGACGTAGCCTGGGGCGGCAACTGGTTCTTTCTGTGTCACGATCACGAGCTGCGGGTCGCGGCGGACAACCTCGAAGCGCTGACCGATTTTGCCTGGCGGTTGCGCGAGGCGTACACGCGACAGGGCCTGACGGGCGCCGATGGCGCCGTGATCGACCACGTCGAGCTTTTCGGCTCGACCCCGACCGCCGACAGTCGCAGCTTCGTGCTCTGCCCGGGTAAGGCCTACGACCGCTCGCCGTGCGGCACCGGCACAAGCGCCAAGCTCGCCTGTCTGCTCGCCGACGGCACGATCAGCACCGGCCAAGCCTGGCGGCAGGAGAGCGTGATCGGCAGCGTGTTCGAGGGCCGGGTCGAGATCATCAACGGCCAGGTCGTGCCGACGATCACGGGAGAGGCCTGGATGACGGCCGAGGGCGCGCTCGTGATCGACGATCGCGATCCCTTTGCGACAGGCATCCGCGGCCACGGCTAAGGCCGTTGCAAGGGCGGCGGCGCCGCCGGCTTGCGCCGGCTGGTTGATCGATGTTGCGAACCTCGGTCAGCCCATCGTCGCGAGGGCGGCGCAGGCCGAATACGCTCAGTGGTCCGCATCGGTTTCAGCCGACGCGCCACCTTGGCCAGAATAAGTAGATCAAGAATGACCCTCAAAACAGACGTGCTCGTGATCGGCGGCGGCGCGATCGGGTTGAGCGCCGCGTACTACCTGCAGCAGGCCGGTCGCGAGGTGACCGTGATCGACCGCAAAGCCATCGCCGCCGGCAGCTCGGCCGGCAACGCCGGGCACATCGTGCCGAGCCACATCGTGCCGCTTGCCGCGCCGGGCATCATCGGCACGGCGCTGGGCTGGATGCTTGATCCGGGCAACAGCCCGTTCGGCATGCGCGTCAGCCTCGATCCCGCGTATCTGTCGTGGCTGTTGCAGTTCGCCGCGGCGTGCAGCGAGGCCAACGTCGACGGGGCCATCCCGGCGCTCAAGGCGCTCGGGTTGCTCAGCGCGTCCAACTTCGCGCGCCTGATCGCCGCCGAAGAGCTCGACTGCGCGTACAGCGCGACGGGCCTGCTCTTCCTGTACAAGACGGAGAAGGCGTTCGGCGGCGGCCGGCACGAGGCCGAGTTGCTGCATCGTCACGGCCTGCCCGCCGAGGTGCTCGATGCGGTCGCCGTGCACGAGCGCGAGCCCGCGGCGCGCCCCGACGTCCTCGGCGGTGTGCACTTCACCGGCGACGCGTCGCTCGATCCCGCGCGCTTCCTGCGTCTGCTGGCCGAGCGGCTCGGCGTCCGCGGCGCCACGCTGCGTGCCGACACGGCCGTCACCGGGTTCGAGTGCGGCGGCGGCCGGATCGCGCGCGTCCGCACCACAGGCGAGGACATCGCACCCGAGCTTGTGGTGCTGGCGGCCGGCGCCTGGTCGCCGCAGGTCGCGCGCCAGTTGAAGTTGAGCCTGCCCGTGCAGCCCGCGCGCGGCTACAGCCTGACCGCGCGCGCGACGTCGGTCATGCCGCGTCAGGCCCTGCTCCTCGGCGAACGTCGCGTCGCCGTCACACCGATGGGCGATCGTCTGCGCTTCACCGGCCGGCTCGAGCTCAGCGCGCTCGACACCACGCCCTCGCCCGAACGCATCGCCGGCATCGAGCGCGCCGTGCGCGAATACGTCGCCATCGAGGAGCCGCTGACCGTGCACGAGACCTGGGCCGGGCTGCGGCCGACCACGCCTGACGGCGTGCCGCTGATCGGTTACGCGCCGGGCTACGCCAACCTCATCGTCGCCACCGGGCATGCGATGCTCGGTCTGTCGCTCGGCCCTGGCACAGGCCAGATCGTCGCCGAACTGGCGACCGGGCGCGTGCCCGCCGTGGATTTACGTCGCTTCGACGTGGCTTGGAACCGGCGTCGATAAGCGAGGGCCGCCCGACTGGGCGGCCCTCGTCGTTTCGAGACGCTGTGCTCAGTTGCGCGGGCCGAGGCCGTCGGCGCAGGCCGGCTGGCGCAGTTTGTATTGCGGGCCGGCGTCGCTGCCATCCGGCCAGGTCGCCAAAGTCTGCCACGTCGACGCGCTCGAGCGTGCGTCGAACACGTTGCCCAGCGGGATGATCTGCAACAGCGCGTCGGCGGGCGTATGCGCGCCGTTCAGGACGTTGCCGTGCGCGTCCGTCCACACCTGCGGCGCGACCGCGTTGCGCAGAAGCGCCGAACCCACGTAGAACTCGCGATCGCAACCGCGCCATGGGTTGGTCGGCCAGTTCGGGAACGCGTCGCCCGTGTAGATCGAGCGCGTCACGTCACCGGGATCCATCGTCGTGATCGGATCAAACGCCGCGAGGCTGGCGATGAACTGGAGCAGCGCGCTTTCGCCGTCGAGGTTGCGCGTCAGCGACAGCGTGAACTGCCAGATCTCGTATGGGCTTTGGGTCACGCAGTCCTGACCGCCGTTGGCCGACTCGGCTGCCCCGGGCAGCGTCATCACGGTGCGGCCGATATCCAGCGTGCCGCGATCACGCGCGCAGATCGAACCCGCCGAGCCCGTGTCCGCCATACCGCGCACATTGACGCGCGCCCCGTCTGGCATCTGCGCCTGCACGGCCAGCGTATGCATCGACGTGACATAGCGCTTCACGCCGCCTGTCCCCATGTGGAAGAGCAGGATCGCGCTCACACGCGAGACACGGCCCTCGTCGTTGAGCTGGCCGGCGTTGACCACATGGATCTTGAAGCCCTCGTGCGGCTCGGGCATCGGCATGCCGTTGAGTTCCGAGATGTGGGCCACGTAGTCGAACACGATCGGCTCGGCATTGGCCAACTGGGAGGTGGCCGGATCGGCGCCGTGCTCGTGCGCGAATGTGCAGGTGCCGCCGACGCCGTTGTCGACCACTTGCGGGTGCCACGTGCGATACCGCACGCCGTCGGGGCCGGTCGCCACATAGCGATCGTGCACGGCCGCCGAACACGTGCCCAGGATCTCGGGCGCGATCGGGGCCGCGTCGTAGATCGCGCCTCCGGAACCGGACGGCGCTGTGGCGCTCGGAGCGACCGTGGGCTGTGGCGTCGCGGTCGCGACCACCGGGCGTGTCGCGGTGGGTGCCGCGCGCGTGGGAGCCGGCGTCGCGCTGGCGACCATCGTCCGCGTCGCGGTCGCGGGCGCGCGTGTCGGAGTTCGCGTCGGACGCAGCGTACGCGTCGCGCTCGCTGCCGGGCTCGCCGTGGCGGTGGCCGCAGGATCGCACAAGATGACGTTGCCCGAGATGCTGAGTTGGCCCGAGCAGCGCACCGACAGACGGTCACCGGGCCGCATCTGAACCGTGACGGGGGTGCTGGTGGCCAGGAGCGCGGCAGCCTGTGAGCCGCTGGCCGCGGTGACGCCGGCCTGGCCCGCTCCGAGGCCGATGGCCGAGGCGAGAAGCCAATGCAGACTGTTCCGGATGGTGGGGTTCATGAGTCCTCCGTGGGGTGCCGTCCGGCCCCTCCTGGTTGGCCGAGCGACCTGCTGGCTTGGCGCGAACGAGCAAACCATTCGCTAACCAAAGATCGGGATGGTTGTACGGACTCATCGTATGAGGGCCGTCCAGCGGACATTTATCCAGACCGGTGGGGTCGAATTTGGCAGAGGCGCCTCGGCGAACGGCCCACGCCTGGCCAGAACCACGGCCTCACACGATCCGGAATTTTGACCAGGCCGACGCGCGCACACATCCGCAGCGACGTGCATGATCCTGACGAGGAGGTGCCGGAATGAAAAAACGCGAACCGCACTCGGACATCGAGTGCGGTTCGCGTTTTGGAAACAGGCAGGACCGCGGCGCCATGACGACAGCGCCACGGCGTCGGGTCCTTCTAGATCACGGCGCCGGGATCAGGGCGTTCAGAAGCGGCGTGCGCCAGGCCTCGGTGGCCGGGTCGTACACGCCGAAGCCAGACGCGAACTCCCAGTACGCCCAGGCCATCCCGCGTGCCTCGGCGGCGCGGGCGACGTAGGTCGTCCACCGCACGCGCGAGTCGAGATCCGCTTTGCTGTATGCGCCGAACTCGCCGAGGTACAGCGGACGGTTGTGTTCGCTCGCCCACGCCGCCGCGAGATCGAAGTGCATGTCGACGTCGGCTGCATCCTGTCCGGTGTCGCTCCAGGTGCGCCCGAGCCAGGCGTCGCTGCCGGCGGCCCACTCCGCGCCCTGGTGCGTGAACTCGAACGGCAAGTAGTAGTGGAAGGTCGCGATCAGGTGCGTGTCGTCGGCCGGCAGTTCGAGGTCCTTGAGGCGGGTAAAGGCGTTCCACTCGATCGGGCCGACGACTACGGTGCGGGTCGGGTTGGTGGCTCGCACGGCGTTGAGCGCCTTGAGCATGATCCGGTTCCAGCGCGCCGCGCCGAGGGCGTCATGCGGTTCGTTGAGCAATTCGAACATGACCTCGGCCGAACGATCCTGATAGCGTTCGGCGATCTGGGTCCAGATCGCGACGAAGCGGTCGTCGTGAACCGTCGGTTCGACGTAGAGTTCGTCGTAGTGATGGATGTTGAGGACGACCGCGAGATCGTTGGCCAAAGCCTGATCGATCACCCAATCGATGCGTTCGAAAAAGACAGGGTCGATCGCGTAGGGCGCCTCGGCGGCGGTGTGCGCCGACCAACGGATCGGGACGCGCACGTGGCCGAAGCCGGCGGCGCGGATCCTCGGGAAGTAATCGGCCTGGACCGTCAGACCCCACTCGCCCTCGTTGGGTGCCTCGAGCATGTTGCCGAGGTTGACACCGCGCCCGAGCCGCGCCAGCGCCGCGAACCCGTCCGCATCGGCCGCCAGCGTTGGGCGTGGGGCCGACGTGACTGTCGGGACGGCCGTGGGTGCCGCGGTGGGCGGCGTATCGGTCGGTGCAGGCGTTGAGGTGGGCGTCGGCGTGGCGGTGCACGCGATCAGGGCTGCAGCCAGGCCAACAGCGGCGATGGGTGTCAGGCGGGTCGACAAGCAACGTTGGGTCATCAAGGCCTCCCGAGTCTTACGCAAGCGAGGAGTGTAGCGCAAGACAAGCAGCTACCGGGAGTGCCCCGATGTCGGCCACGGGTCCACATCGGACCACTCCGGGTAGCTGCTTGACTCTGCCCCCACGGGAGGCGGCATCATCGGTGGCTGAGGAAAGGTGCTTGACGTAGGCGAACATCAGTTCTAGACTGGGTCGTCAGGATCGCCGGCACAGGCCCCATACCCCATTCACCCACTCCAGCGGAGTTTTCCATGCCCTCCTTTGATCGCTTCTCCACGCAATCCGCCATCACCGAGCCCGGCGACCACGCCACCCTCTTCGAAGGTTTGCCCAGGGACGTGGCGGCCTTACGCGATGTCGTCCAGGGTCTAATGGTGCATGTCTTCTGGGCCGGCCAGTACGGGCTGACGCTCAGCCCGGAACGCCAGGCCGAGGTGCAGCTGCGCTGGGTGTCGCGTCAGCTGGCGCGCATTGTCGAATTGGATCCGCGTCCGCTGACCGAGGCCCGGCCGGTCGAGCGCAAGCTGGTCGGC
The DNA here is from genome assembly GCA_044224715.1 of Anaerolineales bacterium. Classification (GTDB taxonomy): domain Bacteria; phylum Chloroflexota; class Anaerolineae; order Anaerolineales; family UBA6663; genus UBA6663. The sequence continues at coordinate 72,039 of JBGAJV010000003.1, read as the reverse complement.
AACTGCCGCGACCACTCCACCCTGCTGGCGTCGCTGCTCCGCCATCACGGCGTGCCGGCCCGCGCGCGCTGCGGCTTCGGCGCCTACTTCGAACCAGGCAAGTACATTGATCATTGGGTCTGCGAGTATTGGAACGCGTCGCAGAAACGCTGGATCCTGGTCGATGCCCAACTCGACGATCTGCAACGAAAGGCGCTCGGCATCGCGTTCGACCCGCTTGACGTGCCACGCGACGCCTTCATCGTCGGCGGCGACGCGTGGCAGATGTGCCGAGCCGGGCGGGCCGACGCGGACGCCTTCGGGATCTTCGACATGAAGGGATTGTGGTTCGTGCGCGGCGATTTCGTCCGTGACGTCGCCTCGCTCAACAAGGTCGAGACGCTGCCGTGGGATGGCTGGGGGCTGGCCGATACGCGCGATCAGGACCTCACACCCGACGACTACGCCCTGCTCGATCGCCTGGCCGAGCTGACGACCGGCGAGGTGTCCGCGTATGACATCGTGCGCTCGCTCTACGAGGGCGATCCTCGGCTGCGCGTGCCACGGACCATCAACAGCTATACTGGCGAAGGCGTGAGCGTGATCGAACTGGCAGCGTAGTCCGACACCGGGAGTGTCCCGATGTACCCCGAAGTCGGTTACGCGATCACCAGGCGGAGAACATCGTGAGCAAAAAACCTGCCGTCGCCGCGAGCATCGACGTCTACATCGCCGGCTTCACACCGGAGGTGCGGGTCATCCTTCAACAGATCCGTGCCACGATCCGCAAGGCCGCGCCACGCGCCGAGGAGACCATCAAGTACGGGATGCCGACCTATATGCAAGACGGCAACCTCGTGTTCTTCGCCGCGTTCAAGAACCATGTCGGCTTTTTCGGCGGCTCGACCGATGGCGGTAAGCTCACTGCGGCGCTGGCGCCCTACTCGGGGCCGAAGGGCTCGCTCAAGTTCGCGTTCGACAAGCCGGTGCCGATCGGGCTGATCCGCAAGGTCGTGCAGGCGCGCGTGCGCGAGAACCGTGCCCGAGCGGACGCAAAGAAGAAGCGTTGATGGAGGGGCGCCATGGACCCACTGGTCACCTGGTTGCTCGAAGGCGATCCCTCCGTTCGCTGGCAGACCCAGCGTGACCTGCTCGGCGCGAGCCCGCGGCGCTGGCGCGTCGAACAGAAACTGACCGCCACGACGGGCTGGGGCGCGCAATACCTCGCCAAACAAGAGCGCAACGGCGGCTGGGGCGGCGGCCTGTACTCGCCCAAGTGGACGTCGACGACTTACACCTTGCTCGAATTGCATCATCTCGGCCTGCCGCGCGACAACGTCGCGGCGCAGCGCGGCGTGCGATTGCTCGCTACGGGCATGATGGGCGGAGACGACGACGTCGCCTTCGCCCGCGGCCTGGCGCGTCAGGACCTGTGCGTCGTCGGCATGGAGCTCGAGCTTGGCGCCTACTTCGGCGGGATGCCGCGCCGGGTCGACGCGTTGGTGACGCGTCTGCTCGACGCGCAAATGCCCGACGGCGGCTGGAACTGCCGTCTCGGCCGCGACAAGCACGTCTCGCACAGCTCGCTGCACACGACCTTCAACGTGCTCGATGGGCTGCGCACCGCGCTCGAATGCGGGCTGCGCCGCCAACGTGCCGACGTGGAGGCCGCGGAGCGTCGCGCGCTCGAATTCGTGCTGGCGCACAAGTTCTATCGCTCGCATCGCACCGGCGCCGTGATCAACCCCGTGTTCATGTTGTTGTCATTTCCGCATCGCTGGCACTACGACGTGCTGCGCGGGCTCGACTACTTCCAACGCGCCGGCGCTGAGCGCGACCCGCGCGCCGCAGACGCGATCGCGCTGCTCGAGTCGAAGCGGCTCAAAGACGGCGCCTGGCCGATCCAACATCGGTATTCCGGGGTTCGTTTCTTCGACATGGAGAAGGGCGGGAAACCCAGCCGCTGGAACACGCTGCGCGCCCTGCGCGTGCTGCGCTGGTGGCACGGCGCGTAGCGGGTCTGGCGACGACCAGCCCTTGCCCACGCGTATTCGGGTTGTCGTCACCGTATAATCAGCCGCGTGCCCGATCCGTTCGTCCCCGAACCCGAAGCCCTGCTTGTCGCCCTGCGCGAGATCCATGCCCGCATCCGCGACACGGTAGTGGCGGCCTGCGAGCGCACGGCGGTCGATTTGATGGCGGCGCCCGTCGGCGAGGACGCCGGTGACACGATCTTCGCGATCGATCGAGTCTCCGAAGCGGCGTTGCTGGAGGAATTCGCGGCCCTCGCCGAGCGCTGGCCGATGGTGTTGATCGCCGAAGGACTCGGAACCGATGGACGAGCCGTTCTGCCGCGCGGCAGCGACCCCGACCTGGCCGTCGTGCGCGTGATCGTCGATCCGATCGACGGGACGCGCGGCCTGATGTATCAGAAGCGGCCGGGTTGGATCCTGACCGGCGTCGCCCCGAACCGCGGCGAAGCGACCACGCTGGCCGACATCACCCTCGCGCTCCAGACCGAGATCCCGCTCGTCAAACAACACCTCAGCGACAGTCTGTGGGCGCGCGTGTTGCCCGAGGGCGGCTTCGCCACGGGCAGCGGGCGTTTCAATCGATTGACCGGCGCGACCCTGCCGTTGCCCGTGCATCCGACCGGCGCGACGACCATCGCGCAGGGCTTTGGCAATATCAGCCGCTTCTTCCCCGGAACACGCGGCTTGCTCGCGACCGTTGACGACGAGGTCGTGGCCGAGCTGCTCGGCCCGCCGCCACCCAACCGCGTGCACGCCTTCGAGGACCAGTACATCTGCACCGGCGGCCAGCTCTATGAGTTGATGATCGGTCACGATCGCTGGGCCGCGGACCTGCGGCCCCTGGTCTGGAACCGGCTCGGCGCGCGCGGGCTCTGTTGCCATCCGTACGACCTGTGCAGCGAACTCGTGGCCCGCGCCCACGGCGTGCTCGTGACCGACGCGCAGGGCGGTCCGCTGTGCGCGCCGCTCGACGTCGACGCCGACATCAGCTGGATCGGCTATGCCAACCTGACGCTGCGACGCGCCGTCGAGCCCGCCCTGACGGGCGCCCTGCGACGACACGGCCTGCTCGCCGTTGGTTAGAATTTCGACCATCTATCGACAGTCGTCTATGCGTTATCGCCCTTGATTCGTGGGAATCCCGAGTCGACCTGACAGGTCCATGGTTAGAACGCGCCGGCGGCGGCCGCGGAAACCTTCAACTTTTCCAGCCGCTTACAGGCCCGAACCTGGTTGGCCAAAAGGTTAGAATACGCCCTGTTGTGAGGTAATTCCATGCCGTGGTCGTTCTCCAGGTTCCCCGACGTTCAACCGACTGATCTCGCCCGCTTTCTCGAACGGCTCAACGCCTCAGCGGATCTCTTCGATCGGACACAACCGGTGACGGTTGCGCGCGCTCCGGGTCGTCTCGACCTCATGGGCGGAATCGCCGATTACAGCGGCGCGCTTGTGCTGCAGATGCCGCTCGCCGTCGCCGCCTATGCCGCGCTGCAGAAGACCGCGGCGCCCGTCATCGACGTCGTCAGCACGCTCGCCACGTCGATCGGGGACGCGCCCCGCGCGCGCTTCGCGCTGGACGACCTCGCGCCGACGACCGGTCCACTGCCGTACGCACAAGCGCGGGCGCTGTTCGCGCGCAAGACGCACGAACACTGGGCCGCGTATGTGGCCGGCGCCGTGGTGGTGCTGCATCACCGCCTGGGCTGGCGGCCAGACCAGGGCTTCACGCTCTGGCTCGACTCCCAGGTGCCGGCCGGCAAAGGCGTCAGCTCCTCGGCCGCGATCGAGGTCGCCAGCATGCGCGCGATCGTCGGCGCCTTCGGCCTGTCCGTCGCGCCGCGCGACCTGGCCTTGTGGTGCCAGGAGGTCGAGAACCTGGTGGTCGGCGCGCCCTGCGGCGTCATGGATCAGATGACCGCCACCGCCGGCGAATCCGATCGCCTGCTGGCGTTGCGCTGTCAGCCGGCGGAGCTCGAGACGCCCGTCGCGCTGCCCGAGGAGCTCGAGGTGTGGGGCATCGACTCGGGCATCCGCCACGCGGTCAGCGGCAGCGACTATGGCGCCGTGCGCGTCGGCGCGTTTATGGGCTATCGGGTCGTCGCCGACGTCGCCGGGCTGGCGGTTGCCACGGCCGGCCCCGGACGCGTGTCGATTGCCGACCCGACGTGGGGCGGCTACCTGGTCAACGTCGGGCCCGAGGCCTGGGCCGCACACTATCGCGAGCGTGTGCCGACCGCGCTGACGGGAGCGGAGTTCCTGGCGCGCTACGCCGGGTTCACCGACGGCGTGACGACGATTCGACCCGACGCGTCGTATGCGATCCGCATCCCGGCCGAACACCCGATCCTCGAGCACGACCGCGTCCAACGCTTTCGCGTGTTGCTGCAGGAACCCATCACCGAAACCGTCTGCCGCGAGCTGGGCGCGCTGATGTTCGCCTCACACGCCAGCTACAGCGCCTGCGGGCTCGGCAGCGCCGGGACCGATCGACTGGTCGAGTTGGTGCGCGCCGAAGCCGATGCGGGACTGTACGGGGCCAAGATCACGGGCGGCGGCAGCGGCGGCACAGTGGCCGTGCTCGGACGGCGCGGCGCCGGCGATGTGGTGACCCGAGTGGCGGCGCGCTATTCGCATGAGACCCGGCATACGCCGATCTTGTTGGCGGGCACGTCGGTCGGCGCGGCCGGCTTCGGCCACGCGACGTTGTTGTATGCTTAGCGTTCGATACCCTGCCTAACGGAGAGACGATGGCCAACATCCTGGTGACCGGCGGCGCCGGCTATATCGGCGCGCACACCGTCCGCGCCCTGCTCGCCCGTGGCGACCACGCGATCGTGTACGACACCCTGGCGACGAGCAAGGCCGAGACGATCGACAAGCTCAAACACGAGGGCGCGTTGACCTTCGTGCAAGGCGACATCAGCGACACCACGAAGCTCGACCGGCTGCTCGGCGAGCGGCCGGTCGACGCCGTGATCCACTTCGCCGCGTGGAAGAACGCGGGCGAGTCGATGCTGCGCCCGGCCAAGTATTTCGAGAACAACGTCGCCGGCACCAACCGCCTGCTCGACTCGATCCAGCGCGCGGGCGTGCGCCGGATCGTGTTCTCGGGCTCGTGTTCGGTGTACGGGACGCCGGCCCATTTACCCGTCGACGAGACGTTCCCGCTCGGGCCCGAGTCGGTCTACGCGCACACCAAGTTGATGTGCGAACAGGTCATGGATTGGTTCGACAAACGCCACAGCGTCCGCTACGTCAGCCTGCGCTACTTCAACGCGGCCGGCGCCTCGGCCGACGGTCTGATCGGCGAGGAGCCCGCGCAGTCGGCCAACTTGATCCCGGTCGTCATGGAGGCCACGCTCGGCCGACGCCCCAAGATCCAGGTATTCGGCGACGACTACCCGACGCCCGATGGCACGTGCATCCGCGATTACATCCACGTCGTCGACCTGGCGGACGCGCATGTGCGCGCGCTCGACTACATGGCGCGCGAGGACAGGTCCGATATCTTCAACGTCGGCACCGGGCAGGGCACATCGGTCAAGGAGATCATCACGGCCACCGAGCGAGTCAGCGGCCGCGTCGTGCCGGCGGAGGTCGTCGGGCGGCGCGCCGGCGACCCGGTCGCGATCTACGCCGACAACACCCGGGCGCGCACGCTGCTCGGCTGGGTTCCGCAGTACGGGCTCGAAGCCATCATCACGCACGCCTGGAACTGGCACAGCAGCATTGGCGATTTGTGATTGCTGATTTGCGCGGGCGGGCAGATGCGACCGGCCGCCGCCGATCACTTGCCGCAGACGTTCGAGACAGACGGCACAACTGAAGACAAGACGCCAGGCGAGGCGCCCCGACTTTCGGGGCGCCTCGTTGTGTTTGCGCATCAGGTCGCTGGGCTGAACGCCACACTCATTCGATGTGTCGCGCCAGCTGTTGATAGAGACCGGGTTGCGCGAGCAGCGCGTCGTGACTGCCGACCTGGACGATGCGCCCGTGGTCGAGGACGACGATGCGGTGCGCGTGCCGGACTGTCGAGAGCCGATGCGCCACGATGAAGGTCGTACGCCCGGCGAGCAGTCGACCCAGCGCCTCCTGGATCAAACGCTCCGAGGCCGTGTCGAGCGCCGACGTCGCCTCGTCGAGGACAAGCACGCGCGGATCACGGAGGATCGCTCGCGCGATCGCCAGACGTTGCTTCTGACCGCCTGATAGCCGAGCGCCCCGTTCGCCCAAGCGCGTGTCGAGCCCCTCGGGCAGTTCCTCCACAAACTCGGCCGCGTTGGCGTCGCGCAGGGCCGCCCACACGCGCGCATCGTCGAGGCCCGGGGCGCCATAGGCGACGTTCTCCCGGATACTGCCGTGGAACAGGATCGTGTCCTGCGGCACGACCGATAACCCGCGGCGCACGCTGCGCAGATCGAGCGTGTTCATATCGCGCCCGTCGAGCAGCAACCGGCCCCGGCTCGGCCGCACGAAACCGATCACCATGCTCAGCACGGTCGACTTGCCCGCGCCGGAAGGCCCCACCAGCGCGATGGTCTCGCCGGGGGCGACATCGAGCGTGACGTCGTGCAACGCCGCCGCCTCGCCTTCGGGATACGAGAACGACACGTTCTCGAACCGATAGGCCCCGCGCAAATCGGTCACGCGCAGCTTACCCTCGTTCTGTTCGAGATCCGGGCTCTCCAGCACTTCGCCGATCGAGCGAACCGACTCGAGCCCGCGCGCGATGCCCGGCAGCAAGGCCACAAGGCCGAGCAGCGCGTTGGTGATCGACGTGAAGTACGTGGTCAACATGACGACGTCGCCAAGCGTGATCGGCAGCCATTGCGTCCAGTACATCGCGGCCGCGGTCACCAGGCACAGCACCGAAAAGAGCTGCAGCAGCACCCAACCCGAGGCGCCGAGCAGGGCGTTGATGCCGTCGAGCTCGAGGCCGGCGGCGCGCACCTCGGCCAGCTGGGCGTCGGCGCGCGCGATCTCCACATCCTCGAGCGAGTGTGCGCGCGTCACCGGCACCAGCGTCGTGATCTCGATCAGCTGCGCCGACAGTCGCTCGACCTGTCGGCGGAACTCGGAGTTGCGGCGCTCGATCGGCCGCCGCAACATCCGCACGAGCAGCACGGCCAGCGGCGCCGCCGCCACGAAGAAGATCAGGAAGCCCGGCGCGCGGGCGGCCGTCACGACCACGGCCGCGATGACGTTCGTCGACGTCGACAGACCCGCGTCGAAGATCTGGCGCGTCACCTGCTCGATGGCCTCGACGTCGCGCACGAGCTTGCTCTGCAACACGCCGGCGCTCTGCCGCGTGTAGTACCCGATCGACAGATGCTGCAACCGGCGCACGATAGCCGAGCGCAATCGCAACTCGACGTTCCGCACCGCGAGGCTCAACTGGCGCACATACACGACGGCCGACGGCACGTTCTGCGCGATGATCAAGGCCAGGATCCCGGCCGACCAGGCCAGATCGTTCCAGTCCTTGCCTTCTGGCCTGTTGAGCAAGTCGATGATGTGGGCCGTCATCCAGGGCAACACCCAGACCGGGCTGTGCTTGAGGATGAAGAACAGCACGGCCAGGGCCAGGTGACCCCAATCCGGACGAAACAGCTGAAGCAGCGTCCAGACCGGGCTTGCGCCGCGATAACGCCCCTCGAGGAGGCGGGTCGAATCGATAGACATCCGAATATTCTACCGACAGCCGCGGGCCGAGCGGCATCGGCAGGGCCGGTGGGCCGGTCGGCCGGTCGGCCGGGACCACCCCCTGCCCCCTCCACTGAAACGCGCACCCGGTGCCCGATCGACGACCCTGTCTCGCGCGTTTCCGCGGAGGGGGTTTTCGCTCCCTGCGCTCCTTGCGCTCCTGCGCTCCTTGCGCTCCTGCGCTCCTTGCGCTCCTGCGCTCCTCGCTCCCGCGCGCTCCTGCGCCCCCCCGCCTCACCTGAGCTATCATCACGTCATGAAAGAAACGCCCTACTGGTGGGACACGACGACGTTTCCGGAAGGCGAACCTGAACCGCCGAGCGGGGCCGTCGATGTGGCCGTGATTGGCGCCGGGATCACGGGCCTGAGCGCCGCGCTCGAGCTGGCCCGCCGCGGTCTGCGCACGGCCGTGCTCGAGACGCACACGCTCGGTTGGGGCGCCAGCTCGCGCAACGGCGGTCAGGTGCTCACCGGCCTGCACGCCGGGCCCGACCTGCTGCTCAAACGCTACGGCGCCGACCTGGGGCGACGGCTGTACGCGGCCTCGCTCGACTCGCTCGACACGGTCGAACGCCTGACGCAGGCCGAAGACATCGCCTGCGACTTCGCGCGGACCGGGCATCTCGAGGTCGCCGCGCGGCCCTCGCATTTCCCGGTCTTGATCGAGGGCGCGGCGGCGCTCGAACAGGCCTTCGGTCACAACCTGCAGCCGTTGACCCGCGATCAGGTCGCGGCCGAGCTCGGCACCGACGTCTACTTCGGCGGGTTGCTCGACCCGCAAAGCGCGACGATCAACCCGGCCCGCTACACCTCGGGTCTTGCGATCGCCGCCCGTCGGCACGGCGCCCGGCTCTTCGATAGGGCCGCCGTCGACCGTCTGACGCGCGATGGCGGCCGCTGGCGCGTGATCACGCGTCGTGGCGCGCTCCTGGCCGAGCACGTGTTGGTCGCGACGAGCGGGTATACCGGCGCGGCGACGCCGGCGTTCCAAAAGCGCCTCGTGCCGTTCGGTTCGTACATGATCGCCACCGAGCCGCTGGCTCCCGAGATCGCGGCCGGCGTCATCGCGCAACGCCGCGCCGTGTTCGACACGAACAAGTTCCTGCACTACTTCCAGCGCTCGGTCGACAACCGTCTGTTGTTCGGCGGTCGCGCCGGGTTCTACCCGGAGACCGAACGGACCGTGCGCGAGAGCGCCGCGATCCTGCAGCGCGACCTGATCCGGGTCTTCCCGCAAACAGCGGGCGCGACCGTGACGCATGTTTGGGGCGGCACGCTCGACTTCGCGTTCGACGAGATGCCGCACGCCGGCGAACTCGAGGGCCTGCACTTCGCGCTCGGGTACGCGGGTCACGGCGTCGCGCTGGCCACCTATCTCGGCACGCGCATGGCGCAAAGCCTCGCGGGCGAAACCGTCGAGAACCCCTTCACCGAGCTCGCCTTCCCGACGGCGCCGCTCGGGTTGTATGACGGCCGGCCCTGGTTCTTGCCGGCGCTCTCGGTTGTCTTCAGGATGATGGATAGGCTCGGCTGACCCGTCAGCGTGGGTGTCGCGACGATACGGCCGCGGCAAGCGACGCCGTGGAGGATCCCGTGTAACCAACGCGCCGGCGGCGACTCGCTAGGCCACGCGCACGAGCGCCACGCGACAGGCCGCGGCCAGGTCCGGGAGCCTGGGCCACAGATTGGCGCCCGGGCAGACCGTGGCGCCGGGTTGATAGTCGCGGTGGCCGCCCAGGTGATCGAGCCAGAAGTCATGAACCAGCGCGCTCGATAGTCGCCAGAGCGAGTCGGTCTGCGCGACAGTGGGCGTGACGTTTTCGAAGTTCCCGAAGAGGCTGACGCCGATCGAGCCCGTGTTGCGTCCGCCCGTATGCGCACCGCGAGCCTCGAGCGCGCGACCGGCGTAGATCGTGCCGTCGGCGCCGATCATGAAGTGGTAGCCGACGTCGGCGTATCCGCGATCCTGCATGTGCAGACGTTGGATGTCGGCCGGCGTGGCATCGAAGCCCGTGGCCGTGTGATGCACGATCAGGTCCTTGAGCGCGACCGTGAGCGGTTTGTCGTAGATGAGATAGCCGCCGGGGTTGGCCAGTGGATCGTAGCGGCCCTCGACCGAGCCGTCGATGTTCGCGGGCTGCGCGCCCCAGGCCTCGCGCGACACGATCGCCATCGTCGGCAGCTGCGGCTCGCGTTTGAACAACCAGCTGCCGACGCCGACAACGACGGCGCCCGCCGCGCCAAGACCGGCGAGACCGATCAAAAATGCGCGACGCGACCGTTCGGCCGCCTCGGCGGCCAGGACCGCCTTGGTCTTGCGCGGAGGCATGCGGGGATTATCGCACGCCGATGGATTCGTGCCTTTCGCGCAACGCCCCAGCCATCTGTGGTTCGCAACCAAAAAATACGCCCTGCGCCGAAGGCGCTTCGGCACATCCGAAACGCGTTTTCGGCGCAGGGCTAGCGGAAGATCTCCCGGCGGCGATCGTCTGCCGCCGGCTCACTCACCAGTCACGACGATCCCAGTAGTGCTCCTGCTGCGCGGACCAGGCCCGGACCGGGTCGACCACGAGGATCGGCTCGGCCTGCTGCGGGTGCGACACGCGCCACAGTGCGTCGGTCAACGAACGGCTGAGGCCGGCGATGGCCTCGAGGAAGAGCGTGAACATGGACACACTCTAGCGCGCCTCGGTGAATTGTTGCGAACGGGTTAGTTGGGATTCGTAACCGTCGCGCAGTGTCAACCGCGCAGCACGGCGATGGGGAATTCGATCACGGCGGTGGCGATCCGACGCGCCCGCCACGGTTGCCGCCAGAGCCGATACAGCCATTCGAGGCCAAGACGTTGAATCCAACCGGGCGCGCGCGGAGTTAGTCCCGCGATGAAATCGAACGTGCCGCCCACCCCGATCGACACCGGAACGTTCAGACGCTCACGATACGCCGCGATCCACTTATCCTGCGCCGGTGCGCCGTAGGCCACGAACAAGATATCCGGCCGCGCGGAGACGATGGTCGCGATCAGGCGGTCGGCCTCATCGGGTCGCGGGCTGCCGCTCTCGGTGCCCACGACGATCAACCCGGGATGTTCGCGCTGCAACACGGCCGCAGCTCTCTCGGCCACGCCTGGCGCGGCGCCCAGCAGGAATACGCGCCACCCGCCGCGCGCCGCTTGCGCCGCCACCTGACCGACGAGGTCCGACCCGGCCACGCGTTCGGGCAGTCGCTGGCCCTGCCAGCGCGCGGCCCACAGCAACCCGATGCCGTCGGGGATGTTGAGGTCGCTGGCCCGCAGCACGTCGCGGAAGACGGGATCACGTCGGGCCGTCATGAGGAACTCGGGGTTCGTCGTGCAGACCTGCCGCGGCACCCGCGCCGCGACGGCGTCGGCCACCCAGGCCAGCGTCTCCGCGCGGGTGACGGCGTCGATCGGGATCCCCAGGATCGTGACGCGTCGCATGCTCAACCCCGTTGCGCCACGGCTTCGAGCGCGGCGCGCGCGCGCGCCGCTGAGTCGACCCACGAGAAGCGTCCGATGTTCGCGCGGCCCGCATCGACAAGACGCCGACGCAGCTCAGGCTGATCGAGCACGGCTTCAACGCCGTCGGCCAACGCGCGCACGTCCTGCGGGTCGATAAGCACGGCGCCCTCGCCGGCCACCTCCGGTAACGACGAGGTGCGGCTGCAGATCACGGGCGTGTCGCATGCCTGTGCTTCGAGCACCGGGAAGCCAAAACCTTCGTACAGCGACGGGAACACAAACGCCTCGGCGCCGGAATACAAACCCGCCAGATCGTCGTCCGCGACGGCGCCGAGCACCCGCACGCCGTCGGCGCGGGCCGCCTGCAGGATCGGATCGGCCATCCACCCCGGCGCGCCGGCCAACACAAGCTCGAGTTCGGGTCGGCGCACGCGCAAACGGGCATGCGCCTCGATCAGCCGCACCAGGTTCTTGCGCGGCTGAAGCGTGCCGACGTGCAGAAGGTACGGGCCCTGCAACCCGTGGCGCGCGCGCACCGGCCCGGCATCCACACGGGTCAGGCTTTCGTCACGACCGGGATAGACCACGTCGATGCGCGCGCCCGGGACCTGATATGCGTTGATCAGGTCGTGCCGCGTCGCGAGCGAATCGGCCAGGATGCGACGCGCGATGCCGGCCGAGTGACGCGTGCTCCATTCGAGATAGCGGCGTTGCTGCGCGGGGTGCGCGCCGGGGAAATGACGGAAGCCCAGATCATGCACCGTGACCACGCCGGGCGTCGGGCAGATCAACGGCAGCGTGTGCGCGGGCACCCAGATCGCGTCCGGCTTGTCCTGCGCCAGCGCGCGCGCCAGGCCGATGTGCGTCCAAAGCCGCGGCATGCCGACCACACGCACGCGCAACCGGTTCGTGCGATGCGGCACGCCGAACAGGCCGACCGGCGGCGCCTCGCGGAGGTAGAGGGTGTAGGTGTGCCCAGTCTCCTCGGCCAGCAACGCCCGGATCATGCACAGGGCATAGCGTTCGGTGCCCGTGCGCCGGGCGATCGTCGTGCGGCTGGCGTCGATGGCGAGGTGCATGCCGATCCTTCAAAGCCTCAGGTGCGGCGAAGCCTATGACGCGGCAGGCCCCAGCACGAACTTCTCGATCGCGACCGCGACGCCGTCTTCCTGCACCGACGGCGCGATCCAACTGGCGACCGCCCGGGCGCGCGGCGAGGCATTGCCCATGGCCACGCCCGTGCCCGCCCAGGAGAGCATCTCGACGTCGTTGTCGTTGTCGCCGATCGCGAGCACATCGGCGGGATCGATGCCGAGCTCGCCGACGAGCCACGTCAGCCCGACCGATTTGTTGACGCCCTGCGCCAGGCCTTCGATCAAATACGGGCTCGACGCCACGATCTCCAGCCCGAAACCGGCGTCTTTCACCGCGGCCCGCAACGTCTGCATGACGCCCTCGGCCTGCGCTGGCTCGCGCAGCGCAACCAGGAATTTGTGCGGATGCTCGGGCATGTCTTCCATGAAACTGTCGACGCCGCGGCGATTGGAGAGCCGATAGATCTCCTTGACCTGGTCGACGGAGTCGATCTGGTTGGAGTGGTACACGTATTCGCGCGACTCGAAGTGCAGGTCCCAGTCGTGTTCGGCCGCGAGCGCGATCGCCCATTCCTTCACGCCATCGGGCAGAAAGATCTCGTGCAGCACCTTGCGTGCGCGATGGTCGAAGATCTGCGCGCCTTGCATGCACACGAGCGGCGCCGTCAGGCCAAGGCTGTCGGCGAACTGGTCGGTCGGAACGGCGCCGCGCCCGGTCGCGAGCGTGACGATGACGCCGCGCGCCTGCGCGGCCTGGATGGCAGCCCGCACCCTCGGCGTGATCGTCAGATCAGGGAGAACCAGGGTGCCATCGATATCTGAAGCGATGAGTTTGATCATGGGGATGTCTCGGACCGCCGTAACTGACAGCGGCGTGACTCCTGAGTGTATCAGACGGACCGCCGACAGCGGGTGCGCTACAGGGCAGTGTCCACGAGCACGTGGTCAGGCGCGGAATCTGGCCGCTGAGTGCGCGAATTTCGCGAAAGGATTCGGGACCGATCTCAGCAGGGCCCCACTGGTACAAATCCTCGTCATCCGTGCGATGCGGCGGCACGGGCGTAGACCACCTTGCGAGGCGCTTGCCCTAGAGTCCGATCCGGTTGCGCTTGTAGGCGAGCTTCTGTGGCCCATCCGCGACAACATCCGCGGACGTCACGGGGCCAATGGGGTCGTCGTCTGTACGACGCGATCGAGGCCGGCCAGATCGCGCACGACGCGCACGTCGGACCCCGGGAAGGCGGCGGCGCACAGCGCAGCCACGGTCGGGCCCTGACGCGCCTCGATCTCGAGCAGCAGCCCGCCGCCGGGCTTGAGCACGTCGACCGACTGGGCGACCAGCCGGCGGATCACCGCGAGGCCGTCGGCGCCGCCATCGAGGGCGAGCCGCGGCTCGTGTCGGCTGACGGGCAGCACATCGACATCGGTGGCCGGGATGTAAGGCAGGTTGGCGCAGATCAAATCGGCCTGTTGTGGCGCGGGGTCCAACAGATCCTGGGCGAGGAAGCGCATCCGCCCGGCCACGCCGTGCCGGGTCGCGTTGCGGCGAGCCACCTCGAGCGCCGCCGTCGACACGTCGAGAGCCGTGACGCGCACAGCGGGCCGTCGAACCGCGAGGGTCACGCCGATGATGCCCGATCCCGTCCCAACGTCGATCACGTGTCGGTCGGCGTCGCCGGGCCCACCGAGCACGTCGAGCGCGAGTTCGACCAGGCGCTCGGTCTCCGGGCGTGGCACAAGCACGTCGGGAGTCACCTCGAAGTCGAGGCCGAAGAACTCCCGGGTGCCGACCAGATAGGCGAGTGGCTCGCCCTCTGCCGCGCGCGCGACGAGGGTTTGCAGTCGTTCACATTCATGCGGGGTCAGAACGCGTTCCGGGCGGGCCAGCACCTGGGCTCGGGTCAGGCCCAACACGTGTGCCACGAGCGCTTCGGCAGTCAGGCGCGCCGCGTCGACGCCGGCGGCCTGGATCTGGCGCGCGGCCTTCGACAGTTCAGCGCCAATCGTCGCCGTGTCCATGCGTGTGTGCGCAGGTCGATCAGTCGTCGGTATCGGTTGCAGTGGGCAGCGCTTCGCCGGTCAGCTTCGCGGCCTGTTCGCGCGCGGCGAGTTCGTCGATGAAGCCGTCGAGATCGCCGTCGAGCACGACCGGCAGGTTGTAGTTCGACATGCCGATCCGGTGGTCGGTGACGCGCGACTGCGGGAAGTTGTACGTGCGGATCTTTTCGCTGCGTTCGCCGCTCCCGACCTGGGCTTTGCGTTCGGCGGCCTCGGCACGCTGGCGCTTCTCGACTTCCTGTTCGTACAGTCGCGAGCGCAGAACCGTCATCGCGCGCATGCGGTTTTGCGTCAACGAGCGCTCGTCTTCGCAGGTCACGACCAGGCCGGTGGGTTTGTGCGTGATGCGGATCGCCGTGGCGTTCTTCTGCACGTTCTGGCCGCCGGCCGACGACGCGCGATAGGTCTGGATCTCGATGTCGCGGTCGGGGACGTCGATCTCGACCTCGTCCATCTCGGCCAGCACGGCCACCGTCGCGGTCGAAGTGTGGATGCGGCCCGCCGACTCGGTCGCCGGCACGCGCTGGACACGGTGCACGCCTGATTCGAACTTCAGCCGCGAGTACGCGCCCTTGCCGCGGACCTCGAAGGTCACTTCCTTGTAGCCGCCAACGCCCGTGGCGTTGGCATACACGATCTCGGTCTTCCAACCGCGATCCTCGGCATAGCGCGTGTACATGCGATAGAGATCCGCCGCGAAGATGCCGGCCTCGTCGCCGCCGGCCCCGGCGCGGATCTCGAAGATCACGTTCTTGTCGTCGCGCGGGTCCTTGGGCACCAGCAGGACCTTGAGGTCGTCCTCGAGCTTGATCTGGCGCGCCTCGAGCGTGCGCACTTCCTCGGCGGCCATCTCGCCCATCGCCGGGTCTTCGAGCAATTCGCGCGCGCCGACGAGATCGCGCAGCACGTCCTTGTACTCGCGATAGGCGTTGACGATCGGTTCGCTCTCGGCGCGCTCGCGCGCGTACTCGGCGATCTTCGAGAAATCGCCGCCGGCGCCCTCGGCCATCAGGCGGTTCAATTCTTCAAACCGGGCTTCGATCCCGGCCAACTTGTCGAGCATGGTCGTTCCTGTCTGTCATCCAATCAAAACGGGACGCCCGTTTGCCGGTCGTCCCGCAAGACGTGCTTCATCGTGCCAGGCGAACTTCAATTATACAAAAGCCGGGGCGCCCGGGTCTTCCCGGAAAAGGAACGTGCAGGCACACGGTGTTGCCGTTCTTTGCCGCGGGTTGCGCGGGTTGCGCCCATTCTGTTGGAAGGGACGAGATTGAGGTACAGGCCTCTATTCGCGTCATCTGCGAAATTCGCGTATCTGCTCAGCCAAACCGGAAGTTGGGCAATAACCGGGGCGGGGGGGGGGGGGGGGGGGGGGGGGGGCGCGCGCCCCCGCCC
>JBGAJV010000003.1:0-56289 GCA_044224715.1 Anaerolineales bacterium | reverse complement strand
GGGTTGGGGCAGAGCCCCGACCCTTGGCGCGCCCCGGTTTTTGCCTCGTCTATCCATTACGGCTGAGTAGTCACAAATTCGCGGCGAAAACGGCTCCGACAGCGCTCTCGGCCAGCCGGGCTTGAGCACAGACTCCCCGGATGCACGCGGCTAGCGCTGAGTTGTTTGCAGGGGATTCCGAGCGATCCGTGTCATCCGTACACACGATCAAGCCTCAATCGAGAGGCGTCCGACAACTCGCACGTACCCGCCTTGGTATCGCTCACTCAGGAACGAAGGCCGTCGAGGCGGTAGCCATAGCCGCGGACGGTGCAGATCAACACCGGCTGGGCCGGGTCGACCTCGAGCTTCTGGCGCAGCAGCCAGACGTAGCGACGGACGCCGCCGGTCTCGGCCGGTTTGTAATCGCCCCAGACCTCGCGGTTGAGATCGTCTTCCGACACGGCCTGACCGGCATGCGCCAACAAGGCCTCGAGCAACCGGAACTCGGTGGCCGTCAGCGCCACCGGCTGCCCGCCGCGGGTCACGCTGCGCCGCGCCAGGTCGACCTCGACCTCGCCCAAGCGATGCAAGTGCGTCTCGGTCGCGGCGGTCGGCCGCGCGCGTGCCAGCACTGCCCGGATGCGCGCGGTCAATTCGGCAAAACTAAAAGGCTTTGAGACGTAGTCGTCGACGCCGAGACGGAAGCCGCGCAGCTTATCGGCCTCGTCGTTCTTGGCCGTCAGCAGGATGATCGGCACGTCGGTCAACTCGCGCAGCCGCGCACTGGCCTCGAAACCGTCCATGCCCGGCATCATCACGTCCATCACCACAAGCGTGGGGCGCTGCTGATACGCGAGCTTGAGCGCATCGGCGCCGCTCGCCGCCTGACTGACGGCGAATGACTCCGACGACAGGTAATCGCCCAGCAAACGCCGCAGGGTCGGATCGTCGTCGACGAGGAGGATGTTATCCGTCATCGCTCACCTCAGCAATCGGCAGCGCGAACTCGAATACGGCGCCGCGTGCGCTGGGCGCCAGATCGATCTCGCTGCCCATCGCGCGCAGGAGCTGGCGCACCATGTACAGGCCGAGCCCATGTCCATACACGGCGCGATCATCGCCGTTGTGCAATCGCTGGAAGCGTTCGAACGCATGCGCGCGCTGTTCGGCCGGAATGCCCGAACCGGTGTCGCTCACGGTGACACGCACGGCGCCCTCCATGGCCGTGGCCGTGATCGCGATCGGACCTTCTGGCGCGTACTTCTGCGCGTTGTCGACCAGGTGGAAGAACACGCTGGCCAGCGCGCGATCGTCGGCCAGCACCAGGGGCAGGTCACGGGGCAGATCCAGGCTGAGGCGCTGGGCGGCGGGCTGCCCGACAAAGGCCGCGCGCAGTTTGTCGCAGACCTCAGCCAGGTCGAGCGGCGCCGGGTTGAGACGGAACCGACCGGCTTCGAGCGCCGAGAGGTCGAGGATGGTCTCGACAAAGCCCGTCAACCGCCTGACCTCGGATTGGACGAGCGACAGGTGCTCGCGCGCCTCGTCGGACAGTCGACCACGCGCCAGCACCAACTCGAGACCGCCGTTCAGGTTGGTCAGCGGCGCACGCAGCTCATGCGAGACAAGCGACACGAAATCCGATTTCAGCTCGTCGAGTTTGTGCAGTTGCGCATTCTGAGCCGCGAGTTGTTCCAGCGCGTCACTGAGCACGCGGGTCTTCTCGTCCACACGGCGCTCGAGATCGCGGTTGAGCGCGGCCAGCTCGGCGCGCGCGGCTGCCGCGCGGGTGACTGCGGTTTGCAGCTCGGCCTGCTGGCGTTTCTGCGGCGCGAGGTCGTGCGCGGTGCCTGCCAGCAAGACCGCGTCGGCGTCGATCGGACGCAGCACGAGCGAGAAGGCGGCCGACCCGCCCTGGGCGTCGCGGCGTTGCAGCAGCACCTCGCCGCTCCAGCCGGCCTCGAGCACAAGCGGCGTGAAACCGCCCACGGGTCGGGCCAGCGTCAACGGACGCCCCGTGCGCGGGATCCAATCGAACAGCGAGCTCCCGACGACGTGTTGGGCGTCGCTGAGGCCGAGCGCGCGCACCAGCGACGGGTTGGCGAGTCGGATCCGGCCATGGCCGTCGCAGATGAACGCCGGGTCGCCGGCGCTTTCGACGAGCTGAGCATACCCGCGCAGTTCGTGCTCGCCGGCGGCGATGCCCTGTCGGGCGACGAAGGTCAGTGCAAGCGCGCACGCGATCGTCACGCCGCCGAAGTCCGGAGCGCCGGTCGTGCGCCAGTCGACGATGACGTACCACAGCAACGCCAACACGGCGACCAGCGGTGCGTAACGGCGGATCAGGATGGCGATCCGCCTCCGCCAGGGCGAGCCGCCGAGGCGCAGCCAGTCGGGCAACGTCGGAGAAGCGGCCTCGAGGACGAAGAGCCCGCCGGCGCCCCAGCGGGCCAGCGCGGCCAGGCCGAGCGCGCCCGGGGCCCGCTGATCGACGAACGTGAAGCCCAGATCGGCGAGCGCCCAAAGCAGCAGCGCCGGGCCGGCCCAGGCCAGCGCCTGCGGGCGACCGACGTGGATCACGCCGGCCACGTACAGGCTGACCACCAGCGACAACGCCAGCGAGGCGCAGGCGATCAACCACAACGTCATCCCGGGGGCGGCGGCCAGGCCGACCCACAGCGGCGCCAGCAACATCCGCCAGCCCACCGTCGCGCCGACACCGGCCAGGACGACCACGTCCAACACCGTGCGGAGTCGGCCAAACCGCTCCTCGGGCGCCCACGCGTGTTGCACCACGCCGGCTTCCGCCAGCAGCAGGCCGGCCAGGGTCAGCACATCGGCCAGCGACACGCCGGGCGCCGCCGACGCCGGCGTGAGCGCCCAAACCACTTCGGCCGCCGCGCCAAAGCCGGCTGCGGCGCCCCAGACCGCGAGGCTGCTCGGCACGCGGCCGCGCGTGCGACCGCCGTACAACCGAACCGCGGCCAGCGCCAGCGCGACGCCGGCGCCGAGGTGACCCGCCCAACGCCACCCCGTCGGCCCGGCGGCCCCGGCCAGCGCCAGGCCACCGCTGACGACCAACAGCAAGACGCCCCAGGGCGTGGACCGAGGGGCGGCGGCGGTGGGCAGTGGCGTGGCCGTGGTTCGCATGATCGAAACGACCGGGCCCGGCCTGAGGGTTCAGGCCGGGCCCGGGGCTGGTTGTGACACTACGGTCCGGGCGTCGGTGTATTCAAGAAGCCGCCCGTGCAGTACAGGATCGCGGAAGGCGAGCCGTCGGGGTACGGGCAGGCCATCGGCGTGACCGTCGGCGTCATGGTCTTCGTCGGCGTCCGCGTCGGCGTGTTCGTGATGTTCGACGTCGCGGTCGGCGTGGCCGTGCGCGTGGCCGTCGCGGTCGGCGAGGCCGTCGGCGTCAGGGTCTTCGTCGGCGTGCTGGTCTTCGTCGGCGTGTTGGTGGCCGTCGCCGTGTTCGTCGGCGTGCGCGTGATTGTCGGCGTCAACGTGATCGTCGGCGTGTTGGTCGCCGTCGCTGTGCTCGTCGGCGTGCGCGTGATCGTCGGCGTCAATGTGCGCGTCGGCGTCTGCGTGATCGTCGGCGTGGCCGTGGCCGTGCGCGTCGCGGTCGGCGTACGCGTGATCGTCGGCGTGCTGGTCCGCGTCGGCGTCTGCGTGATCGTCGGCGTCAGCGTGATCGTGCGCGTCGGCGTGACCGTCGGCGTGTTGGTGCGCGTCGGCGTCTGCGTGATCGTCGGCGTCAGCGTGATGGTCGGCGTCAACGTGCGCGTCGGCGTGTTGGTCCGCGTCGGCGTGATCGTGCGTGTCGACGTGGTGGTCGGCGTGAGCGTGATCGTCGACGTGTTCGTGGGCGTGCGCGTGTTGGTCGGTGTGCGCGTGCTCGTGCGCGTTGGCGTCGGCGTGAGCGTGCGCGTCGGCGTCGCGGTCGGGAAGCCCGTGATCAGGTACAGGTTGGTCTGCGGGATCACGCCGCTCGGGTAGGTGAAGCTGTCGCTCGGTTGCTTCCAGCCCAGCGAGATGTTGTCGCCGCCGGAGCCTTCCTTGTAGATCGCCTGGATGTAGTAGTAGCCGGCCTGCAGCGTCAGCGCCGAGGTCTGCTGTTCTGGATACGTGTTCCAGGTGTTGGCGTTGGTCCAGCCGGGCACCGTCGCGTACTCGTTCATCGACAGGGTGTTGACGTAGGCGTTCGTGCGGACCGACGCCAGGTTCATGCCGAGGTAGTTCGACATCTGGAACGACCCCTCGTCGTCACTGGCGATCCAGAACGTGTACTGGCCCGGCATCGGCACGCACAGGATCGCGCGCAGCTGGCCGCCGAAGTTGTCGTCGCGGTTGGTGGGGCCGGCGGCCGACGCGACCGTCGTGCGCAGCACG
Organism: Anaerolineales bacterium; assembly: GCA_044224715.1. Classification (GTDB taxonomy): domain Bacteria; phylum Chloroflexota; class Anaerolineae; order Anaerolineales; family UBA6663; genus UBA6663. The sequence goes on along the minus strand of JBGAJV010000003.1, from coordinate 51,918 downwards.
GGGTTGTCGGGGTACGTCGCGTCGATCAACAGGTCGTTGACGTTGGTCCCGGAGATCGGGTCGCCGAAGGCCGTGCCGCCGAACGCCTCATAGGTCGCGCCATCGCCCGCGCACGGGAACGGCGTGGGGGTCTGCGTGACGGTCGGCGACGCGGTCGGCGTCAAGGTGATCGTCGGCGTCGGCGACGGCGTGTTGGTGGGCGTGTCGGTCGCGGTCGGCGTATGCGGGATGAACACGCAGTTCGGGCACGCGTTCGGGCCGCCGGGCAGCACGACTTCGCGCGACTTGCGGAACGACTCGACCACGCCCTCGCGACGGGCCGTCAGACGGATCTTGGGCCAGACCGAGTTGAGGAACGGTGTGATGATCGGGTGCTGATAGGTCACCTCGACCACGACCGACTGGCCGGGGTCGCCGGGGTGATCCTGGTAGACGGCGGTGTTGCCCGTGGTCCGATGCAGACAGCGGTGCGGGTACGCGTCGGGGCCGTCCCCGGGCGTCCGGTCGCTGAGCGGGTAGACGACGCTTTCGTCGTACTCGCTGGCCGAATTACAGATAGTGATGTCCAGATAGCCGGGCGCGGACGGATCGCCGTACAGCAGCGTGTTCGCTGAGAACGATCCGGTTTGCGGCGAGTTGAGGGTCGCGCGGTAATCCTTGCTGTAGGCGATGTTGGCGTTGACCAGCGCGCCCGCCAGCTGCGTGACGACCGTGCCCGAGACCGTGTCGGTCACCATGCCCTCGGTGACCAGGGCGCCCGCCAGAGTCTCGTCGTAGATCGAGCGCAGACGCGCGTAGTTCTGCAGCGCCGAGGTCTTGTCCTCGCCGTCGATCACGCTGCGCGGGATCTCGCAGTCGTAGGCCTCGTCGTTGGCCGAGATCACGGCGTTGTACGACGTGTCTTCGGCGCCGCTGCCGATCAACCCGCTTGGGCCGACGCCGTCGGCGTTGTGCGAGAGATAGAACTGCATCGCCTCATAGCAGTAGTCGCGCACGCTCTGCGTCGGGTTGTCGTTGAAGCCGCCGGTGACGGCGTAACGCACACCCCAGCGGGCGGCGTTTTGCACGGCCAACCACGCGGCGAATATGCGCGAGAACTCGATGATGCCAAAGATCAGGGCCAGGAGTAGCGGCGTGATGAGCGCGAACTCCAGCAGGCTCTGGCCCTTGATCTTGCGATCGTGCAGACGTTTCATGAGCATGGTCGCTTGCCTTCCTGGCCTAACGGGTCAGCCGCGTGTACAGCTTCGACGCGATATCCTCGAACACGGGCCCCAGGGAGCCTGCGTCGGGCGCGTAGTAGTAGTTGCCACAGCTGGTCAACGGCGGCGCCGACTGATCGGCGCACGCGTCCGTGTTGCGGTCGCCGTCGTCGCCCACCGCGGCCATGTATCGGAGCACGTTCTCGCCGATGCGCGGCGGGATGCCGATCGCCGTGCCGAAACCGATCGGGTAGATCACGATGTTGCCGCCGATCTTGGGCTCGGCGTTGTTGTATTTGTCGGTTGCCGCCCACGGCCAGGCGCCGCCCGCCGCGCAGTTGCCCAGACCCGGGTTGCACGTAATCGTCAGCGCCGCGAAATCGATCATGTCCTTGGCGTAGTCGACCGTGTCGTACACGTACACGGGTTGGATGCCGTTGCTGACCGTCAGCGACTTCGGCGCGGTGGCCACCGAGGCCGACGGGACGATGCCGCTGTCGCCGACCCACATCGCCCCGGGCGGGCACAGGGTCTGACCGCCGTCGGCCGCCGGATGGTACGGGCCGCACAGACGCAGGTTCGGGTTGCGCACCTCGTTTTCGCGAACCGGGATGCCGTTCTCCGTGTAGGTGTCGCTGTAATCGTTGTCGTTGTTCTGGTCGTAGCCGGGCATCTGACACGCCGGTTTGGTCCACACACCGGTGCCAAGGTCGCCCGGGCAGAAGCCGTTCTGGAAGGCGATGTCCAGACCCGAAGCCGCCAGACCGGTGGCGCCGGTGTAGGTGTCGGGCACATCCGCGACGTTGACGTAGCCGTCCGACAGGAACACGATCACCCACAGGGCCTCGGGTCGACCGCTGGCCTTGAGGATATTGGCGGCGACGCGGATGCCGCAGCCGACGCAACCGGCGAAGGTCGAGTAGCTGGGGTTGGGCGCCTTGTTGGTGCACCCGGCCGGGATGGCGGTATTGCTGCCGCTGTTGCACAGGATGCTCAGCGGGTTGTAGTTGAAAATGCCGCCGAGCTGCACGCCTGATGCGCTGTCGTGCAAGGTCAGGTTGTCGATGGCGGCGTACGCGCCGGTCGAGTCGGTCGTGCCCGTCGCGCGCGCGCCAAGGTTGGCCGTGAGGCCCGAGTAGATCGTCGCGTTAAAGTCGTAGCCCACCACGGCCACCCGGTCGTACCCGGCGTACATCGTGTCCACCAGGCGTTTGGCGGCCTGCTTGGCATCCCACAACGGGCGACATTTGTCTGTGCCATCTTCTGGCGATTTGGCGAATTGCGAGCCGGCCGTGGCGTTGCAGCCGGTGTACGTCAACCCGCTCGTGGGGTCGGTGTGCGTCCCGGCGTCGGGGTCGAAGTACGCGTTGAAGCAGCGGTCGTTGCCGGTGAAGGCGCTCGTGCCGCAGCCGAGATCGGTGGTCTGGGCAAAGAGCTCGTTGGTGTTGAAGACCACCACCAGGTCGATCGAGGCGGCTTCGGAGACCGCGTCGGTCGTCAACGTGGTGCTTTGGAAGCCGATGATCTGCATGAAGAAGAAGCGCACGGTCAGCGTGCCCTCGACGCGCAATTGCTTCCGCGGGATCTGGTCGTTGCCAGTGCACAGCTTGTTCGACACAGCGTCCGAAGACGTGGTCGCCGGCCCGTCGATCGACGCCGTGGCCGAGTGCTCGAAGATGAAGCGATTGGTCGTGGTCGCGCTGCCCGGCTGGCACTGATCGACCTGCACGCGCTCGACGGAGGTGAGGTCCTTGTCGAGGTTGAAGCGGATGTAGTCGACGGCGAAGCGCCCGACCTTCTCGAAGTTCTGGCCCTCGCGGATCTGCGTGGCGGCGGCGATCGCCGCGGCGTCGACCGCGCGGCGCAGATACGCCTGATTGATGATCAGCACGCCGAAGTCGATCATCAGACCGACGATCAGGATCAGTACGAAGGACGCGCCCGCCATGATCACGACCGCCTGGCCCTGTTGCCGACCGTCGTGCGAGAGCTGTCGCCAGAGGCGCCCGGCCGGGCCGGCCTGAACGCGTTCGAGAGCGGAGCGGGATGACATCGTGGATTTCCTCATGGCGTTACGGCGTGACGCTCACCGCGGCAGCCGAACAGATGCTGCCGCCTGATCCGTTGTCCCAGACCGTCTGAACCGAGTACGCACCGGTGCTGGCGACGTTGAAGTTGAAGCGCAGTTGCAGCGGCTGGATCGTGCCGGGCGCGATGTTGCGGAACGACCCGGTCCAATCGCCGTTGAAGATCGACAGCGGGCTGGTCGTCGAGGTCATCGTCCAGATGATGTTCGACGAGTTGCGCAGACTGACCGTCTGGACCGTGCGCGTGCCGTTCGCGGGCCAGTTCAGCACCAGCTCGCGCAGATAGCGGTCGAAGGCCGGCACCGGCGCGCTCTGCGAGACCGAAGGCGGGTTCGAGAAAAGCATCTGCACGCTCTGCGGGTTCGTGGCGATGTCCTGGACGCCGCTCACGCACTGGAATTGCGCCTTGGGCGACGTCGTGGTGAGCGCGACCGGGACCGGGTTCGACGGGCTGAGGATCGTCGTCGCCGTCAGGTCGATGTTGGCGCCGATCGTGGTCGAGGTGACCGTGAACTGATAGACGCCCGCTGCGACTTCGCCGCTGAACGAGATCGTGTCCGTGCCGCCGCGCGCCGAAGTCAGGGTCACGGTGCGCCCGCTGAGCGGCTGATTGGCGCAGTTGCGCAGCGTCACCTGGACGGTCAGGGCATTGGCGCCGTCCGACCAGGCCGTGTACTGGTTGTTGAGGAAGGCGATCGTCGACGCCGAGACGCTCACCGCCTGCGGGTTGCATACGTCGGTCGCGGTGGCCGTGGGTGTCGCGCTGGCCGTGGCGGTCGCCGTGGCCGTGCCCGTGCCCAGCGGCAGCGGCGTGTTGGTCGAGGTCGCGGTCGCCGTCGGCGTCGGGGTCGGCGTCGGGGTCGGCGTCGGCGTGGGCGTCGGGGTCGGCGTCGGGCGCGGCTCGCCGGCCGGGATCGGCACGATCGTATAGGTGTAGAACGTCCAATAGCGCTCGGGGAAGAGCGCGAACCACGGCAGGTCGAGCGTGAAGTCGTAGGTGTAGTACATCTCGACCAGCAGGATGCCCTGGCTGGGCGCGGCCTTGTCGCCGGTCGGATCCCAGGTGGCGTCGAGATGCTGCTGCAGCTTGGCGCGGTCGAACTGGGTCGAAAGCACGCCGCCGTTTCGGAAGTCCCAGGCCTCGGTCAGGCGCCATTCGCCAGCGCGCGAACCGTCATAGCACGACGTTCCACCAAACGGCGTCGTCGGCGCCGTGCCCGCCTCGCATTGCGCCGGGTCGTACGACGGCCACGGCCACAACCCTTCGCGCCCGATCGTGACGTTCGGGTTGTTGTCGGGCCCGTCCATGATCGTCGGCTTGCAGCGCACGTCGGAGTTTGGGATGCGCGTCGACGGCGGCACGTCGTCGTTGCAGAGCACGTCGCGGTACACGCGCGCGATGGTGATGATCACCTGGTCGGCCGGCAGGTCGTGGTCGTTCGGGATCGCCACGTCGCGGTTATGGTTCTGCGTGCGGATCGTGACGGGCTGCAGGCTGAACGCGATGCGGCACGAGATCTTGGCGTAGAAGTCCTGGGTCGTGCTGCAATCCAGGTTCGACATCAACTCGCCGGGATGGTTCGGGTTCGCCACAAGTTCGCGGCCGCCCCGTTGCGGGTTGGGCTGCTGGTCGACGCCGAAGCGCGCGCCTTCGCGCACGGCCTCGACGACGTTGACGTAGCGGTTGAACGCAAAGCCGAACTCGGCCATGCTGCTGAGCAGGATGAGCAGGAACGGCAACACAAGCGCCATCTCCACCAGGCTCTGGCCACGGCGGCGCAGCGACGCGGTGTTGTGCGTCCAGTCGATCCAACGAGCGCGTAAATCACCCATAAACAGGCGCATAGGAAGAATCCTGCGTCTTAATCCTTTTGACCTAACGTGCTGGCAGCATAGGGCAAAAGGTGGTTAGATACGGTTGGCGTTCGTCGGCCGACGGAGATCGTCACGCGGTTTTGACGCGCCCCGGACACGATCCGGACAATCGCCGGCCTTCGTCGCGCCCCATTACATGCAAGTTGCGCGCCAGGTCATCGGAGGGCTCGATGCCGACCGTGCAGATCCGGGATGCCCGGCTTTTTTACGAGGAATTTGGGCCGACCCGCCCCGTGGGCCGGCCGGTGCTGCTGATCCACGGATCGACCAGCACCGGCCGCAACGACTGGGCGACCGTGGTGGACGCCCTCGCGACGCGCCGGCGGGTCATCGTGCCCGACTGTCGCGGTCACGGGCGCAGCGAGAATCCGCGCGGCACGTACGCGTTCCGCGAGATGGCGGCCGATCTGGCCGAGCTGCTGGCGCGGCTCGACGCGGCGCCCGCCCACATCGTCGGGCACAGCAACGGCGGCAACGTCGCGCTGGTGATGGTGATGGAAGAGGCCGGCGCGTTGGCCTCTGCGGTGCTGCAGGCGGCCAACGCGTACGTGAGCCCGGATCTGCTGGTGCGCGAGCCGCCGCTCTTCGATCCCGAACGGGTGGCGCGCGAGGCGCCGGCCTGGCGCGACGAGATGGTGGCGCTGCACGGCCAGACCCACGGGCCCGATTATTGGCAAACGCTACTGACGTTGACGCTCGCCGAGATCCTGGCCGAGCCGCGTTATACCGCGGAGGATCTGGCGCGCGCGACCCGGCCGGTGTTCGTGGTCGAAGGGGAGCGCGATCCCGTCAACGCGCCATCCGGTCATGGCGCGTTCATCGCCGCGCACATCCCGGGCGCGGCGCTGTGGCGGCCCGAGGGGGTTGGGCACAACGCGCACCTCGAAGTCCGCGACGCCTGGTTGGAGCAGGTGCAGGCGTTTTGGGCGGCCTGCGAACGGTAGGGCGGACCGACCCGGCGATCAGGGCAGACCCGCCTCGAGGGCAAACAGATCGGCGTAGGTCTCGCGGCGGCGGATGAGCCGCGCCGCGCCGGCGTCGACAAGCACCTCGGCCGGACGCGGCTGCGCGTTGTAGTTCGAGGCCATGCTGAAGCCGTAGGCGCCCGTGTCGCGGACCGCCAGCAGATCGCCGACGGCCAGAACTGGCAGCGCCACGTCGCGTCCGAGCACGTCGGTCGATTCGCAGATCGGGCCCACGACGTCGACCGAGCCGGAGGCCTCAGCGGCGCGCACCGGCTGAATGCGGTGGCGGGCCTCGTACAGCATCGGGCGGATGAGGTGGTGCATGCCGGTGTCGACCACGGCCAGGCGCCTGCCGCTCATCGTTTTCAGCGCCTGGATCTCGGTGACCAATACACCCGACTCGGCCACGAGGTAGCGTCCCGGTTCGAGCCCGACCGAATACGTCCCAACCAGAGAGTGCAGCCGCTCGACGATCGGCCCGGCGAACACGGCCGGGTCTGGCGCGGGCGTCTCGCCATAGCTGACCGGCAGGCCGCCGCCGAGGTCGACGTGCCTGATCGACGGGTAAGCGGCGACGAAGCCGAGCATGGCGTCGAGTGCGGCGCGCCAGGGGCCGGCGCCCGCCATCTGCGACCCGATGTGGATGTGCGCGCCGGCCAGGTCGAGCGCCGGGAAGTCGACCCAGCGCGCGGCGAGCGCGTGGGCCTGGTCGAGCGGCAGGCCGAACTTGCTGGCCGCGCCGCCGGTGCGGATGTGCCGATGCGTGTCGGGCTCGACGTCGGGGTTCAGCCGCAGAGCCACGCGCGCGCGACGGCCGGCTGCGACGGCGAGCGCGTTGAGTTTTGTCACCTCGTCGGCCGACTCGACGTTGAACCAGCCCACGCCGGCCGCGAGCGCCTCGGTCATCTCGGCCGCCGTCTTGCCGACGCCCGCGAACGCGATCTGAACCGGATCCGCCCCGGCCGCCAGCGCTCGGCTCAACTCGCCACCGGAGACGATGTCGAACCCGATCCCCAGCTCGCGGAGCAGTTTGAGGATCGCCAGGTTGCCGTTCGCCTTGACCGCGTAGTACAGCTCTGGCCGCAGCGCCGCAAAGGCCGTTTTGACCCGCGCGACGCGCTCGCGGATCGTCGCGGCCGAATAAATGTAGAGCGGCGTGCCGAAGCGCTCGGCCAGCGCGGTCAGTTGCAGGCCGTCGCAGGCCAGGGTTTCGTCGAGATAGGTGTAGGCAGACATGCTGGGATTGTAAAGCCAGACATCGGGATACATCGGGGCACTCCCGGTGTCTTGTTGTACAATTCTTGTTCATCGACCGGGAGGAGTACGCGCTCCCTCATCGACAGCGAGGATGGGCCTCGTGGTGCAAGCCCATTCCGGTGACGCGCGCGGAAGGTCGCCCGGTGACATGGCGGAAGAACGTCGGCGGATGCCGATCACTAGAGCCGCCCGGGTGCGCCCGATAGCGCGCACACAAGCGCCCGGCCTGGCCGGGAACTGAGGTGGTACCACGGAAGGCGCGCCCTTTCGTCCTCAATCGGACGATGGGGCGTTTTGTTTTCATATGGCGACTCACACACTCGAGCCGGATCGCGCGACCCTGCATGGCCATTTCTCGCGCGATCTGGCCCCGATCTTGACGATCGACCCAGGCGACACGGTGATCGCGCGCACGCTCGACGCCGGCTGGAGCGTCGGCCCACGCCCCGCTCCCGCTGTCGAGCGCCCCGCATTTCCGGAGCGCGATCGTGACCGCGATTGGGGCCACGCCTTGCTCGGCCCGATCGCCGTCACCGGCGCCGAACCTGGGATGGGCCTGGCGATCGACATCGACGAGATCCGCGTCGGCACCTGGGGCTGGACGGTTGCCGGCGGATGGGACCACCCGATCAATCGCGCCTTCGACATCGTCGCGGGCCTGTACGACGTCGATTGGGTCCTCGACCCGGATGCCGGCCTGGGGCGGAACCAGTACGGCGACACGGTTCGGCTCAGGCCCTTCCTGGGCCAGCTGGCCGTCGCCCCGGCCGAGCCGGGCCGGCATTCGACGATCCCGCCGCGCAATGTCGGCGGCAACATCGACTGCCGGGAGCTCGTCGCCGGCAGCCGGCTGGTGCTGCCGATCGAGGTGCCGCTGGCGTTGTTCTCGTTCGGCGACGGCCACGCCGCCCAGGGCGACGGCGAGGCCTCGGTGACCGCGATCGAGTGTCCGCTCGAACGCGTGGTCCTGCGCCTGTCGGTCGAGCCGCGACCGGCGTTGCCGACGCCGTATGCGCGCACGCCGGCCGGCTGGATCACGTTCGGGTTCGACGAGGATCTAGACCTGGCGGCTCAGCACGCGCTGCAGGCGATGGTTGCCCTGCTCGGCGTGCAGCGCGGGTTCGACCGCCGTCGCGCGTTGGCCCTGGCCAGCGTCGCCGTGGATCTGCGCATCACGCAGATCGCCAATCAGGTGTGCGGCGTTCACGCCGTCCTGGCCGATGACGCCATTCGCCCGGGGTGAATCGGCGACACCGTCATTCGCAAGAACATGCGTCGCGTCGAGCGGCGCGGAAGAGAAGAGATCATGACCGACTTTCCGAAAACGTACGACCACGCCGCGACCGAACGCGAGCTGTATGCCTGGTGGGAGAAGAACGGCTGGTTCAAGCCGACGAACGACCCGAGCCAGCCCGGCCACGATCCGGCCAAGAAGCCGTTCGTGATCTCGATCCCGCCGCCGAACGTCACGGGCGAGCTGCACCTCGGCCACGCCATGTTCGTGTCGGTCGAGGATCTGATGATCCGTTATCACCGCATGAAGGGCGACCCGACGCTGTGGGTGCCAGGCTCCGACCACGCCGGCATCGCCACGCAGCTGCAGGTCGAAAAGATGCTGCTGCGCGAGGACGAGGTCACGCGCGAGGAGCTCGGTCGCGAGGAGTTCCTGCGCCGCACCTGGGCCTGGAAGGAGAAGTACGGCGGCATCATCTACGACCAGCTGCGCCGGCTCGGCGCCAGCTGCGATTGGGGCCGCGTGCGCTTCACGCTCGACGAGGGCCTGAGCGTCGCCGTCCGTGAGGCCTTCGTGCGTCTGCACGACAAGGGTTTGATCTATCGCGGCCCGCGGCTGATCAACTGGAGCCCCGGCCTCAAGACCGCAGTCAGCGACCTCGAGGTCGAGTACAGCGAGGAGCCCGGCCACCTGTACTACTTCAAGTACCGGCTGGCCGACGAGGACGCCTTCATCCCGGTGGCCACGACCCGGCCCGAGACCATCCTGGGCGACACGGCCGTGGCCGTGCATCCGGACGACGAGCGCTACCAGCGCTTCATCGGCCGTGACGTGCTCGTGCCGATGCTCGATCGACGGATCCCCGTGATCGCCGACGAAGCCGTCGACCGCGCCTTCGGCACCGGCGCGCTCAAGATCACGCCCGGCCACGACTTCACCGACTACGAAGTCGGCGCGCGCCACAAGCTGCCGATCATCTCGATGCTCGACCGCGAGGCCAAAGTGACCGCGGCCGGCGGCCCGTACAAGGGCCTCGACCGTTTCGAGGCGCGCAAGAAACTGTGGGCCGACATGGAGGCCGCCGGGCTGACGATCAAAGTCGACCCGTATCTGCGCAACACGCCGCGGTCGCAGCGCGGCGGCGAGATCGTCGAACCGATGGTCTCGGTGCAGTGGTTCGTGAAGATGGAGAGCCTGGCCGCCGCCGGCCTCGAAGCGGTGCGCGACGGTCGCATCACGATCGTGCCCGAACGCTTCAGCAAGGTGTACTTCAACTGGCTCGAGAACATCAAAGACTGGACGGTCAGCCGCCAGCTGTGGTGGGGCCACCGCATCCCGGTCTGGTACGTGATCGGTTCCGATGGCCTGCCGACCGACGAGTACTTCGTCGCGCGGACCGAGTCCGCAGCCTATAACCTGGCGCGCGCCAAACACGGCAAGTCGGTGCAGCTCGAGCAGGACCCCGACGTGCTCGACACCTGGTTCAGCTCAGGGCTCTGGCCGTTCAGCACGCTCGGCTGGCCGCATGACACGCCGGATCTCAAGTACTTCTACCCGACCAGCGTGATGGAGACCGGCTACGACATCCTGTTCTTCTGGGTGGCGCGCATGATCATGACCGGCCTCGAGTTCACGCACGAGGCGCCGTTCCACACCGTGTACCTGCACGGCCTGGTGCGCGACGAGCAGGGCCGCAAGATGTCGAAGACCACGGGCAACGTGGTCGACCCGCGCTGGATCATCGACGGCGCCACTGCCGAGACCGTGCGCAATTCCGGCAGCGCCGAGATCGCGAAGCAGTTCCCGGACGGCATCGCCACGATGGGCACCGACGCCCTGCGCTTCACGCTGCTCACCTCGGGCACGCCCGGCAACGACCTCAACCTCAGCCTGGCGCGTGTCGAGGCCAACCGCAACTTCGCCAACAAGATCTGGAACATCGCGCGCTTCATCGCGGGGAATCTGCCCGAGGGATTCGAGCGCGCGGCGCTGACGGCCGCTGCGCTCCCGCGCGCTTCGCTTTCAGATCGCTGGATTCTCGCGCGCCTGAACACCGTGATCGCCGATGCCACGCGCTTCATCGAGTCCTACGAGTTCGGGCAGGCCGGCAATCAGATCTACGATTTCCTCTGGGGCGACTTCGCGGATTGGTACGTCGAGATCGCGAAGCTGCAGCTCAAGACGGGCGACGACGGGACCCGGCAGCTCCTCCTGCACGTCCTCGATCAGACGCTGCGGCTGCTGCACCCCTTCGTGCCCTACATCACCGAGGCCGTGTGGCAGAAGCTGCCGCGCGCGGCGGGCGAGGCCCCGGCGCTGATCGTGGCGTCCTGGCCGACCGGCGGCGCCATCGACGCCGAGGCGCTCGAGCGCTTCGAGCATCTGCGCGCCTTGATCCGCGGGATCCGCAACGCGCGGACCGAGAAGAAGATCGAGCCCAAGAAGCGTCTGGCGGCCGTGATCGCCGGCGGCGATCGCGCCGGGTGGCTGAACGAGCAACGCGGCGTGCTGGCCGCGCTGGCGGGCCTCGATCCCGACGGGCTGACCATCGTCGCCGGCGGCGAGGCCCCGGCCCAGTCGATCTCGGTCATCGAGAGTGGAACCCAGGTCTTCCTGCTGCTCGAGGGCGTGATCGATACCGCCGCCGAGCGTGAGCGGCTCACAAAGGAACTGGCCGACCTCGAGCGCGTCATCGCCAAGAGCCAGGGCCTGCTCGCCTCGGATTTCGCCAATCGGGCGCCCGCGGCCGTGGTCGAAAAAGAACGCACGCGTCTGGCCGAGGCCGAGGCAAGCCGCGCCAAGCTGGTCGCGCAATTGGAGTCGCTCTAAACGCCGCCAGTCGTCAAGGGACCGTCAGCCCGGAGTCAATCGGCCGGGCGTCTCCCAGGATAGGGTGAAGTCACCCGTTCAGGAGGCGCCCGGCCATGTCGTTTCACTACCTCCGTGTTTTGCGTCTGCCCGCGTGGATCGGTCTCATCGTCTGCGCGGCATGCGCCCCGCTCGCGGCCCCCGAGCCGACGCCCGAGCCGACCCCGACCGCCGCAGCGACGCCGACCGACTGCCCGACGGCCTGGAGCTGGGCGACCGGGCCGGGCTCGCCGGCGTTCGACGAACAACTGAGCGCCGCCCTGGTCGGCGCGGGTCTGGACGTGCGCGGCGTTCAATCGACCGGCTTCGGCGAAAACAACCTGTGCAACGGCAGGTTTCACCCAAGGAACCTCGACGTCCTCGTCGAGATCGCGGTGGCCGACACGCCCGACGAGACGGCCGTGTCGCGGTTGAACGCCGACGTCCTGGGGGCGATCGAAGGGGCGCTCGCGTACAGCACGATCCCCAATCTCGGGCGCATCGAGGTTCGCGTCGTGGCGGCTGACACGACCTGGCGCTGCGTCACACGCGATGGCGGCGAGATCCAGACACCGGGAGTGCCCCGATGTGCCCCGATGTCGGAGCGGTTCGTTCCGACATCGGGGCACATCGGGGCACTCCCGGTGTCTTCACGGTATGATTCCGGCCAGCGGCGCTCATCTCATCAGGAGCTTACATGGCCTTCTTCGACCTGCCCCACGACCAACTCGAGACGTACAAGCCGGCTCGCACCGAACCCGCGGACTTCGATGCCTTCTGGTCGGGCACGCTGACCGCCACCCGCCAGCATCCCCTCGACGCCCGTTTCGTCCCGGTCGACATCGGGCTGACGTTGATCGACGTCTTCGACGTGACCTTCAACGGCTACGACGGCCAACCGATCAAAGCCTGGTTCCTCAAACCGCATGGCGCGTCCGGACCGCTCCCCTGCGTCGTCGAATACAACGGCTACGGCGGCGGTCGCGGTTTCGCGTTCGAACGCATGCTGTATGCGACCGCCGGCTACGCGTATCTGTTCATGGACACGCGCGGCCAGGGCAGCGCCTGGGGCTCGGGCGGCCACACGCCCGACCTCGCGCCCGACGGCGATAGCCCGCAGCACCCGGGGTTCATGACGCGCGGCGTACTCGATCCGCGCACGTATTACTACCGCCGGCTGTTCACCGACGCGGTCCGCGCGGTCGAGGCCGTGCGCTCGCGAGACGACGTCGACGGCTCGCGCGTCGCGGTCACCGGCGGCAGCCAGGGCGGCGGCATCGCGCTCGCCGCCGCCGGGCTCATCCCCGATCTCGTCGGCTGCCTGCCGGACGTGCCCTTCCTGTGCGGCTATCGGCGCGCGACGGAGATCACCGACAGGCACCCGTACTTCGAGATCTCGCTCTACTGCCGTATCCATCGCGACAAGATCGACACGGTGTTCAACACGCTGTCGTACTTCGACGGCTGGAACTTCGCGGCGCGGGCCAAGGCTCCGGCCCTGTTCTCGGTCGGCCTGATGGACGACATCTGCCCGCCCTCGACGGTCTTCGGCGCCTTCAACCACTACGCGGCGCGCAAGACGATCAAAGTCTACGCGTACAACAACCACGAAGGCGGCCAGGGCTTCCACGACGTCGAGAAGTTGAAGTTCCTGAAGGAGGTGTCAGGCGTCTGAGTTGTCTCAGCAACCTGACGCCCGATACCCGATGCCAAAGGCCAGACACCTTCCATGTCCACCTACGACGTCATCGTGATCGGCGCCGGCGGGGTCGGCGCGGCGGCGGCCTATGCGTTGGCACGCGCCGGCAAGCGCGTGCTCGTGCTCGAGCAGTTCGCGATCGGCCACGATCGCGGCTCGAGCCACGGCCATTCGCGCATCTTCCGATTCGCCTACGACACGCTCGACTACGCGACGCTGGCGCTCGCGGCGCTGGCCGAGTGGCGCGCGCTCGAACTCGACGCCGGAACAACCCTGCTGCACCAGACCGGCGGCCTCGATCTGGGCCCGGCCGATCATCCGGCCCTGCTTGCGACGGCGCGTACGCTGGCCGAACTCGGCGCACACCATGACATCGTCGATGCGCACGAACTGCGTCGGCGTTGGCCAGTCTGGACGGTGCCCGATGCCTGGGCCGGGATCGCATCGCCCGACGCCGGCATCGTCGCCAGCACCCAGGCCGTCGAGACGCTGGCCGGTCTGGCGCGCGCGCACGGCGCCGACCTCCGCGAGCACACGCCCATGCTGGCGCTCGACCTCGATAACCCCGAGCAGCCACGAGTCCACACGCGCGACGCCGTCTTCAGCGCTCCGCGCGTGATCGTGGCCGCCGGCGCCTGGGTCGGGCGCGTGCTGCCCACCCTCGCCGCGCGGTTCACGGTGACCGAGGAGTGCGTGGCCTACTTCCGACCGAAACGGCCCGAGCAGTTCATGCCCGGGCGGTTTCCGATCTTCATCGACCATGCCTCGGGCGCCTATGGGTTTCCGATCTTCGGACATCCGGGGATCAAGGTGGCGTTCCACCACGCCGGGCCGACCGTGGCTCCCGACGAGCGCGCGGACGCGCCGCGGGCCGAGGCGCTCGACCGCCTGCGCGGCTACCTCGTCGAGTATCTGCCCGACGCCGCCGGCCCGCTGATGCTGGCCAAGACCTGTCTGTACACCAACACCGCGACCGAGGACTTCATCCTCGATCGTCTGCCCGGGGCGCCAGCCGTCGTCGTGGCGTCGCCCTGCTCCGGCCACGGCTTCAAGTTCGTGCCGCTGCTCGGGCGGATCGCGGCCGACCTCGCCCTCACCGGCGCCAGCCCGCACTGGCGCCAACGTTTCGCGCTGGCGTAGTCGGCCGGCGGTCAGCCGGCGACCGGCAACGGGGCCTGGGCGCGCACGTCCACGGCCGTCGTCGGCGCCGCCGGCGCGGCCTCGTCCTGAACATAGCGCGCGATCAGGACCTGCAGGTCGTGGCCGAGTCGCTGCAACTGCTGGGCCGACCCGGTCAGCCGCGCCGTTTGCGCCGCCATGTCGGTCGTGACCAGCTGGATCTCGTGGGCTGAGGCGCCGCTTTCGACGCTGATCGACGCGATCTCGCCGATGGCGGTGTTGATCTCGTTTGCGCCGGCGGCCATCTCCTCGGTGACGGCCGTGTTCTCCTCGACCACTGCCGAGACCGCATCCATCTCCGCCGTCAGGCTGACCGCATCTTGAGTGGCTTGCTCGGCCACGGTCAGCGTGCCGTCCAAACGCTCGCGCACGCCGTCGACGGCGGACAGGATCTTGTGCAGCGCTTCGCCGGCGACCCCGGCGCGAGACACCTCAGACTCCACGGCCTGGTTGGCATCTGTCATCGCCCCAGCCACCTCGTCAAGGCTCGCCCGGATCTGGCGCACGGTCGCTTCGATCTCGTGTGCGGCCGAGGCGGATTGCTCCGCCAGCTTGCGGATCTCGACGGCGACGACCGCGAAACCGCGCCCATGTTCACCGGCGCGCGCCGCCTCGATCGCGGCGTTGAGCGCGAGCAGGTTGGTTTGCTCGGCGATGTCCGCGATGGTGTCGGCCATGGCCGTCACCTGCTCGGAACTCGCTCCGAGCAACTGCACCTTGCCCGCTGCCTGGCGCACACGGCCATGGATGCCGCGCATGCCGTCCAGGGTCAGTTCGACCTGCGACACGCCCTCGCGCGCGGTTTCGACAGTGCCCGACGCGGAGAGCGAGTTGTCGACCAGCGTCTCCATCATGTTCTGCAGCGAGTCGTTGAGTTTGCCGACCAGGCCGGCCGCGCGGGTGACCGCGGACGATTGCTCTTGCGCGCCCTGCGCCACGCCGTCGATGGCGCGCCGCATCTGCTCCATGGTGTGCGCCGTCTGCGTGGCCGATGTGCTCTGGCGCGTGGCGCCCTCGGTGAATTGCGTCATGCCCTCGACAACCACGCGCGTCGTCTGATCGGAGGTGGAGGCCGCGGTCACTAAGGCTTCCGACGCCTGTTCGAGCGTGCGAATCCCCGAACCGAGCTCGCCGAGCAGGCCGCGTTGTTGTTCGATCATGCGCGCAAACGATCGGCCGAGTTGATCGGCCGCCGAGCGCGGCGCAACGTCCACGTTGAGCCGGCCCGCCGTCAATTCCTCGGCAACCGTGCTCAGACCGCGCAGATGATCAAGGACGGCCGTCCACGCGCCGGCCAGATGACCGATCTCGTCCTGCGAGTCGGCGGAGACCTGGGTGGCCAGATCGCCGGTCGCGGCGATGTGCTCGGCCGCGTCGACAAGCCGCTTGATCGGGCGAAGCAACACGGTCGCGAAGGCCAGCCCGGCCAGGGCCGAGCCCAGCAGACCCAGGCTCCCGCCCAACAGCGTGGCGTCCAATGCGTCAGCGATCCGCTCGAGCTCCGGCGTCTGATCGCGCGCGACCACCAGCTTCCACTGCAGTGGGACGAGACGGACGGCGTCCTGCGCCGCCGACGTGATCGGCGTCACAACCGTGCGTCGCGGCGTGCCGTCGTAGCTGAGCAGCACGCCGTCGGTCGGCCGCTGCGCGAGCATGTCGGCGAAGCCTTCGGGGGCGGCGTGGGTGATGCCGTCGTAGGTGTTGATCAACTCGCCGGAGCTGACGAGCATGAAAACGCGATAGGCGAACCCCTCGCGTTTGTCGTTGATCAGCCGGCCGATGCCGGTCAGGTCGTAAGTACCCCGCACGATGCCGACGATCTCACCGTCGGGCGCGCGCACCGGCACCGCGATGTTGGTCGCCAGCACGCCCGTGCTCGCGTCGAACTCCGGCTCGCCGATGTAGACATCGCCCTTGCCGTCGGCGTAAGCATGTTGCCACCAGCCTTCGTCGGCCTGGTTGAAATCGGAGGTGCGCCCGGTCGCCGCCACGACGGCGCCGAAGCGGTCGGTGACGAACAACTCGGCGGCCGCCGGAAAGTCGGCGAGCAGTTGGGTCAGGCTCTGCGCCAGTTTGTTGTCGAGCCGGCCCGCGATCAGCGGCACCGTGCTGTCATCGGCGGCGTCGGCCGCCCGCCAGCTCTGGTCGAGCGTGTCGATCAGGGCAACGCGCTCCGTCTCGGATAACGTCGGCGCGAGCGTTTGACGGCTCAAGTCGTCGATCTCCTGCGGCAGCCCGGAGCCCTCGGCATAGGCCATCAGAGTCCGCATGTCGCCGAGCAAGGCCTCGCCAGCCACGCGCGCCAGCTCGCCGGCCGAGGCGCGGATGATGATCGCCGCAGCCTCGGCTTCGTTTTGCACACTGACGACGAAGTGAACGGCCGCCGAAGCGCCGATGGCGACGACCACCACGCCGCTGAACGCGGCGATCAGCTTCGAGCTGAGATCGTACGCCGACCAGGTGCGCACCAGCAGCACCAGGCTGACGAGGATCGAGACGGCCGCGCACGCGTCGACGACCAGGCTCACCGAATTCACGACGAGACCCGCCGCTGGGTTGAGCCAACGGATGAACAGGATGCTGGCGGCCGTGGCGACGGCGGCCAACATCCCCCAGCGGCGCCAACCCAAAGGCAGCGTCGGGCCGCTCACCGCCATGCCGAGCATCAACGCGGCCATCGCCAACAGACCGGCCGTGTCGATCCCGCCCAGGGCCCATTGCGTGGATTGGCATGCGATCAGGCACGCGGAGAGCAGGACGACGGCTGCCAGGTTGTGCCGGCCGCGCCGGGTCTGCCATTCGGCCAGCACGCACATCCCGAACAGGAAGAGCGCGGTCGCAGCCATCAGCAGGTTGGGTTTAGGATCGATGAGGGTGACGACGCCGACCGCGACCCCGATCAACAGATAGAAACGTCCGAGGGTCAACAAGACCCTTCGCCGCGCGGTTGGTTCGCCGGCAGCGGCGGCATCTAGGGTGGCGAAAAGACCGGACATGCTTGCCTGCCTCGTCGTGCTTTCTTCGAAAACTTCGTTTGAAGAAAGTTGTAACCGAAGCAGACAGACAGTGTCCGTAAGTTTTAGGTCAACTCAGCGTAAAAGGGGGCTAACAGCCCGGCCCGGCCGGCGATCAATCGCCGGCCGCTGGCTGTGACGGCGAACCCGCCCGGCCCTTGAGCAGGACGGCCTGGGCGCAAAGTGGCGCCGTGTCGGGCGGGGTTTCCACGCGAAGATAGCTGCCGTCAGCCTTCAGCGCGCGCGCCTTGACGTTGTCGGCCAGGTAGACGCCCAGGATGTCGTCGCGGATAACCTTGCCCAGACGCGGGTCGCTGACCGGGAAGAGGACTTCGACCCGGCGATCGATGTTGCGGGGCATCAGGTCGGCGCTGCCCACGAAGATCTCGGGCTGGCCGCCGTTGCCGAACCAGTAGATCCGGCTATGCTCGAGAAAGCGCCCGACGATGCTGCGCACGCGGATGTTCTCGCTCAGCCCCTTGATGCCCGGACGCAGACAGCAGATGCTGCGCACGATCAGGTCGATCTGCACGCCGGCGCGCGAGGCCGCGTACAACAGCTTGATCATGGGCTTGTCGACCAACGCGTTCATCTTGAAGATCAGGCGCGCCGGCTCGCCCCGCTGCGCGATCTCGATCTCGCGACAGATCAGGTCCTGCATACGGGCGCGCAGGTTGATCGGCGCGACGAGCAGCTTGCGATACTCGGCCTTGGCCGAATAGCCGGTCAGATAGTTGAACAGGTCGGTGCAGTCGGCGCCGATCTCGTCGTCGGCCGTGAACAACCCGAGGTCGGTGTAGATGCCGGCCGTCACCGGGTTGTAGTTGCCGGTGGCCAGGTGGACGTAGCGGCGGATGCCGGTGCCCTCTTTGCGCACGACCATCGCCACCTTGGAATGCGTCTTCAACCCGGGCAGGCCGTACACGACGTGGACGCCCTCCGCTTCCAATCGCTTGGCCCAGCCGATGTTGCTTTCCTCGTCGAAGCGCGCCTTGAGCTCGACCAGGGCCGCCACCTGTTTGTCGTTCTCGATCGCCTCGAGCAGCGACTCGACCACGGGCGAATTGCGCCCCACCCGATACAGGGTCTGCTTGATGGCGAGCACGTCGTTGTCGTCCGCGGCGGCCTGCAGGAACTGCAACACCGGGCTGAACGAATCGTACGGGTGGTGCAGCAGCACGTCGCTCTGGCGGATCGCGCCGAAGATGTCGCCGTCGTGGATCGCCTCGCGCAGTGCGGTCGGCACGGCCGGGACGAAAGGCGGGTCCTTGAGATCGTAGCGATCGACGCCCATCAACCCCATCAACCGGCTCAAGTCGATCGGGCCGCCGCCGGAGTACAGATCGAGCGGCGTCACCTCGAGATTGTCGGCCAGGATCTCGCGCATGCGCTCGGGCATGCGATCCGAGATCTGCACACGCACCACGGAGCCGAAGCGGCGTTGGCGTACGCTCTCTTCCATTGTCTCGAGCAGGTCTTCGGCCTCGAGCTCCTGGATGATGATGTCGGCGTCGCGCGTCACGTGGAAGGGATGCGCCTCGACGATCTCCATCCCCGGGAAGAGCAGGTGCAGGTTGGCCGCGATCACCTGCTCGAGCCAGACGAAATAGTGTTCGCGCGGCACAGTGCCGTCTTTGCGCGTCGCGCCCGAGCTGCGCTTGATCGGCACAAGCCGCGGCAGCGTGTTCGGCACCTTGACGCGCGCGAAGCGCTCTTCGCCGTCGCGGCCGCGTATCAGCACCGCCAGGTTCAAGCTGAGGTTGGAGATGTGCGGAAAAGGCCGACCAGGGTCAAACGCCAGCGGCGTGAGCACCGGGAAGACCAGTTCATGGAAGTACGCCTCGACCTTGCGCCGCTGATTGGGCGTGAGCTCGCCGTAGTCGAGCACGAAGATCCCGGCTTCGGCCAGCTGCGGGCGCAGCTCGCGCTCCCAACACAGCCGCGATTCCTGCGCGAGCCCAAGCACGACCTTGCGGATGGCGGCCAGTTGTTCGGCAGGCGTCAGTTCATCGGTGGGATCGACCACGCCGGCCTTGACCTGCTGCTTGAGGCCGGCGACGCGCACCATGAAGAACTCGTCGAGGTTGGAGCCGACGATCGACAGGAACTTGGCGCGCTCCAGGAGCGGGTTCGACGCGTCGCGGGCTTCTTCGAGCACGCGTCGGAAGAACTCGAGCATGCCGATCTCACGGTTCAGGTACAGACGCGGATCGTCGAGATCCAGACCGAGGGGCACGGCCGGCGTCTCGGGCCGGGGCTCGGCCGGCGCGGCCGCAGGTTGAACGGCTTCGACAGCCGGTTGTTCGGCGCCGTTCTTGAGGCCTCGGGGCGTTCGCGATGCGCGTTGTGAGATCGCCATGTAGGGGCATTCTAACAAACCTGGGGCCGCCGGAGTCAAACCCTCTTAACCCGGCTACGGAGGCGAACCGCGAAGACGCCAAGCGCGCACAGACGGAACCCTTCGCGTCTTCGCGGTTTTCGGCCGCGCTGGTTCGGGGATCGCCCGGCCGGTGGTATTCCGGCGCATACCCGACCGCGACCGTGAGCAGGCGCGCAGGGGTGCGTTGTTTTCCGCGAATGACGACTCACTCGCGCACACCGCAGAAGCGATCGTGTGTGCAAGCACGAGTTGTGTTTTGTCGCAGATTTCGCGAATTCCGCGGGTTTGCAGGCCCCGCCTGGGAGGTCCCGCTCACGCTTGCTTCTGCGTCATCTGCGACATCTGCGGCTTGTGTCTTTGCCCGACAACTTGCTCGTGCACACGCGATCGCCCTGGACCACCGTCGAACGGCCGCCTGTGCTACAATCTTTTGATGAACGGCGTGCGACTAACTTTGGCCGCTATGAGCAAGTGCCCATGGTAGAAGTTACCATCGACAGCATCCGCGTCAGCCTGATGTCGCAACATCGGGTCGTGATCCTCAAGGACATCTCCGGCGAGCGTTATTTGCCGATTTGGATCGGCCCGTGCGAGGCCGACGCCATCACGGTGACGCTGCAGGAGGTCGAGGTGCCGCGGCCGCTGTCGCATGACCTGATGAAGTCCATCATCTCCGATCTGGGCGGCTCGGTCGAGCAGATCGTGATCTCGGATCTGAAGAACGAGGTCTTTTACGCCAAGATCGTGATCGACGTCAACGGTCAGACCATCGAGATCGACTCGCGCCCGAGCGATGCGTTGGCGCTGGCTGTGCGGGTGCGTGTGCCGATCTACGTCAGCGAGAACGTGATGGAGAAGGCCGTCCAACCGGAAGAAGAAGTGGGCGAAGAGGGCGCCAGCGGCGATTCCTCGGGCAAGCTCGATGCCTTCGCCGATTTCCTCGACTCGCTCGACATGGACGACCTCGACAACCCCAAGCGCGGCGGCAAAGACGACTGACGCGCGATCCTACGCGAAACCACAGGCCGGGCAGCTGCCCGGCCTGTTTTGTTTGAAGCCCTCGGGTGCGCGAGCACGCGGTACGCCGGCTGGCCAACCCGGGTCGTCGACGGCGCTGCGGGTCTGACAACGAATGAAACGGACGGGCGGCTGAGGACCGCATCGGCCCAGCCGCCGATCCCGGCGCGGCCTGTGTGGCCGCTTGCCGGTTGTGTCGAACGCAGGGCGCATCAGGCATCCATCCGTATCGTCCGTTGATCCGTTACGTCATCCGTTGTCGGCCCGGGCCCACGCCGTAAGGCAGGTGCCAGAACGCAATCTCCGCGTCCTCTGCCACGGATTTCGCGAATTCGGTCGGAACGAACGCGATGGCTGCACAGGTTCCAATTCGCGACATTCGCGGCAAGACTCCACGCCTGGCGACGTGCTCGTGCACGCCCGTAAGACGACCGGATCCGTGCCCTGGGGGCGTGCTGTAAAATACCGACTCAATCCCGCATGACTGAACCAGCCGAAATGCCCCTCCAGGCCGACGTGCCTGGCAACCTGCCGCCCGAGCCCGACGCGCCGCCGCCCGCCGGTGACGATGGCTGGCGCCCCGAGGACTTCGCGGAGGAGTCCGCGACGCCGCCGTTGCCGCTGTCTCAGGCGTCCGCGGCGCTGCGCCTCGACCGGCGCGATGACGCGCGCCGCGACGACGGGCGCCCGGCCGCTCGCCGTGACGATCCGCCGAACGGCGACCGCGGCGTGCGCCAGGAGCTGACGGCCAATCTGCCCGGCACCACAGTGGCCCTGTACTCGGCCGAGGCCGAGCAGGCCGTGCTCGGCTCGATCCTGATCAACAGCGAGGCGCTGTTCGAGATCCCGTATCTGCAGCCCGAGGACTTCTACCTCGTCAAGCATCGCTGGATCTGGAACGCGTTCATCGCCCTGAACGAAAGCCGTCAGCCGCTCGACGTGCTGACGGTCGCGCGCGAGCTCGAGCGGCACAACCAACTCGACGAGGCCGGCGGTCAGGCCTACCTGACGCAGCTGATCACGACCGTGCCGACCTCGATCCACGCCGAGGGCTACGCGCGCATCGTCCAGCGCGACGCCACCCGCCGGCGTCTGATCGAAGCCGCGTCCGAGATCGCCAAGCTGGCCTACGCCGACGACCGCGAGGTCGCCGACGTCGTCAACGCGGCCGAGGTCGCCGTCTTCGCGGTCAGCGAGCGCAACCAGACCAAGGATTTCAAGCCGATCGGCGAGGTCCTGCGCGACTACTACGCGCAGGTCGAATACCGGCTCGAGCACCACGGCGAGCTCTTCGGCGTGCCGACCGGTTTCCACGACCTCGACAAGGTGCTGGGCGGGCTGCAGAAGTCGGACCTGTTGATCATCGCCGGCCGTCCGGGCTCGGGCAAAACGGGCTTCATGCTCAGCCTGGCCAAGAACGCGGCCCAGCTGCACCGCAAGCGCGTCGCCATCTTCTCGCTCGAGATGGGCAACGAACAACTCGTGCAACGCCTGATGTCGCAGGAGACCGGCATCGACGCCCAGCGTCTGCGTCTCGGTCAGCTGCGCGAGGAGGAACTGCAGCTGTTCGCGCACGCCACCGATGTGCTCAGCGACCTGCCGATCTACCTCGACGACACGCCCTCGCTCACGCCGTTGCAACTGCGCGCCAAGTGCCGGCGCATCCAGCAGGAGCACGGCCTCGACCTCGTGCTGGTCGACTACCTTCAGCTGATGCAGGGCGACGGCCGCAGCCGCGACAACCGCGTCCAGGAAGTCTCGTATATCTCGCGCCAGATGAAGCAGCTGGCGCGCGAACTCAACGTCCCGCTGCTTACCGGCGCGCAGCTCTCGCGCGCGGTCGAGCAACGCCAGGACAAGCGCCCGATGCTCTCTGACCTGCGCGAATCCGGCTCGCTCGAGCAGGACGCCGACATCGTCATGTTCATCCACCGGCCGGACCCGGAGCGCGAGGGCGGCGGCAAGGCCGGCATCGCCGAGATCATCGTCGCCAAGCACCGCAACGGCCCGACCCACTCTGGGGTCGAGCTGGTCTTCCTCGACAGGCTCGCCAAGTTCGAGAACGCGGCGAAGGTGGACTTGAGGGACTATTGATTGTCGATTGTGGATTGCTGATTGCGGATTGAGTGTCGATCCGCAATCAGCAATCAGCAATAGCCAACATGAAAGGCTTCTCCGGCTTCTCCTCCGACGACGGTCCGACCACCGGCCTGCCCGACGCGTTCTTCGCCGAGCTGCTGCCGATCGTCGATCACGTCGGCGAGTTGAAGGTGACGCTGTATGCGCTCTGGCGTTTTGCGCACCTGACCGGCGAGCACCGCTTTCTGCGGCGCGACGACTTCGCCGGCGACGGCGATCTGCTGGCCGGGCTGGCGACCTCGCCGCGACAGGCGCAGGAGAAGCTCGACGACGCGCTCGAACGCGCCGTGGCACGCGGCACGCTGCTCCAGGTGGAGATCGAGGACGACCAGGGCGCACAGGCGCTCTACTTCCTGAACACACCCGGCGGTCGCGCCTCGGTGGAGGGTCTGGGCAGCACCTGGCGCCCGAGCGAAACGGCGGCCGGGCTGACGCTCAGCCACGTCCGCGCCAACGTCTTCGTGCTCTACGAGCAGAACATCGGGCCGCTGACGCCCATGATCGCCGAGAGCCTGCGCGACCTGATGGCCACCTTCCCCGGCGCCTGGATCGAGGAAGCCATCCAGGTCGCGGTGCGCAACAACATCCGCAAGCTGAATTACATCCTGGCCGTGCTCGAGCGCCGGCGCACGGAGGGACCCCGTGAGCGAACTGAAAAAGCATCTACCGAAGACCCCGACCGCTACACCGGCTACCTCAAGCGCGACGGGGAGTGACCCGGTCGTTCGGGCGCGCCGGGTGGAGGTTGGGCTCGGGGACCCGGATTGCCCGCTCTGTCACGGTCTCGGCTACATCCGCCGCGACGATCTGCCGCTCACCGACCCGGGCTTCGGCAAGGTGCAGGTCTGCACCTGCCAGACCGAGCATCTGCTGGCTCAACGCGCGGCCAAGCTCCGGACCGACAGCAACATCGCCTCGCTCGCCGACAAGACCTTCGAAACCTTCCTGCCGAGCGGCACCAGCCCCGACCCGGTCGTCCAGGCGCAGCTCCGCAAGGCCTTCGACAGCTGCCGCGCCTTCGCCCAGAACCCGGAGCGGCCGGACGAGCACGAACCCGATCGCAAGTGGCTGCTGCTGATGGGCAGCTATGGCGCCGGCAAGACGCATCTCGCGGCCGCCATCGCCAACCAGTGCCTCCGCGACGGCAAGCCCGCGCTCTTTCTAAACACACCCGACCTGCTCGATTACCTGCGCGAGGCTTACGGCCCGGCGACCAGCGAGACCTACAGCGAACGCTTCGACGAGATCCGCGACGCGCCGCTGCTCATCCTCGACGACCTCGGCACCGAGAGCCCGACGCCGTGGGCCGTCGAAAAGCTCTATCAACTGCTCAACGCGCGTTACAACGCGCAACTCCCGACCGTGATCACGACCAACAAACGGCTCGAGGACCTCGAACCGCGCATCGGCAGCCGGCTCGGCGACATCAACCTGGTCTATCAGCTCCACATCCACGCGCCCGACTATCGGGCCGGCGGCGCGAAGAGCGGCGCCGAGATCTCGACCCTCGGCCTGCATCGCAATCAAACCTTTGAGACCTTCGACCTGCGCGCCGATCTAACCGGCGAAGGCCGCCAGCTCTTCCTCAACGCCGTGCGTGCGGCGCGCGAGTACGCCGAGGATCCGCAGGGCTGGTTCGTCCTGGTCGGGCCGTACGCGGCCGGCAAGACGCACCTGGCCGCGGCGATGGCCAACGCCCAGGCCGCGCTGGGCCGCCCGGCCGTCTTCGTCGGCTATCAGGATCTGATGGAGCTCTTCCGCTCGGGCAACCGCGAGACCGACGAGCGCAACAGCCGCGCGCTCTCGCTGGTGCGCAGCGTCGACTTCCTGGTGATCGACGACGTCAGCCCGACGCTGAACACCGCGGGCTACTTTCGCGACCGCTTCTTCCAGGTCTTCAACTATCGCTGGGATGCCGGTCTGCCGACCGTGCTCACAACGTCGGCCGACGAGAAGGAACTCGATCCGCGCATCAAGTCGCGGATCTTCCTCGGCGAGCAGTGCCAGGTGCATGTGCTCAAGGTCGAGCCTTACCGCGGGCGCAAGAAGGCGCCGACCCGTCGACGTAACTGACGCGTCTGGCGCTACTCTTTGTTGGACTGGCTCGGCGACGCGAGCCATCACGGGCTCGCCCCGGCCTGCCGGAAACAGGGAGATCCCCATGCGCCTTCGAAGACTGTCCTTCATGCTCGTGGCTGCGTCGCTCTGCGCCTGCGGCCCGCAACCCACCACCGGGCCGCTTCCACCCACGGTGTCCGTCGCACCCACCGCCTCCGTCCGGCAACCCTACAAATCGCTGCACCTGGCCGTCGCACGTTCGGCGCACACAGCGACGACGCTGCTCGACGGCCGCGTGCTCGTGACGGGCGGCTTTGCAGGCAGCGAGGCCGGGCTCGACAGCACCGAGCTGTTCGATCCCGCCACCGAGAGGTTCGCCCAGGGCCCCACCCTGCTCCACCCGCGGTTGGCCCACACCGCCACGCGCCTGAACGATGGGCGCGTGCTGATCGTCGGCGGGCTCGACAACGGCCGCTATCTTTCGAGCGCCGAGCTGTACGATCCGACGACCGACACGTTCGCCGAGACCGGGCCGTTGCTCGAGGCCCGCAGCGGCCACGGCGCCGTCTTGCTCGAAGACGGCCAGGTGTTGATCGTCGGTGGCGTCGGCGCAGGCTGGACCTTTCTGGCTTCGGCCGAGATCTACGACCCGGCCCGTGGCACGTTCGCGCCCACGGGCTCGATGCAGACGGCGCGCGAATCCCACACGGCTACACTGCTCGCCGACGGGCGTGTGCTGGTCGTGGGCGGACACTCCGGCCAGCGTCGTGCGCTCGAGATCCTGGCCGCGGCTGAGATCTACGATCCCGCCCGCAGCGCCTTCCAGGCCGTCGGGTCGCTGCGCCTCGCGCGTCACAA
This sequence comes from Anaerolineales bacterium, assembly GCA_044224715.1. Classification (GTDB taxonomy): domain Bacteria; phylum Chloroflexota; class Anaerolineae; order Anaerolineales; family UBA6663; genus UBA6663. The sequence goes on along the minus strand of JBGAJV010000003.1, from coordinate 26,107 downwards.
GCACGACGCCGTGCTGCTCGCCGATGGCCGGGTCTTGATTCTGGGCGGCGCCGATGCGCGCGACGAGCAGGGGCAGTTGGCGAGCGCCGAGTTGTTCGACCCCGCCACGGGTGCGTTCGAGCCGACGGCGGACATGAACCTCACGCGCTACAAGATCCAGGGCACGTCGTTGCGGCTGCCCGATGGGCGCGTCGCGGTCCTGGGCGGGCCGGGGCGGCTCGAGACCTTCGACCCGACGACAAACGCTTTCGCGCTCAGCACCGTCGATCTCGGTCCCACGCGGCTGTTCGCGGCCGTGGCACCCCTGGCCGACGGTCGCCTGCTGGTGACGGGTGGCTACGGCTCGGGCATCTCGGCCAGCGACGGCGCCTGGGTGGTCGACCTCGCGCCGTGCCCGCAAGGCTCGCCTTCAGCCTGTCGTTGAGCGCCTCCTTCCGCCTGCAACGCCGGCTCCTCGGTCATGACGTCGGCTGAGCCAACGGCTCTCCACCCGTGTGACGTCGGCCTTTGGGGAGTTTTACCCGGCTGAGGTACCATGCGGGATCGCCCGTGGCGGACCGACCGATAGGGGCCAAACCGATGGACTGGATGCACATTCCCAAGAACAACCTGATGCTGATCGCCGGGGCGGTCTGGTGCCTGGCCGGGGCGATGGTGATCTCGGTCGGGCTGCCGCTGCTACTGCAGGACGGCCCGGGCCATCCGATCCTCTATGCGCTGGCCGTCGCGATCTGTTTGGTGTTCTACGTCTTCATCTTTTCGCGGCTGGTGTTCAAGCACTCCAATCGAATTCGGCAGGAAGACCGGGATCGGCTGCCGTTCTGGAGCTTCTTCGACAGATCGTCGTACATCATCATGGTGATCATGATGGGTGGCGGGATGGCACTGCGCCTCGGTCACGTCGTGCCCGAATGGATGATCGCGTTCTTCTACAGCGGGCTCGGCATCGCTCTGTTCGCCTGCGGCGTCCGCTTCCTGGGCGTGTTCTGGCGCAAGGACGTGTTGCTCGCGACGGCCGAGACGCCGAGCATCGAGTGAGCGGGCCCGCCAGCCTGGCGCGGAACCACGAAAAAGGGCGGTCTCATGGCCGCCCTTTGCGTAGCACTGAGCACTCGACGATCACTCGTCGCTATCGGCGCTCTTTTCCTTCTTGTGCGCGGCGATGATCGGCTGCGCGATGTGCGGCGGCACCGGCTCGTAACGGTCGAACGTCATCGAGAAGATGCCGCGGCCGCCCGTGATCGAGCGCAGGTCGGTGACATAGCGCTGCACCTCGGCCAACGGCACGTCGGCCGTGATCACGCTCTTGCCGCCGTTCTGGTCCATGCCGGCGACGCGGGCGCGGCGCGTGTTCAGGTCGCCGAGCACGTCGCCCATGTTGCCCTCGGGCACGATCACCTCGAGCTTGACGATCGGCTCGAGCAGCACCGGCGTCGCGGCCTCGACGGCCTTTTTGAAGGCCTCGCGGCCGGCGACTTCGAACGCGATCGGCTTCGAGTCGACGGCGTGTTCCTTGCCGTCGTACACGATCACCTTCACGCCCGAGACCGGGTAGCCGGCGATCACGCCGCCTTCGAGCACCGAGCGCACGCCCTTGTCGATCGGGGGCAGATAGCTCTTGGAGAGGTTCATGCCCACGAGCTCGTCGTCGAACTCGTAATCGCCGCTGCGCAGCGGCTCGATGCGCATGTAGACCTCGCCAAACTGGCCGGCGCCGCCCGTCTGCTTCTTGTGGCGGTGATGGCCTTCGCCCTTGCGCGTGATCGACTCGCGGTACGGCACCTTGGGCAGCTCGACGTTCAGACCCAGGCTGTACTTGGCCTCGGCGCGGCGCACGGCCACGTCGATGTGCTGGTCGCCCAGCCCCTCGAGGATCGTCTGCTTGGTCGACATCTCCTGATGCCAGTGCAGTGTCGGATCCTCTTCGCACAGGCGCGTCAGGGTCGGGCTGATCTTCGTGCTGTCGGCCTGCGTGCGCGGCGAGACCGCCACGGCGTACAGCGCCTTCGGGAAGACCGGCTTCTTCATCGGCACCGGGTGGGCCTTGTCGCCCAGGGTGTCGGTGGTGGCCGTGACCGTCAGCTTCGCCAGCGTGCCGATGTCGCCGGCATGCATCTGCTTGACGCTGATCTGTTCCTTGCCGCGCGCCACATGCACGGTGCCCACGCGCTCCTCGGCGCTGCGGGTGTGGTTCCACACACGCGCGTCCGAGTTGAGCACGCCCGACACCACGCGGAAGTACGTGACCTTGCCCACGAACGGGTCGGCCGTCGTCTTCCACACGTACATCGAAAGGTCGCCCGTGTCGTCGGCGTGGATCGTGCCGGGCTTCTCTTCCATCCCTTCGAGCGTGAAGGGCATGCCCTCGAGCGGCGAGGGCAGATAGCGCTCGATGCCCTCGAGGATCGGCAGCGTTCCGATGTCGCCGGTGGCCGACGACACGAACACGGGCACGAACGTGCGCGCCCGCACGGCGGCGTGGAACCCGCGGATCATCTCGTCCGCCGTCAGTTCCTCGCCCCCAAGGTACTTCTCGAGCAGCGCGTCCTCGCCCTCAGCGGCCGCTTCCATGAGCTCGACGCGCGCCTTGGCCGCCGCGTCCTTGAGATCGGCCGGGATGTCGATGATCTGGTCGCCCTTGCCCAGACGCGCCTTCATCGACAGCAAACCGACCACACCCTTGAAGCCCGCTTCCTCGCCGATCGGGATCTGCACGGGGATCAGCTTGGCGTGGAAGGTGTCGCGGATCTGCTGCAGAGTCCGCTCGAAGCTGGCATTCTCTCGATCCAGCTTATTGATCACCACAAAGCGCGGCAGATGATACTCGTCGCACATCTGCCAGGCCAGCTCGGTGCCGACCTCGACGCCGCCCACCGCGTCCACCACGACGATCGCGGACTCGCACACGTGCAAGGCCGAGCGCACCTCACCCTGGAAGTCGGTGAAGCCGGGCGCATCCAACAGGTTGATCTTGTGATCCAGGAACTCGATCGGGATGACGGAGGTCGACAGCGAGATCTGTCGACGCTTTTCCTCATCCTCAAAGTCAGAGACGGTCGTCCCGTCCAGGACTTTGCCGTGCCGGGTGGTGGCACCGGTTGCAAACAGGAAGGCTTCCGCCAGGGAAGTCTTCCCCGACCCGCTGTGACCCACCAGAGCCACATTGCGGATCTTGCCAGATTCGTACTCTCGCATCGGCTGTACAAGCCTCCTTGGAGCGTTATCTGACGGCCAGGGCGGATGGTAACATGCCGCCTACGGGACGTCAACGCGAAAGGCCGCAAAATGACCCTTCACAGCGAATCGCGGACCGTGGCAGGCGTCTGAAAAGCCCGGTCGATTCACGATCGTCTTCGTCGTCTATCGCGCTGTCCTGCCGTGGATTTGGTCGACGGGAACGCTGACTTGCCCTCGCTGCGGGGTTGAGGAACGACCCAGGATCAACCCCGCGGGTTCCTCGCGCACAGACGGAAACCTCGGAAAACCCATGCGCGGCGCGCCACTTGGCCACACGCCGCGGTTGGTCGACCATCGGCGGCGGTCTCTGGGTACAATTTCACGCAATGACAGACAACGTCTACGTTCCCTCGGTCGGGCCGAACAGCGCCCCGGCGCCCAGCCGCGAGATCTATGCGGTCATGGGCGAGGCCAACATCTTTCGGATGCTGGCCGATTTCTACGCCGAGCTCGGCCGCTCGTCGATCCGGGATATGTTCCCCGCCGATCTGCAGGCGTCGTCGGAGAAGTCGGGCGCGTTCTTCGTGGGACTGTTGGGCGGTCCGCCGCTATATCAGCAACGCCACGGTGCGCCGATGATGCGAGCGCGGCATCTGCCGTTTCCGATCGACGAGGAGGCGCGGGTCGTTTGGCTGGCCTGCTGGGAACCGGTCCTCGCCAGGGCCGCGTCGGATTACAATTTCCCGGTGGCGCATCTCGACGGCTTCCGCGCCTTCCTGGTCGGCTTCTCGGCGTGGATGGTCAACCGTCGAACCGCAGAGTAGCTGGCGCTCGCACCGACCGCAGGACGCGGTCGACCTGAGCGGCAGCCGGATCGCGTATGGATATCTGGATCCTCAATCGCTTCTCTTACATCATCATGGCGACCGTCGTGCTGCTTGGGCTGGGCCTGTTCTTCGCGCGCAGCGGCTTCACGCGCCGACGCGCGTTGGCCCTCGGCGTCGCCGCGCTGGCGTTCTTCGTGGCCTGGGCCACCCTGCGCACCGGCTCCGGCACGGCCACCGACACGCAGGCCGCCACGCTTGTGTTGCGCGACTCGGAGCAGCCGGTTCTGGTCGAGTTCTACTCCGACTACTGCGCCGGCTGTCTGGCCGCGCGGCCGGCCGTCGACAGCCTGGAGCGCGAGCTGGCCGATCGGCTCAAGGTCGTGCGTCTCAACGTCGCGTCGCCGGCCGGTCAGGATCTTGCCATGCAACTGGCCGTCGAGAACCGCACGCCCACGTTCGTGCTGCTCGACGCTCAGGGCAACGAGCTCTGGCGGGGTTTCGGCATCTTCGACGATGCCGCCGTGCGCGCGGCGCTCGCCGGCAGCAGTTGACGGGCGCATGACGCGCATCCTCTTCCTGTTTCTCGACGGCGTCGGCCTGGGCGACGACGACCCCACGCGCAATCCGCTTGCGGCAGCCGAGCTGCCGACACTGACGGCGCTCTTGAACGGCGCCCGACCGCTGGCTGCGACGCCCCGATTGTCAACGGGACATACCCTGTTCATGCCCACCGACGCGGTCCTCGGCGTCGGAGGGCCGCCGCAGTCAGCCACCGGCCAGGCCGCACTGCTGACCGGCCGCAATGTCCCGGCCGAGATCGGCGGGCACTGGGGCCCGAAACCCAACACGGCGGTCGCCGACGTCTTGCGTGCCGGCACGATCTTCCATGAGTTGCAGCGGGCCGGGCGGCGCTCAGCCCTCCTCAGCGGTTACCCTCAGCGCTACTTCGACGCCATCGCCTCCGGGCGCCGGAGCTATTCGGCGATCCCGCTGGCCGCCACCGCGGCCGGGCTCACACTCGCCGGCGAGGCGGATGTGCGCGCCGGGCGCGCGCTCGGCGCGGACTTCACCAACGCATTCTGGCGCAGCGACCTCGCCGCGGACGTGCCGGTCTATACGCCGCGCGAGGCCGGCCAACGACTGGCAGCCGCGGCCTCGGCGTACGACTTCGCCTTGTTCGAGCACTGGGTGACGGACTACGTCGGCCATCGCGGCGCGCTCAGCGACGGGATCGCGGTCGTCGAACAGTTCGATCAGGTGCTGGGCGGCGTCCTCGATGCCTGGGACCTGGCGCACGATGTCGTGATCGTCACCTCCGACCACGGCAACCTCGAAGATCTAAGCCATCGCCACCACACGCTCAATCGCGTGCCGACGCTCGTCATCGGCGCGGGCCGCGCGGCCTTTGTAGACCTGCATGACCTGACCGGGCTTGTGCCCGGTGTGCGCAGGCTGTTGCTGTAGACGGCCGTGGCTTCGCGCAAAACCGAAGGATCGACGCATGCTCCCCAATCTCCGACAACGACTGCAGCAGGGTGAACGGCTGATCGGCTCGATGGTCACGCTCGGCTCGCGCGAGGTGGCCGAGGTGTTGGGTGAGGTCGGCTTCGACTGGCTTTGCCTTGATGGCGAACACGGAGCGCTCGAACCGAGCGTCTTGCAGGGATTGCTGCAGGCTATCGACCGAAGCGTGCCCGTCATCGTGCGCGTGCCGGAGTTGAACGAAGCCGACCTCAAGCACGTGCTCGATATCGGCGCCACGGGGGTCATGGTGCCCCAGGTCCATACCGCGGAGCAGGCAGCGCTCGCGGTCCGATGGTCGCGGTACCCGCCGCAGGGTGCCCGGGGCGTGGGCGTGGCGCGGGCCCAGCACTATGGGTTCCAGGTCGCCGAATACTTGCGGCATGCCAACGATCAGGTGACCGTGATCGTCCAGGCCGAGAGCGCGGAAGCCGTGCGCAACATCGACGTGATCGTCCAGGTGCCCGGGATCGACGCGGTGCTGATCGGGCCCTACGATCTGTCGGCCAGCCTGGGCCGCGCCGGCGAGCTGGGCCACCCCGACGTGCAGGCCGCGATCACGCGCGTCGCCAACGCCTGCCTGGCGCGTGGGGTGCCGCTCGGGATCTTCGGCCTGACCGTGGACGCCATCCGGTCGTATGCGGCGCAGGGGTTTCGGCTGCTGCTGGTCGGGGTCGACTCGGTCTTACTCGGGCAGGCCGCCCGTGATCTGCTCCATGGCGCACGGGCCCTATGAGTCGATGTGGCAATAGACGGCGCTTTTTTTACCGCAGATTACGCGGATTTGAGCAACGGGTGCCCTACCGACAGCGATCCTGTTTCCTTCAGTGAAATCTGCGCGCTCCGCGGCCAGACCCGCCCCTGACAACTCGCCCGTGCGCTTCACGTTACGTCAAACTCCGGCAATCAGCCTGCCTTGCCTTATAATCGTGGAACACGCCTATGGACGCTTTGTGGACAACCTACGGCTTCTATCTCTGGGGTCTGACGACCCTGCTGGTGATCATCGCCTTGGTGTGGCTGGGCTGGCTTAGCTTCGGGCCCGAAGAGGCCGCCGGCGGTGGTGAGCTCGATCCGGCGGTCGCCGAGCGGGTGCAGTCGCTGATCGACAGTCAGCCGGTGCTCCAGGCTTCGGTCGGTCGCGCCCTGCAATTCACGGGGCTCGAGCAGTACACGGACGACACCGGCCGGGCGGCCTTCGCCCTGGCCGTGTTCAACGCGCGCGGCGACGGTCTGCTGATCGCCAACGACGCCGATTCGGGTCTGGCCATGCGCACGCTCAAGAATTGGGCCGACGGCGCCGCGCTGTCTGTGCCCGAGCAGGCGGCTGTGACGCAAGCGCGCGGTCAACACAAGTAATGCGACCCTCCGGGCACTGACCCGCCATCGAAAGGAGCGTGCATGTTCAGCTTCCGACCTGGCCGATCCAAAGACCCCGGCAAGAACAACGGTGACAACGGCGCATCGGCCTTCGGCGCGCCGCGCGCCCCCGGCACCAACCCCTACGGCGCCGCCCCCAACGGCAACGGCCATTCCGCGCCCCGCCCCGTCGAAAGCGTGATCGGGCCCGGGCTGCATTACACCGGCGCGCTCAGCGGCAACAGCGGCGTGCGCATCGAAGGATCCTTCGATGGCACAATCGAGATCGGCGGCGCCCTGATCATCGCCGAGGGCGCGCGCGTCACGGCCAACTCGATCCAGGCCGGCGTGGTCTCGGTCGCTGGAACGGTCAAGGGCAACATCGTCGCCGACAAGGTCGAGATCCTGTCGACGGGCAGGGTCTATGGCGACCTAAAGACCGGCAGCTTCGCGTCTGAAGAAGGCGCATTCCTGCGCGGTCAGATCACGATGCGTGACGGCACGGAACCGATTGAAGAAGAAGAGGAAGACGCACCGGCGCCGCAGCCGAAAGACCGCGGCTGACCGTTCGCGCACCGTCCGATTACCGACGCCCCGACCCGGGCTGAACCCAGGTCGGGGCGTCTGCATTCACCCGCTTGACTCTCCCACATGGGGAGGGTGTACAACAGACCCGAGGGTTCGCAATGATCCGGATCGGCGATTTCTCGAAACTCAGCCACGTTTCAGTCAAAGCGCTGCGTCTCTACGACGAGTTGGGCCTGTTGAAGCCCGTATTGGTCGACACGTTCACGTCGTACCGATACTACGAGTTCAACCAGCTCGCGCGTCTCTATCGCATCCTGGCGCTTAAGGATCTTGGCCTGTCGCTCGAGGAGATCGGGCGCTTGCTCGAAAGCGACGTCTCGGTCGAGCAGTTGCGCGGCATGCTGACGCTGCGCCAGGCCGAGATCCGTCAACGCGTACAGGAAGACGAAGATCGATTGGAGCGCGTGGCCCGTTGGCTGGAACACCTTACAGAGGAGCAACCCATGTCCGTGCATGCTGTGGTGATCAAGACCGTGGAGTCTTTCAAGGTGGCGTCGGTGCGTGGTGTCGTGCCGCAACCGCCCGATCAAGGCGTTCTGTGGGGCGACCTGCTGGCCTTCATCGATCAAAACAAGGTTCGCATGAACGGCGCGCCGATCGCGATCTACCACGACCCCGAGTCCCGCGAACGCGATTGGGATATCGAGGTCTGCATGCCCGTCGCCGAAGGAGTTCCGGACAGCGGCCGTGTGAAGATCCAGACTCTGCCGCGAGTCGAGACGATGGCTTGCGTGGTCCATCATGGGCCATTCGCGACGCTCCCCACCGCATACGACTCGCTGGCGAAGTGGATCGATGAGAACGGCTATCGCATCGTCGGCCCAGGCCGCGAGATCAACCTGCGTCTCCCCGACAAGCCAGGCGATCAGAACGACCCGAACACCGTGAACGAAGTGCAGTACCCGGTCGAAAAGGCGTAGCGCGCGGGAGAGCGAGTGCGCGGGAGCGTTCGCTCCTGCGCACTCGCTCTCCCGCGCTCCCGCGCATTCGCGCCCTACGGCGCTACAGTGAACACCTCACCGGTGCTGCGGCCGAAGACCTCGGGCGCGTAGAGCGCGTAAGCCTGGGCCGGTCGCACCTGGAAGACGCCGTCGGTCTGCAAGTAGAGCAGATAGCTGTAGGTGTAAGCGCCGGCCGGGAGCACCTCGGCGATGACACGCATGCGATCATCGCGCACCGATTGCCGCCCAAACCACCAACCGCCCCACCAGAAATCGGGCTCGGACAGGCGCAGCCCGATAGGCTCGTCGCTGCGCGGCGCCGTCAGCAGGCTGGTATCGATCGGCTCGGCGCCCGCCGGGAAGAGATCCTCCAGCACCACGAACTGTCGTTCCCGCGCCGTCGACACGTTGACCGTCACGCGCACGGTGTCGCCGACCTTGGCCCCGGTGATCGCGGGGCAGACCGGTTGATCCTTGCCTCCGCAGTCAGTGCTCTCGAGCGCATAGGTGCGACTCACGGACAGACCACGATCGACGGCCGGCGCCTCGCCCGCCGGGAGCACGACGTTGAGCGCCACCGTGTAGTACAGGCGGCCGGGTCCGTCACCGCGTTCGAAGGCGAGTTGGTTGGCTTGCTGGCGGATCAGATCCGCCGTGTGGATCGACGCCACTTCGGCCAGGTTGTCGGCGGTCACCGATTGCCGAAGCAGATCCGCCCCGTTGAGTCGCACGCTGTAGTCGTACTGGCCGCGCAACTCGTCGGTGTGCTGAGCCCAATCGCTCAAGGCGTTGAGCGCCCAGGCGGTCTCCTGGCTGGTTTCCCAGGCATCGGCCCGGCGCGCGATCATCAACCAGCGCACGACGTTGGGCGCGATCGGGTTTTCGGGATCCGCCTTTAGGAGCGCCGCGAGCACGATCGAGGTCGTGCGCGTGTCGCTGCCGTATATGCGGAAGGTCGACTCGGTCGCCGCCCAACTCGCGCCGGTCGCGCTGACGTCGGCCGTCGACGTCAGATCGTCGACCAGCGGTTGGGCTAACGCGTCTCCGGCTGGCAACGCGAGCACAAGCAGCGCGCGCGCCTCGGGGCTGAGCCGCTCGCGCTCGTCGATCAAGGTTTCGATACCGACGATGACGTCCTCGTTGGATCGCGCCAACGCGTAGACGAGATACGCCTGTCGATCGAGCTGCCAGCCCTGATCCAGCGGCACATCCTTGGGATAGACCGCCAGCATCTCGACGTAGAGGTAGTCGATCGCCTGGCGCAGCGAGTAGCTGTAGTCGAACGGAACACCGGCGCCTTCGACCTCCTGTTGGGCCTGCATGGCGAGCACGATGTTGGCCGTCAACCACGGGTCAGACGGCTCGTTCTGCCAGAAGCCCCAGCCGCCGTCGCCGCCTTGCGTGTTGGTGAGCGCCGACAACGCGCGACGGATGCGGCCCTGCAGCACGAGCTGGAAATCGGGCTGCGCGTCGGCGACACGTAGCGCGCGCAGCACGGCCACGTTCGCGCTGAGCCGCGCCGCCCAACCGGCCGCGTTCTCCTTGTCGGGCTGCTCCGGGTCCTCGAGCGCGTTGAGCGCCGGCGCAAACGACGCCATGAGCGACGGCGTCACAGCGATGTCGAGGTCGGCGGCCACCGCGCCAAAGCGGCGCGGCACCCCGATCGCCTCGACCCGCGCGCCCAGCTCAGCCAGGTCGCCGGAGGTCGCGATGACTTCGGGCGCGAGGTAGCGATAGATCGGGATCAACTGATCGGGCCCCTGCCCCAGGGTCGGCTTGGAGGCGTCGAACTTGCCGCCGCCCTGCACCGAAAAGGTCAGATCCGCCCCCTCGGCTTCGCCAACGGTGACCGGCCAGGCGACCTCGACCCGCCCGCCGGCGGGCACGGTCGCCGACTGTTCAGCGGGTCCGTTCAGCGTGACGCCCTTGGCGTCGAGCAGCACCTTGACGTCGAGCACGTCGGCATCCGCGTTGTCGACCACGGCCTTGAGCGTCAGCGTGTCACCGGCGGTGAGGAAGCGCGGCGTGATCGGACGGATCTGCAGCGCCTTACTCGACACGATGTCGACGCGCGTCGCACCGACGCGGGTGTCGACGGTGACGGCGCGCGCGTCGAGGCGCCACGTCGTCAGGTTGTCGGGCAGAGTCACTTCGACGACCAGCGTGCCGTTCTCGTCGGTGACGGATTGCGCGCTCCAGTAGGCCGTGTCTTTGAAGCGAGTGCGCGGCTCGAGCAGGTCGAACAGACCGCCGTCGCCGCCGCCCCCACCGCCGCCGCGGCCGAGCATCCAGACGTCGTCGGGCACGATGTCGCCCGAGACGTTGAGGTCCAGACCGGTGCGCACGCCCAGCCTGGGCGATCCGTAGAAGGCCACGTCGATCGGTAGGGCGTTCGGCTCCGCAAGGTTCAGGGCCGCGAGGTCGGCGACGCTGATCGAGACCTCAGCCTGCACGGGCTTGCCCGTGACGTCGCGCACGTCGATCGTATAGCGCACGATCTCGCCCGGGCCGACCTGGGTCCGATCCGGTGTGGCGGTCACGGTCAGCAGCTGCTGCTCGGCGCTCACCGCAATCCTGGTCAGGCCGAAGCGGTAGTCGGGATCTTCGCCGGGTCGGATGACGACGGCGCTCACGAACACACCCGGCGCGTCGTCCGCCGTCAGCGGCAGTTCGTAGGTCGTAGCCGGGCCGTCGAGCGTGATGACGTCGTGGCGCAGCACGCCGTCGCGTTCGACCGTGATCAATGCCTGAGCGCCGGCGCCAAGCGGCGACGGGATGAGCAACTCGGCCGTGTCGCCCGGTCTGTACGCGCGTTTGTCGGTGGTCAGCTCGAGCCGGGCGTTCGGGTCCTGTCGCCAGGTGATGTCGCCCACCCCCACCGCGTAGACGTAAGCGACGGCGCGGGCGGCGCGCCCGGCCGAGTCCATAATCGTGGCGCTCAGCCGATAACTGCCGGCCTGATCGGGCGTGAACGACGCCGACGCGCGACCCTGCGCGTCGGTCGTCAACCGCTGTGTGTCCACGGACGTGCGTGTATCCTGACAATCCCACGTGCTCTGGCGCGATACCGGATCGACGCTTTGCACGCAGTTCCAATCGACGCGCTCGAGACCGGCCTGGACGACCTGGTTCGGCGCGATAACGCCGGCTGTATCGAGGCTGACGACGTCGAACGAGAGCGCCGCGCCGACGTTCGTCAGATATTGTTCGGGCGCGATGCCGATGGCGAGCGCGCTCGGGTGGGCGGTCACGGCGCCATGGCCCGCGACCTGGACGTCGCCGTTCGGGTCGGTGACCACGGCCTGGATGTCGTACTTCACCACGCGTCCGGGGTCCGCCTGCGGCGCGGTGAAGGTCAGGGTCGCGCGCCCCTGCCCGTCCGTCACGCCGTCTTGCTCGACGATCAGGCCGAGCCCAAAGGGCGTGCGCGGCGAGAGCCCATAGTCGGGATCCGTGAAACTGAAGGCGCCCGGCACATCCGGGTTGAAGTCGGTCACGTCGCTGAAGACCTGCCAGTGGACCTTTGCGCCGCTTACGGGCAGATCAAAGAAAAAGCGCGCATCCACCTCGGCCGTGACCGTCTCACCGGTGACGACCTCGGCGGCCGCCGGCGTCACCGTGACGTTGAACTCGGGTTTGCGGTACTGGGCGACGTTGAAGTAACCGCCGCCGATCGCGGGCGTCGATTCGGTCGCGTGCGCGGGCAGGACGGAAATCGAGTAATAACCGACGTCGGCCCCTGAATCCAGCGGTAACGACAGCGCAAACGTGCCATAGTCGGAGAGCGTCACGGTGTCGCTGAAGACCACGTCGGACATCGGCGCGAACACACGCACGTCGACGGTCTTGAACTGTGGCACCTGATAGCGCGCCTCGGCGCCGTCGCGCACGATGCCCTTGACGCCGATCGTCTCGCCCGGCCGATACAACGGCCGATCGGTGACGATGTATGTGGAGAGCGATGACTCGCCGTAGTTCTGTTCGAGGTTGAACCGCCAGGGCTCGATCTGTGAGCTCCAAACCGTCGAAGCCGCGGCCGCGCGATTCGGATCGTCCGAGATCGCGGCCAGCTCGACGTAGGTGGGCACGTCTTCGTCCCAGGTGAAGCTGGCCGTGCCATCCGCCCCGGTTTGCGCCGTCGCGATTTGCAGGCCGTCGAGACGGTAGAGGGTCAGCGGCAGATTTGCGACGGCCTCGCCGGTGCGCACGTCGATAGCCCAGGCCAGGCCGGAGTGCAGCCCGGCTTTGAGCGTGAGCTGGATGTTCGAGACCACCACGACCTTCGTGATTTCGCCCAGTTCGGGGCCCGGGTAGGCGCGGAGCACATACAACCCGGGCTGCAGCGGGCCCTGGGCGGCCAACGGCACGCTCGTGATCGTGCGCTCGTTGCGCGCGCCCTCCGGTCGAACGGTCCAGGAGCGGTCAAACGTCAACGACGAATCGTTGTCCCATACGCCGTCGGCGTAGGAGAGAAAAGTCGGCGCGTCGACTGCGGCGAGATTGAAATCGACCGAATCGATGTTGCGCGTGACCAGCGTCGCCGCCGTCGCCCCGTTGGCGTGGAAGTAATTGGCCATGCCGTCGGCGCCGAGTTGTGCCTGCGCGGGATAGTCGCCGGTCGTGAAGGTCAGGGTCCGGCGCTCGGTGAAGGCCAGGTTGTTGTAGGGATCGCGCATGCCGGGCTCGAGCGAGACGGTGTACGTCGTGCCGGGCATGAGGTCATACGACAACGCGTACGTGAGATCCGTCTCGTTCCAGTATGTGTAGGCCAGCGTGGCTTTCGGCTCGATCGAGACATTGGCGTCGAGCGTGGCCACATCCATCGACGACTCGAACGACAACACCACGGCGCCGTACGGGTCGACGCCCTGACTGCCGTCGAAGGGTTCGACGCCGGCCAGGTTGGCAGGAAGCGCCGTGGTGAACGCCGACGACGTCGGCGGCATCGTCGGGCCCTGTCCGCCGGCCGCGCGCGCGCCCTCGGCGAACGTGATCTGATACGTCGTGCCGAGATCGAGCCGCGCAGACGGCACGAACCCGAGACTACGGCTGTCGTCGGTCCAGCGCAGCGTGCCGGGCACCAGGCCGTTCGGGCCCGACAGCGCGAAGGCGGCCTCGGTGCTGCCGCGGTCCATCGGTTGATTGAACGTGGTCGTGATCGGTGTCGTCAGCGTGATGTTCGTCGCGTCGGTCGCGGGGCTGGTGCCGAGCACGGACGGCAGCGCGATCGTGAACGACCACGCGTAGTCGCTGGCGAGGGTGTTGCCGGTCGTGTCGGCGAGGCTCGCGGCGATGACGGCCGTGTAGGTCAGGCCGCCGACGAGCGGCTTTGCCGGGCGGAAGCGGTACAGGCTGGTGGTGACCCACTCGCCCGTGCCGGCCACCTCGGGCGTGAAGGTGAGCGGGTTGACCAGATCCGTCTGGTCGGCGATGCCGGTCAGCGGCACGATCGGATGGTTGAACGCCACCGAGATCACGCTGTCGGCCGAGGCGTCGCCGGACTCAGGCCCGGGATAGACCTGCGCCACGGCCAGTTCGCCGACGGTCTGAAAGGTGAAGTCGAAAGCGTCGTTCAGGGCCAGGCCGGCGCTGTTGCGGACGCCCGCGGCGATCTCGGCGCGGTAGGCGCGGGCATGTGCGAGCGGCTCAGCCGGCGTGTAGGTCAATGTCGCGTTGTTGTCGCTCCAGGCGAAGTCGCCGTTCACGGCGGAACCGTCGTCGACGGCAGTCAGTGTGAAGGCGGCCTCGACGCTGGACCGATCCATGGGGGCGTCGAAGTACACGACCACCGGAGCGGCGAGCGCCTGTTCGGCCCCGGGTTCGGGCAGCCGGTCGATCACGGCCGGCGGCACGGCGGGCAACGGGGTTGGAGACGGGGCCGGCGTGTCGGTGGGCTGGGGCGTCATCGTCGGCGCCGGCGTGAACCACGCGCACGCCAGCGACGCCGCCAGAAGCGCGGACAGGACCCCTGAGACACGCGAACGAACGCCCCGGTGCGGGTTGGTCATCATGTTCTTTTCCTGGTGAGTGGACCCCTTCATTGTACGAGAAAGACGTCGGAGTGGCGGATTTAGCTCCAAGATCGCCTGTGAAGGTCCACGGGGATTCTAACCTTGGACCTGTCAGGTCCGTCAGGATTTCCTGCAAAACAAGGCTATTCAAATAACGACTATTTTGAATTGCGGGCCAATTTCTAACCTTCGCGGCGGCCGACCGGTATGGTATGGTTTCGGGACCCACCGACCGGTTGTATCTCAAGCCATGACCATCCTCACCCTTCCGCTAGGCCCACTGGGCACCAACTGCTACATCGTCGCCGACACAACCGGGACGGCGGCCGTCATCGACCCGGGCGGCGACGCCGACCAGGTGCTGGCCGCGCTCGAGGCGCGCGGCTGGCGCGCCACGCACCTCCTGCTGACGCACGCGCACTTCGATCACATCGGCGCGGTCGCCGAGCTGCACGCCGCGCTCGGGCTGCCGATCGCGCTGCACCCGCTCGACCTGCCGCTCTACCGCTCCGGGGGCGGTGGGCGCAAGTACGGCCTGGACTTCGAGATCGGCCCCGATCCGGCGCTGCCGCTCGACACGCGGACGACGGTGAGCGTTGGGGGCCTGACGTTCGAGGTGCGGTTCGTGCCGGGACACACTCTCGGGCACGTCGCGTTCTACGAAAAAACGCTCGAAGCGGTCTTCAGCGGGGATGTGCTGTTCGAGGACGGGATCGGGCGGACGGATCTTTCGGGCGGCAGCTATCCAACCCTGATGCAAAGCATCCGCGAGCAGCTGCTTACGCTGCCCGACGCCACGGCCGTCTATCCCGGCCATGGCCCGGCCACGACGATCGGCCGCGAGCGACAGCTGAACCCGTTTCTGGCGGAGGCTTGAGGCGCAGGTCAGGGCAGTGCCACGTGTCGTTTGGCGACCACGGCCTGCCCTTGAGGTGATTGCGCCCAGGCGAGGAACACGCGCGCCGGGCCGGTCGGTTCCGCGTTCGCTCGTGCCTCGAGCGTCACCGTCAGGGCCGAACCAGCCGTCAGCACCCGCACGTCGGCGGTGACTTCGGCTTTTGGCAGCAGGCCAAGCGCGCCGGGTGTCTGCGCGATGACGAGCCGCGCGGTCGGCCAATCGGGAACCAGACGCGCCTCGGGTACCAGCGCCGCCACGCCCAACCGCTCGGCGAGCAAGGCCGACGACTCGGCGCCGGCATCGCGCGAGACCACCACCACCGAGCCCGCCTGGCCGCCCACCTGCGACCAATCCACGATCGCGCCGCTCAGCAAAGCCCCCAGTTGCGCTTCACTCACCTCGGGCGCCGCGAAGCTCGAGGCGACTACAGGCACCAGCGTCGTGCCGCCAAGAGGCGTGCGAAACCCGGCCGACGACACCCCGCGATCGGCCGCCACGATCAGATCCGGCGGCGCCCCGTCTGACGCGGTCGGTTCGACCAGCACCACGACGTCGTGCTGCGCGGCGTGAAAACCGACGACGAGGTCGGCCATCAGCGTCTCACCCAGGTCCGTCGTCGCCACGCGAACGATGGCCGGCGTCGCCGGCGGCGTCGGCGTGCCCGTCGGGCGGGCCGTGCAGGCCGTAAGGGTCAGCCCCACGGCCGCGACGAGACGCACGGGCCGAAGATTCATCGCAGCGCCAGACCCAGCGCCGCCAGGCACAGCAGCGAGAAGCCGATGCGATACCAGCCGAACACGGCCATCGACTGGCGCGCCAGGAAGCCGAGCAGCCAGTGGATGCACACCAGCCCGACGAGGAGGGCCACCACCGTGCCCAGCGCCAGCGGCGGCAGGTACTGCGCATAGTTCGGCACCTCGAGCAAGTCCTTTACGGCCACGACGCTGGCGCCGGTCAGGGCCGGCATCATCAGCAGAAAACTGAAGCGCGCGGCCGCACGGCGTTCGAGCCCCTGCACCAGCCCACCGCAGATCGTGGCCGCCGAGCGCGAGACACCCGGCAACAGCGCCAGCGCCTGGAAGGTGCCGATGATCAAGGCGTCCTTCCAATTCAAGGCTTCGATCGCGCGATTGCGGCGGCCGATGCGCTCCGAGATGAAGATCAGGAACGCGGCGGCGCCCATGATCGCGGCGACCACGAGCGGCTGCTGGTGCAGCACCTCGACGGACTTTCGGAATATCAGACCCAGCACGATCGCGGGCACCGTGCCGAGCACGATGATCCAGCCCAGGCGCGCCTCGGACGTGCCAAACGGCTTGCGGGTCGCCAGGCCCACGACGACCGCGCGCGCGATGGCCCACAGGTCCCGCCAAAAGTAAATCGCCACGGCGATCACGGTGCCGAACTGAAGCAGGATGTCGAAGATGAACACCGCCTGGCTATCGAGCGTCCAGCCGAGCAGCGCCGGCACAAGAATCAGGTGCGCGGTCGACGAGATCGGCAGGAACTCGGTGATGCCCTGGATGATGCCCAGGATGAAGGATTGGAAGAAGTCCATGTGTTGATACCCTTTCAGGCGTGGGGCGAGGGCGCATATTGAACCACGCGACGTTATCGGGCCGCGGCGTGATCGCTCCACACCCGGCCCGCTACGCCCCGCGCTTTACGATTTTCGTGACCAGGCTTGCAGAAACGCCCCCGCATACGCGTCGAACGTGCCGTCAAAGATGGCGGCGCGCATCTCGCGCATCAGCGTGAGCAGCAGGTGTACGTTGTGCAAGGTCAGCAGCACGGCGCCCAGGATCTCGCCTGAGCGCATGAGATGACGGACATAGGCGCGTGTAAAGCGCTGGCAAGCATAACAGGTGCAGCCGGCCTCGATCGGGCTCGTGTCGCGGGTGTAGATCGCGTTCGACATGTTCAACCGGCCGGTCCGCGTCAGGGCCGCGCTGTTGCGCGCGAGCCGCGTCGGCAGGACGCAATCGAAGATATCGACGCCGCGCGCCACGCCGTTGACGAGGTCCTCGGGCGAGCCGACGCCCATCAGATAGCGCGGCTTGTGCGTCGGCAACAGCGGCTCGACCACGTCGAGCGCCGCGTGCATCTCGGCCTTGCTCTCGCCGACCGCCAGACCGCCGATGGCATAGCCGGGCAGCTCGAGATCGGTCAGAAAGCGCGCCGAGTCGGCGCGCAGGTCGGCGAACACCCCGCCCTGGACGATCCCGAACAGCGCCTGATCCTGACGGGTCTTGGCGGCCACGCAACGCTCGGCCCAGGCGTGGGTGCGGCGCAGCGCGATCTCGTTGTAGGCGCGGTCGAGCGGCGGCGGGCACTCGTCGAACGCCATGATGATATCGGCGCCGAGGTTCTCCTGGATCGCGATCGAACGCTCCGGTGTGAAACGATGCAGCGATCCGTCGAGATGACTCTTGAACGTCACGCCGTCGTCGTCGATCTTGCGCGTATCGGAGAGCGAGAAGACCTGGAAGCCGCCCGAGTCGGTGAGGATCGGGCCGGGCCATTGCATGAACTGGTGCAGGCCGCCTAGGTCGCGAACAAGCTCGTCGCCGGGGCGCAGATACAAGTGATAGGTGTTGCTGAGCACAAGCTGCGCGCCGAGATCGTGCAGTTGCGCCGGCGTCAGCGCCTTGACCGTCGCCGCCGTGCCGACCGGCGCGAACACCGGGGTCAGTAGATCGCCGTGCGGGGTGCTGAACCGGCCGGCACGCGCGCGGCCGCTTTGGGCTTGAAGCTCAAAAGAGAACATCACAATCCCCAGATGAAGGCCAGACCGATGAGCAGCACAACGAGGAGCGTGACGGTGAGTGGGATGCCCAGCTTGCGATAGTCGTTGAAGCGGTACGCGCCGGGGCCCATCACCAGCAGGTTGACGCTGTGGCTGACCGGCGTGAGAAACGCCGTCGAGCAGCCCAACGCCACCGCCATCGCCACGCCGCGCACGCCGACCACGCCCAGACCGATATGCTCGGCGGCCGCGATCGCGATCGGCGCGAGCACCACGGGCGTCACCTGCCCGCCGATGATCTGGGTCAACCCGACGGTGAAGATGAACAGACCGCCCGCCAGGGCCAGCGGCCCGAAGCCGCCGATCGCGTCCACCAGCCCCTCGCCCACCAGCGCGGCGGCGCCCGTCTGGGTCAGCGCCAGCCCGAGCGGCAGCATGCCGGCGATCAGGAAGATCGTGCGCCACTCGACGGCGGCGTAGGCTTCTTCCATCGTCAGACAGCCGAGCAACACCATCAACACGGCAGCCGCGAACGTGGTCTCGGCGATGGGCAGCAGACCAAGCGCGGGCACGGCGACGGCCGTCGCGGTCAGGGCCAGGACGATCCAGGCCTGCGGCGAGAGCGGCGCCTCGACGTCGCCGAAGTCTTCCGTCAGCACGAGAAAGTTCGAGTCGCGGCGCAGAAGGTCGATCGGGCGCCGCGCGCCCTGCATGAGCAACGCGTCGCCAAAGCGCAGCGGGATCTCGGCCAGCGCGTCGCGGAGGGTGTTGCCCTCGCGCCAGATCGCCAGCACGGTCAGGTTGTATTTGTCGCGGAACTGCATCTCACGCAGGGTCTTGCCCGCCAGCCCAGAGCGCGGCGCCAGGGTCACTTCGATCAGGCTGACCTGATCAGAGGCCAGCTGGCGGTTCCAATCAGGATCCTGAGTCAGCGTCAGGCCATACTCCTTGAGCTCGGCCTCGTCGATCTGGCCCGTGTACATCACGATGTCGCCCTCGCGGACGCGCTCGGCGCGCGGCGGCGCAAGCGTGACGACCCCGCCGCGCGAGATCGCCAGAACGTTCAGACCGAGGCGATTGCCCCAGCCGCCATTGGCCAGCGTCTGACCGGCCATGGCGGAGCCCGGCTGCACGTAGGCGGCCTGCACTTCCTGGCGCAGTTGATAGGCTTCCATCAGATTGCCGGACGGGCGCGCCTCGCGCTCGCCGTCGCGGGCCCGATCGGGCAGCAGACGTGGACCGAGCAGCGCGATCACCAGGATGCCCGCCAGCGCCATCGGCAAGCCAAGCGGCAGGAAATCGAGCACGCCGTAGGCCGGGTAGCCCTTTTCGCTGAGGGCGTTGCTGACGAGGATGTTGGCCGTCGTAAACAACGTCGCCATGCCGCCGAGCAGCGCGCCAAATGCCAGCGGCATCAGCAGCCGTGACGGGCGCTGACCCGTGGTGCGCGCCACGCCGACCGCGGCCGGCAACAGCACGGCCGCCGCGGCCACGGTGTTCATCACCAGCGACAGCAACGCCGAGGCCGAGGCCACGATCAAGATCGTGCGTCGCAGGCTGCCACCCGAGGCGCGCAGGAGGATGCGGCCCAGCTGGTGGGTCAGCCCGTTGCGGTCAAGGGCTTCGGCGATGATCGACAACGCCAGCACCGTGATCACGGCCTGGCGGCTGAACCCGCTGAAGAGCTCGTCCGGGCTGACCAGGCCCGTGAGCCCGAGGATGACCAGGACCAGCAGGGCGGCCAGATCCGGCCGGACCCTCTCGGTCACCATCAGCGCCGCCACCACTCCGACCAGGAGCAGCACGAACGCGATTTCGAGCGTCATAGGCGTTGGATTATACGTGGAGCGAGGAACGCGGGGGCGCACCCGCTCACCCAATACCCGATTACAATACCGACGCATGCTCACCTGGGTCGACGTCGATCTGCACGCGTTGCGACACAATTTCCGGCAACTGCAGACGCTCACCGGCACGCGCGTGGCACCCGTGATCAAGGCCAACGCCTACGGTCACGGCGCGGTCGCCGTCGCGCGCGCGATCACGGCCGCAGGCGCCGACTATTTGTGCGTGGCCCGCGCCGAGGAAGCGCTTGCTCTGCGCGAAGCCGGTATTGGTTGCGAGATCCTGGTGCTCGGCTACACGCCACCCGAGACGGCCGCCGAGGCCGTCGCGCAAAGCCTGACCCTCGCGGTCTTCGACGCCGACTCGATCACGGCCTACGCCGCCGCCGCGCGGGCCGTGGGCCGCAAGGCACGGTTGCACCTCAAGCTCGACACCGGCATGACGCGGCTCGGCGCCCTGCCCGCCGACGCGCCGGCGCTGGCGGCCCGGATCCTGAGCGACCCCGACCTCGAGCTTGACGGGCTGTTCCAGCATTTCGCCGCCTCCGACTCGCGTGACAAGACTTCCGCCAGGCTCCAGCTCGCCCGCTTCAACGAGGTGTTGGCCGCGCTCCCTCGTCGGCCGCGGCTGGTGCATGCCTGCAACTCCGCCGGGGCGTTGACGCTGCCCGAGGCTCATTTCGACCTGGTGCGCACCGGCATCGTCTTCTATGGCCTCAGCCCTTCCGACGACGTGCCCGCCCCCGTCTCCTTCCGCCCGGCCCTCTCGTGGAAGGCCCGGGTGACCCTGGTCAAGACCGTGCCCGCCGGCACCGGCGTCAGCTACGACCATCAATACGTGACGACGACGACCGAGACCCTGGCGATCGTGCCGGTCGGCTACGCCGACGGTTTCCGCCGTAAGCTCAACGTCAACGAGGTCCTGATCGGCGGCCGGCGCGCGCCCGTGCGCGGTCGTGTATGCATGGATCAGGTCATCGTCGGCGTGTCGGACATTCCGAACGTGCACGTCGGCGACGAGGTCGTCGTGCTCGGCAAACAGGGCGCCGAGGCCCTCACCGCCGAGGATCTGGCGCGCCGCTGGGGCACCAACAACTACGACGTCACAAGCGGCATCCTGGCCAGGGTCACGCGACACTATCGCGACTAAGTCACAGGCGATTGCTGATTGTTATTGCTGATTGTTGATTGTGCCGTCAATCTGCAATCAGAAATCAACAATCAGCAATCAGAAAGGCTCGCCATGTCGAACTACTCCAGCATGTTTGACCTAAGAGGCCGCACCGCCTGGGTCGTGGGCGGGGGCAGCGGCATCGGGCGCGCCTCGGCCGAGGCGCTGGCCGCGTTCGGCGCGCGGGTCGTGGTCAGCGACGTCAACGCCGACGGAGCGGCCGCGACCGTCCAGGCGATCATGGAGGCCGGTGGGGCCGCCGAGGTGCGCGCGCTCGACATGCGCCGTAGCGAGGACGTGCGCGCCGTCGCGGACGCCATCGGCGCCGTCGACGTGCTGGTCAGCACGCCGAGCATCAACGTGCGCAAGCCGCTGCTCGCTTACACCGAGGAAGAGTTCGATCGCGTGATCGAGCTCAACCTCAAGGGCACGTTCCGGCTGCTGCGCGCGGTCGGCGGCGGCATGGCGGAGCGCGGGCGCGGCAGCATCATCACCTTCGCCAGCATCCGCGCGCAGGTCGTCGAGCCCGGCCAGGGCGTGTACGCGGCCACCAAGGCCGGCACGGTGCAGATGTGCCGCGCGCTCGCCGCTGAGCTCGGTCCGCGCGGCGTGCGCGTCAACGCCATCGGCCCGGGCGTGGTCGAGACCCCGCTGACCGCGCCGATCAAGGCGCAGGCCTCGTGGTACGAGGCCTACGCTTCCAAGAACGCGCTGGGCCGTTGGGCGCAAGCGTCGGAGATGGCGGGCGCCGTCGTCTTCCTCGCCTCTGACGCCAGCAGCTATGTCACCGGAACCTTGCTGCTCGTCGACGGCGGCTGGACGGCGGTCGACGGCAGGTTCACGCCGCCCTTGTGATAGTGGGTGAGTGGGCGATCCGGGGATTTGGCGCTTGCCGATCCCGCGATCACCCACTCACCCAATCTCTCAATGTCTCTCCTCGAGGTCTCTGACGTCCACCACACGTACACGCCGGAGCGAGCCGAGCCGGTGCAGGCGCTGCGCGGCGTCAGCCTGACGGTCTCGGCCGGCGAGTACGTGACCGTGCTCGGGCACAACGGCTGCGGCAAGTCGACGCTCGCACGGATGCTCAACGGCCTGCTGGCGCCGACCCGGGGCGAGGTGCGCGTCAAGGGCTGGAGCACGCGCGAGCGCGCCCACCTGCGCGACATCCGGCGCACGGTCGGCATGGTCTTCCAGCATCCCGACAACCAATTCGTGGCCACCATCGTCGAGGAGGACGTCGCCTTCGGGCCCGAGAACCTCGGCCTGGCGCGCGATGAAATCGTCAGACGCGTGGCCTGGTCGCTCGATCGGGTCGAGCTTCGGCAATACCGGTCGCGCGCGCCCCACCAGCTCTCGGGCGGCCAGAAGCAGCGCGCCTGTATCGCCGGCGTGTTGGCCATGCGCCCCGAGGTGCTCGTGCTCGACGAGGCCACGGCCATGCTCGACCCGCTCGGCCGGCGCGAGGTGCTCGGCGTCGTGCGCCAACTCAACCGAGGCGAGGGCGTCACGGTCGTTACGATCACGCATCATATGGAAGAGGCGCTCGAGGCCGACCGCGTGATCGTGATGTCTGAAGGCCGGATCGCCTTTCAAGGCACGCCGCGCGAGGTCTTCGCCCGCGTCGATGACCTGCGCGCCCTCCATCTCGACGTCCCCGGCCCGATGCAGGTGGCGCATGCGCTGAAGGCTCGCGGGATCGCCATGCCCGAGACGCTGACGGCCGAGGAGCTGGCGCAGGCTGTCGCGGAGAGCGCGGGTGCGCGGGAGCGGAGATCGATTGCTGCTTCGCTCTCCGCTCCTGCGCTCCCGCACTCCCCTGTGATTTCCGTCAGCCACCTTGCCCATTACTACCTGCGCGGCTCGCCGCTGCAGGTGCAGGCGCTGTTCGACGTCGACCTCGAGGTCCGTCAGGGCGAGATCCTGGGCATCGTCGGGCAAACCGGCTCGGGCAAGAGCACGATCATCCAGCACTTCAACGCCCTGCTCCGGCCGCATGCCGGGCACGTGGTCGCGGTCGGGCACGATCTCGGCGCGGCGGACCTCGACGTGCTGGCCGTACGTCGCAAGGTCGGCCTGGTCTTCCAGGCCCCCGAGGCACAGCTGTTCGAGCAGTACGTCGGCGACGACGTCGCCTACGGTCCGCGCAATCTGAAACTCCCAAAGGAAACGGTGCGCGAGCGCGTGCGGACGGCGATGGAGTCGGTCGGGCTTCCGTTCGAACAGTTCAAGGATCGGATCACGTTCGCGCTGAGCGGCGGCCAGATGCGTCGCGTCGCGCTGGCCGGCGTGCTGGCGCTCGAGCCCGAAGTGCTCGTGCTCGACGAACCCACGGCCGGGCTCGACCCGGCCGGCCGCGACCAGATCTGGGGCCTGATCCGCGCCCTGCACGCGCGCGGCCTCACCGTGGTCGTGATCTCGCACAATATGGAAGAACTCGCCGCGGCGGCCGATCGTCTTGTGGTGATCGCCGGCGGGCGCGTGGCGCTCAGCGGCACGCCGCGCGAACTCTTCGCCCAGCCCGAGAAGCTGCGCGAGCTGCGCCTCGGCGTGCCCGAGATCACGCGCGCGTTTCAATTGCTCGACGGCCCCGCGACGCCGCCGGTGCTCAGCGTCGACGAAGCCGTCGCGCGGGTCACGGGGTGACGGCCATGGACTTCGAGCTGTCGCGCAACATCACGGTCGGTCAGTACATCCCCACCGGGTCGTGGGTGCACACCCTCGACCCGCGCATCAAGCTGGTCGTGTTCCTCGGCCTGTTCGTCGCGCTCAGCCTGGTCTTCACGGCCGTACCGACCGTGTTGGCCCTGCTCTTCATCTTCGCCATCGCGGCGGCCGGCAGGATCCCGTTCAGCTATGTACTCAGCGGACTCAAGCCGGCGCTGCCGGTGCTGGTGCTGCTCGTCCTACTGCAGATCCTCTTTCGCGGCCAATCGACGCAGGGCGGCACCGTGTACTTCCAGTGGTGGATCGTGAACATCAACGACGCGGCGCTGGCGGCCATCGCGGTTGGCACCGCGCGCATCGTGGCCTTTATCTTTCTCACGAGCCTGCTCACGATGGTGATGACCACGACCGAGCTGACTCACGCGATCGAGAGCGTCTTCGGCCCGCTGCAGCGCGTCGGCGTGCCCGTGCGCGAACTGGCGCTCACCGCCACGATCGCGCTGCGCTTCGTGCCGACGTTGGCCGAGGAACTCGAGCGCGTGATGAAGGCGCAGGCCAGCCGGCTTGGCGAGGTCGGGTTGCGTTCCGATTGGCGGCCGGATCGCGCCGCGCGGACGCGGCTGCCTTTGATCGTGCCGCTCTTCTTGACGGCGCTCCGCCGCGGTGAGGATCTCGTGTTCGCCATGGAAGCGCGCGGCTATGTCGGCGGCGCGCGCCGCAACCGCTACATGCAATATCACGCCGGCCCCGGCGACTGGGTCGCGCTCGTTATCGGTCTGGCGCTCTGTGTGGCCCTGCTCGTCGTGCCGTGGCCGAGCGTGCCGGCATTGTGGGCGATGTGGGGCGGCGGCTGAAGCCGCAGCGGACCGGAAGCGATGTCGGCCTTCGCCGACTTCTTCAATCATGATCCCGGCCGCCGCAATGAGCGACGCGGGGCCTCGACCCGGAAAGGAAGGGCCATGCTTTCACCGACCGAACAGGCTGCGGTCGATCGCATCGACGACGCGGAACTGATCGCCTGGGTTCAGGCGCTCACGCGCATCCCGAGCGTCTGGAAGCCCGAGACCGGCGAGGGCGAGGCCGCGGCCGCCGCCTGGGTCGCCGAGCGCTGCCGGGAGATCGGGCTGGAGACCCACGTCGAAGAGGTCGTACCCGGCCGGCCGAATGTGGTCGCGTGGTTGCGGGGCGCGCGCCAACCCGGCACACGCGTCCTCATGCTCGAGGGCCACACCGACGTCGTCACCGAAGGCGACCCGGCGCTGTGGACCGACCCACCCTTCAGCGCGACGCTGCGCGATGGCAAGATCTTCGGCCGGGGCGCGAACGACATGAAAGCCGGTCTGGTCTGCGCGCTCGTCGCGCTCAAAGCGCTCAAGCAGTCGGGTGTCAGGCTTGGCGGCGACATCGTGCTCGGCGCAGTGTGCGACGAAGAAGGCCGCATGCTTGGAATCAAGCACTTCGTCGAACGCGGTTGGGCCGATGCCGTCACCGCCGCGATCGTGTGTGAACCCGAAGAGAACCATCTCTGCGTCGCCCAAAAAGGCGTGATGTGGATCAGGGTCGTGATCGCGGGCGTGATGGCGCACGGCGCGATGCCGCTGACCGGTGTGAACGCCATGTACCCCTTGGCGCGCTTTCTCACCGCCGTGCACGCCCTCGAGGAGCGTGAGAT
The DNA here is from genome assembly GCA_044224715.1 of Anaerolineales bacterium. GTDB lineage: Bacteria > Chloroflexota > Anaerolineae > Anaerolineales > UBA6663 > UBA6663. The sequence goes on along the minus strand of JBGAJV010000003.1, from coordinate 685 downwards.
CGTCAGGCACGGCCGGCACGAATTCCTGGGCCAACCCTCGATCACGCCGACCATCGTGCAATCGCCGATGCGCGGCGCGGGCGAACCGCAAAACAACGTCATGCCGGGCTCAGCCGAATGCGTGCTCGACTTCCGCCTGATCCCGGGGCAGGATGCCGAGGCCCTGGCCGCGGCGGTCGAGACGCTGCTCAAAGCCGTTGTCGCCGTTGATGAGCGGCTGAGTTACGTCTGCGAGGTGCTCGAGGTGCGCGCGCCGACCGCCACTGACCGATCCGATCCGATCGTCCAGGCCTTGGCGGAGAGTTACACGGCCCTGACCGGCGCCGCCCCGATCTATGGCGGCGTGCCGGGCAGCACCGACGGCACGATCCTCAACGCGCGCAAAGGCATCCCGATCGTCACCTGCGGCCCAGGCGACATCTACATCCCGCACCACATCGATGAGTGGGTCAGCGTGGACGAGATCAAGCTGTCCGCGCGGCTCTATGTCCTTGCAGCCTTGCGATACCTGGCGATTGCTGATTGCTGATTGAAGACCAATCAGCAATCAGCAATTGCCCATGGGGTAGCCATGCCAAACACAACCCTCACCGCTATCCCCGGCCTCCGCGTCGGCCACTTCACGAACCGCGAGGCAGCGACGGGCTGCACGGTGGTGCTGTGCCCGGAGGGCGGCGCGGTGGCC
>JBGAJV010000080.1:0-26704 GCA_044224715.1 Anaerolineales bacterium | reverse complement strand
TCGGTGTAGCGCCTCCCGGGCTCGAACTTCGTCGCCACCCAGCGCAAGATCACCAGCCAGCGCTTCTCTTTGTTCGGGAAACGGACCAGCCGGCCATTGTGTGTGTACTCGGACAGGATCTTCTTGTCCTCGGCGCTGTAGGGCAGGGCCTCGATCCAGCTGCGGTCGTTCACCACATCGGTGGGCTCTTCGAACGGCTTGTCGAGGTCGGCCACATACGCGCGCAACCGGGTCATCCGATCCGCATTCAGGCGATAGAAGCGTTGCGTCCCGGCCATGCGCAGGGTGAGCAGGCCCGCGGCATGGAGCCTGCCGATATGGTGCGAGACCGTCGGCTCGCTCAGCGAAAGCTGCTCGGCCAGCTCGCCCACGTTGTACTCGCGAGCGCTCATCCAGGACACCATGGTGAGGCGACTGGGATCGCCCAGGGCCTTGAGGAGCATGAGGATATCGGGGAGTTGTGTGCGCAACATAACGCCTCCTGTGGCGCCGTTATTCGATGATCATCGAATTAGATATATATCAAATATACGAACCCTGTCAAGGCCATGGTCGATTCCGGCGGTACGCTTCATCTGCACGGACAATCGCCAGGTCGACCTCGCCGGCCAGCCACCAACGCCCGTCTGACCCACAGCTCGCCTCATGACAATCGCCGGCCAGCGTTGATCCTCAGGCAGCACAAACCGAGGATATCGCGCGCGCCGACCGCGGCAAAATGTCGGCCAAGCGTCGGCTAATTGTGGGGTTCGAGGGAGGGCCGAGGCTATAATCACGGCCAATTGCCCATGACACTGATGCCTACCTCTCAAGACGGCGCCGCATTTCACGCCCAAAGCCTCGATCAGGTGGTCGCGGTGCTCGATACCCGGCTCGACCACGGCCTGACCGCGGCCGAGGCCCAAACCCGCCTGGCCCAACATGGGCCTAACGAGCTTCCGGAACAGCCGCCGACGCCCTTGTGGCGGCGCGTGCTCGACCAACTGCGCGACTTTGTCGTTCTGCTGCTGATCGCCGCGGCTCTGATCTCGATCGCGCTGGGCGACACCGCTGAAGCGGCCGCGATCCTGGCCATCGTGGTGCTCAACGCCGTGATCGGCGTCGTGCAGGAGTCGCGAGCCGAGGCCTCGCTGGCCGCGCTCAAGAAGCTGGCGGCACCCGAGGCCCGGGTGGTCCGCGACGGTCAACATCTGAGCGTGCCGGCGCGCGAGCTCGTCCCCGGTGACATCGTTTCGCTCGAGGCCGGCAATTATGTGCCGGCCGATTTGCGTCTGGTCGAGTCGGTCAACCTGCGGATCGAGGAGGCGGCGCTGACCGGTGAATCGGTGCCGGCCGAAAAGCGCGCGGCGTTGACCATCGATCGCGACGCGCCGCTCGGCGATCGGGCGAACACAGCGTTCTCGGGCACCCTGGTCGCCAACGGGCGCGGCACCGGCGTGGTGGTCGCCACCGGCACGTCGACGCAGATCGGTCTGATCGCGCAGATGCTTGCGGCGGTCGAGATCGAGGACACGCCGCTGCAGAAGCGGCTCGATGGGCTTGGCCGGCAGCTGAGCATCGGCGCCCTGGTCGTGGTCGCCCTGGTCTTCATCGTCGGAGTGCTGCGCGGGGCCAACCTGCTCGAGGAGTTCATCATCGCGGTCAGCCTGGCGATCGCGGCCGTGCCCGAGGGCCTGCCCGCTGTCGTCACCGTCACGCTGGCGCTGGGCATGCGCGAGATGGTGAACCGGCATGCGCTGATCCGGCGTCTGGCTTCCGTCGAGACGCTCGGTTCGGCCAGCGTGATCTGCTCCGACAAGACCGGCACGTTGACCCAGAACGCCATGACCGTCACGCATCTGTGGGTCGACGGCGAGACCTTCACCGTGACCGGCGACGGGTATCAGCCGACCGGCCAGTTCGTCCACGAGGGCGACAACGCCGATTTCTCCGAGCATCCCGCCGTGCTGACGACGCTGTGGGCCGGGTTGCTCGCCAACGACGCGCGGCTCGAGGTCTCGGGCGCCGATGACGACCGCCCGACGTACCGCATGGTCGGCGATCCGACCGAGGGCGCGTTGATCGTGGCCGCGGCCAAGGCCGGCATCTGGCGCGATCCGTTGACCGAGGCCTTCCCGCGCGTGGCCGAGGTGCCGTTCGATTCGGCCCGCAAGACCATGAGCACGCTGCACGGCGTGCAACAGCCCTTGCCCGAGTACAGCCCGTTCAACCGACCCGGCGAGGCGCCGCCGCATGTGTTGTGCATCAAGGGCGCGCCGGACGTGATCCTGGCCGCCTGCACGGCCATGCAGCGCATCGGCGACGAACCCAAGCCGTTGACGCCCGAACGGCGCGCGCGCATCCTGGCGGCCAACGCCCACTTCGCGAGCCAGGCGTTGCGCGTGCTGGCTGTCGCGTATCGCGCGTATGCCGAGGCGCCGGAGGATCTGTCGGCGGAGACGGCCGAACGCGATCTCGTGTTCGTCGGCCTGATCGGCATGATCGACCCGGCCCGGCCCGAGGTCGCGCCGGCGCTGCGCCATGCGCGCGAGGCCGGCATCCGCACGGTGATGATCACCGGCGACTTCCCCGACACGGCCGAGGCGATCGCGCGGTCGATCGGGCTGCTCCGCGCGAATGGCAGGGTGCTGCCGGGCGCCGCGCTCGACGGCCTCGACGAGGCCGGTCTACAAAAAGCCGTGGCCGAGACCGACGTGTTCGCGCGCGTCTCGCCGGCGCACAAGGTGCAGATCGTCGACGCGCTGCAGAAGAGCGGGGCGGTGGTGGCCATGACCGGCGACGGCGTCAACGACGCGCCGGCGGTCAAGCGGGCCGACATCGGCGTGGCGATGGGCCTGACCGGCACCGACGTCGCCAAGGGCGCGGCCGACATGGTGCTGACCGACGACAACTACGCGTCGATCGTCGCGGCCGTCGAACAGGGTCGCATCATCTACGCGAACATCCGCAAGTTCGTGTTCTTCCTGCTGAGCTCGAACGTCGCCGAGATCATGATCATCTTCCTGGCGACGCTGGCCGGTCTGCCGTCGCCGCTGACGGCCATCCAGCTGCTCTGGCTCAACCTGATCACGGACGGCGCGCCGGCTCTGGCCCTGGCGATGGAGAAGGGTGACCCGGACGTGATGCAGCAGCCGCCGCGGCCGAAGACCGAGCCGATCGTCAATCGCTCGATGCGGCTCGGCATCATCGTGCAGACCGTGGCGCAGACCGCGGTCACGCTGTGCGCGCTGATCATCGGGCTGGGGTTTGGGTTGGAGCAGGCCGGGCTCGGCGGCCTGGGCGCCGTGCTCGGCTTCAACTGGGGCGCCCTCGATGCCGCGCAGCAGGACCTGCTCATCCGCACCGGCGAGACGATGGCGTTCGCGACCCTGTCGCTGGCCGAGCTCTTCCGCGCGTACACGGTGCGCTCCGAGCGGGCCTCGCTCTTCCAGATCGGCGTGTTCTCCAACCGCACGATGCAGTGGGCGGTCGGTCTGTCGCTGGCCCTGCTGCTGCTGGTCATCCACGTGCCGTTCCTACAGCCGTTCTTCAACACCCACCCGCTGACGCTCGTCGAGTGGGGCATCGTGGTCGGCCTGGCCCTGGTGCCGGCGATCGCCGAGGAACTGACCAAGGCCTACCTGCGACGTCGGTGACCTCAACCGGAACGCGCCGCGAAACACGAGGCAAAGGCCGACGCGCTTCTTGTCCCGTGTTTCGCGGTATATATGAAGAAGCAACCATGACACCTCATGAAGAGCTCCGGGCCGCCGAGGCGGCCCGCGCGGCAGGCAACGAAGGCAAGGCGCGCGTTTGCGCCCGCCGTGGCGCCGGGTACGCGATCCGGCTGCACTACCGCAGCGTCCGCGGCGCCGGGTGGGAGGGCGACGCCTTCCATCAGCTCAAAGTGTTCCGCGACGACGAGACGCAACCCGAGCCGCTGCGGGCGGCCGCGCGCCGGCTGACCACGCAGGTCAACCACGACCACGCCATGCCGTTCGACGAAGACGTGTTGGCTGACGCCCGGCTGCTGATCGCGGCCTTCGCCGACGGCACACCGTGAGGCACGCCCGATGACGACCGAACTCGACGACTTCCGCGCCGACAAGGACGCCTTCTTCAAGACCCATCCGCAGTCGCCGCTCACGCCGGCGCAGCAGCGCGGTTTCAAGGGCCTGAGCTACTTCGCCGAGAACCCGGCCCTGCGGTTCGAGATCGAGGCGACGCCGTTCGCCGAACGCGACACGATCGAGATGCAGACGTCGACCGGCGACGTGCGTGCCTATCAACGCTTCGGGCGCGTGGAATTCCCGGTCGACGGTGTCGCCGCTGCGCTGACGGTCTATGCCACGCCGCACGGGTTCTTTCTGCCCTTCGTCGACGCGCTGGCGGGCATCGAGACCTATCCAGCCGGGCGCTACCTTGATCCCGAGCCTCTGGGCGGCAACCGCTTCCTGATCGACTTCAATCTGGCGTACAACCCATACTGCGCCTACAACGACAACTACTCCTGCCCGCTGACCCCGTTCGAGAACCGGCTCAAGGTGCCGATCCGCGCGGGCGAGCGGCTCTTCCCCGACGCCGTTCACGACAACTGAGCCTGCACCGGTCGGACGAGACATCAGTGGCCTAACCCTGAGCGGCACGCCGTCGCGGGATCGCTCCAGTCGTCATGTCGCCCCGACCGCGACCAAAGCCCAAGGCCCGGCGCTCCCCCTTTTCGGAGCCAGGCCTGAACCGGGTTGACTACTCGCCCGCGCACACAATGATCCCCATCCGTAGCTTCTTCCAGTCTGTATTGGGATAAAATCCATCCAATTAACGGCCCGCCCTCAGAGATCGCAAGGGAGACATCGACATGGCTTACATCATCGCGCAGCCCTGTATCGGCACCAAGGACGCCGCATGTGTCGCGGTCTGTCCGGTCGAGTGTATTTATGAAGGCGATCAGCAGTATTTCATCAACCCGGACGAGTGCATCGACTGCGGCGCATGCGAACCCGAATGCCCGGTCGAGGCGATCTTCGCTGATGACTCGGTGCCTGAGCAGTGGCACAACTTCATCGGGCTGAATCGCTCGTTCTTCGGACTGTAAACCGCGCTCGCGACTTTGGTCGCGATGATGACATACCCGTGGCCGGGTGTTCGGCGCTCGATTGATGTGATCGAAGCCATCACGCCGCAATGAATGGGGGGTGGCCGCGTCGGAACACGCGGCCGCCCCTCTATTGACTTGCGCCAACGCGTTCTCTCCCTGCTAGACGCCTCGTGTTTGCAATCGTCAGGTGTTTGGGCGCCCCACGCCCGAAACGACAGGCTTGCCTGACACGCCTTCCACGGCGTGCGGAGTACACTGACGGCATCGATCACCCTCGGACCCGACGCAACCGGGGGCGACCGCCGGAAAGGAGGGACCATGAGCACGGCACAACTGTCTCAAGGTCGGTTGATCGGATTGGTGTTGACTCGGGTGGGCCTTTTCATCCCCGTGATGATGCTGGTGCTCTTTTTGCCGGCCGGCACGTTGGTTTACTGGGAAGCCTGGGTTTATCTGCTCGTTCTGCTCGGCCCGGCCTTGATGATCTTTCCATGGCTGATCAAGAACAGCCCCGACCTGCTCGTCAACCGGATGCGGATGCGCGAGAAGGCCACGACCCAGCAGTGGGTCGTGATGATCTCGGGTGTGTTCATGGTGGCTGCCTATGTCGTGCCGGGCTTTGACAAGCGTTGGAGCTGGTCGAATATGGCCTGGCCGGTCGTCGTCGTTGGCGACGTGCTGGTGCTGCTCGGCTATCTGTTGGTCATCCGCGTGTTTCAGGTGAACCGCTTTGCGTCGCGCGTGGTCGAAGTGCGGCAGGCGCAGACCGTGATCGACACCGGGCCGTATGCCATAGTCCGTCATCCGATGTACGTCGGCACGATCGTGATGTACCTGGCCTCGCCGATCGCGCTTGGGTCGTATTGGGCGCTGCTCCCGGCGTTGCTGATCGTGCCGGTGCTGATGGTGCGTATCGTGGATGAGGAAGCCATGCTGCGCCGCGACCTGCCGGGATACGTCGACTACACCCAGCGTGTGCGCTACAGGCTGGTGCCAGGGCTGTGGTGATACCAGACGAAGAGGTGACCGATGCGGGATGGATCGGGCTCGGCCGTCGATCGCACGACGAGCGAACATTACGTGTGGGGCGACGTGTGTGACGGCTGGCGTCTGCTCGACGGCCCCGATCTGAGCGTGATCGAGGAACGCGTGCCGGCTGGCGCGAGCGAGATCTGGCATACGCACACGCGGGCGCGTCAATTCTTCTATGTGCTTAAGGGCACGGCGACTCTGGTTTTCGCCGACGACGCGGTGCTCCTGCGGGCCGGTCAGGGTCTGGAAGTGCCACCGGGTCGGCCGCATCGCTTTGAGAACCGGAGCGACGACGAGGTCGTGTTCCTGGTGATCTCGACGCCGACGACGCGCGGCGATCGGGTCGATCTGGAACGGTAACAACGGCGACACGGGGTCCGGCGCGACCTCCGTTGCGGCCCGAAAAACCGGGGCTCTGCCAATTTCGCCGATGTCGGCCAGAAGATGCGAGGCGACGATGATCCAGCTCGAGTCGATGGTGCAAGTCGAAGACGGAGACGGCCACGCGATCTACGACTTCCTGATGAACCCGAACGACGCCGACTACCGACGCTGGTGGCCCGGCACGCATCTGGCCTATCACACGCTCGACGGCAAGCCCGCCAGCGTCGGGTCGCGCCTGTTGATGGATGAGTACATCGGTCGGCGCCGGCTGCGCATGACGGCCGAGGTGGTCGCGGCCGAGCCGGGTCGCAGCATCGTCTGGCAGATGGTGCAGGTCGTGCGCCTGCCGGTCTGGGTTCGGTTTCGACTGGACCCCGTGGCGCGCGGCGTGCGCGTCACGCATACGATCGAAGCGGGCTATCGCGGACGCGCGGCCGTGCTGGATGGGATGCTGCGGATCATCTTGGACGACACGTTCGTCGACGACATGGATGCCCACGTCTGCACCGAATTCCCGCGGTTGCACCGACTGCTGGCAGCCGCTTCGGCCGTCTGACGCACTCCGCGCGGAGGCACCCGACGATGGACCGGGCGCCCGCAACCCGCGCATGCGTCCGGCGGCGTCGACGTCGGCCGATGGATCCGAATTCGTCCTAAGGCCAACGAGCCGGGTGGGCGCGCCTCGTCGCGATGTCAATCGCTCAGGAGCCGGACCGCGATCACATTCACCGAACGATCGCCAAAGCTCAGGTCGAAGCCGGCGCGGAAGTCGGCGGCCGTACACACCCCGATGGGTCGGTCATCCAACACGGACGTCAACGAGTAGCGCGCCTCGCCCGGGAGCGGGACGCGAACCCGGGCCGCTGTCGCCGTGCTGGCGTTGCGAAACAGCACGATCAGGCCCTCTCCGGCCCGGCTGAGACGGGCGAACCCATCCCACGCGAGCACGCTGACGGCCTGCCAGCTGCCCAGCGGAAAGAAGCTCTCGTTCAGGGGCACGACCCGGCGGAGCGCCTTGGCGGCCCGGATCCAGCGCCCGTAATCGTCGATCTGACTCGGGGCCAGTCGACGCAGGTCCCCCAGCAGAAGCGGGCAGGAGCCGAGCGCCGTGGCGAACTTCTCGGCGGGGTCGCCGGTATCGGCCTGCAGGTTGCCGATCAACATCGCCTCAACCGGGATCGCCAGCGCGCGTTGATAGAGCAGGGTGCGCGCCTGACGTGGACCGGCGGCGTCGTCGGTGTCGTCGCCGACGTTGCTCAGCCAGTCCAGGTCGGCGGCACGCAGCAGCCCATAATCGATGACGTGCTTGTGTCCCCACAACTCGAAGGTCAGGTCGATCAGCACATCGGGATGCGCCGCGTACACGCCGGCCGTGATGTCGGCGATGGCGGCGTAGATGGCCGCGATCGATTCGGCCGCTGTGGCATGGTCATGCCCGACCGCGTGGCAGCCCGGCGCCTCGCCGTAGGCGTTGAACAGGGTCGTCAGGTCGAGCTTGAGATAGGCCAGACGATAACGCGAGATCAGGGCGTTCAACCGCTCGGTCGCGGCGTGGCGATACGTGCTTGCCAGGCACATCACGATCTGCTCGCCCTGAGCCGTGGTCGTCGTCTTCGGGCGCCCGGCGGCGTCGCGGCATTGCAGCGCGGTCGACGCGGCGGCCACGGTTGGGTCGACGACCGCCAGCGGAGCCCACAGCCCCAACCGCATCCCCTGCGCTTCCACAGCCGTGAGCAACGGCTCGAGCCCGCGCGGAAAGCGTTCGGCGTCGACGGCGTTCTCGCCATAGGCGGCCTGCCATCCGTCGTCGATCGTGAAGATGTCGAAGCCCATCCGCGCGGCAAGCGGAATGAGTGCGGCGACGGTGTCTGCGTCGGGGCGTGGGCCGCAGGTCACCCAGGTGTTGTAATGCCAGGCCGGCGCGGCCGACGGCTTGCGGACGACGTCGGCGGTGGCGGCCGGCATGGCCCAGCGCGGGTCGGCGAAGCCCGCCTCCGCGCGGGTGAACACCAGGCTGACGCGGGGCGAGGCCCAGCGCTCGTCCGGCCTGAGCGTCACCTCCAGCGGGAACAGATCGGTATCGCACATCAGCCGCAGCGCCCCCTCCCAAAACCAGGCGCCCGTTTCGACTCGTTTCAGGTGCCCGGGCGTCTCGTTGAGGGCGACCACGCCCTCGCCGCTGCGCGGGTTGCTGAGCAGGATCGCGGCGTCGTCGATGCGGCCGGTGATGTACGTCTCGCGTGGGAGAGAGGCATAGTGGGCGCGGAGTTGGAGGTCGCCGGGCGCGCCCAACTCGGCGGGCAGATGCTCGATGGTGACGTGGGTCAGAGTCACCAAGGCGCCGCCGCGCGGCACGACGACGATGCGTTTGTCACTGCGACGCGGCCCGGTGCCGTAGATGACCTCGACCTCGACCGGCAGACGTGTATGGCGGAGCCGGAGCGTCAGCTCGGTCCCGGCGCGGGCTTCGGCGATCAGTGCCCAATCCGGGCTCAGACTCGACAACGGCTCGTCGTTAAGACGGAACGAAAACTCCGGCGTCCACGCAGCCCGGGTCCCTGCTCGCGCGATCAGGTCGGTGCCGGTGGCCGCGATGACGAAATGCGTGGTGCGCAAACCGCTCGCCGAATCGAACTCGAGGGTGCGGCGAAAATCCGAGCTTTCGAACACGACGACGTGCGGGATACGATCAACTTCGGTTGGCGGGAGGGTTTCCATCGCGCTCCGGGGTGAACGGCGGCCTTTGCGACCGCAGATTATAGTAGACTGATGTCGTCGGGCCGTCGCGCGGGTCTGCGACACCCAAAGCCCAACATCCCCCGAAACAACTTGGAGGTGGTCATGATCGCACAGCAACCTTTCGGAGGCACCGGTCATTGGAGTTCTCGGACTTTGCTGGGCGCCGCGGCTTTCGGCGGGACCACGCAGGCCGAGACCGACGCGACGCTTGAACTGGCGTTGAGCTATGGCGTCAATCACGTCGACACGGCGGCCAGCTACGGCGAGTCTGAACTGAGGCTCGGCTCCTGGATCCGACGCCACGGCAAAGGCTTCTTCCTGGCCACCAAGACCGGCGAGCGGACGAAGCGCGGCGCGCGCGAAGAACTCGAGCGCTCGCTCGAACGTCTAGGCGTCACACAGGTCGATCTATGGCAGTTGCACAACCTCGTCGACCCGCAGGAGTGGGAGACGGCGCTTGGGCCGGGTGGGGCGCTCGAGGCCGCGATCGCGGCGCGCGAGGAGGGCCTCGTGCGGTTCATCGGCGTCACCGGCCATGGCCTGCCCGTGGCGCACATGCACCTGCGCGCGCTCGATCGCTTCGCCTTCGATTCGGTCCTGGCGCCGTTCAGCTACGTGCTGACCCGGAACCCCGCCTATGCCGCGGATGTGAACGCGTTGCGCGAGACCTGCCGCACACGCGGGACCGCCATGCAGACGATCAAGTCGATCGTCAAGGCGCCCTGGGGCGATCGGACGCAGACGCGTTCGACGTGGTACGAGCCGCTCGAGGATCAGGCCGACATCGATCTGGCCGTGCATTGGGTGCTGGGCCACAGCGACGTCTTCCTGAACACGATCGGCGACATTCACGTGTTGCCCCGGGTGCTCGACGCCGCCAATCGTTTCAGCCAGGCGCCGGACGAGGCGGCGCTGCAGACGCTCGTGGAGCGGCAGGCGATGGAGCCGCTGTTCAGTTGACAGCCTGCGACGGCCGACGCCGTTGCAGAGGGGGGGAGGCCGGCCTGTGACCGGCCCGAACATCACATGACGACCCGTCTCTATCTGATCCGCCATGGCGCGACGCAATTGACGGCCGAGAACCGGTTCTCCGGTCATGTCGGCGTCGAACTCTCCGAGGAAGGCCGGATCCAGGCCGCCCATCTGGCGGCCCGGCTGGCCGACGATCAGGTGGCCGCCGTCTACGCCAGCCCGCTCAGCCGAACGATGGACACGGCCGCGATCATCGCGCGCCCGCACGACCTGACACCGATCCCGCGCGATGGTCTGCGCGAAATCAGCCACGGCCGGTGGGAGGGCTTCACGCGCCAGGAGGTCGAAGCGCAGTTCCCGGGCGAATACCCCGCCTGGGAGGAGGATCCGTTCACGTTTGCGCCCGAGGGCGGCGAGAGCGGGGTGCAGGTGCTGGCGCGGGCGTTGCCGGTCATCCGCGAGATCGTCATGCGACATACGGACCAGAACGTCGCCGTGGTGTCGCACAAGGCCACGCTCCGCCTGCTCATCAGCAGCCTGTTGGGCTTCGATGCACGCGGCTATCGCGATCGGCTCGATCAGGCGCCGGCCTGTCTCAACATCATCGACTTCCGCGATCCGGTGCGGGCGCGCCTGATGTTGTTCAACGACATCTCGCACTACACCGATCAACCGTTGCGACCGCTGGCGCATTTGTCGAAGTGGTGGGACACGGGTGTCAAAGACGATTGATCGCCGACGCGGGTCGCATGACGACTGATCCGGGCGCACGCCGTCGTGGGGCAGGAGTTCCGCGCGGCGTGCGTTTGTTTGTCGACCAGGCTGCGCGGCGACTATGTCGCCATTTTGGCGAGACGGCCGACGCAGGCCTTACACTCCGGGGCGATCGAGTGGCCGACACACGGGAGCGCCGACATGACGATGTTGCCGGGATATCGACAGTTCGACGGGCGAAGCTGGGACCTGGGGTCGGTGTGCAACGCGCTGGCCTATCGCGGGGTACGCGCCCCGCATACCGACGCGCCTTATAGCGAAGCCCTGTTACTCGGTGTCAGCGGCGGCGTGATGATGGGCTACTTCGCGTTCGCGTACAAAGGGCAGGATCCGCACGTGGCGCTCCTGTCGCGCAACACCTTCGATCCGCTGGATACGACGCTCGCCCGTCTCGGCATCGTGCAGCATCGACGCCATGCCCGCGACGCCGCCGGTGGCCTGCGGCACCTCCTGGAGGCCCTGGACGAGGGCCAACCCGCGCTCGTGTGGGCCGACGCCTTCGGTCTCCCGTACAACGCGTTGCCCGCCGAGCCGGCCATGTGGGCTAACTTCCCAATTCTGGTCTACGGCTATGACGAGGCGCGCGACGCGGTGTGGATCGCGGATCGCGCCGCCGTGCCGTTGCGGGTGACGCCGGCCGAGCTCGCGCGCGCGCGGGCTCGCGTGAAGCAGGATCGCTTCCGCGTGTTGACGCTCGACCCGCCGGATCCGCGCAAGCTGGCCGGCGCGGTCCGCCAGGGGATCGCGGACTGTCTCAGTCGCTATATCGAATCCCCCGTGCGCACCGCAAAGGCGAACTTTGGGCTGGCCGCGTTCGAGCATTGGGCCGGGTTGTTGACCGCCGCGAAACACAAGCAGAACTGGGCGAAGATGTTCCCGCCTGGGGTCGGGCTGTACGCCGGTCTGGCCTCGGCCTATGATCGCTTTGGCCTCGGCGTCGTCGCGGCCGAACGGGATCGCCTGCTCTACGCGGCCTTCCTCGGCGAGGCGGGCGCGATTCTGAAACGCCCGGCGCTGGCGGAGGCGGCAGAAGCGTTTCGGCGCTGTGCCCCGCTCTGGCGCGCGGTGGGCGACGCGCTGCTGCCGGACGACGTGCGCCCCTTGCGCGACACACGTCGGTTGCGCGATCGCCGACGCGCCCTGTTCGTCGAGCGGGGCGGGCGGGCCCGCAGTCAGATCATGCGGATCGACGCGCAGTTGGCCGCCATCCGCGAGCGACTGCGCGTGGCCTTCCCGCTCGATCTCGAACGAAGCCGTGAACTCTGTGCGGGGATCGCCGATCGCGTGCTCGCCGTCGGTCGCGCGGAGCGCGACGCCTATGAGCGACTTCGCGCCGCCATGTCAGGTCGCGGCTGATCGCCACCGGTCACCTCAGTCTGTCGAGCGCACCCGGGCAATTGCTCCGCTGCCCGGGTGTTTTCGTCCTGGACCCGGCCTGTGACTCCGGGCGCCTCGCAACCCAGGGTAATCGTATACATCCCCGTGCGACTCGGTCAACGGGACTGCCTTGTAAGGCGTCGGTCAGCGCCAAATCATCGGCTCGGCCAGCGCAGACACGCGCGGGCGCGCCGGTTTTGAGCGCGTTGATCCACTTTTGTATCGGCCCCCCCGCCAAAAGATGCGCGAACTAACCAGATCGGGCCAAGGCGAATGGCCCTATCATGGCCACATCGTCACCAGAAATCGGCAACCGACGGCGCACTAGGCGCCTCCATTAAAATGTTAGGCGCCCTGACCCGCACCCTGGTTCACGGCTCAATCATGAGCGCACTGACCACCCGTCAACGTGACCTGGCCCGATTGCTCCTCGCCTCACAAACGCCCCAGGCGGTTGTCGATCTCGCGGGTCGTGTTGGGCTGACCCGGCGTCAGGCCAATTACGCCCTGCGTCCGCTCCAGGCGTGGTTCCATGCGCGGTCGGCCGAACTGGCGGCCGTGCCCGGCCAGGGTTTCGTGTTGACGTGCGAGCCGGACCAGCGCGTCGCGCTGCTCGCGGAACTCGACGGGCAAGCCGGCTTTCAGCTCGTGCTCTCCGGCGAGCAGCGTCAGCAGCTCTTCGCCCTCGCCCTGCTCACGGCGCAACGCCCGCTGGTGCTCGGCGAACTGCAGCACAGCGCGCAGGTCTCGCGCACGACCGTGCTCAAAGATCTGGCGCCGCTCGGGCCGTGGTTCGAGACTTTCGGCCTGACACTCACCCGTAAGCCGAACTTCGGCTTCGCGCTGGAGGGCGGTGAGCTGGCCCGCCGCAATGCGCTGGCCGCGCTGCTCTGGGGCTCGACGCCTTTCGGCTCCGGCCTGATCCAGGTGACGTACGACCGCGGGCTCGTGTTTGCGCTTGCCGGCGATCGAACGCTTGGCATCGTACGGCAGGCCAACCAACATCTGGCCGCGTGCGATCTGACCGAAGGGCTCGAGAACGTCGCGCTCGCCGAAGGGCAACTCAACGGCCGCTTTGCCGATGATTCGGCCCTGTACGTGGCGCTGGCCCTGGCGATCCAGGCGCAGCGGATCCGCAGTGGGCTGTGCGCGACAATCGATCCGGCGCTGCGAGCCTGGATCGAAGCGCGGCCCGCCTGGGCGGTTGGCGAGCACCTGATGGCGCGGTTGATGGGCGCCACCCCGCAACCGGCGCTCGGCGACGAGGCCGCGCTCGCGAGCATGTATCTGCTGGGTGGCGCGCGCAGTCGTCTGTGGCCGAGCGATCTCGAGTTGGATCCCGTCTTGTCGGAGGCATTGGCCTTCGTCATGGATGAGGCCGCCCATGCGCTGCATCTGCCGGCCCTGGCCGACGACGACGCGTTGCGTGACGGCCTGGCGGCCAGCCTGATCCCGGCCGGTTTGCGGGCCAGGTTCGGTCTGTGGGCCCCGGCGCAATCTGCGCCCATCCCGACGGGCGAGTACGCGGTCGAACTCGGCATCGCGCAGCAGATCGGACACGAGGTCGAGGCCGAATACGCCCTGCGCCTGCCGGAGGACTCGATCGAGAACCTGGCGTTGCTGCTGCACGCCGCGACTCTGCGGGCGCGCCCGGTGCACGAGCATCGCGTGTTTGTCGTCTGCCCGGCCGGCATGGCGACGGCCCAGCTGCTGCTGGCCCGGCTGCGCACACGCTTCCCGCATCTGCACGTCATCGACGTGCTGTCGTTCCGAGACTTGTCGCCCGAGCGCATCAACGCTCAGATCGTCATTACCACGGCGCCGCTGCCTGTGACCCTTCCCGGGAGTCGTGTCATTCAGGTCAGCCCGCTGCTTTCGCCGCAAGACGTCGAAGCGATCACACAAGGTTTGAACTAAATCGCCGCACAGGCTGGGGAGGTGACCAGACCGTATCGACGCACGCCTTGACACAAGACAGCGCCTTCATCTTTATCGCATGTGAGACGTAACAAAGGAAATCAAGCCATGAAAGAAAGCATTCAACGCTTCGGCGGCTTCCTGTCCGGCATGGTGATCCCCAACATCGGCGCCATCATCGCCTGGGGTCTGATCACCACCCTGTTCATCCCGACCGGCTGGTTGCCAAACGAAAACCTGAGCAAGCTGGTCGGCCCGATGCTGACCTACATGATCCCGCTGCTGATCGGCTACACCGGCGGCAAGCTCGTGCACGATGTGCGCGGCGGCGTCGTGGGCGCGATCGCGACCTTTGGCGTGATCATGGGCGCCTCGATCCCGATGATGCTGGGCGCCATGATCATGGGCCCGCTCGGCGGCTGGTTGATGAAGAAGTTCGACGAGGCGGTCGAGGGCAAGGTCCCGTCCGGCTTCGAGATGCTGGTCAATAACTTCTCGGCCGGCATCCTGGGCATGATCTTGGCCCTGCTGGCCTACCTGGTCATCGGCCCGGTGGTCGAGGCGGCGAGCAATACGCTTGGCGCTGGCGTTCAGGCTCTGGTCAACGCCAACCTCCTGCCGCTGGCGGCGCTCATCATCGAACCGGCTAAGATCCTGTTCCTGAACAACGCGATCAACCACGGCATCCTCGGCCCGCTGGGTGTGGCTGAGGTGGCCAAGAACGGGCAGGCGATCCACTTCCTGCTCGAGACCAACCCCGGCCCCGGCCTGGGTCTGTTGATCGCCTTCTGGATGATGGGCAAGGGCTCGGTCAAGCAATCGGTGCCGGGCACGGCCATCATCCACTTCCTGGGCGGCATCCACGAGGTCTACTTCCCGTATGTGCTGATGCACCCGATCATGATCCTGGCCGTGATCGCCGGCGGCATGTCGGCCGACCTGTGGTTCGGTCTCACGGGCGCCGGCTTGGTGGCCACGCCCTCGCCGGGCTCGATCCTGGCCCTGCTGGCGATGACGCCCCCCGGCGCGTACATCGGCGTGCTCGGCGGCGTGCTCGTCGCCACGGCCGTGACCGCGGTGGTTGGCGTGGTGCTGCTGCGCATCTTCCCGCTCCCTGTGTCGGATGACGACACGGTGGAGGAAGTCGGTGCGGCGAGCCCGGCCGGTGTTCCGGCCGCGGCGGCTGCCAAGTAAGCGCGCGCTTCCAAATGACCGGCGGGCCGGCGTCTCAGAGGCGCCGGCCCGCCAGGGAGACAGTATGGCTACATCCGTCCCAGCTGCACAGGTCAAGAAGATCGTCTTCGCGTGCGAAGCGGGCATGGGCTCCAGCCTGATCGGCGCGAACCAGTTGAAGAAGAAGATGAAGGACGCCGGGCTGCAGGTGCAGGTCATCCACTGCCCCGTCCATCAGATCCCCAAGGACGCACAGGTGGTGGTGTCGCATGCCGGTCTGGCCAAGCGCGCGCGCACCACGGCGCCATGGGCGGTCGTGATCGCGTTCCAGTCGTTTGTCGGCAATCCGGTGTACGACCAACTGGCCAAAGCCCTGGCCGCCGGCCAGGACATCGTCGAAGCGGGGTGAGGCCATGACGGTTTTGACAGTCGACGCGATCCGATTGGGCGCGTCCGCGACCGACAAGCACGATGCGATCGCCCAGGCCGGGATGCTCCTGGTCAACGCCGGCTATGTCACGGCCGAGTACGTGACGGGCATGGCAGCCCGCGAGACCGTGATGTCGACCTTCATCGGCAACGGCGTCGCGATCCCGCATGGGCAGGCCGACGACCGCCGCTATGTGCAGCGCACGGGGATCTCGGTGCTGCAGGTGCCGGGCGGCGTGACCTGGAACGAGGGCGAGACGGCGTATCTGATCATCGGCATCGCCGCGCTGGCCGACGAGCACATCGAGGTGATCGGTCGGCTGGCCGAGCTGCTCGAGGACGAAGCGCTCGTCATGCAGCTCGCGCGCACCGAGGACGTCGCCGCCATCACCGAGGCGCTCAGTCCGCAAAGCGCGAAGTGAACCAACATCGGTAGTGAAACGGATTCGTCATGAAGCACGCGTCGGCCACCATCGCCAGCGCCACCGGATTGCATGCTCGCCCGGCGGCCGTCTTCGTCAACGCCGCCAAGACCTTCCGGGCTGACGTGCGGGTGACGAACGGCGTCAAGCGCGTCAACGGCAAAAGCCTGATCTCGCTGTTGACGCTCAAGGCCACCTACGGGACCGAGGTCGAGATCATCGTCGACGGCCCCGACGAGGAGGCCGCGCTGAGCGTGTTGGTCGCGCTGGTCGCCTCCGGTCTGGGCGATGAGCCCGGCGCGTCGAGCGAGCCGACGCCCGTCGCGGAACCCGGCCCGGCCGCGATCTCCGCGGGGTGCGCCGCGAGCGACGCCAACATTCGACGCGGCCAACCGGCCTCGACCGGGATCGCCGTCGGGCCAGTGCTTCACTGTCGACCCGAGTCCGCCAGACCCGTCGAGGCCTCGACGCAGGCCGCAGGCGTGGAAGTCGAACAGCGTCGGTTCGAGGCCGCCTTGACCGCGGCACAAGCCGAGCTCAACGCGTTGCGCGAGTCGGTCAGGCGCCGTCTCGGCGACTCGGAGGCCGCGATCTTCGGCGCGCATCTCGAATTGCTCGAGGATCCCGAGCTGGCGACAGCCGCACGCGCGGGCATCGCGATCGGGCAGGGCGCGCCCATCGCCTGGCGCGCCGCCATCGACGCACAGGCCGAGCAGATGGTCGGCGGCGATCAAACGCTGGCGGCCCGGGTCGCCGATCTGCGCGACGTCGGCGCACGCGTGCTCGGCCACCTCAACGGCGGCGCCGGATCTGAGCCACTGCTGGCCCGGCTCGTCGCCGCACAGAGCGAACCCGTGATCATCGTGGCGCAGGATCTGTCGCCCAGCGAAACCGCGGGACTCGACCCCGAACGCGTACTGGCGATCTGCACCGTCGGCGGCGGACCCAACGCGCACACGGCCATCCTGGCGCGCGCCCTCGGGCTGCCGGCCATCGTCGGCGCCGAGGTCGCCGTGCTCGACATCGCCGACGGCGCGCTGGTCATCCTCGACGGTGGGCAGGGCACGTTGACGCTTGCGCCCGACGACGCGCGGCTGACGACCGCGCGTCAGGTCGTGCAGCAACAACGCGCCCAACGCGAGGCCGAACGCCAGGCCGCGCAGGCCGCCGCGGTCACGCGGGATGGCCGTCGCATCCACGTCGCCGCCAACATCGGCAGTCTGCGCGACGCGCAACGCGCGGCCGAGGCCGGCGCCGAGGGCGTCGGGCTGCTGCGCACCGAGTTCCTGTTCCTCGAACGAACCGCCGCGCCGACCGAAGACGAACAGTTCCAGCTCTATCGCGACATCGCCCGCGCCATGGGCGGCGCGCCGATCGTCGTGCGCACGCTCGACGTCGGCGGCGACAAACCGCTGCCGTATCTGCCGCTGCCGGCCGAGGACAATCCCTTCCTGGGCGTGCGCGGGCTCCGGCTGTCGCTCGCCCGCCCGGATCTGTTCCGCACTCAGCTGCGCGCGGTCTACCGCGCCGCCGCGTTCGGGCCGCTGCACCTGATGTTCCCGATGGTGCTCGGCGTCGAGGACTGGCGCGCCGCGCGCGACATGGCCGAAAGCGTGCGGGCCGAGTTGAACGCGCCGCACATCCCGCTCGGCATCATGGTCGAGATCCCGTCGGCGGCGCTGGTCGCCGAGCAGCTGGCACGCGAGGTCGATTTCTTCTCGATCGGCACCAACGATCTGACACAGTACACGCTGGCCATCGAACGTACGCATCCGACCCTGTCGGCTCAGGCCGACGGGCTGCACCCGGCCGTGCTCGCGCTGATCGGGCGGACGGCCCGCGCGGCGGAAGCGGCCGGCAAGTGGGCGGGCGTCTGCGGTGAGCTGGCCGCGGATGCGCAGGCGGCCGGTCTGCTGGTCGGTCTGGGCATCACCGAGCTCAGCGTCAGCGTGGCCGCCATCCCGGCGACGAAGGCGCGGGTGCGCGCGCTCAGCTATGCCGACGCGGGCGCGCTGGCGACCCAGGCGCTGCAGGCGGCGACTGCCGTCGAGGTGCGGGCGCTGGCGTGGCACGGGGAGCGCGGGAGCGGGGGAGCGTGAGAGCGTGGAGCGCGAGAGCGGCGAGCGCGGGGGCGCAGTGAGATGTGTTCGCCGGGCCAGGGCCGTCGAGCATACGCCTCGATTGATTGCGTGCTTCTTAAAGAACGATCTGCCGTCCGCGGTTCGTGGTCTGCGGTCGAACAAGACTGAAAGGCACCACCATGACATCCCAATTCGACACCTACCGCTCGCAGGCTGCGCCGTTGCCGCGCAAGACCTGGGCGTGGAACATGTACGGGCCGGGGCTCGAGCATATCGGGCGCGACGGCAAACCCGAGTTGTTCGATGTGCCCGAGCCCGGCGACGACCAGATCCTGGTGCGCGTCGACGCCGTCGGTATGTGCTTCTCGGACGTCAAATTGATCCAGCAAGGCGGCAAGCACCCGAAGCTCTACAACCGGGACCTGTCGGTGGAGCCGACGCGGCTCGGGCATGAAGCCGCGTTGACCGTGATGAAGGTCGGCAAGAACCTGGTCGATCAGTTCCAGCCGGGTCAGCGGTTCGCCATCCAGCCCGACATCTATCAAAACGGCATGAGCACGGCCTACGGCTACACCATCCCGGGCGGGTTGACGCAGTACCACTTGATCGGGGCCGAGGTGCTGCATGCCGATGCCGGCTCCTACCTGTTGCCGCTGGGCGGCGAGCTCGGGTACGCCGAGACCGCGCTGACCGAACCGTGGGCATGCGTCGAGGCAGCGTACACGCAGCGGCGCCGGCTGTCTCCGAAGTCGGGCGGGACCATGTGGATCGTCGGCCGACCGGGCGATGACAGGGCCTACGCGTTCTCGGCCGGGCTCGAGGCGCCGGCGGTGTTCGTCGCCACCGATGTGCCGCCGAGCGTATTCGCGCTGCTGCAAACCGAGGCGGTCAAGCGCGGCGCCCAACTCGTCGTGCGCGATGGCTTGACGCCGGAGGAGTATCCGGCGCTGAAAGCCGACCTGACCGGCGGCGTCGGCTTCGACGACATCGTGGTGCTCGATCCGCGCTCCGCGCCGGCGGTCGCCGAGGCCGCCAAGCTGATCGCGCGTCGCGGCACGTTCGCGCTGGTCGGCACGACCCCGCTCGACGGCGCAGCCCAGGTCGACGTCGGGCGCATCCACTACGACTACACGGCCTATGTCGGCTGCGGCGGACCCGACATCGCCGCCGCCTATGGAGAGGCGCGCAATCGCTGCGAGCTCCGCGCCGGCGGCGTCGCGGTCTTCGTCGGCGCCGGCGGGCCGATGGGCCAGATGCACGTCCAGCGCGCGCTCGAATTGCCCGAGGGCCCGGCCGTCGTGGTCGCCACCGACACCAACACGGCTCGCCTCGACGCGCTCGTCGCGCGGCTCGGGCGGTTGGCCGACACACATGGCCGCCGGCTGTTGACCTTCAATCCGACGGCGTCGACCGAGACGCTCGTCGATTTCGTCGCGCGCGCGACAGCGGGGCGGGGCGCGGACGACGTGGTCGTCAGCGTTCCGGTCGCGGCCGTGATGGCCGAAGCCGCCCGCGCGCTCGCACCCGATGGCATGCTCGTGCTCTTCGCCGGCGTCCCGAACGGCACGCTGGCCCCGCTCGATCTCAGCCAGGTCTATCTGCACAACGCGCAGTACACGGGCACGTCGGGCTCACGGCTCGAGGATCAGGCGCTGACGCTGCGGAAGGCCCTCGACGGCCGACTCTCGCCCAATCAATCCGTGGCGGCCGTCGGCGGGATGGAGGCCGCGCACGACGGGCTGCGCGACATGATGTCCGGCCGCTACCCGGGCAAGATCGTGATCTTCCCGCAGCTCCAGGGCTTGCCGCTTACGGGCCTCGACGAGATCAAGGCTGTCGTGCCCGAATTGGCCGATTGCCTTGGACCGGGCGATAGCTGGACGCCGAAGGCCGAGGCCGCGCTGATCGAACGCTTCTGGAAGCCATGATCTACACCGTCACCCTCAACCCCGCGCTGGACCGCGAACTGACCGTCGCGACGCTCGAGACCAACGCGGTGCTCCGCGCGACGCAGGCCCGCGCCGACTACGGCGGCAAGGGCTTCAACGTCTCACGTGCGCTGGCCGCGCTTGGCACCCCGAGCGTGGCTCTCGGACTGCTCGGCGGCCCGACCGGCGCCGCGCTCCGCGCCGGGCTCTCCCGCCTCGGCGTCACGGTCGACGCCGTCGCCATCGCGGGTGAGACCCGCACCAACGTCAGCATCGTCGCCACCGAAACCGGCGACCACCTCAAGGTCAATGAGGCCGGTCCGATCATCACCGCCGAGGAACGTGAAACCCTCGTCGACCGTCTCAGCGCCCTCGCGCGTCCCGGGGATCTCTGGGTGCTGGCCGGCAGCCTTCCTCCCGGTCTGCCGCCGGATCTGTATGCGTCGTTGATCGAGTTGCTGCGCGGACACGGCGCGCGTGTCGTCCTCGACGCGAGCGGCGACGCGTTCCGGCTCGGGTGCCGCGCGCGGCCGTTCCTGATCAAGCCCAACGCGGTCGAGGCGGCGACCCTGCTTGGTGGCGCCGTCGACACGACCGAGACGGCTCTGGCCGCCGCCGAACGGCTGCGCGGTCTGGGTCCCGAGAACGTGGTGATCAGTCGCGGCGCGGACGGCGCGGTGTTGGCGACCTCGGACGGCTGCTGGCAGGGAACGCCGCCCCACATCGAGGAAGCGAACCCGATCGGCGCTGGCGATGCGCTGGTGGCCGGGCTCGTCCACGCTCTGAACCTCAACGCCGCCTGGCCCGACGTGCTTCGGCTTGGCCTGGCCTGCGGCGCCGCCGCGGCGAGCCTGCCCGGCACCGACTTTGGGGATCTGGACACCGTGGCGCGTCTGGCCGCGCAGGCGACGGTGCGCGGCGGCTAAAGCCGCTGCGGACGGCGCGCGACGTCGGCCTGCGCCGACTTCACGGTATTCCACAGTAGACCCCCAGCGGAAACCTGTTTCGACAACCCGTCCCAGAGGTCGCCCGCCTGCGCAGGCTGGCGTTGCCAACCCGGTCTGCCCAAACTTCAGGCGGAGCGAGACACGCTGCCCTTGCGACAACTCTCTGGCGCAGGTCGGCATAGCCCTCTCGTCTGCCGCGGCTTCAGCCGCCGGTCAAGCGGATTAAGCCGCTGCCTTCTGCGATAATTGCAGCATGCTTCGCAATCGCGGCGCCTGGTACGCCCTGGCCGCCTATCTCGCCTGGGGCCTGCTCCCCATCTACTGGAAATCGCTGCATGTCGTTCCGGCGCTCGAGCTGGTCGGACATCGCATCTCGTGGTCGTTCATCGCGCTGGTGGTTTGGATCACGGTCCAGCGCAGTTGGCCGGCGCTGCGTCGCGTCGTCACCCGGCGCGTGCTCGGGATCTATGTCGCTGCCGCCCTGTTGATCGGCATCAACTGGCTGCTGTATGTGTGGGCCGTCAACGAAGGCTACATCGTCGAGACGGCCCTCGGCTATTTCATCAATCCCTTGCTGAGCGTTCTGTTGGGCGTGTTCGTTTTGCATGAGCGACTGCGCCCATTGCAGTGGGCGCCGCTCGCGATCGCTGGGGCGGGCGTCGTCTTCCTGACGATCGTATATGGCCGGTTGCCGTGGATCGCCCTGGCGTTGGCGTTTTCGTTTGCGTTGTACGGGCTGGCGAAGAAGATGGCGCCGCTCAACGCGTTGCACGGCCTCACGCTGGAGACCGGCCTTCTCTTCGTCCCCGCGCTCGCGGTCGTGCTGGGCGCCGGCGTCGTGGGGCAGAGCGCGTTCGTGCAAAACGTCCCGATTCAGCCGGCGCTCTTGATCGGCACCGGGATCGTGACGACGATACCGCTGCTGCTGTTTGCCTCCGCGGCTCGACGCATCTCTTTGACCCTGGTGGGCGTGCTGCAATACATCGCGCCGACGATTCAGTTCCTGATCGGCATCTTCGTCTATCACGAGACCTTCACCGGCCAACAGTTGATCGGGTTTAGCCTGGTCTGGTCGGCCTTGATCCTGTTCTCGATCGAAGGTGTGTGGTTTGCCCGAACCCGCGCTTTGCGCGAAGCCGGATCCGAAGCCGCCTAGGCGCGGTTTCGCTGCCGCCTGTCCCGAGCGTCGCTCGTTCGACCTTATAGGCACCGTCACAGGAGACCACATGTCGTATCAACCATCGCCAGAGCGTTACGAGTCGCTGTCCTATCGCCGTAGCGGACGCAGCGGGCTCAAGCTCCCGACGATCTCGCTCGGGTTGTGGCACAACTTCGGCGGCGTCGACGCGCTCGAGAACATGCGCGCCATGCTGCGGCGCGCGTTCGACCTGGGCGTCACGCACTTTGACCTGGCCAACAACTACGGCCCGCCACCCGGCTCGGCCGAAGAGAACTTCGGCCGCATCCTCAAGACCGACTTCCACGGCCTGCGCGATGAACTGATCCTCTCGACAAAGGCCGGCTACCTGATGTGGCCGGGCCCTTACGGCGATTGGGGCTCGCGCAAGTACCTGATCTCGAGCCTGGACCAGAGTCTCAAACGCATGGGCGTGGACTACGTCGACATCTTCTATCACCACCGGCCCGATCCTGAGACGCCGCTCGAAGAGACGATGGCCGCGCTCGACTTCGCCGTGCGTAGCGGTCGAGCGTTGTATGTCGGCGTCTCGAACTACCCCGCCGACCTGACGCGGCAGGCGGCTCAGATCCTGCGCGGGTTGGGCACGCCGTTGCTGATCCACCAGCCCAAGTACAGCCTGTTCGAACGCTGGGTCGAGGGCGGGCTGCTTGCGGCCCTGCGCGATGAAGGGGTGGGCGGCATCGCTTTTTCGCCGCTCGCACAGGGGCTTCTGACCGACCGCTATCTGGAAGGCGTGCCGGGCGACTCGCGCGCCGGCAAGACGGGCACGTTCCTGAGACGCGAGCAGGTCACCGACGCCGTGCTGGCCCGCGTCCGCGCGCTCAAC
This sequence comes from Anaerolineales bacterium, assembly GCA_044224715.1. Taxonomy (GTDB): domain Bacteria; phylum Chloroflexota; class Anaerolineae; order Anaerolineales; family UBA6663; genus UBA6663. Next base: position 3,425 of record JBGAJV010000080.1, on the reverse strand, counting down.
GCGATCGCTCAGGCGCGCGGTCAGACGCTGGCGCAGATGGCCCTGGCCTGGGTGCTCCGGCATCCCGAGATGACCTCGGCCCTGATCGGCGCGAGCAAGGTCAGCCAGATCGAAGACGCCGTGCGCGCCCCGGCCCAGGCGACGTTCTCCGCGGATGAACTCAACGCGATCGAGGCCGCGCTCGCTCGATAATCGACAACGCTCCCCGAGGGACGCTGCGGCGCCGACACGAGGCTCTTGTGTCGGCGCCGTTGTTTGTCTCCGGAGCGGCCCGGCCGACATAAAGACCCGGTTAAAACCGGTCGATTGCCAGCCGCTGGGTCACGATACCGACCGATTTTCCGGTTGGTTTTACCGCGCTGGGCGAAAGGATTCGGTTTAATGACCGCGATCGTCGATAACGCTGCAAGGATTCGGTTAGAGGTACGGCCGAGGCAAAAGCATTCTGATGTTTGGACATCGCTCGGAGTCACCCACCCATTCGACACACGCCAAACGTGCGCCGATCTGGACCGCGTTGTGGACCGGCTTTTCCCTGCGCGGCAAGATCGTCGTCCCGTTCCTGGCGCTGACCGTCCTGACGGCCCTGGTGGCCACCTTCATCGTCACGCGCCTGGTCGCCGGCTCGGCGCGCGAGCGTTTCACCAATCAGCTTTACGAGTCGAGTCGTCTCGCCGCGTCGGCCGTCGTCGATCAGGAGACCGCACATCTCTCCGTGTTGCGGTTGATGGTGTTCACGAACGGCCTCGATGTGGCGTTGCGCTCGGGCGACGTGGCGCAGATGGACACGCTGCTGCGTCCGCTCGCCGGAAACGCCGGCGTCGAGATCTGGGCCGTGCTCGACGATCAGGGCCGCGCCTGGCTGACGAACGTCGCGCATCCTGAGGCCGCGGCCGGCGCTTACGACTTCGTCGTCGCCGAATGGCGCGGCGAGACCGCCATCGACGCCGTGATCGGCCAGGCGCGCGACTCGGCCGGCGACAAGATGATCGGCATCAAGACCGTGGCGGCCGAGTCGTACTTCTATACCGTCGCGCCGGTGATCGACGCCGATGGCCGCTTGCTCGGCGCCGTCTTGGTCGGTACCCGGCTGACCACGCTGCTCGACTTGTTGCGCGAACGTTCAAGTGCGCAAGAAGTGTTGCTCACCCAGGACGGCGCGTACCGCGCCAGCACCTTGCTGGTCGATCCGACGAGTTTCGAGTTGAGCGTCGATCAGGCGGCCACGGTCGACGAGAGCCCGGCGCGCCCGGTGGTCATCGCGGGCGAAGACTACGAGGCGCTCTACACGCCGCTGTTGATCCGTCAGCAGCCGGTCGGCGTGCTGGTGACCTTGCTGCCGGCCGACTTCGTCGTGTCGACCGAGGCGACCAGCCGCAACGCAATCGCGGTGGTCTTCCTGCTGCTCGTCGGGGCGACGACGCTGGTCGGCTTCTGGCTCGCGGGCGCGATCAGCGCGCCGCTCAGCCGGCTGCGCAACGTCACCCAACAGGTGGCGGCCGGCGATCTCGACCAGGCGACCGGCATCGACTCCGGCGACGAAATCGGCGGGTTGGCGCGCGACTTCGACCAGATGACCGCACAGCTGCGTCATCGCACGTCGCAATCCCAGGCGCTGCAGATCGCCACGCGTGAGTTGTACGAGCAAGCGCTGCAACGCGGCGAACAACTCGCGGCTGCCAATCAACAGCTGGCCGCGGCGCAGTCGCACCTGATCCAACGCGAGAAGATCGCGTTGATGGGGCAGGTCGCCAGCCACGTCGCCCAGGATGTGCGCGCGCCGTTGACGGCCGCGTTGACGCTGATCGATCTGATCGAAATGGAAGACGGTCTCAGCGCCTTCGTCCGCGAGCATCTGAGCCAGATCCGCGCGAACGCCGAACACGCCGGCCGGTTGTTGGGCGACATCGATCGCTTCGCGCGGCCGTCCGCCGTCGAGCACATGCTCGTCGATCTGCGCACGACGGTCCGGGCCGTGCTCGAGAGCCAGACCGCCGCCTTGCTCACCGCGCGCGTCTCCGGCGGGAGCGAATTCCCGGCCGCCGCCGTGTATGCCACGATCGACCCCAACCGCGTGCAGCAGGCGCTCGGCGCGCTGATGACCCAGCGGCTTCGCGTCGTTCCGCCCGATGGCACGCTCACCCTGGGTCTCGCGTCGGATCCCGCGACAGCGTTGGCGTTGGTGACGGTGGCCGACACGGGGCCGGTGATCTCGCCCGAAGAGGCCCAGGGGTTCTTCGATCCGATCTTCGATATGGCGGCCGATACGCTCAGCCTCCAGCTCGAGCGCGCCGTCAGCTACGGCCTGATCGCCGAACACGGCGGGCGGATCGATATCCACACCGACCCGGCGTCGTCGCTGCGGTTCTCCGTCTGGTTGCCGCTCGCGGGCAGCCAGGAGCCGATCGCGCCGGAGAGCGTGACTCACGTCCACGTGCAGCGCACGCCGACGACCGACCCCGAACGCCCTGCGCCATGATCGAGCCGCAGCAGTCGTCTACACCGCAGCGCCGCCGACGCGCGATCTCGATCGCGGTCGCGGCCTTGGCGTTGTTGATCCTGCTGCTCTGCTGCGGACAGTTGGCGCTCTTACAGCTGTCGATCGACTCGCCCTGGATCCGCTCTCCGTACATCGCCGACTATGGCCCGTGGGATCCGCTGGCGGTCGCCCCGGTGCGCGCCGACATCCTGACCGAGGTCGAGATCGATCGCGCGACGGCCCGCGCCACGGCGTCGCCCGGCCAGAGCGGCCCGTCGGCCGGGCAACTGCTGCTGACGATGGCCGTGCCCACAGAGACGGGGACGTCGTCCGCGACCGCGCCGACGCCCACAGTTCCCGCGAGCAACACCTCTGCCGCCACGCTCACCGTCGCGCCCTCGGCATCGCCGACCGGCACCGCGCCGGCGCCGACCGACACGTCGACGGCCACACGGACGGCGTCTCGAACCGCGACCCGCGTCGCCACGTCCACGGTGACGCCCGGCACGCCGACCCTGACGGCCAGCCTCACCCAGACCGCCACGCCGACCACGCTGCCGGCGAGCCCCACATCGACCGCGACCACAAGCGCCGCGACGATCACGGCAACGTCGACGTCTACTTCAACGCCGACGCTTGCGGCGACACCCAGCGCGACGGCGACCGCAACCATCTCGGCGACGCCGTCGACCACGGCCACGTCGACCCCAACCGCTAGCGCTTCGCCAACGGCGACGGCCACGGCCACCGCGACGGCGACCGCCACCAGCACCGCGACACCGACGGCCACCGCCACGACCATGCCCATCCTGATCGTGAACAGCACGGGTGATGGTGGCGATGCCAATGCCGGCGACGGCCTGTGCCAGACGACGACGTTCGGCGAATGCACGCTGCGCGCGGCGCTCGAGGTGGCGAACGCGGGCGGCGTGACCGAGATCCGGTT
>JBGAJV010000079.1:0-27897 GCA_044224715.1 Anaerolineales bacterium | reverse complement strand
TCAATTGAAGGCGAGCGGCGCCTTGTCGTACTGGATCGGGATGAAGATCAGTTGCCCGGGATAGATCTTGTCCGGGTTCGGCAGGCTATTGCCCTTGAGCAGGAAATCCACCGTGGTGCCATACCGCGCCGCGATCTTACGCAGCTCGTCGCCGTTCTGCACGGCCACCAGGTGCGGGCCCGCCGGGATCAGGATCTCGGTGCCGACGTTGAAGGTCACACCTGGGTTGGCGGCCGCGATCGTCTCGGCCGAGATCTCGAAACGCGCGCCGACGCCCTTGAGCGAGTCGCCGGACACCAGCACGTAGTAGAACGGCGTCGTGCGGCTGGGCGTGGTCGAGCGCGCCACCGGCACGTTGATCTTCTGACCGGGGTAGACCAGCCCCGCGGAGTCGCCGAGCTGCGGGTTGGCTTTGAGCAGCGCGCCCGCCGACACACCGTAGCGCATCGAGATCGTCAGCAGGCTCTCGCCGGACCGCAACGTCACCTGCTGGGCATTCGCCAGCGGCGGCGGGACGGGCAACGACGGGTTGCTGGGCGCGGCCGTCGCGGCAGTGGCCGCCGTCGGCAGCGGGGTCGTGGCCGAGGCCGGGGCCTTGGTCGCGGTGGGCGCCACAACCGGGATGCGCAGGTGTTGACCGACCTGCAGCAGGTTCGGGTCACGCTGGATCGAGGGGTTCGCGGTGATGATCGCCGCGGCAGAGACACCGTAGCGATTGACGTAGGTCAACAGCGTGTCGCCCTTTTGTACGACGACGTCGATGAAACCGCCCGACGCGGCGGCGTTCGTCGGCACCGCCGTCGCCGCCGGCGCCACAGTGGCCGCAGTTGTCGGCGCCGCCACCGGGATCAGCAGCACCTGACCGATCTGCAGCAAGCTCGGGTCCTTCTGCAGGGCCGGGTTGGCCGCGATGATCGCCTGAGCCGAGACCTTGTAGCGGTTTACGAAGGTCAGAAGCGTTTCACCGGCCTGCACCTTGACCGCCACATACCCCGCGGGTGCTGAAAGCGTGGCCGTCGGCGCCGTCGTTGCGGCACTGGAGGCCGTGGTCGGCGCCGCGGTCGCCGCGGTCGTCGGGATCAGCAGAACCTGCCCCACCAGCAGCACGTTCGGGTCCTTCTGCAACGCCGGGTTGGCGGCGATGATCGCCTGGGCCGAGACCTTGTACCGCGTGACAAAGGTCGCCAGAGTCTCGCCAGACTTGACCACGACGGCAATGTAGCCGGCGGGCGCCGCGAGGGTGGCGGTCGGCGTCGGGGTCGACTGTTGGGCGGCTGGCAAAGCCTGCACGGTCCCAACGCCGGCCAGGATCAGGCTCGCCACAAGCGCCGCTGCGCCGAGCCAACGCGTCACGGTTTGAGAATTGAAATGCGACATAAAACCTCCGCTAGTAAGAGACCGGGCCGATTGTAGGTCGTTTTTCTATTCGCGCAACGCGGCTCTAACCTGAGCCCAAGGCAATCGCATCCCATTCCCTGGTTCAGCTGATCTGCCGCGAATAACGCAGATTCCGCGAAAGACTGTGCGCCACAACAACCCGCGCAATTCATGGTGGAAGCCGCAATTCGCCCATTTCGATGCGACCGCCCTGAACTTGAGCCGGGCGCCGGATCCGCCGAGCCCAGACTCTCGGCCCGGCAATGAGACTCATTCGACACTCATAGACAATATCGTCGGTATCCGACACAACTTGCTACACTCAGAGAAAGTTCGGGATCGGTCGCAGGGCCACAGCAGCGAGGGCGACAGCGGATGAGGCGAGGCAAGAAACCAAGCATGCAAACCATTGGAATGTACGTCTTTGTCGGGATCCTGATCCTCGCGGGCGCCGGCTACGTCGGTCTGCGCGCCTGGGCGGCCAATGCGCCGCGGCCGTCGAACCTCGGGGTCGATGCTGACGGTCAGCTGGCGCCCTGCCCCGGCACGCCCAATTGCGTCACCACACAAACGGGGCTCGACAGCCAGCGCATGTCGCCGCTCCGTTTCACCGGCACGGTGGATGAAGCGCAGGCCAGGCTGCGCGCGCTGATCGCGTCGCTGCCACGGACCACGATCGTGTCGGAGCGGCCCGGCTACTTCCACGTCGAGGTTCGCACCGCTCTGATCGGCTACATCGACGACGTCCAATTCGTGTTCGATGCCTCGACTCAGACGATCCACTATCGTTCAGCGTCGCGACTGGGCATGGGCGATATGGGCGCAAACCGGGCGCGTATGACCGAGATCGCGTCGCTCTGGGGCGCACAAACGCCCTGACACGTCGTCAGGGGGGCGTCACACAAAACGAAAACGGGCCGGGTGATCCCCGGCCCGTTCGTTTGTCAGGCCGCTAAGCGGAGTGGAGGTCTGTCCAGGGTCACTTCGGGTCCATCACCGGGACGGCGAGGTCGACGCTGGCGCCAGACTCGAAGTTCAGACTGACCGTGATCGTGTCGCCAGCTTTGAGGGCCTTTGCGAGGCCGATGAGCATGATGTGGTAGCTGCCGGGCTTGAGTGCAACGCTGCCGTTGGCGGGCACTTCTAGACCGCCCTCGACGGGGTGCATCTGCATCACCCCGTTATCCATGGTGGTTTCGTGGACCTCGATCGCGTCGGCGGCATCGCCGGTAACTCCGACCAGGCGATCTGCGGTGGCAGACGTGTTCTTGAGCATCATGTAGATTGCGCTGTTGCCGCCTTCCATGGCGGCCGAGCGTGCCCACGGATCGATGATCTCGATATCACCGGCCTTTGCTGCAACGGCACCCGTATTTGGGCCGCCGCCCATCTCCATGCCGCCCATCTCCATGCCGCCGGCTTCGGTGGGTTGCCCCGACATGCCGCCCATGGGCTGGCAGGCCGCGAGCGCCAGGGCTGCTGTGAGCAGTGCCCCTGTGAGAAGGTGCATCGATTTGTCCATTTTCGTCTCATCCTCGTCTCGAGCCGATTAGTTTGGCTCGAATCACTCAAGTGTGTGTGTTGAACCGTCGAACTCACACGGGGTCTTGCGCGATCAGGTATTCCAGATCGCGCAAGATGCCTGCGGCTTCGACTCCATACGGGTAGGTCACGCGCCAACGTCCCTCTGGATCCACCAGATATACGAACGCCGAATGGTTCATCAGATATCCGGCTGCAGAGCTCGGTGCTTCCTGGCGCGAATACGAAACGTTGAAGACGTGGGCGGCCGCCGCGATCTGGTCAGGGGCGCCGCTGAGACCGATGAAGTCCGGACCGAACGCCGACACGTACTCGGCCGTTCGATCCGGCGTGTCACGTTCCGGATCGATGCTCACGAACACGACGGCCACGCGATCGCGCTCCGCCCCCAGGTCCGCCATGACGCGGTGCAGCATCGCGAGCGTCGTCGGGCAGACGTCCGGGCAGAACGTGTACCCGTACGACACCAAGACGTAACGCCCGCGCAGATCCGCGAGACGCACCGCGCGATCGGCGCGCGTACGCAACGTGAAGTCAGCGACGAACGCGCCTTCGGGTTGAGCCACGCCAGCAAAGACGTGGTTCCGCTCGGTTGTGAACGCCAGCGCCGCGATAAGCGCCAGCCCGACGAGAGCTCCGCCGCCGACCAGCGCCAGCGGCGCCCGCCATTGCGATCTCATGGGTAGTCCTCGGAACACGAATCGGCATCGCGCGTGCGCGCGACGTTACGCCCACGTCAGATCGAGCGACGGGGCGGCGGAGGCTCGAGGTCGGGGCGCCAGGACAGAACGGGCGCCGGGGACGAACGCAACAGACGCCAGTGGATGGAGCGCTGCGCCAGGTTCGCGAGCAGCGCGGCAGCCGGCGCCGGGATCGGCGGCTGTTGAACGCCGTAGCGGATCGTATCGCCGTCGGAGCGGGGCATGCCGTTCGGTGCCTCGTCGGTCGGGGTGGAGGCGGGCACGGGGTGATCGTGGCCGGCATGGCCCGCATGCGCATCCACCGTGACCGGCGCGTCGAAGCGCCAGAGCGTGTACAGCCAGCACGGGCACGGCCCTGGCTGCGCGATCAAGAGCAGACCGGCCAGAAACCACGCGAGCACGCGATAGACGGCCGCCAGGGTCATGGGGCAGCCACCCCGGGCTCGAAGACGTGCCGGATCGTCAACGCGTCGGCGCCGAACACGCCGGCGGGCTCGACCTTGAACGTGACGTAATAGTCCGCCTGCTTGTCGGGCGCATACGTGTTCAGGCCACCGCACTCGGTCAGATAAACGTGGATCTGATCCACGGCCGAACCAGGGGCGATCTCCACCCGCCCCACGGCCTGCTGCGCCGTCGCGCTAGTGTTATGGACGCGGTAGATCACGTTGACGACCTCGCCCGGCTGGACTTCCATCGTTGGCGGGATCATCTCGACCGCGAACGGCAGACTCGGGTCCAGCGCCGTCTCCAGACGGACCGTGACCGGCCCGGTGAAGCGCCGGTAGAGGACGAACGCGCTCAGGCTGACGCCCACCAGGCCTGCCAGCAGCCACAGCCAGGGCGCCTTTCGCTCTTGGGATTTCATGTTCTGGATACAGTGTACCCGCGTTGTCGCGTGTCCGCAGTGACGGATATCATACGAACCAGGGCGTCGATCTGCAACGGTACAATGGGCGAAATGGTGATTACGAGCGTTCAAAATCCGCAGGTTAAGCACCTGATCAAGCTGCGCGATCGGCGCACGCGCGAAACGGAGGGGCTTGCCCTGGTCGAGGGCGGGGACGAAGTCGCGCTGGTCTTGGCCGCCGGCCGACAACCAACCGCGGCCTGGCTGTGCCCGGAGCTACCGCGGTTCAACAAGCAGCCCGGGCTGCGCGCCGATCTTGCAGCGCGCGGCGTGCCAATCACCGAGGTCACCGCGACCGTGTTTGCTAAGATCGCGTACCAGGAGAACCCGGACGGGTGGCTGGTCGTCGTTCCCGCGTTGCATCCGACGCTCGGCTCGCTCGCGCTTCCCGAGACGCCGCTGGTGCTGGTGTGCGAGGCGATCGAGAAGCCCGGCAACCTGGGCGCCATGTTGCGCACCGCCGACGCAGCCGGGGCGCATGCCCTGATCGTGTGCGATGCCGTCACCGACGTCAACAACCCCAACGTGGTGCGGGCGAGCCGCGGGGCCGTGTTCAGCGTGCCGCTCGCCGTGGCGACGAGCGAGGAGGCCGTGACGTGGCTTCGAACGCGCGGCATACGGATCCTGGCCGCGACACCGGCGGCGACGCAGACCTACACCGACGTCGACCTGCGTGGTCCGGTCGCGATCGCGGTCGGCACCGAAGACGTGGGGCTGAGCGCCGGTTTTCTGGCACAGGCGGATCTCGCCGTGCGTATCCCGATGGTCGGTCACGTGAACTCGCTCAACGTGTCAGCCTCGGCGGCGCTCCTTCTCTACGAAGCCGTGCGCCAGCGCGGGGGCGGATTCTAACCATCGACCTGTCAGGTCCACCCAAGATTCTCGGCTTTTCAAGCTTCGCCAAAAAACGCATTTCGGAAAAAGCGCCGCAAATTCTAACCATTGTCAGCGAGCCACGGCTGCGCTAAACTCCCGCGCATGCCTGAGCACTTTGGCGTCCTGCCCCCTCCTGCCACGCGCTGAGCGTGCGCCGTCGTGACGACCATCATCGCGGAGTCTTCTCCGGCGATGTGTTATCGCGCGTCCCCACGTCTCTGATCGACATCCCGAACTCGCTATTCGCACCGTCTCCGGCGCACCGCGCCGTGTGGACGCTTTCGAGACGACGTGTGCGTCGTCTTTGAGATGAATATGAACACGAAGACGAATTCCTGGGGCGCGGTGATGGTGGTTGGCTGCGCCCTCTTGTGGGGCACGGTCGGCGTGACGACGCGCGGCATCTACACCGTGTCGGACACCAACCCGCTCTCGATCGGTTTCTTTCGGCTGGCGTTTTCGGTCCCGGTGCTGCTGGCCCTCGCCGTGCGTAGCGTCGGCGGGAACCTGCTCGCGCCACGGGCCGGTGTGGCGCCGCGTCCGGGGCGCGATGCCGCGCTGATGGTGGCCCTGGGCGCCATGATGGCGTTGTACCAGGTCGCCTACTTCGCCGCGATCCCACGGCTCGGCGTCACCATCGCCGTGATCATCACGATCTGTTCGGCGCCGATTATGGTGGCGGTGCTCAGCGCGATCCTGTTCAAGGAAAAGGTGACCACGCGCGTGCTGCTCGCGCTGGGCGCCGCGATCGCGGGCACGGCGCTACTGGCGCTGCAACAGCCGGTCGACGCAAGCCAGGGCATCGACCTGACCGGCATCTTCTTCGCGCTCGGCTCGGGCTTGGGCTACGCTACCCTGACCTTGCTCAGCCGCGCCCTCGCCGACCGCTACCATCCGCTGCAGCCGATCACGATCGCCTTCGCGATCGGCGCCCTGCTGTTGTTGCCCATCGCGATCGGCAGCGGCCTGACCGTCGACTTCCCGGCCGCCGGCTGGGGCTTGTTGATCTACCTTGGGATCGTGCCGACGGCTCTGGCTTACTGGCTCTTCCTGCTGGCGCTGCGCACGGTGCCGCCCACGATCGCCAGCATCCTCACTCTGCTCGAGCCGCTGACGTCGGCGATCCTGGCCGCCGTGATCTTCCATGAGACCCTGGCGCCGCTGGGTTGGGTCGGCGCCGCGTTGCTGCTCGGGGCGCTGGCCGTGCTGCTCGTCCGCCGCTGACGCCGTGACAACCGACAGGAGGGCGGGACGCCCCGCCCTTCTGTCGGTCAATCACCAAAGATGCTGGCACTGGGGTTCTATCGGTGCCGACCCATGGCATCGGGGATCACGCACGTGACGGCCAGGGACAACCGGAGCCCGCGCAAGGCCGGCCAAGCGGTCCGTCGCCTCAGCGTTTTCGATCGCGCGGAGGCCACGGCACAAAGGCCGACGTGCGCGCGACATACTCGGCGTAACCCGGGCGCGCGTGCATCACCTTCTCCGTCAGCGCCATGCCCGACACGCGCACGAGCAACCAGGTCATCAGTAGCGGCGCCGGGAGCGTCAGCCAGCCCCACGGGACCGCGCACGCGATGAGGTAGAACCCCCACCACAAACAGGCGTTGCCGAAGTAATTGGGATGGCGCGTGTAGCGCCAGAGCCCGCGATCCATAATCCGGCCGCGATGAGCCGGATCCGCCTTGAAATGCGCCAGCTGCCAGTCGCCGATCGCCTCGAACCCGAAGCCGATCGCCCACAGCAGCCCGCCCGCCACGTCCAGGATTCCGAGCGGCGCCGGCTGCGCGGCGGCCCACAGCAGCGGCGCCGAGACCAGGACGATCAGCGCGCCCTGCAGCAGGAACACTTGAAAGTAACTAAACCACCAATAGCGTTCGCGCCCGTAGTGTTCGCGAAACGCCTGGTACCGCGGGTCTTCGCCCCGCCCGTGGTTTCGCAGAAAGATGTGTCCACCGAGGCGCAGGCCCCAGATCCATGTCAGGGTCACGACCAGCGCCGCTCGCGTCGGATCACCACCGCCGGCCCACGCATATGCGCTGACGGCCAGGCCAAAGCCCGGCCCCCAAAACGAATCGATGATGCTGGCGTCGGTCAGACGCACGCTGACGAACCACAGCAGCGTCACCGCCACCCAGATCGCCGCTGCGCCCATGAGCCATGGCATGATCAAGAGCATCGCTTGTTTCCTCGATTGATACGCGTCTGTATCTTGACGCTCAGGCCTTGAGCTCGCGCGACCAGGGCGTCGTCATGGGCGGCGTATAGCCCTGTAGCCGCGCGAGCAAGGCTTCGGGCTCCGCAGCGTCGAGCACGAGGCCGCGGAACGCCGTCGGGATGAAACCCTCGGCCAGGCCGCGGTCGAACATGGCCAGCAGCGCGTCGTAGTAGCCGGCATAGTTGAGCAGACCGATTGGTTTGGCGTGCAGCCCGAGCTGAGCCCAGGTGATCACTTCGCACAACTCGTCGAGCGTGCCATAACCGCCCGGCATGGCAACGAAGCCTTCAGCCAGTTCCGCGATCAGGGCCTTGCGCTCGTGCATCGACTCGACCACGCGCAATTCCGCCACGCCGGTATGACCCACCTCGCGTTCGAACAACCCGCGCGGGATGACGCCGATCACGTGCCCGCCGACCGCCAACGCCCCATCGGCCAACGCGCCCATCAACCCGACCTTGCCGCCGCCGTAGATGACGGCGATACCCCGCTCGGCCAACAGCCGCCCAAATGCGCGTGCGACGCCAGCATACCCATCGCCCTTGCCGCTCGATGCGCCGCAATACACCGCTACGCTTTTCATGCCTGCCTCGCTCTCTGCCGGGTATGGGGCCTGATTGAACTACGGGATTTTACTCGGTGGTCGGGCATAGGGGGACCACCCCCAACCCCCTCCAGGGAAACGCGCGCAGGTTGTTCAGAGGACATGCCCGCCCTGCGCGTTTCCATGGAGGGTATGCGGCCGGCCGGCTGAGACACGCGTTGTTCAACTACGCCCTGCGCGTTTCCATGGAGGGGCTGCGCGCGGCACGGCAGAGACATGCGTCGGTTGTTCAGAGGACATGCCACCCTGCGCGTTTCCATGGAGGGGCTTTGCGCAGGGAGACACGCGTCGGTTGTTCAGAGGACATGCCGCCCTGCGCGTTTCCATGGAGGGGGCTTTGCGCGCCGGCACGGCAGAGACTTGCGTCGGTTGTTCAGAGGACATGCCCGCCCTGCGCGTTTCCATGGAGGGGGCTTTGCGCGCCGGCACGGCAGAGACATGCGTCGGTTGTTCAGAGGACATGCCCGCCCTGCGCGTTTCCATGGAGGGGGCTTTGCGCGCCGGCACGGCTGAGACACGCGTCGATTGTTCAGAGGACATGCCCGTCCTGCGCGTTTCCATGGAGGGGGCGCGCCGGCACGGCTGAAACACGCGTCGATTGTTCAGCGCCGCCCTCGGTTGTTCAGAGGATATGCCCGCCCTGCGCGTTTCCGTGGAGGGGCTTTGCGCGCCTACGCGGAAACGCGCCAGCGCCTCCAGACGCACACGCTCTCCGCTCCCCCGCTCCTGCAAAAACACGGGTACCATTCGGCCCATGCCGCGACTTCCGCGCGATTTCTTCGATCGGTCGACCGTGGACGTCGCACGCGGCTTGCTCGGTCAACGCCTGGTGCACGTGGTCAACGGGCGGCGGCTCGCGGGCCTGATCACCGAGACGGAGGCCTACGTCGGCGAGGCCGATCTCGCCTGCCATGCCCGCGTCGGCCGGACGTCGCGCACAAGCCGGCTCTTTGGCCCGCCCGGCCACGCCTACGTCTACCTCAACTACGGCATCCACTGGATGTTCAATGTGGTTTGCGAGCGCGACGGTTTCGCCGCTGCGGTGTTAATCCGCGCGATCCTGCCAACCGAAGGGCTCGACCAGATCCGGATCAATCGCGGCGGCAAACCGGATAAAATCCTGGCCGACGGGCCGGGTAAGCTCTGTCAGGCGCTGGCCATCACGGGCGCCGACCATGGGCGCGACCTGTGCGCGCGGAAGGCGCCCGTGTTCTTCGAAGCGGCGCCGGCCGCTGACGTCGTGGCCACGGCGCCGCGGATCGGCATCGACTTCGCGCCCGAGCCCTGGCGCTCGATCGACTGGAACTTCACCTGGCCGACCGCGCGGGCGCGCGCGGCCATCAGCCCGACGGGCAAACGCTCGTCGGACGAGGAGGTTTGAGATGGGACTGCTCACCGGTAAGAAGGCCCTGATCTTCGGCGTGGCCAACGACCACAGCATCGCCTGGGGCATCGCCCAGGCGCTGCATCGCGAAGGCGCGACGCTCGGCTTCAGCTACGCCGGCGAGAAGTTCGAACGTCGCGTCCGCCCGTTGGCCGAGTCGCTCGGCAGCACGTTCATCGAGCCCTGCGACGTCTCGAAGGACGACGAGATCGCCGCGATCGTCGCCAAGACGCGCGAGCAGTTCGGCGGGGTCGACATCCTCGTCCACTCGATCGCATTCGCCAACCGCGACGATCTCTCCGGCGCTTACCACACCGTCTCGCGCGCCAACTTCGCGCTGGCCATGGACGTCAGCGTCTATTCGTTCACGGCGCTGGCCAGCGCCTACCTGCCCCTGATGAACCCCGGTGGCTCGATGCTCACCCTCACCTACCTGGGCTCGGTCCGCGCCGTCTCGCACTACAACGTCATGGGCGTCGCCAAGGCCGCGCTGGAAGCCAGCGTGCGCTACCTCGCCATGGACTTCGGCACGCACGAGAAGCACCTGCGCGTCAACGCCATCTCGGCCGGCCCGATCCGGACCCTCGCCGTCGCCGGCATCGCTGGCTCACGCTCGCTGATCTCGGAGTTCGCCAAGCAGAGCATGCTCGGCCGCAACATCACGATCGACGACGTCGGCAACGCCGCCGCCTATCTCTGCTCGGACCTGGCCGCCGGCGTGACCGGCGAGATCCACTACGTCGACGCCGGCTTCAACTCGGTCGGCATGAACGTACAGGGCGAGTGAGGCGGGGGAGCGGTCTCGCGTTGCGACTTGTGACATGGGTGACCGACTCTTCATCACGCTGATGCGCCACGCCCGATCGCGGGCTGACGACGAGGGCGTTCACGAGGGGCGCTACGACTCGCCCCTCACCGACGTCGGCCGCGACCGCGTTCGGCAACGCGCGCAGGCGCTGCAAGCGTCTGGCTTCATGGTCGACACGATCGTTGCCAGTCCGTTGGTGCGCGCCCATGAATCGGCCCGGATCATCTCGGATGCCATCGGCGCGCCGGTGGTGCTCGACCCCGACTGGATGGAGAGCGACACCGGGCCACTCGCCGGCCTGACGTTCGCGGAGGCCGATCGTCGCTACCCGAAGCCGCCCTTCCGAAATCCGTATGAGCCCTGGGCCGGCACCGGCGAAAGCGATTGGGAACTGCACTGTCGCGCGATCCGCGCGACGGAGCGGCTCGTGCGCCGTGGGCCGGGCGCCTATCTGGTGGTGGCCCATGGCGGTGTGCTCAACGCCGCGCTCCGCGGGTTGCTCGGCGCCCCGCCGGCCCTAAACGCCGCGCACGGCGTTTGGTTCGCGTTCGGCGACACCGGCTACGTGCGTCTGCGCTACCACTCAGGCCAACACACCTGGATCATCGAGGAATTCAACCCGGGGTACTGAACGAAAAAGCGGGGACGTCTGAGAGACGTCCCCGCTGGCTTCAGGCCTTTGCGGTCTCGGATTCTTCTTTTGGGATCAGGCGCCGCAGGATCGTGTTGAACCAGCGCAGCACAAGGCTTTGCTGGAAACCGCCCGCGAACGCGAAAACGTAGAGCGACAGCACCGGATCCTGGACACCCAGGATGAACCCCGACCGACCGATGAGAAAGACGGCGACGGCCAGGAGCATGCCGACGGGCGCGTACAGCAGATACCAGTATGCGTAATCCGGATCGTAGTCTTTGACCTGGCTGGTGTGCTTGAAGAGGTTGTAGGCTGCGCCCACCACCCCGCCGAAACCGCCCGAGACCACGGTGATCCAAAGGACCACCGGATCCATCATCTTCAAACCCTCGAAGAGGGCCACCCGCCGCGCGATCTCGGCGAACGTATCCGGCAACAGCACGGGCGCCGCCGCCAGCGCGATCAGCACGGGCGCGTGCAACAGCAGATACCACCACAAGAAACGCGGCTCCTCCCACGCCCGGATCCGATCCCAGCGCAACAGGCGATAACGCACCTCGGCGATCTCGCGCGCTGCCTCCTCGTATTGATCACGCGCGTTGAGCAGACGATTGCGCGCGATCTGCAGACGGTTGAGAAGCTCCTGCGCGATGGCCTGACTGATCTTCTGACGTTCGACCAGGGTCCGCTCGAGCGCGCCGATCTCGTTCCACATCCGCTGCAGATCCTGATCGGGCACGAGCAGCCGAGCGAGGCGCGGGCTGGCGGGCAGGTTCGGCGACTCGACTTGCGGCGTCGGGGCGGTCGGCGTCGACGGCGCTGGATCGAGCCGATCGACCAGCAGTGGCTGAGCGGCCGTCGCCACGCCGGCGGAGATCTTCGAGGCCAGTGAGACGGGCGCGGTGACCACCGGTCCACCGTCCTCGGCCGCCGACGTCGTCGGCGGGATCACGGGCGGCGCGCCGCCGGGCGGCGGCACGTAGGGCGCTGTGCCGGGTGTCTCCGGTGTGCCGCCGGCGGTCCAGGCTGGCAATCCGGGCGCGACGTCGTCGCCGACGGGTTCGGGCTCCGTCTTGGCGCCCGGGTAATTCGAGATCAGATCGGTCGGGCGGGCTTCGGGATTGAACGGGTTGCCCGTGCGCGGCAAGAGGAGATCGGAGCCACGACCGCGGACCGAGCCGGGATCAGTTTCGGGCGTCGCCATGTCCTATCACCTCCTGTGCCAACCGGCGAAACGCGCCGGCGGCCTCGCTCTGAGGCCGATACGCCAACACGGTCTGATGCGCGGCCGGGGCCTGAGCGGCGGCATCATCTTCTTCGATCACCGTCGAGAACAAGCCATCCGGGAACGTCGCGCGCAACTCTTCAAGCACGTCGTAGGCATGATCCGACCCGGCCTTGTACAGGGTCGCCAGGATCCCCACGAGTCTCAACTCCGCGTTGAGCCGATCGTGGATGCGGGCCACCGCCTCGAGCAAACCCCGCACACCGCGCATGGCCAGATACGTGCATTGCACCGGCACGAGCAGTTCACGCGCCGCGACCAGCCCATTGGCCGTCAGCAAGCCAAGGTTGGGCGGCGTATCGATGATGAAGAAGTCCGCGGGTACCCGCGAGCTTTCGATCGCGGCCTTGAGCCGGTACGCATAACGCGCGTCGGCGCCGAGTTCCACGTCCAGCAGCGCC
This sequence comes from Anaerolineales bacterium, assembly GCA_044224715.1. Classification (GTDB taxonomy): domain Bacteria; phylum Chloroflexota; class Anaerolineae; order Anaerolineales; family UBA6663; genus UBA6663. The sequence goes on along the minus strand of JBGAJV010000079.1, from coordinate 15,157 downwards.
AGGTCGACCGAGGCGGGCACCAGCACCAGGCGATCGTTGACCGTGCGCAGCACGCTGCCAAAGCTGACGCGGTCACGCGACAACAATGTGTATGCCGTGCGCGTGAGCGAATACGGGTCAAAGCCCAATCCAGCCGTGAGCGACCCCTGCGGATCGAGGTCGATCAACACCACCCGTTTGCCCAATTCGGCCAGGGCGGCGCCGAGATTGGCTACCGTCGTCGTTTTCCCCACGCCGCCCTTCTGATTGGCGACCACGATCACACGCCCCACGCGCGCGATTTTATCACCACGCGTTTTTTGGACCGATAGGGAGCGTGGGAGCGGAGCGCGCGAGAGCGCGCGAGAGCGGTGGACAACCGCCAGGTGTTATGTAAGCCAACACACTGGACCTGCACTCCCCCGCGCTCCTTGCGCCTCCTGCGTCCCCCCCGCTCCTGCGCCCCTGCGCTCCCCGCGCTTCCACGTTTGACTCCTGAGCAAAGGCTCTGGTACAATCGTTATTCGGTCTGGCACCTGAAAAAGATTGAGGTTTTCGAGCAATGCCTAAGCGAACGTTTCAGCCGCGCATCCGCCGGCGCATCAAGACGCACGGCTTCCGGTCCCGCATGGCCACCAAGGGCGGCCGCAAGGTCCTCAAGGCGCGACGCGCCCGAGGCCGCTGGGAACTGGCGCCCAAGATGAACAACCACCTCAAGCGCATCAACTGGAAGTCGAAGAAGGCTCCGGTGTCGCGCGAGAGCACGGCCAAGGGTAAGAAGTAATCGTGAGCCGCGGCTGAACCGCGCAAGCGGTCGGTCGCCGGCGGGACGCAGGCGCGACGTCCTGCCTCATGAACCGGTTACGAAGCGCAGCCGATATCGAGCGGGTGCGGCGTGAAGGACGATCTTACGCCCACCCGCTTGTTGTTGTGATCGCGGCCAACGCCCTACCCGCGTCGGAACCGCAAACCCGGGCCGCGATCGTGGCCGGTCGCAAGATCGGCGGCGCCGTTGTGCGCAATCGGGCCAAGCGGTTGTTGCGTGAGGCGTTGCGCAGTGAGCCTGTACAGCCGGGGTGGGATCTCCTCCTGATTGCCCGCGCCGCGATCGTGGGAGCCCCGCTCGTCAAGGTGCGTGCCGCGCTACATCAGGTGTTGCAGCGCGCTGAATTGTCGAGCTAGTCGATGCGAGCCGTCAAGCCGCCCAGCGAGGAACTGTTCGACGAGATCGTCAACCCGGCCGATGGCCGCGTCGAAGAGCCGCGCTGGTCGCCCGACTGGCGCCTTAGCCGTCTGCCCCAGACGGCGCTGCTCGGCCTGATCCGGCTGTACCAACTGACCCTGTCTCGACTCCTCCCCGCCGCCTGCCGCTTCTATCCAACGTGCTCGCGCTATGGCTTCGAAGCCATTCGGCGCTACGGCGTGTTGCGCGGTAGCGCCATGGCGGCCTGGCGGATTTTGCGCTGCAATCCATTCACGCCGGGGGGCTACGACCCGGTGCCCTGAGCGTCGCTCGCGCCGTCATCGGCCCGAGCGACAGCAAGGTAAGATTGACTTATGAGGCTTTCCTGGACCCATCTGGTGGCGTTCGGCGCGCTGGCGGTCGTGACCGCCGGCTGCGGCGCGGCGCCCACCAACTCCTGGCTTGGGCTCGGCCTGGACACGGAACGAGCCTACCTGGCGGGCGGCACGCACATCTACGCCGTCAGCCTGACCGACGGCAAGGAAGTCTGGCGCTACCCAAAGGCCGGTGAGACGGGCCGCTCGGGCGGCGACACCTTCCTGGCGGACCCGGCCGTGAGCGCCGACATGCTCGTGGTCGGCTCGTGGGGCCCGGGCGCGAGTCATAGCGGCGCTCTTTACGGCCTCGACCCGGCAACCGGCGACGAAAAATGGTGTCTGGTGTTCGACGAAAAAGTCGCCGCCGACAACCCCACCTGCAACGTTTCGCCGGATGCAACCGCGGCCGTGCTAGGCCTGTTCCTGCCGGCCGTCGATAACCGGGTGGTCGGGGGCGTCACTCTCGTGGACGGCATCGCCTACTTCGGCATGGCAAACGGCCACGTCTATGCGGTCGACGCGGCCAATGGCCAGGTCAAGTGGTCGTTCGACCAATCCAGGCATCAGGTGTGGGCGGCCCCGGTCGTCGACGGCGATCGCGTGATCGTCGCCTCGTTCGACAACTCGGTCTACGCGCTCAACCGCGGTGACGGCTCGGTCGTCTGGGAGCAGGACCTGGGGGCCGCGATCGCGGGCTCGCCGGCCATTACGGACGGCACGTTGTACGTCGGTACGTTTGGGAACAAGATGATCGCGCTCGACTCGGCGACCGGCGAACAGCGCTGGAGCTACGCAACCAACTACTGGGTCTGGGATACGCCCAACCTGGTGGACGGCGTGCTGTACTTCTCCGATCTGCAGGGCACCGTGTACGCGGTCAAGGCCGCGGACGGCTCCGAGATCTGGCGCAAGGCGGCGAGCGGGTTCACGCGCGCGGCGCCGGCCGTCAGCGACGGCACGGTGTTCGTCGTCGATCACAGCGGCAACCTCGTGGGGCTGAAGGCCTCCGACGGCTCCGAGAGCTGGCGTCAGACGGTCAAGGGCCAGCTGCAGGCGACGCCGCGTATCGCTCCCGGGCAAGGCCTGGTGCTGATCCTGCCTTACCAGGGCGACTCGTCGCTCACGGCCTTCACGCTCGACGGCACGCGCGTCGCGTGGGCCTACCAGCCGACCCAGTAAGCGGCGCATCGCGCCCTTTTGAGGACACGCCTGACCATGGACTTGTGGAACACCCTGATCATCAACCCGATGGTGAACTCTTTGCTGTTCCTATACGGGTTGCTTTTTCACAATCTGACTCTGACGATCGTGGTCTTCACGATCATCATCCGCGCGATCACGTTTCCTCTGACGTACCAGTCGCAGAAGTCGCAGAAGAAACTGACCGAGATGCAGAACAGCCCGGAGTGGAAACACATCCAGGAGAAGTACGCCAAGGACAAGGAGAAGCTGGCTGCGGAGCAGATGAAGCTCTGGCAGGCGGCCGGTTACAACCCGCTTTCGGGCTGTCTGCCGCTGCTGATCCAGTTCCCGATCTTGATCGGCATGTACCAGGCCATCACCAACGCGATCGCGGCCTCGCCGATCCAGCTGTACAACCTGTCGACGCACCTGTACAGCTTCCTGCCCGGCGTGACCACCCTTGTGCCGCTCGACAACACGTTCCTGTGGCTGAACCTCGGTCTGCCGGACCCGTATTACGTGATGCCGATCCTTGTGGCGGCGACCTCGTGGGTGCAATCGAAAGTGATGACGCCCCCGCCCTCGACCGACCCGCAGGCCGCGCAGACCACGCAATCGATGGCCCTGATGTCGACCGTGATGTTCGCCTGGTTCTCGCTCAGCTTCGCCAGCGGTCTGTCGATCTACTTCATCGTCGGCAACATCCTCGGTATCATTCAATACGGGATGACCAACCCGCTGCGCTGGGACAAGATTTTCGACCTGGGCCTGATGCCGGCGCCGGCGGTCGAGGCCAAGGGCGGCAAGAAGTCGAAGCGCTAAGGCCGCGTCTCGCGGTCCAGGAAGGCGATCACGTCATGACGGACGACACGCTCACTCAGGATCTCGCCCTGGCCGAGGGCACGCTCAAAGACCTGCTCGGTTACCTCGCCGATGACGTCACCGTCACGGCCCAGATCGGCGCGCCGGACGAGCCCGATGGCGCCGGACGAGCCCGATGATCCAGGCGCGCCGACGCCACTCGAACTCAACGTCGAAGGCGGCGACCTCGGTTTCCTGATCGGCCACCGCGGTGAGGCGCTGGCGTCGCTGCAGTACCTCGTGCGCGCGCTGCTGGCCAAGCAACTCAAGCGCAACGTGCACGTGGTCATCGACGTCGACAACTATCGCGTCAAGCGTCGTGAGCAGTTGATGGCGATGGCTCGCCGAATCGCCGACCAGGTCGCGCAGCGCGGCAAGCCGATGTCGCTCGAGCCGATGGCGCCCGACGAACGGCGCACGATCCACATCGCCCTGCGCGATCACCCGTCGGTGCGCACCGAGAGCGTCGGCGAGGGCAACCGCCGCAAGGTCACGATCATCCCGCGCTGACCGCCGTGGCGGACCCACGCGTACACTACCTGGCCGTCGGCCACATCGCCAACGACCTGACGCCGGACGGATCCAAGCTCGGCGGCACGGTGTCGTACAGCGCGCTCACCGCGCGCGCTATGGGCTACACGCCGGGGATCGTCACGGCCTGCGGGCCCGAGGCGCCCCTCGACGCGCTGACCGGCGTGCCGCTGCACCAAAAGGCCTCGGCGGCCTCCACCACGTTCGAGAACACGTACAACCAGGGTGCGCGCACGCAATATCTGCGTGCGCGCTGGCCGATTTCGACGGGGCCTTCATCGGCCTGACCCCGCAAGGCTGGTTCCGCGAATGGGATGAGAGCGGACGCGTGCGCGCGCGCCGATGGCCGACCGACGCCGAGTGGCCGCGCACCGCGCCGTTGTTTGGGCGCGCCAACGCGATCGTGTTCAGCATCGAGGACGTGGGCGGCGATTGGGCCCTGGCCGAGCGCTGGGCTCGCGTCGCACAGGTGCTCGCCGTCACACGCGGCCGCGAAGGCTGCACGGTCTTCAAGCGCGGCGTCGGGGCGCGCGACTTCGCCGCAGCCCCGCAGGCCGAAGTCGACCCGACCGGCGCCGGCGACGTCTTCGCCGCAGCCTTCTTTGTTCACTTCTACGAAACGCAGGACCCCTACGCCGCGGCCGTGGTCGCCAACCACATCGCCGGCATCTCCGTCACCCGCCCCGGGCTCGACGGCGTGCCCACGGCCGACGAAGTCGGCCTGGCACGCATGAAAGGCTCGATCGGGTGAGCCGCGGAGCAGCGGTTCTCCATCGATCGCCCGATCTCCAACTCACGCTATCGCCCACTCCTACCGTCCCGCCAACACCATAAACACATCGTCCAGCGTGACCTCGGCCGGCGTGATCGTCACGTCCGGGAAGGCGCTCAACGCGGCAGTGAGCGTCGCAGGCGTGTGCTGTTCAACGGCCGCGATGACGTGCAGGTGGTCACCCAGCAGGCCGACGCGCTCGATTCCCGCCACGCCGTTCAGGCGATCGATTGCGCCGAGCAGGTCGGCGGTCTCGATGTCGAAGGCGTTGCCCGACACCACGGTCGCCTTGAGCGCCGAGGGCGAATCCAGCGCCAACAATCTGCCCTGGTTCATGATCCCCAACCGGCCGCAGTGCTCGGCCTCATCCATGTAGTGCGTGCTGACGAAGATCGTGGTGCCGCCTGACGCAAGCGCGTAGATCAGGTCCCAGAACGCGCGGCGCGCCTCCGGATCAACGCCCGAGGTCGGCTCGTCGAGGAAGAGCAGCGCGGGCTGATGCAACAGCGCGATGCCCAGCGCCAGGCGCTGGCGCCAGCCGCCGGCGAGGTCGACGGTGCGATCGCGGTCACGACCGGTCAGCCCGATCAGGTCGAGCACCGCGCCGCGACGTTCAGCCAACGCCGCGCCACGCAGACCGTAGACGCCGCCATAGAACGTCAGGTTCTCGCCGACCGTCAGGTCTTCGTACAGCGCGAAGCGCTGGCTCATATAGCCGACGCGCGGGCGGATGCGTTCGGTCTCGGCCACCGAGTCGAGCCCGAAGAGCCGCGCCTTACCCGAACTAGGCCGCAGCAGCCCGAGCAGCATGCGCATGGTCGTGGTCTTGCCGCTGCCGTTGGGGCCGAGGTAACCGAAGATCTCGCCGGGCTCGATCGCAAACGTGACGTGGTCGACGGCCGTGAAGTCGCCGAAAGTCTTGGTCAGTTCCTCGACGGAGATGATGGCGCTCATGCCGAGTGGCCCTCCGCCCCGCCCTGGTGTTCCTGCAACAGTGCGATGAAGACGTCCTCGAGGTTGGGCGTAACCGGGCGCAGCCGCTCGATGACCACACCCTGCGCGGCCAGCGCGGCCGGCAGGCGCTCGAGCACGCCAGCAGAGTCGCGCACACGCACGTGCAGTCGATCACCGAAGGTCTGCACGTCGAGCACGTCGGGGTCGCGGCGGGCGACGTCGCGCGCCACCGGGCGCGGCTCGGCACCCAACTCGAGCACGCGGCCGGCCAGTCGTTGCGTCAATTCGCGCGGCGCGCCCTCGACCAGCACGCGGCCCGCCGCCATGAACCCAATGCGATGGCACCGGGCGGCCTCGTCCATGTACGGCGTGGTGACGATCACGGCCGTGCCGCGCGCCAGCACGCGGATCAGGAGCTGCCAGAAGTCCTGGCGGGTCACCGGATCGACGCCGCCGGTGGGCTCGTCGAGCAGGAGCACGGCCGGCTCATGGATCAAGGCGCAGGCCAGACCGAGCTTCTGCTTCATGCCGCCCGAGAGCCGATCGGCCCGCCGCGTCTCGAAGCTCTTGAGCCCGACGAAATCCAGCAACTCGCGCGATCGGTTCGCGATGACGGACCCGGTCAACCCGCGGACCTCGCCAAAGAACCTGAGGTTCTCGGCCACGGTCAGGTCGCCGTATAGGCTGAAGCGCTGGGCCAGGTACCCGATGCCGGCGCGCGCCTCGTCGACGCGATGCGCCAGATCGAAACCGTTGACGCTCACGCTGCCGCGATCGGCCCGCAGCGCGCCGACGAGCAGCCGGAGCGTCGTGGTCTTGCCGGCGCCATCCGGGCCGACCAGGCCGAACGCCTCGCCGGCGCGCACCGAAAGCGAGACGCCGTCGACGGCGCGCGTTGTGCCGAAGGCCTTGTGCAGGTCATCGGCCTGGATCAGGAGTGAGGTGGAACGCGTGGTCACAGGTATGCTCAACGGCCCGTCAGCGTAGCGACGGCCCAAAGAAACGATGCGAACGTCGCCTCACTGATTGAACGTCACGTCAACGGGCATGCCCGGCTTGAGCACGGCCTCCGGGTTCGCGACCGAGAGTTCGACGGCGAACACCGTGGTCTTGCGTCCTTCGACGGTCTGGACGTTGCGCGGCGTGTACTCGGCCTTGTCGGCGATGCGCGTGACCGTCGCCTGATAGGTCTGACCCGTCACGCTGTCGACCGACAGCGATACCGTGTCGCCGAGCTTGACCTCGCCGATGCGGTCCTCGGGCACAAAGACCGTGATCTTCAGGTTCTGGAGATCGGCGACGGTCAGGAGCGTCGCGCCCGGCACGGCCATCTCGCCGGGCTCGATCGCGCGGGTGAGCACCACGCCATCGGCTGGCGCGACCAGGATCAGTTTGGACAGTTGCACGCGGAGCAGGTCCACGGTGGCCTGCGCCGACGCGACCTGGGCGCGGGCGGCGTCGAGTTGCTCCTGACGCGCGCCGTCCTTCAGGTCCGCCAGCGTCGCCACGGCCGCATCATGCTGGGCCGTCGCCGTCGCGACCCTGGCCGTGGCCAGCGCGAGCTGCGCCGGATCGGGCCCGTCGCCCATGTCGGCCAGACGACGCTCGGCATCGGCCACCTGCGCCTTGAGGACGTCGACCGCGGCCTGCGCCACCTGGATATCGAGGTCCTTCGGGTTCATGGCGCCATCGAGGTTCGACTGGGCGTCCTCGACCTTGTCCTTCAGGTCCTTGACCGCCTGCGTCGTGCCCCGCTTGGCCTCGTCATAACGCAGCTGCCAGGCCTGCACGGCCTCGACCGCATCGTCGTATTTCTTTTGGGCGTCGGCGGGTTTGATAAAGGTCCCGAGTTGCGTGGAGAAGACCTTGTCGGCGCCCGGGTACTTGGCCAACTCGCGATTGACGTCGCTCATCACGTTGGTCCAGGTCTCGAGGTTGTCCTTGGCGGCCTGGAGCGCGTTGCCGATCTCGCCGATATCGGTCAGCGTCTGATTGTCGAGCGCGTTCTGATACGCGTCCTGGGCCTTTTGCAGCTGATCCTCATAGAAGGCGACGTCGGGCGCGCTCGTGTTGCGCAGCGTGCGCTCGGCCTTGTCGAGGGCTTTGCGCGCGGTGGCCAGCTCTTGCTCGACTTGCGCACGCGCGACGGTTGCCTTGTCGTTGAGCGTATCGAGCGCGTTCTGCGCGTCGACCAGGGCCTGGGCCGTCTGGGCGACCTGCGCTTCGGCTGACGCGAGCTGCGCGTCGGTGGCGCCGGCCTGGAGCAGCGCCAGATTGGCCTGCGCCGCGCCGAGCGCGCCCTCGGCCTGGGCCAGCTGGGCCTTCAGGCTCGAGTCGTCGAACACGACCAGCTCCTGACCGCCGGAGACCGGAGCGCCCTCGGCGGCGTTGACCGACACGACCCGGCCGGAGAGCTCAGGCGCGATCGTCCAGGACGTGCTCTCGATCGTGCCCGAGGCGGTGAGGATGCCGCTCTGCGCGGCGGTCGGGCGGGTCAGGTACCAGAACGCGCCGCCGACCACGGCTGCCAGCAACACGATGGGCGCAATGATGCGCGGATTGGGACGCATACACACCTCCAAAGATCAGTCCAGCCGCTTGCGGAACCGCAGGGCTGCACCACCCATGATCACGACCGCGAAGACCGCCAGCGCGACGACTTCGAACCACAGCGACTCGAGCCCGATCCCCTTGAGCGTGATGCCGCGCACCACGACCAGGAAATAGCGAAGCGGGATCATGTAGCTCACCCACTGCAACACCGGCGGCATGGCGGCCAGCGGATAGAAGAACCCGGACAGGAAGATCGACGGCAGCAGGACGAAGATCGACGACATGGTCGCCTCCTGCTGCGTGTTGGCCATGGTCGAGATGAGCAGACCCAGGCCGAGCGTCGTCGCCAGGAAGAGTGCCGTCAGCGTCAGCAGCAGGAACAGGTTGCCGTTGATCGGCACGTCGAACAGGAATTTGCCGACGACCAGCACCTCGAGGCTGTCGAAGAACGCGATAAAGATGTAGGGCGTCAGCTTGCCGACCACGAGCTCCCAACTGCGGATCGGCGTGACGATCAACTGCTCGATCGTGCCGCGCTCGCGCTCGCGGACGATCGTGCCCGACGTGAGCACGACCGTCAGATATTGCAGGATCAGGCCGACCAGCGCCGGCACCATGTAATAGGCGCTGACCAGATCCGGGTTGAACAGCACCTGGGTACGCACGTCGATGGCGGTGCGCAGCGCCCCGCTCTGTCCGCGGGCCGCCAGACGCTCGATCATCAGCGCCGTCGAACGCGACTGACCGATCAAGGTCGCCGCCGAAAGCGCTGTGCCCGCGATCGTCGGATCCGAGCCGTCGATCACAAAAGCCACCTGGGCGGCGTCGCCGCGGGCCAACGCGTCGGCGTAGTCGGGCGGGATGATGATCGCGGCGCGGATGCTGCCCTTGTCGATCAAGTCGCGGATCGCGGTCTCGCCGTCGACCTCGTAGGTCACCCGAAAGTAGTCGGCCGCGCGGTAGGCGTCGAGCAGCGTGCGCGATTCGACGGACCGGCTCTGGTCCCACACGGCCAGCGGCACGTTGCGCACGTCGTTGGTCGCCGAGTAGCCCAGCAGCAGCATCTGCACCACCGGCATGACGAACGTGATCGCCAGCGTGCGTGGATCACGCACGATCTGAATGAACTCTTTCCGGATCAAAGACCACAGCCGCGTGATCATGCCGTCCTCCGCGTGCGTCCGGTCAGGTTCACCGCGCTCTTCGGCGCCGACAACCCGCGCAGACAGACCTCCATCTGCGTGTCGAACCAGGTGTCCTCGTCGACCGTGCCGAAGAACTCATTCATGCGATCGGCCAGGATGAGGCGAACCAGCATGTACCCAACGATGTTGGCGAACAGGATCAGATAGACCTGACGGATATCGGGCACGTTGAGCCGCCCCGTCTTTCGCGTAAGCACCGGCAGCGCCTTGAGGATGCGGGGCGCGATCTCGCCGGCCAGCGTCTGGAGGTGTTTGCCCTGAAACTCGACGAGGTCCATAAACGCCAGCGGAAGGAGATCCGTGCGCGTCTTGTGCAGGATGCCTCTGACCCTGACGATCAGGGCCTTGAGGTATTCGCTCTTGGTCACCCCCGTATCCGTCTCGAGCGCCGCGGCCAGATCGCGATACGGGTGGTATGCATCGAGCACGGCGGTGAAGAGCGCGTCTTTGTCGGCGAAATGGTTGTAGATGCCGGCCAAAGCCAGACCCGACTCCGTTGCGATCTGGCGCATGCTCGTGCCGTGAAAGCCTTGACGCAGAAAGAGCCGGTGCGCGGCCTCCAACACCTTCTGGCGGGTCTGGTCGCCTTTGCTGACCGGCGTTTCCGACTGGTCGGCGGGCGCCGAAGATGGGGTCATGTCACCCTCCAAAAAAAACGAACGATCGTTCGTTCGCATCATAGCGCGGTTCGATGGCGCGTCAAGGGGGGATACGGTTGGCGGGACCATCGACGCGCAAGTCGGGATGGATGACATGGTTCGCACGCTCACGTTCGACACAGTCCTTTCGCGCAGGCCCCGAGGTCGGCGCCATCCGAGCGCGGCACACGCGCTGACCTGCGATCACAGCTGTCGCTTGGGAGGCCAGGGTGGACGCGGCGTCCCGACACGTCCCGAAACCTTCGCTTTATGTGCCGTCGCCGCGCCCACCGCAGCGTGCAACTATTAGAATCCACAGGTGTACAAAACCGGGCTGGGTCGGTTACAATGGGCCCTCTCAGCGACCCAAAACCCAATTCCGATGTCACTACCGCACATCCGGCAGGATGATGGCGGTATGTGTCGGAACCGGGGTGCAGGCGACTATTCGGATGGCGCGCATCTACGTCTTCGTTAACCAGAAAGGCGGCGTGGGGAAAACCACGACCGCGATCAGCCTGGCGGCCAATCTGGCGCAATTGGGCCAGCGGGTGTTGCTGGTCGACCTGGATCCGCAGGCCAACGCCACGTCGTCGCTGGGCGTGGACAAGAACGCCGTGTCTGGCGGGGCCTATGCAGCCCTGATCGGGCAGGCGACGGCCACCAGCCAGCTTCTGAACAGCGCCAAGCTCAAGCTCGCCCTCCTGCCCTCCTCGCTCGCCCTGGCCGGCGCCGAAATCGAGCTCGTCGGCATGCTCGCGCGCGAGAGCCAGTTGCAGCGCGCGCTGCGACCGCTCGAAGCCCACTACGATTACATCCTGATCGACTGCCCGCCTTCGCTGGGCCTGCTGACCCTCAACGGGTTGGTGGCCGCGAAGGACGGCGTGATCATCCCGGTTCAGGCGGAGTACCTGGCCCTCGAAGGCCTTGGCCTGTTGACCGGCACGATCGCGCGCGTGCGCCAGGCGCTCAACCCGGGTCTCAACATCCGCGGCGTGGTGATCACCATGTTCGATGGCCGCGTCGCGCTCTCGGGCCAGGTGGTGGCGGAAGTGCGCAAGCACTTCGGCCCGAAGGTCTTCACCACGGTCGTGCCGCGCAGCGTTCGGCTGGCCGAAGCGCCGTCGCATGGCATCCCGATCACGGCGTACGCGCCATCGTCGCCGGGCGGGGTCGCCTATCGCGCCCTCGCCGACGAGTTGCTGGCGGGCGACCATCCAACCGAGGTCCCCGAAACGATCGGCCCGAACGCGCCCGAAAGCCAGGCGCCGACGAACGAAGCGACGGCGGCCCCCGAGGCCGTCGCCGAAAGCGCGCCCGCGCTTGAGACCGCCGAGGCCCAGCCGACCGACGCCGTCGAGACGCCGCTCCACGCGCCGGCGTCGGAGGAAGGCGCGGCCCAGGCATGAGCACGATGAAACGCGGGCTGGGCCGTGGGCTGGATGCCCTGATCCCGACAACGCCCTTCGAGACGCAGGATCCGAACGCGCCGGCACAAAGCGGGTCGGGCACCGCCGTGATCGAAGCGCCGATCGGCGCGATCGGGCGCAACCCGCGTCAGCCGCGAACGGTGTTCGAGCCACAGGCGTTGCAGGAATTGGCCGCGTCGATCCGCGAACATGGCGTGCTGCAGCCGCTGGTCGTCTCCCCCGGCGAAGCGCCCGACCGTTTCGTGCTGATCGCCGGCGAGCGTCGGTTGGAGGCCAGCAAGCTGGCCGGGCTGGCGACCGTGCCCGTGATCGTCCGTGGCGCCAGCGATCAGCAGCGGTTGGAGCTGGCGCTGATCGAAAACATCCAGCGCGCAGACCTGGGCGCGCTCGAGACCGCCCTTGCCTACCATCACCTGGCTCAGGATTTCGGGCTGTCGCACGAAGCGATCGCCGAGCGCGTCGGCAAGAGCCGCGTGTCGGTGACCAACACGTTGCGGCTCCTGCGACTGCCCGCGATGGTTCAGGACGCGCTGTCGGCCGGAATCGTCTCCGAGGGCCACGCACGCGCGCTGCTGCAACTGCCCACGCCCGAGGGCATCGAGGCCGCCTTCGCGACAGTCGTCAAGAAGGCCCTGACCGTGCGGCAGACCGAGGAGCTCGTCCGTCAGCTGATGGGCGAACGACCGGAGCGCCCTGCCCGCGAGCGACATGCCGAGGCGGATGCGCTGGCCGATGCCCTGCAGGCCACGTTACTCACGCGTGTGCAACTCAAGCGCAGTCGCGGCGGCGGCGGCACCCTGTCGCTGCACTTCTCCTCCGACGAAGAGCTCAACGCCTTCGCCGATCGCATCCTCGGCTCGAACCTCTAGCCCATCCGCGACAGATCGGCCGGCTCGCCGATGCTCGATCCGTGTACGATCCGGCGTCCGCTCTGCGTCGGATGCCGGCCGCCGTGTGGTAGCCTGTGGCTATGGGCCGGGACGACGACCTCGACTGGTCGATTGAAGAAGACCCCACTGGAAGGGCCGGCGAAGCGGCTGAAGACACCTCGTCGCCGCCACAATCCTCCGCTTCTCCAGCACTGCTCGCTCGCCCAACCTGGCTGACGTGGCGGATCACCGCCGCGCTGGTCCTGGTGGTCGTCGGCGCGATCGGGCTGGCCGTCGGCGGGACATGGTGGCAGAGCCAGATCCAGCGCGCGGCGCTCGAGACCGACGTGCGCGCGATCGACCAGACCTACCGCGAGCAATCTCCCGAGCTCTACAGCGCCCTCAGCACGCAGGCGGCCGAACCGACCGCGAGCGCCATGGGCTGGGTCTACAGCCAGACCTGGTTGTACATCACGGGCGTCGCCGCAGCGCCGTTGGATTGGCCGGAGCTCAAAGAGAGCGGTATCGCCACGGTTGTCGAACGTCGGGCGCTCGGCCCGGATCAGTCGGTAGCCCGTGTGTTGCGCGGCTACGTCGACCCGAACGACCCCTCGGCCGCACCCTGGCAATTCGTGACGGTCGAGGCGTACTCGCGCACGGCCGCCGGGGATTGGATCCGCACGCCGTTGCCCGACATCCCTGAACGCCTCGTGGATCAGGCGCGTGTCGACGGCGCGGTGCGCTGGGTGTACGACGCCCTGGACAAGGATGCCATCGCGACGCTGGCGCCGCTCGTCGCCGCCAACTTCGCGCGGATGTGCGCGGCGGGCCTGCCCTGCCCGGACACCGGCGAACTATCGGTGCGGATCCTGCGCGTCGGCGAGTCACAGCCCGATACGCATTGGACCGCCTACACGTTCACCGATGCCGCCGATGTGCTCGGCGCCACGCTCGGGGCGACAAACAGCGGCGCGAGCATCAGCCAAATCACGACCCTGGCCCGGGCGCCGTTCGCCGAAACCGGCATCCCGGTCGGTCCGCCAGAGCAGCGCGCGCTGGCGCGCCAGGTCACCGTCGAGCTCCTCGGCCGCTGGCTGGCCGCCCGCATGCGCGCCGACGACGCGTACGGCGGCGCCGCGTATTGGGGCGGTCTTGGGCTCTGGACGGCCGGACGCGCCGACATCCTCAGCCCTGCGGACCGTGACGCGCCGCCGCGCGGGTTGTTCGACCAACAACACTTGTGGACGGCCGAACGCTCGAACCCACACGCGCTGCGCGAAGCGGCCGCAGTGCTCACGAGCCTCTTGAGCGCCGAGCCGAGCGTCGATGCCGCCGCGTTGTGGACGGGACTTCCCCACGCCGACTCCCCTGACGCCTGGCTCAACGGCGCCCTGGGCTGGACCGACGCCGGTGACCGGTTGGCCCGTGTCGATCCGCCAATCGCGCTGCAGGTCAACGCCGTCGGCCCGCTGGACGGCGTGCTGGCGTGTTACCTCGAGGGTCTCCGATTTGGGTGGGCCGGCTGGCAGCGCGGCGTCACCGAGACCGTGCCCATCCTCGGTGCCCACCAGGAGACCGAGTTGGGCGAAATCCTCGTGCCCGTGGCGCTGTCCCCGGACGGCCAACGGGTGCTGCTGACAGCCGGCGCCCGCACGTTCGCGCTCGACCTCGCCGCCGGCGTCGCCACTCACCTGCCCGATGCCGTCGACAGCACGCGCGGGCAGAGCCGCTGGTGGGGCAATGACGCGATCCTGGTCGCCACACAGCTCGGCATCACCGCCGACAGCCTGGTCCGCCTCGACACTCCGGAGACGATCACGGAGGCGCCGATCTTTCCGAGCGTGTTCTTGGTGAGCCGTTCCGGACAGCAGGCGCTGGGCCTGCTGATCGCCGGTTCGGGCAATTCGTCGATCGAGACCCTCGACCTCGTCCACGGCACGCGCGCTTCCGTGAAGTTCGCGCCCGACTCCTTGACGACGCGCGAATACGCGGCCGATCGGTTCTGGGCGATGGCGCGTCTGAAAGACCAGGACTCGTTCGTGTTGCAGGGCGTGCAACTCGACCCGATGCGTGGCGCTGAACCCGGCCTGCTGTACATCCTGCCGCGCCCGGGCAACGACCTGCGCGAGCATATCCTGGTCGTCGACAGCCTGCACGGGCACGCGGCCGTGAGCTACAGCGACGCGAACGGCACCACGCGCGTCACCGTGGTCTATCGCCTGATCGGGTTGCGCGGGGTCGAAGTCAATCGCATTCGACAGGCGACGCCAGCGATTCCACAGATGGCTTTTTCGGCCGACGGGACCGTCCTGTTCATCACGAACGGCGCCGCCGACACCAGCTATACCAGCACCGACGCGTTCTCGGTCGACACCGGCGAGATCCTGGGAACGCTGATGCAGACCTTCGCCGTGGCGCTCGAGGATGGCGTGACCCATGAATTGCTGGTCGGGCCTGACGGGCTGTATCTGAACGCGGGCGCCGTCAATTACCTTCTGTTCGGCGAGCTCAAACCCGTCGTTTGGGATGGCCGCAACCCGGCGCAGCCGGCCGGGCCAGCGGGCTGCATCGTCACGGCTGCCCGCTATCGGTGAAGACACCGGGAGTGCCCCGATGTATCCCG
>JBGAJV010000078.1:0-27363 GCA_044224715.1 Anaerolineales bacterium | reverse complement strand
CGGAGCCTCGACCCATCGACCACCCCGTTTTCGCCCAACTTCCTGTTTGGCTGAGCCGTGACCCTGAATTACAATAATCCGTCTGTCCGGGCCAATTGCCTGGACGATTCCTTGAGTAAAAGCGGCCAAGGCCGTGTACAAACCATGTTATGAAGATCCTGGTCGCTGTGACCTATTACCGCCCGCACGTTTCCGGGCTGACGATCTACGTCGAGCGTCTGTGTCGGGCGCTGGCCCGACGCGGGAACACCGTCACGGTTTTGACGGCCCAATACGACGCCAAGTTGCCGCGCGAGGAGCACCTCGAAGGCGTTGACGTCGTCCGGGTCCCCGTGGCAACGCGCATCAGCAAGGGCGTCATCATGCCCACCTTTGGGTGGACGGCGAACAAACTGGTGCCGGCTCATGACGTGCTCAGCCTGCACCTGCCGCAATTCGACGCGGCCGGCCTGGCGGTGCGCAGCCGGCTCTGGAACAAACCGACGACGCTCACGTACCACTCGGACCTGATCCTGCCGCCCTCGCTGCTCAATACCGCCGCCGACGCCGCCATCATGAGCGTGAACCATATCGCGGCGCGTTTCTCCGATCGCTTGATCGCGTATACCGACGATTTCGCGCGGCATTCGCGCTTTCTCTCGAAATACCTGAACCACGTCGACGTGATCCCGCCGCCGGTCGAGATGGCCGAGCCGGGGGCCGAGGCGCTGGCGGCCTTTCGCGCCAAGCACGGCCTGACCGGCCGCCGGCCGATCATCGGGCTGGCGGTGCGTATGGCGGCCGAGAAGGGCGTCGAATATCTGTTCGAGGCGATGCCGGCCGTGCTCGAACGGTACCCTGACGCCCTGATCCTGCATGCCGGGCCGCGCGAGGCGATCGGCGAGACCGACTATCTGCGCAAGATCGAGCCGTTGGTCGAGCGGTACCGGGATCATTACTTGCATCTTGGCACGCTGAATCCCGAGCAAATGGCGCTGTTTTTCAGCGTGTGCGACGTGCACGTCCTGCCGAGCGTCAACAGCACCGAGACGTTCGGGTTGGTGCAGGTCGAGGCCGCGTTATGCGGCACGCCGTCGGTGGCGAGCGCGTTGCCGGGGGTGCGGATGCCCAGTCGCATGACCGGGATGGGGCTGACCGTGCCGCCGCGGGACGTCCGCGCGCTGGGCGCGGCGTTGGTCGAGGTGATCGCCAACCGGCCCAATTACGTGCGCCCGCGTGCCCCGATCGCCGACCAATTCAGCCCGGACACGACCGCCAGGCATTACGAGACCCTGTTTGAGAGGCTGAGGCAGCAGGCCGGCGATCGATCCAACCGGGCGCCGACAAGCGTCGGGACCAATAATCGATGACGACACCGGATCTTCTGACCCGCAACCTTCTCGACCTGCCGGCCTTTCGCGGGCTGCTGCGGGCCGTCGAGGCGCGCTTCTATCACGACATCGACCTGCCGGGTCCCGTGCTCGACCTGGGCAGCGGCGACGCGCATTTCGCCGAGGTGACGTTCACGCGTCCGCTCGACGTGGGCGTCGATCCGTGGACGCCGCCGCTGCGTGAGGCGCGTCGGCTGCGGCCGCACGTCTACAACAGCATGGTGCAGGGCAGCGGCGCGGCGTTGCCGTTCCCCAGCGGGCATTTTGGCAGCGCCCTCAGCAACTCGGTGCTCGAGCACATCCCGGATCTCGACCCGGTGTTGGCGGATCTCAACCGCGTGCTCAAGCCCGGCGCGCGTTTCGTGTTTTGCACGCCGAGCGATCACTTCCTCGAGTTCCTGTCGATCTCGTCGGGCCTCGATCGCGTCGGTTTGCGGCCGCTCGGCGACGCGTATCGCGGCTTCTTCAACAAGATCTCGCGGCACTATCACTGCGATAGCCCGGACGTCTGGCGCGAACGCCTGACGCGCGCGGGCTTTGCGATCGATCGCTACTGGTATTACTTCTCGGTGGGCGCGTTGCGGGCGCTCGAGTGGGGCCACTATCTCGGGCTGCCCTCGGTTGTGGCGCATGCGCTCACCGGCCGCTGGCTGTTCTGGCGCGATCCCGCCAATCTGGTCGTGACGGACAAGCTGGTGCGCCGGTTCTATGACGAGCCCCTGCCGAAGCAGGGGGCCTATCTATTCTTCATCACGCGCAAGGTCGGCGACCCAACCGATCGCTCGACCGGATAGCCACACGCTCGATGGAAGATCTCAGCGCTCACTCGCTCTCGCTCCTGGATGTGCTCGGCGCTTACTGGCGCGCGCCGCTCGTGCAGCGGCTCTTCCGTGGCGGGCTTGGCCTTGGGCTGATGGCCTGGGGCGGGCAGCTGGCGTGGCTCGAGCACAACAGCCTCGGCTACGTGATGCTGCTCGCCGGCCTGGCGTTCCTGACCCTGGCGGTGCTTGTCCGCGGCGGGAACGCGTTGCCGGCTCTGGTCTTCGAGCGCGAGCCGATCGTCGACTCGGTGGCGGCATCCGCTGCCGCGCAGACGGCCGTTGTCATTGCCGACCGGGAAGCCGCCGCGGCGCCCTCGATCGGCGGGCTGCTTGCGGCGCTCCGGCTGCCGGCGGTCCTGTTCCTGGCCTTCGCCGCGCAGATGCTCCTCACGACCAACCCGGACAACCCCTGGCTGGGCATCGCCGGTTTCATTGTGGCGACGGCGCTGCTGGTCGTCGTCGTGCTGCGCGAGCGGCTGCTGCCGCAGCGTGAAGAGGCGGCCGTCGAGGCGCAGCCGCTTGTGGTGCGCTGGCCGTTGTTCGCCGTCGCCCTGGCGCTTTCCGCGGGCGCGTATCTGTTCCTCGGCAAGAACCGGTTCAACGCGCCCGGCGTGATCGCCTGGCTCACCGCCGTCGCCGCGTGGATCGGCGCGCTCTGGCAGGGATCGCTCGGCGACGATCTGCGACGCGTGCGTGACGGCCTGGGCGCGGCGTGGTCGCGCGGCGTCGCGCTGCGGATCGATCGCGTGGCGATCATCTTCGCGCTCCTGCTCGCCGTCGGCGCGTATTTCCGGCTTGGGCAGATCGACCAGGTGCCGCCCGAGATGACGTCCGATCACGTCGAGAAATTGCTCGACGTCGCCGACCTCGTGCTCGACGGTCAGACCAAGATCTTCTTCGAGCGCAACACCGGGCGCGAACCGCTTCAGTTCTACTGGACGGCGCTCGTCAACGCGGTCCTGGGCACGGGCGTCTCGTACCTGTCGCTCAAGATCGGCACCGGTCTGCTCGGCTTCCTTCTGCTGCCCTCGGTATACCTGCTGGGTCGAGAACTGGAGGACGAGAACTTCGGCCTGCTTGCGCTGGCGCTGGCCGCGATCAGCTTCTGGGCGACCGTGATCTCGCGCGTCGGGCTACGCTTCCCTCTCTACCCCTTGTTCGTCGCGCCGGCGTTGTATCTTGTGTTTCGCGGGCTGCGCACCGGGCGGCGCAACGACTTCCTGCTGGCTGGTCTGGTGCTGGGCATCGCGTTGTTCGGCTACAGCCCAGTCCGCGCGCTCCCGATCGCCTTGATCGTTGTCGTCGGGTTGTTCCTGTGCTGGCCTGCGGCGCGCGGCCGGCGCGCCGAGACCATCGCGCACCTGCTGTTGACGTTCATCACGGCCTTGATCGTGTTCACGCCGCTGTTCCGCTACATGGCCGATAACCCGGACGTGTTCTGGTACCGTGTCGCGACGCGGTTGACCGAGATCGAGGCCCCGATCGTCGGCGACCCGCTGCGGATCTTCCTCCAGAACAACTGGAACGCGCTGCTGATGTTCAACTATCGCGGCGACATGGTCTGGGTGAACACGCTGCGCGGCCGGCCGGTGCTGGATCTGTTCTCGGCCGGGCTGCTCGTGCTTGGCGCCGGTTTCGTGCTGCTGCGCGCGATCGTCCGCCGCGATTGGCGGTCGGCGGCGCTGCTGCTCGTGGTGCCGGTCCTGTTCTTGCCCTCGACGCTGTCGCTCGCCTATCCCGATGAGAACCCGTCGGTCGTGCGTATGGGCGGCGCGATCCCGGTCATCGCCGTGCTGATGGCGTATCCGCTGTGGCTGCTCCTTCGACGCGTTGGCGTCGCCGGGTTGGGCCGGGCCGGATCGTGGGCCGCGGGCGGCACGCTGGCCGTGGTTCTGGCCGGCGCCACGTGGATCAACCACGAGATGTACTTCGTCGATTATCCGGCGCAATACGTGCTCGGCGCGCAGAACGCGTCCGAGATCGGCGCGGTGATCCACGACTTCGCCAACACCTTTGGCTCGTACGATACAGCCTACGTGCGCCCATACCCGTATTGGGTCGACACGCGCGCGGTGGGGATGTACGCAGGCGTGCCGCAGCGCGATTACGCGATCACGTACGATCAGATCGCGGTCACGGCCGAGGACCCCCGGCCCAAGTTGTTCATCTTGAATCGTGACGACACGGCCGACGCGCCGACCCCGCGCGGCGACGCCGACCCGCAAACGTTGCCGGAACTGCAGCGGCTGTTCCCGAACGGCGTGCTGTCGGTGTATCACTCGGCGCGGCCGGACCACGATTTCCTGGTGTATTACGTTCCCGGACGGTGACGCAACGCGTTTGCGTGGCGTCGACCGCCGGGCAGGTGTGGTGACTTGATGCGTTCTCCCATGCTGCGCCGCGTCGGCGGCCTGGTCTTCGACCTCGTCCTGGTGGCGGCGATCGCCCTCGGCGTGTATTTCCGCTACAGCTGGACCAACTGGAATCAGGACACCAACCTGCATCCGGACGAATACGGCCTGACCGGCACCCTGACCCGGTTGCAGATCCCGGAGACGGTCAAAGACTGGTTCAACACGCGCGCCTCGCCCATCAGCCCGTATGCGCGGTACGACGAGGTCGGCAATCGGGTCGGCGACGGCCCCGACAACGCCATGCGTTGGGGGCAATGGCCGATCATCCTGCTCAAGTGGGGCGCCGAACTGACGGACAACACCGGCTACACCGAACAGCGTCTGTTCGGGCGGCAGATGTCGGCCACGGCCGATCTGCTGGCGGTGCTCATCATCATCGTCATCGGTTGGCGGTTGTACAGCCTGCGGCACGGTCTGCTGGCCGGCGCGCTCAGCGCGCTGGCGGTGATGGAGATCCAGCAATCGCACTTCATGACGTCCGACACGTTCGCGGTGGCTTTCACGGCGCTGACGATGTGGATGGCGGTCGAGGTCGCCCTGTCACGACCGAAGCGCGGCGCGATCCCAAGCAGCCGCGCGCTGATTTTCGCGGCGCTCTTCGGCGTGTTTGGCGCGATGGCCGTGGCCTCGCGCGTGAACCTCGTGCCCTTGCTGGCCCTGATCGGCGTCGCGGGGTTGATCGCGGCGGTGCGAGCCCAGCGCCCGCCGTCACCCGAGGAGCCGGCGGGGCTGCGCGCCCTGTTGGCCGTCGACTGGCGGCCGATCGTGGTGCTGTGCGCGCTCGCGGCGGCGACCACGCTCATCACGTTCCGCCTTGTGCATCCGATGTCGTTCCGAGCCGCGACCGGCGACACGACGATCTTGACGCTCACGCCCAACCCGGACTGGCTCAACGCGCTGGCGTTGTCCGCGGCCGAGTCGAGCCTGAAGGGCGGCGGCCCGCCGGCCGAGCAATGGACCGGGCGCACGCCGATCCTGTTCCCGTGGCTCAACATGGTGCTGTGGGGGATGGGACTGCCGCTCGGTCTGACGGCCTGGGCGGGCCTGTTGTGGATGGCCTGGCGCTCGCTGATCGGCGCCGGGGCGGCCGCGATGTCGTCGCGGCGCTGGGCCGACGCGGATGCCGGTGAGACAGAAACGTCGACGGCACGAAACGCGGAGGCCGTTTTCGGAGAAGACGACGCGTCGCCCGTGACCGCGAGCGCGGCGGGCGCGGATGGGATTGAGCCAGCGCCTTCGTCGGTGGAGGAAGCCAACGCTGGCAGTGAGGCAGTGGCGTCGGCGCAGCCGTTCGCGGCCGAAGCCACCGCGAACGTCACGGGTGGATTGACCCAGGCGTCGCCTGAACGCCCGGAAGCCGAAAACGCAGCCGACGCGCAGCCGACCGCCGCCGTTGCCGACGACTTGCCGCACACCGCGAGCGTTGCCACCGGAGACGAAGTCGACGCTGCCGCCGGCGACGGTGTCGATTTCACGGCTGCCGAGCACGTGCTGCAGGCTGCTGTGGAGGCCGAGGGCGATGCCAATTTCGCGGCGCTTGCGTCTGCGCCCGACGTGCCCGACGCCGCGCTCGCCGGATCGACGCCATTTGCGGGCGAACGCGATCCCGCCGAGGCCGTTGTCGCTCTCGAGGCCCAAGCGGGATCTGCCGATCCCGTCGGCGCGCTCGTCGACACAAGCCCCCTCCGCGGAAACGCGCCGGGCGCTTTTGCGGAAGATCCTCCGGTGCGCGTTTCGACGGAGGGGGTTGGGGGGTGGTCCCCCGCGTTGGCCCCTGATCCCGAGTGGATGCGCCACATCCTGCCCATCACCTGGGCGGCCGGCATGTTCCTGTTCATGGGCACCCGTGCCGTCATGTCGGTGCGGTACTTCCTGCCGATCTATCCGTTCCTGGCTCTGTGCGCGGCCTGGGCATTGCTCAAGGTCTGGGACTGGGCGACCGCGCCGCGTCCCGAACGAGCGGGTCGGCCGCAGGGCGCTTCACTGGCGCGCGGCCTGCTCGCCGGCGGTCTTGTGGCGATCGTGCTTGGCGGGACGGCGGCGTGGGCCTACGGCTTCACCAACGTCTACCGCACCGAGAACACGCGTGTGCGCGCGGCCCGCTGGATGTATCAAAACATCCCCGGGCCGATCAATATCCACCTGACCGACGGCACGGGCGCCGAGGTCCGCGTCCCGATGCCGGTCAGCCCCGGCACGGCGATCGCGGACAGCGTGCCGACGGTCACCTCGTTCCGGCCGACGACGGGCGGGACGCTCGCGCGCGTGTCGGTCGGTTTCGCGCGCAACGCCGACGATGCGCGCATCCCAGGCGTGCTCAACGTGATCGTATCGACCGACCCGGGCGGCTCGGTCGTTCTGGCGGAAGCCAACGTCGTCATCCCGGCGACGGCGCCCGACGGCGACTCGCGCGGCACGCCGGCCGAGGTCGCCTTTGCGCAGCCGGCCACGGTGCAGGCCGATACGCCCTACTACGTGCTGTTGCGGGCCGTCAGCGGCGCGCCGCTCATGCTCAGCGGCGCGACCCTGTCGAACGAGAACTGGGATGAGTATCTGCCCATGCCGTTGGACGGCTACGATCCGTTCGGCGGCATCTATGTCGGGCGGACGATGGAGATGCACTGGGCCGACGCGCCGAACAAGCGCGACATGATCGTCGAGAACCTGCGCCAGGTCGATTACATCCTGCTGCAGAGCCAGCGTCGGTTGTGGGCCTCGACCCGCATCCCGGCGACGTATCCGATGACGATGGCGTACTACAAGGCGCTGTTCGACGGCAGCCTTGGATACGAGCTGGTCGGAGAGTTCCAGAACCCGATCGCCATCGGCCCGTTGCAGGTCAGCGACGCCGCCGGCACGGTGGCCTGGGGCCATGCGCCCGACCTGACGCCCGACGCCGGTGACCCGTTCAACAACAACATCTTCGCCGCCGAAGAGGCCTTCACGGTCTACGATCACGCGCCGGTGTGGATCTTCCGTAAGCGCGCCGACTTCGACCTGGCCAAGGCGACGGCGATCCTCGACAGCGTGGATCTCAGCACGGTCGTGGTGCAGGGGCCGCTCGAGGCGTCACGCGCCGGCACGCTGCTCAAGCTCCCCGCGGACCTGCTCGCCATTCAGCAGGCGGGCGGCACGTGGAGCCAGATGTTCGACCTGAACGGCCTGCTCAACACCCAGCCGTGGCTGGCCGTGATCGCCTGGTACCTGTTGTTCGTGCTGTTCGGCGTGTTGGCGCTGCCGTTGACCCAGGTGGCCTTCAAGGGCCTCGCCGACGGCGGGTATTCTTTGGCACGCAGCGTCGGGCTGTTGGTCGTCGCCTGGATCGCCTGGATCTCCGGCAGTTTGCGGGTGTTGCCCTTCACGCAGGGCACGATCGCCGTCGCGGTCGTGCTCCTGGCGGTGTTCAGCGGCGTGATCGCGTTCTTCCGTCGTCGCGAACTGGCCGCCTTTTTGCGCGATCACTGGAAGCACATTCTGCTGGTCGAGGGTCTGGCGCTTGTGCTCTTCGTTGGCTTTCTGCTTGTGCGGCTTGGCAACCCCGATCTCTGGCACCCGTCAAAGGGCGGCGAGAAGCCCATGGACTTCTCGTACTTCAACGCGGTGCTCAAGAGCACGTTCTTCCCGCCCTACGACCCGTGGTACGCGGGCGGCTATCTGAACTACTACTACTACGGCTTCGTGCTGATGGGCATCCCGACCAAGCTGCTCGGCGTCATGCCCAGCCTGGCCTACAACCTCATCCTGCCGACGTTCTACGCCCTGCTCGGATTGAACGCGTTCGGCGTCGCGTTCAATCTGGTCGCGCGTGGAAGCGCTGGAGCGCAAGAGCGCGCGAGCGCAGGGACGCCGGCCGTACGTCTGGGTGAGTCTCCGGATGAGGCCATTTCTGGCCCAGGCGGCTCTGTCGCTCCCGCGCTTTCCGCTCCCGCGCGCCCCCGCCCTTCCGCCTACCTGGCCGGCGGGATGGCGGTGTTGTTGATGTGCGTGCTGGGCAACCTCGGCCAGCTGTACAACTACTTCGCCGGGTTCCAGGCGGCCGCCGATCCGGCGCTCGTCGCCGCCGCGCCCAACGACGCGCCGCTCCTGATCTTCAACGGCTTCTATCGCGTGGTCACGGCGCAGGCGTCGATGGCGACTCCCGTCGACTGGTGGTATTGGAACGCTTCGCGCATCCTCGGACTGCACAACGGCTTCACCAGCGATTTCTCCGAATTCCCGTTGTTCTCGTTCCTGTACGGCGATCCGCACGCGCACATGGCGGCGCTGCCGTTCGCGGTGCTGGCGCTGGCCTGGGCTCTGGCCTATCTGCAGGGTTTCACGTTGACCCGCAATCGATGGGAATGGGCCGTGGCCTTTGCCATCGGCGGCCTGACGCTGGGTGTGCTGCGCCCGACCAACACCTGGGACTATCCGATGTACCTGGCGGTCACCGTGGTGGCCGTGGGCGGCGCGTGGTTGTGGCATCGACGCGTCATCGACGGGCCATTCGTGGTCGGGCTCGGCGTGCATCTGGGGCTCGTCATCGGCCTGTCGCTTGTGCTGTACCGGCCGTTTGACCAATGGTTCGTGCCGGCCTACACCGAGCTCAAGCGCTTCGACGGACCCTACACCGCCATGCTCGGCTACCTGTACTGGTACGGGCTCTTCCTGTTCCTGTTTGGCTCGTTCGTCGTCAGCGAAACGGGACGCTGGTTGAGCGACACCCCCGCCCGGATCCTGGGCCGCGTCGGCGACTGGTTCATGCCGGTGATGATCTTTGTCGGCGGCGTGTTCCTGGCGCTGGCGGCGTTGCTGGTCATGAAGGTCCAGATCGCCTGGATCTCATGGCCGCTGCTCGTCGCGGCCGGCCTGCTGGCGTTCCGCGGGCGGGACCGGATGTCGCTCGAGAAGCGGACCGTGTTCTTCCTGCTCGGCACGGGCATGGCGGTGACGATCTTCGTCGAGTTGTTCACGCTCGGCGGCGATCGCATGAACACGATCTTCAAGCTGTACGTCCAGGTCTGGGTGCTCTTCGCCATCGGCGGCGCCGCGGCCCTCGCCTTCGTCTGGGCCGACCGCGCGACCTGGTGGTTCTGGAAGGGCGCGCACGCCGGCGTCCTGATCCTCCTGCTGGCCGTGGCGGGCCTGTACCCGGTGACCGCGATCCCGGCCAAGGTGAAGGATCGCTTCCCGCCGTACGGCATGACCGCGGCCGGTTCGGGCGGCGGCTGCGACCAGCTCGCCGGCCAGCCCGTGCCGTACTCGGCCGGCCTGCCCGAGAAGGAACAGCCGGTCGGTCTGGACGGCATGCAGTTCATGACGTTCAGCGCCTATTGCGACAACGGCAACTACCTGCCGCTCAGCTACGACTACGACGCGATCCGCTGGCTCCAGCAGAACGTCCAGGGCTCGCCCGTGATCGTCGAGGCGCAGACCTTCGATCTCTATCGCATGTCGAGCCGGTACGCCTGGTTCACCGGCCTGCCCGACGTCGTCGGCTGGGACTGGCATCAGCGCCAGCAGCGTAACGCCGTCGGCTCCGACGCCGATGTGACCCAGCGCGGCCGCGACGTCACGGATTTCTACTGCGCCGGCGCCAGCATCGACGCCATCGCGGCCGGCAAATACGGCAACTGCGCCGACATCCTGCAATACGCCGACGGCGGTCTGGCCTTCGCGCAGACCTTCCTGCGGCATTACAACCCGAAGTACATCATCGTCGGCCCGATGGAGCGTTCGTACTACCCGGCCGCCGGCCTGGACAAGTTCGAGCGCATGACTGGCGAGGGCCAGCTGCGCATCGCCTATCAAAATCCGGGCGTCACGATCTACGAAGTGATCAGCAAGTAGGAGTGGGTGAAGGAAATGAGTGATTGGGTGATCTGGGGCTTGCGCGATTGACGCTACCGCGCGTCGCACAAACCCCGGATCATCCGGCCACTCAGTCACGCAATTACCCAATCGCTCAATGGCGCAATTCTTTCTCTGGTACCTGGCTTCGACGTTGGCGGGTGCGATCGCGTGGCCGCTTGGCGCGCGCCTGTTCAGCGCTTTGCCGGAGCGCGGCTATACGCTGGCGCGCCCGCTCGGTCTGCTGCTGATCGGCTGGCTATTCTGGCTGTTGGGCTCGCTCGGCTTCTTGCAGAACGACGCGGGCGGCATCGTCGCCGCGGCCGTGCTCGTCCTGGCGGCCGGCCTGTTGTGGCAGCGCGGCGCCGGGTTGCGCGATCTGTGGGACTGGCTGCGCGCCAACGTGACCCTGGTGGTCGTCACCGAAGGGCTCTTCGTGCTGGCCTTCGCGCTGGCGGCCTGGGTGCGGGCCCACAACCCCGACATCTACGGCACCGAAAAGCCGATGGAGTACATGTTCATCAACGCGATCCTGCGCAGCCCGTCGTTCCCCCCGAACGACGCCTGGCTGTCGGGGCACGCGATCAGCTATTACTACTTCGGTTACGTCCTCACTGCGGCCCTCGCTCGGATCACGGGCGTCGTCAGCAGCGTCGCCTTCAATCTCATGGTCGCGCTGGTCTTCGCGCTGACCTGCACTGGCTCCTACGGAGTCGTGTTGAACCTGATGGCGCTGGCGGGGAACGGCGCGCGCCCGAGCGCGCGAGCGGAAAGCCCAGAAGGGCTTCCACGCCCTTCGTTCCCGCGCTTCATGCTCCCCGCGCTCCTCGCGCCGCTCCTGATCGTAATCGCCGGCAACTGGTACGGGCCGCTCGGCCTGGCGCACGCGAACGGGCAGCTGGCCGGCGTGCAGGTTCCGGCCGTGTACTACGATTTCGGCCAGACCTTCGACGCCAACAACCCGAACGCCGGTGAGACTCGCGCGCCCGGGGTCAAGGCCGGCCTGATCGACCTGTACGCGTGGCTTGACCTCAAGCAGATCAATCAGCAACCGGCACCGACACAGCAGACGACCTGGTCGCTTTTCAACTGGTTCTACGGCGCGCGCGTGGTCCATGACCGCGATCTGCTCGGCAACGAGACCGAGGCGATCACCGAGGTGCCGATCTTCTCGTTCCTGCTCTCGGATCTGCATCCGCACGTGCTCAATCTGCCGTTCGTATTCCTGGCCATCGCGCTCGGCCTGGGCTGGCTGCTGGCCGGTCTGCAGACGCCGTTGCAGGGCTGGTTCACCGGCCCCGTGGGACTGGGCGATCGCGACGATCTTGCGCGGTTCGGGCTCACGGCGATTGCATTGGGCGGCCTGGCGTTCATGAACACGTGGGACTATCCGATCTACGCGTTCGTGGTGGTCGGCGGCCTGGCGGTCGGGCTCGGGTTGCGCCACGGTCTGCTGGGTCTGTGGGCGCTGCGGCTGCGCTGGCTGGGCTTCGCGGCTGCCCTCGGGCTCGCAGGCATCGTGCTGTACCTGCCGTTCTATTTCACGTTCCAGAACCAGGCGGGCGGCCTGCTCCCGAACCTGATCTATCCGACGCGGTTCCAGCAACATGCGGTGCTGTTCGCGCATGTGCTGCTGGCGCTGGTGCTGGTCATGGGCTGGCTGGCCGTCTCCGGCAAGGCCGTGATCGATCGGCGCGCGGCCTTGTGGGCCGGCCTTGGGACGCTCGGCGTGCTTGTCGCGTTTGCGCTGGCGCTCAGCGCCGCCGCCTTCCTCAACCCCGAGATCAACGCGTTCGTCACGCGCAGCGTCGCGCCGCTCAGCCTCGACGAGGCCTCGCGCCTCATGCTGGTGCGCCGGCTCGTCGACAGCCTGTCGTCGTTGTTGCCCGCCGCGATCATCGCGCTGGCCGCCGGCCTGATCGTCGGGTTGTGGCGGCGGCAGGATCCCGGTGAGGTTCTCCCGGCCGCGCCCGCGGCGCTCGGCACGCCGGTGGTGCCTTTCGTCCTGCTGTTGGCCCTGACCGGCGCCGGGTTGGTGCTGGTGCCCGAATGGGTGTATCTGCGCGACAACTTCGGCACGCGCATGAACACGATCTTCAAGTTCTACTATCAGGCCTGGGTGCTGTGGGGCGTGGCCGGCACCTTCGGGTTGTGGTGGCTGACACGCCATGTGCGTCCGGCCATCGGCGCGACGGTTCAGGCGCTGGTGGCGTTGGGCGCCGTGGCGAGCCTGTTCTTCACCTCGGGGATGGCGCTCGCTTATTACGGTCTTGGCGCCGACACGGGCCGCGAGCTCAGTCTGGATGGCGCGGCGTTCCTCTCCCGCCAACTGCCCGATGATTGGGCCGCGATCGAATGGCTGCGCGCGAACGTCACGGGCCAGCCGGTCATCGCCGAGGCGGCCGGCGACTCCTACCGGATCGAGACCGACCGCGTGTCGATGGCCACCGGCCTGCCGACCGTCATGGGCTGGGTTGGGCACGAAGATCAATGGCGCGGCCGCTATTTCGCGCAGGTCAGCGCGCGGCTCGGCGATCTGGAACGCCTGTACACCACGCGCGATCCCGCCGAGGCGCTCGGCATCCTGGATACCTATGGGATCGAGTACGTGGTCGTCGGCCAGGCCGAGTACACGAAGTACCAGTTGCCGCAGAGCCTCGGCGCGCCGCAGATACGCAAGTTCGAGCAGATCATGCAGCCGGTATTCCAGAGCGGATTGACGACGATCTATCGCCGGATCCCGGTTGATTCGTCCGCGCCGTGACGCGGCGCGGTGTCTCGGCACAACGACTCGAAGCCGCGGCCGGACCCGACCGGCACGCGCTGATGTGATGGCAACACTATGACGATGGCATCCGTTTCGACAAAACCCAGAGCCGCGATCTCGGTCGAGGCCGTCTTGTTTGTGGGCATCTTTGCGCTCGCGTTGGCGATCCGCCTCGCAGGCCTCGATGCCCATCCGCTCAACGACGCCGAGGCTCAACAGGCGTTGACCGCCTGGCGGTTCAGCCAGGGTCTGGCGCAATCCGGTCTTCCGGCCAGCCCGCTCTATCTGACCCTCACGGCACTGGGCTTCGCGGTCTTCGGGAACATGGCCTTCGTGGTGCGACTGGCTCCGGCGGTGTTCGGAGCCGCGCTGACGCTGCTCCCCTGGCTCGTGCGCGACGGGTTAGGACGCGGCCGCGCCGTGTTGACCAGCGCCTTGCTCGGCGTGTCCTCGGTCGGGTTGCTGGCCTCGCGCAGCGCCGACGGCACCACCCTGGCCGTGTTCTGCGTGCTGCTGACCGCGGCCGCGATCTGGCGGTCGCTCGACGCGCCCGACTCGATCGGGTGGACGGTCGGGGCGGGCGCGGCCTTCGGCGTCTCGCTGGCGGCCGGGCCCGAAGCGTTGCTTGGACTGATCGCGTTGTTGTTCGCGTTGCCGTTGACGCCGGGCGCCTGGGCGGCCGTGGTCGATGGCGTGCGAGAACGCGCGCGCGTCCTGGTTGTGGCGGCCGTGGCCGGTTTCATCCTGGCCGCGACGTACTTCCTGCTCAATCGCGACGGCCTGGGCGCGGCGGCGGCTTCGTGGTTGATGTTCGTCCAGCGGTTCAACCCGTCGGATGCGGGCCGTTCGTTGTCGGCCTTGATCGTGATCCTGTTCGTCTACGAGCCCCTGATCCTGATCGGCGGCTTGCTGTCCGTGGCGCAGGCGTTCGTGCGCGGCGGCGTCGATCGGGTGCTGACGATAGCCATGTTGCTGGCCCTGGCGCTTGTGGCGACGGCGGGCGGACGCAGCCAGTTCGACCTGGTCTGGTTGATTGTCTTGCTTGCGCCGCTGGCCGCCGCCGCGATCGAATCACTGATCGCCGACTTCGATTGGCGACAGGGTTGGGTGATCCCGCTGGCGTTTGGCGCCATCACGCTCGCGCTGGCCGCGACAGCGGCGATCAACCTGACGCAATTCAGCGAGTTGCTGCGCTCGGATCCCGGTCAGCTCGATGTGGCCGTCAACTGGTTCCAGCTGCCGTGGTTCCGGCTCGGCCAGGCGATCGCCGCGGCCGTCCTGATCCCCGTGGCGTTCGTGTTGTTCGGGCTGGGCTGGTCCTTCCGGTCGGCCCAAAGTGGCCTGGCGGCTTCGCTTGGCGCGCTGCTGCTTGCGGCGACGCTGGCCGGCGGTTGGGGCGCCACGCGCACGCAGCCGGGGAGCCCGGCCGAGCTGTGGTGGCCGCACCCGGTCGGCGCGGATCTGGCGCGGCTGCGCGAGACCTTGCTCTGGTCGGGCGAACAATCGATCGGCGAGGGCACCGAGATCGACGTGGTGGCGCAGGCCTCGCCCGACGGCGCGCTGGCCTGGGCTTTGCGCGATTTCAAAAAGGTACAGTACGTGACGAACCTGAGCCCGGAGGTGGCGGCCGCGGCCGTCATCGCGCCGGCTGCCGCCGAGGACGCTGCGCAACCGCAGCTGGGCGCCGCGTACGTCGGCGCGCCGTTCCAGCTCGATCCGGTGTGGTTCCCGGATACGTTGTTTTGGAACGAGCAGCTGGATTGGCTCCTCTTCCGCCGCGCCAAGATCCAGTATCCGACGCTCACGGTGTTGTGGCTGCGCCAGGACATTCAGGCGCCGCCGGCCGTCACACGCTGAGCCTGCCAAACACAAATTGGGCGAAAGCGAGAGGGAGCGAGGGTCGGGGCGGGCTAACGCGAGGGGGAGCGTGGGGCGGGACACCCCCCCGACCCTCGCTCCCTCTCGCTTTCGCCAGACTTCTCCCGACACGGCTGAGAAGATCGAACTTCACTGAACCAGACGCGACGAGTGACAGACTCCTCTTTGCGTCATTCGCGGTCGGTCACACGCCTGACGACGCGCACACGGTGGCTGCCGGTCGTGCCTCGTCCGGCAGCGTTCGTTATAATGCCGCCATGCCCCTGCCTTTTATCATCGCTATCGACGGCCCGGTCGCTTCCGGAAAATCCGCAGTCGGGAAACGACTTGCCGAGCGGTTCGGTTATCTCTTTTTCGACACCGGGCTGATGTACCGCGCCCTGACGTATCTGGCGCTGCGCGCGGGTGTGGATGTCGCCGATGCGGCGGCCCTGGCCGACTTCGCCGAGGCGCATCCGATCGACATCCGGCCGCCGAGCGACGCGGAGCGTGACGGCCGAGACGCCACGGTGATGGCCGGCGCCGACGACATCACCCACAGCCTGCGCTCGCGCGACGTCGAAGACAACGTCTCGCCGGTGGCGGCTGTGCCCGCGGTGCGGGCAACGCTGACGGCCGCGATGCGGCGCGTCGGGCTGCGGGGTCGCGTGGTCATGGTCGGCCGCGACGTCGGCACGGCGATCGTCCCCGAGGCGGACGCCAAGGTCTATCTGACCGCCTCGGTCGAGGCCCGCGCCCGGCGGCGGTATGCCGAGGTCAGCGCCCGCGGCGAGGATCGCACGTTCGAGGACATCCTGGCCAACCTGGCCGAGCGCGATCGGATCGACAGCTCGCGCCAATCGGCGCCGCTGCGTGCGGCCGACGATGCCGCCGTGATCGACACGACCGGTCTTTCGCTCGATGCCGTCATCGACTTGCTCGAACGGCATGTCACGCAGCCGCCGGCGGGCGACGCGCGTGCGTCTTGACGCTGCGCCGGCGTCGTGCTACTCTTTCCATCTCAAACGAGATCGCACAGACGATGGTGAAGATTCGCGACACACGGCCACACGTTTGCCCCGGCGACTACAGCGCCAGGGGGATGTGTGGCGTGACGCCCTCAGCCGAGGTGTCGCGCGTTTGATCCGGACGATCCTTTCGATGCGATACCAAGCCGTGGGCGGGTCGACGCTCACGGCTTTTTTTGTCCCCTGGGACCGGAAGAGCCTGCGGCCCGGCCCGCCGGGCAGGCCCAGATTTGTGCGATCGCCTGATCCTGGAGGACAACATGTCAAAGCCGTCTCAACCGCAATCGCCGCAACAGCGCCCGGCCATCAAACCGGTCCGGCAGACGCCGATCCCGTTGCGTCCGCCCAAGCCGACGCCGGTGCGGGCGCCGATCATGCCGCGCCGGCCGATGCGCCAGCCCGGCCGGTGAGCCCGCGGACACATCGGGATACATCGGGACACTCCCGGTGTCTCCCGATGTGCCCCGATGTCGGGCCGGGTAGAATCGCCTCATGACCTCCGCCATCGACTTCGTCGAGACCGCCCCGCGCCGCTACGCCGGCATCATCGAATCGATCGAACCCGGTTCGCTGGCCGAGGCGCTCGGTCTCCTGCCCGGCGACGAGGTGCTGGCCGTCAACGGCGAGCCCGTCACCGACGTCATCGACGTGCAGTTCTACGCCGCCGAGGACGAGGTGGAGGTCGAGTACAGACGGGCGCCAAGCGCGTCCGCCATCGCGCGCGACTTTCGCGACGACAATCAGCCGCTGGGGATCACGTTCGTCCACCCGACGTTCGATATCGACATCCGCCGCTGCAACAACCTGTGCCCGTTCTGCTTCGTGCTGCAGACCGCGCCGCGCATGCGCCGGACGTTGTACATCAAGGACGACGACTACCGCTATTCGTTCCTGTATGGCCACTTCGTCACGCTGACCAATCTGAACGACCACGATTGGGAGCGGATCGAGACCCAGCACCTCTCGCCGCTGTATGTCTCGGTGCATTCGACCGATCTCGAAAACCGGCGCGCCTGTCTGGCCAACCCCAAGGCCCCGGACGTGCTCGAGCAACTGCGCTGGCTGGCCGAGCGCGGCATCGAGATGCACACGCAACTGGTCGTCACGCCCGGTCTCAACGACGGCGCCTTCCTCGAGAAGTCGATCCGCGACCTGGCCGAGCTGTACCCGGCCGTGCAATCGGTGAGCGTGGTGCCCGTCGGTCTGACGCGCCACCACAAGTACGGTCGCCGCCCGCATACGGTGGCCGAAGCCCGCGCCGTGCTCAAGGCCGTCGCCGGCTGGCAGAAGGAATTCCAGGCGGACCTCGGCGTGCGCTTCGCGTATCCGACCGACGAGTGGTTCCTTGTGACGGAGACCCGCATCCCGGCGCGCGCGTATTACGACGATCTGCAGTTGCAGGAGAACGGGCTTGGCCTCGTCCGTGACTATCTCGACGACTGGCGGGCCGTGAAGCGTGAACTCAAGACGCTTGTCGCGCGCGAGAGCGGGGGGCGACACGCTTTCAGCATGCCGCTCTCCGCGACCTTGGCCACGGCGACGCTCTTCGCGCCGACGCTCGCCAAAACGGCGGCTGAGTTCGACGCCATCGCCGGATCGCGGCTGCGGGTCGTGCCGATCGTGAACGAACGCCTGGGCCACACGATCACGGTGGCTGGCCTGCTCATGGGCGAGGACGTGATCGCGCAGCTGCGTGGAAGCGACCTCGGCGCCTTCATCGCGCTGCCCCGGGTGATGTTCGATCATCCCGACGGCATCAGCCTCGATGACGTCGCGCCGCTGACCATCGCGCGCGAGCTCGGCCGGCCCGTCGTGCTGGTCGACAGCCTCGGCGACGTGCTCGACGCCTTCACGGGTCGCGCGCGCTTACGCTTCGACCCGGCCGATCCCGCTCGCGCACCCACGCCAATGCGGGATGGCGGCTGGTCGGTCGAAAAGTACCTCTGAACCGATCCTTGATCAGCACGTGCTACACTCCTCGCAAGTGTTCAGGAGGTGATGAGCGTCACGACCAAATCGTCCTGGGGAAGATTAGCGCCTGGCCTGAACGCGCGCGTTCAAAGCGCGCGCTTAGGAGACGAAGTGGCGGTTCCTGCCGTAGGGCAGTGCTAACGCCGGTTTGTCGGCTCGTCGACTCGTCGTCTTGTCCACTAGTCCTGTTCGCCTGCGACTAGCCGACAGCCGACCAGCTGACAAACCGACCGGCCGCCGGAAAAGCGAGGTTTCAGCGGATGCCGCCGGGGTGTGCCACCACCCCCATCTCTCCCCCATCGGGCAACTTGCCCACACGCGAAGCCGGCCTTACAAAACCTCGGCGACGAGGCGATAACGGGCGCGGCGGTGGCGGTAACTTTCAACCAAAACCCAGTGGGGAGATCCAACCATGTGTGGCATCGTCGGATACCTTGGCGCGCGCGAAGCGGCGCCGATCGTCGTGGAAGGGCTGCGGCGTCTCGAATACCGCGGCTATGACAGTTCGGGTGTGGCCGTGCTCAACGGCGGCATTCAAGTGCGACGCGAAGTCGGCAAACTCGGCCGCCTGGTGGAGCTTTTGGCCGAGCAGCCCGTGCACGGCCTGGTCGGCATGGGGCATACACGCTGGGCCACGCACGGCGAGCCCTCGGTGCGCAACGCGCATCCGCATGTCGGCGCGAGCGGCAAAGTGGCCGTCGTGCATAACGGCATCGTCGAGAACTTCCTTGAGTTGAAAGACGAACTGGAAGCCGAGGGCGTGACCTTCGCTTCCGATACCGACACCGAGGTGATCGTGCACCTGGTCGAGCGCTACCTGAACGGTGGCGCCTCGCTCGAACAGGCGTCGCGCCAGGCTTTCCGCCGGTTGCTTGGCGCGCAGGCCGTGGTGGTCATGGCTGCGCGCGAGCCCGACCGGCTGATCGTCACGCGCATCGGCAACGCCGGTGGCGTGGCGCTCGGCATCGGCGACGGCGAGATGTTCATCGCCTCTGACATGCCCGCGATCGTCGAACACACCCGGCGGGTCGTCTACCTCGAGTCGCGGCAGATGGCCGTCGTGACGCGCGCCGGGTATGACGTCACGACCCTCGACGGCGCGCCCGTACGGCCGACCGTGCATCTCGTGCCGTTCGACGCGGTCTCGGCCGAGAAGGGCGAGTACAAGCACTTCATGCAGAAGGAGATCCACGAGCAGGGCCGGGCGCTCACGGATACGCTCCGCGGGCGAGTCGACTTCGCCACGGGCGCCGTGAGTTTGCCGGATCTGCGGCTCACGGCCGAGCGCGCGCGTCAGATCGACCGCATCGTGATCGTCGCCTGCGGCACGTCGTACTACGCCGGTCTGGTCGGCCGGATCTATCTCGAACGCCTGACGCGTCTGCCGGTGCAGGTGGAGATCGGGTCCGAGGTGCGCTACGCGGACCCATTGCTCGATGAGCGCACGGCCGTCCTGGCGATCACGCAGTCGGGCGAGACAGTCGACACGCTGGCGGCGATGGAGACGGCGCGCGAACGCGGGGCGCTGCTCTGGACGATCGTCAACAACGTCGGCTCCGAGGCGCGCCGTATCGCCGACGGGCACGTCAGCCTGAACGCCGGCCCCGAGATCGGCGTGGCGTCGACCAAGGCGTTCACGGCCTCGCTGGCCGCGCAACTGCTGGTGGCCTTGCACGTCGCGCAGTTGCGCGGCGCCCGTCCGGACCCGGCGCTGGCTCACGACCTGGCGCGTCTGCCGGATCTGGTCGGCCAGACCCTCGAACGCGAAGGCGCGGTCCGGGAGCTGGCCGAAGTCCTGTTCGAATACCGACATGCTTTGTATCTGGGGCGCGGGCTGCAGATGCCGATCGCGCTGGAAGGCGCGCTCAAGCTCAAGGAGATCTCGTACATCCACGCCGAGGGTTACCCGGCGGGGGAGATGAAGCACGGGCCGATCGCCCTGATCGACCGCGACATGCCGGTCGTGTGTCTGGCCTTGCACGACGCGGTGCGCGACAAGATGCTGTCGCAGATCGAGCAGGCCAAAGCCCGCGGCGGACGCGTCATCGCCGTTGCCACCGACGGCGATGAAGTGATCGCGTCGAAGGCCGATCATGTGCTCTGGACGCCCGAGACCCCGGCGCTGCTGGCGCCGATCGTGGCGGTCGTGCCGCTCCAACTGCTGGCATATCACATCGCCGTTCGCCGCGGCACCGACGTCGATCAACCGAGGAATCTGGCCAAATCCGTGACGGTCGAATAGGCTGCGCCGGCTGAAGCCGCGCGGATCGGTAGCGACGTCGGCCTTGGCGGACTTCATAGAACTGTCGCAAGGCCGGCCTTGGGAGAGTCTGGGCGGTTTTCGCCGGCGCGCGCCGCGTCTCGATCACCGTGAGCAGCTCCCGTCTGGCGAAAAGGCTCTGTCTCCCAAGCGGTGGCCAGCGCCGACGTCTTGAAATTGCCGCGAGGCCGGCGCAGGCCGGCCTTGCCCGAGAGTCCGCGCGGCTTCAGCCGGCGCGCCGCGCCTCGATCACCATCGGCAGCCCGTTGGCCGTGCTGAGCACGCCCTTCATCACCCAGCGCGGGGCGTAACCGGGCGCAAGCCGCGGCGAAAAGCGTTTGGCTAGCACGGCCAGCAGCAGATGCGATTCGAGCAGCGAGAAGTTGTTGCCGATGCAGACGCGCTGCCCCGTGGCGAACGGGTGGTACGCATACGGGTGCCGAGCCGACTCGCGCTCGGGCGTCCAGCGGTCCGGGTCGAAGCGCAGAGGCTCCTCCCAGAACGCCGGGTGGCGATGCGTGTAGTACGGCGACAGCATCACGGCGCCGCCGGCCGGGATGGCGTAGCCGTCCAACGAATCCTCGGCCAACGCATCGCGCACGTAGAACGGCGCCGGCGGATACAGCCGCAACACTTCCTTGATGACTTGCAGCGTGTACGGCAGTTGATGCAGATCGTCGACGGTCGGAGACCTGTCGCCAAGCACGGCATCCAGCTCCGCGTGTAACCGCTCGGCCACTTCGGGGTTGCTGGCCAGCGCGTACCAGGTCGCGCTCATGGTGCGCGCTGTGGTCTCATGGCCCGCGAAGAACGTGGTGATCGACTCGTCGCGCAGAAGGTTCGTCCCCATGCTTTCGCCCGTCTCTTCATCGCGGGCCTGCATCAAGCGCGTCAACAGGTCGTTTGGCCACTCGGATTCAGGCAGAGCACGCCGATGCGCGATCAGGGCGTTGATGTAGGTGTGGACTTTGTCGTGGGCGGTGGCGTATCGGCGGTTGGCCGGCGTCGGCACCCATAGCGGGAAGGTGATGCCCGATCGGACGGAGGTGACGTACGCGATCATGTCCTCCACCGAGCCCTTCATCGCCATGATCGCTTCGTCGGTCTCGGTGCTGAACATCGCCTTGAGGATGATCGACGCGGTTACCAGCGTCATCTCTTCGCCGATTTCCACGGTCGACCCGCTACGCGCCAGCTCGGCCCAGCGCTCTTGCAGACGTTGGCCATCACGCAGCATGATCTCGGCATAGGCCTGCACGCCCCGCGGGGTGAAGAAGGGCGACATCAGCTTGCGTTGCCGCCGCCACAACTCGCCCGTACTGGCGACCAGGCCATCCCCGATCAGGTAGCGCCGCACGCCGTCGTAGCTGCGAACCTTGTCGTAGTTCTGGCGGTTCGTGATGTTGACGTAGCGAACCGCCTCGGGATGTATGGCGAAGATCAGGTTCTGCGGCCCCAGCTTGAGCCGAAAGGTGTCGCCGTAGGTGCGCCAGAGACGCCCGGCGTATTGCAGAAAATCCTCCCGGACCAGTCCGCTCAGGGCCGTCAGCGTGCCTGGGCCCGGGATCGATTTAGGCGTGGCGGTCGACATCGTCGATCTGATCCCTCAAGTGTTTGAATGGATGGTCGCGCGGCGTTCAAGAGTGCGGTCCGCGCGCCTTGTTTGGCGTAAGCCTAGCAGGCAATCATATGCGCGGAGCGCTGCATTCTGCATGCCACGGCACGTGTATGGGGTTGGATGACGCTTCTCGGACGCGGGTCAACGGAGCAATCTGGCGCAAAGGTCAATGCTGGCGGTGGCTTTCAGACGCAGGGGCTCGGCGAGGTCCGGCGCGGCGGCCACCAGGCGGTAAGTGTCGTGGGCAACCGAGAAATGAGCGCGACCTGTCTGAATGTGGACCAGGGCCTCGCGATAGGCCTCGGGCGGCAGATCGGGCTTGAGCGCCTGCGTCGCGGCCTGCGTGGCAACCTGGCCCAACCGCAGATGTGCGGCGGCCAGGTTGAGGCGAGCCAGCGACGGCGACGAGTGCGTCGACGCCGCGATGCTGGCCTCGGCGTACTGCACGGCCGCGGCCAAGTTGCCGTCGTTAAGCTCGATGTTCGAGAGGTAGAACATGGTCAGCGCCTGCTCGACCGGCCCGAGGTGCTCGCGCAACGCCAGCACGCGTTGCAGGATCGAGCGTGCTTCGACGAGATGTCCCTGGCGCGCTTCGAGGCCCCCCAACTGGAAGAGCAGGTCCACGTTGTCGGGCTCGGTGACGAGCGCGGCCTGCAGCAGCGCGCGATCACGGTCGTCGCGCTGCGCCTGGCCCTGGACTGTCGAACGCATGTAGCCGAAATGCAGGATGCGCGCTTCGGTCGATGCGACCCGGGCGCCGCTGTCATAGAGCGCCGGCAAGATCTGCTCATGCACGGCCTGACGAAACCGAAAGGCCGGCCGGTTCCGAAATAGCCGGAGCGTCGGGTGCTCGGTGAAGCCCACGGGCGCGCCCGTCGGCATGAGGTTGTGGCACAGCATCAGGTACCCGTCGATGGGCGGCAGCGCATCGTCGGCCTGGGCCAGCAAACCAGGCAGCAGCACGGCAGTGGCGGCCGGGACAGTCTCATCGGCGTCCAGGATCAGGATCCAATCGCCCGTGGCGGCGTCGATCCCGATGTTTCGGGCGGCCGAGAAGTCGTGGCCCCAGGCGTGACGGATCACCCGCGCGCCGAAACCGCTCGCGATCTCGGGCGTTCGGTCGGTCGACCCGGTGTCGACGACGACGATCTCCGCCGCGAGCGGACGCAGGCTGTCGAGACAGCGCGGGAGATCCTGTTCTTCGTTCTTGACGATGAGACAAACGCTCAGGCCGGGTGCCATATGCGAGGGATCGTACACCCTACTGCCGTGAAATTGGCGTTCATATTCGCTAAGTCACGCCGGGAGCCGCCGGGCCCTTTGGTGCATTGGGCACAAGCGCCGCGCGCTGAGATCGAACCATGTTGGGCGCACGGCAACGTCAGTCCTCCAGGGGCTAAAATGACGTCGGGCGCCATTGTCGGCGTGCGACCACTCGCAGCCGCCGACCCTTTCGACTGCGGCTTGGTCGACGCTCCCGCGCGGCGCCGCGAGCGTCGTGATCCCGTCATGGCTGAGCCGCGTGAAGCGGAGTCGCGACATGTCCATGCGCAAACCCGCGTTTGGATTGCTCCATCAACTCTCGGTCCTGATTGGACGGATCATCAGCCTCGGGCTGCTGTTGTTCTGGGGCGCTTTCTTCGTCGAGCACCTGGCGTGGTTCATCCACCCGGCCAACTGGCCGTCCGTCGACGTGTGGCTCACGCAGGCGCTCCACGCCTTGCTCTTGCTGGGCTATCTTGTGTCGCTGCGCTGGGACAGGCTCGGCAGCGTCTTAGTCGCGCTTGGCGCCGCGTTGTTCTTCGGGCTGACGGCCGGCGGCAATGCCCTGTTGTTCGCCGTCGTCAGTTGCGCGCCGATCCCGTTCTACGTCCTGGGTCGTATCAGCCGGCCGGGTCAACCGACCCCGCCATGAGATCGATCCGTCCGGAGGCGTCATGGCCGATTACACACGCACGACCCGGGTCTGTGCGACTTGTTTCCTCGGCGGCGGAGGCGACCCGGACCCCGAACACACGACGACTGTGGTGTTGACTCACCGTTGGCTGCTCTGGGCGCGCCAGGGCCCAAAATCCGGGATCGTGACCTCGATCGCGGCGCTCAAGGAGATCGAACTCGAAGATCTTGCCGCGCGCCTGACCGGCGACACGGGGCTCGAGGTCTTCGGCTGCGTGAACCAATCGACCGAGAAGGTTCACGCCTTTATCGGATTAGGTGCGGATCCCGCCGCGCAGGACTTTCGGCGGGCTGTGCAGGACGCGCTCGCCCGCGCGAGGACCTGGCGCTTCAGCCGCGGGTCTTCCGGCGCGGACGCAGCGCCCATAACACGCCCCCAAACAGCGCCCAGCTCAGCAGCCAGCCCAGCCCGCCCGGGTCGACGGCGCCGCTGCCCAGCCCCGTGGCGCGCAACCGCAGCACAGGCAAATCGGCGGTTCGCTCGCGCAACTCGGCGTCCGAGATCCGGTGCGGGTTGTATCCCTCGAAGAAGCCGGCAAAGCCCGCAGCCTTCAACACCTGCCGGGCGGCCGTCAACCGCTCGTCCGGATCAGTCGCCACCTCGACCCGTCCGCGGATCGCGCCCGATGGCAGGAGCACGTCGATGTCGGGGTTGGCCAGCAGGTTGCGGTACCAGTCCGACTCCTCGCGTCCACCGGAGACGAAATACACGGCCCCATTGAGGATCGCGTAATTGACAGGCGCATACCGGACCCGGCCCGTGCGTCGGCCGATTGTCTTGAGCACCAGGATGTACCCGGAGAACGGATTGCAGATCCAGGGGCCGAAACCCAGGCGGAACAGCGGCACCATCCAGTAGCGGTTGAGCAGGCGGAACAGTCGACGGAGTTGCGGTGACATCGTTTCACCTTCCACGCGGGAACGAGCGGACTTCCGTCAGCATACCGCACTCAACAACGCCCGCTACCGCCTCATTCGACAGGACGCAGTGCGAACAGGTTCGGCGTGTCGAGCATCACGCTGTGGCGCCGAATCCGGCGATGAATTCAGGCGGGGAGGTCCGCGATGACCCCGGCGAGCCAATCGAGCGCGTCGACGCGTCTGGCGAAATGGAGGATGTTGCGGCCGGTCAGAAGCGCGACGGCGCGCAGACCATCGGCGCCGACCACGGCTGACGCCAGGATGTACGGCGTATTGTTGACCGTGAATTCTTTGAGCGCGTTGTAGCTTTCTTTGCTGTAGACCGCGCCGGTGACGTCGGTGAAGGCGCGCACGCTCTTGGGCGGGAAGGTTGCGATCAATTCGCCGGCGGCCGTCATGATCGGCATGGCGTTGCTCGGCGATGTGTGACTCAGGTCGATGATGACGATGGCGACCCCACGGTAAGGCAGCACATAAGCGCGCTCGGCCGTGGGTTTCGTCAAGGCATCAGAGCGTCTCAGAGTCGCGACCGTCATTCGCGCCACTCTAGCAAATGTCGATCGGGACGTGCGTGAATCGCCGGTGAAACATTGAGCGCGGCACAAACGAAAAACGGCCGCGATTGCGGCCGTTCATCTCGTCGGATCGGCGCTCAGGCCACCGGGTCTTTGTACACGCGCAGACGCCCGATCGGGGCGCCGGTGGCCATGCAGTCGATCATCTCGACCCTGAACTCGCGACCGCCGGACATCCACTTCATGGCTTCCTGGATGATGCCCACGGCGGTGTGGCAGACAGGCTTGTCGGACTTGCGGCCCCAGCACATCGAGCATCGCTCGATGGTGTAGATGAAGTGATCGCCCTGATCGACGGCGTTGCTGATTTGGTCCGTCGTGGTGCTGAAGACTTTGGCGATGGCCGGGACGGCGATGCGCACCTTGGTGCCGAGCGGCAGCACCTTGAAGGCCAGGTCGCCGGCGCCGGCGAGCGCGCCGAAATTACGCAGCCCGTTGGCGAAGAGCGCGCGACCCGCGCGCTGACACAGACCACGCCCGCCGCGCGGACCGTACATCTCTTCGAGCGCGGTATGCAGCGCGGCGATGTCGGCGAAGTCGAATTCCTTGGCCAGGTTGTCCGGTGGGTAATGATCGATGAAACGATCAAGCCCGGCCAGACGCAGGATGGCGTTCAGGCCGTTCTTGCCCATCACCTCTTCAAGGGCCGTGAGGTAGATCCGGCCCATTTTGTTCGGGTAGTAATACCCGCTCCGCACGCGTTCCACAGTCGCCATGCTCCGCTCCTCTATGGTTCGCCGGAGGATCTTGCAAACTCCGTGCCACAGGCTACATAACCGAGTATAGGGAGTAGCATGCCGGATTTTTGGCGGGTTTGGGGTGAAAAAGTGGTGAAATGGCGGCCGGAAGTCTAGATCCAGCCCACGCCAAAGGCCTCCACCAGGATGTCGGACCGTCGCGGCGTGACGCGCAACTCATGCAGATCCGCGGCCGCCGTCGACCACTTGTCAATAACTCCCTGGAACGCCGTGCGCGCCTCGGCTTTGAGCGCGTTGACGCGCGACTCGAGCAGCGCGATCTGCTCGGCGCTTTCGGTCAAGTCCGATTGCGACTGCTCCTTCAGCCGCCGCCGGCTGAGCGAGGTCGTGATCATGCGTTGCGGTTGCCGCAGCAGACCGACCAGCCCCAGCACGTTTTCGAGATCGGTCCAGCGGCTCTCGCCTTCACGCGCGCGCACCTCGGCCTCGTCCTCGGCGCGTTCGCGGCGTTCGGCGAAAAGCTTGGCCTCGAGCGAGTCAAGCTGGCGATCGTAACGTTGTTGAACCTTGCGCAGTTCCTCGGCCCGTCGCGCCTCGGCCGCCGCCAGACAGCGCGCGCGAAACTCCGCGTACGACTCGCCCGGCCGGGCGAAGAGCTTGAGGCTCGGGTTCTGGTGAAGCAGCAGATCGGCGTTGCGATACAACGCGGCCA
Source organism: Anaerolineales bacterium (assembly GCA_044224715.1). Taxonomy (GTDB): domain Bacteria; phylum Chloroflexota; class Anaerolineae; order Anaerolineales; family UBA6663; genus UBA6663. The sequence continues at coordinate 566 of JBGAJV010000078.1, read as the reverse complement.
CCAGGTCTTTCTGCCAGGCCGTCAACCGACGCCCATCGGCCAGCGGGCCGGGGTCGCCGTCGATCCAATGCCGATCGGGCAAGCTGCGCGCGAGATCCTTGAGCGGCAGCGGCGCCACGGCATGCGTGTCCCATTGCGGGCTCGGTTCGACCTGCTCGACCGGCACGGTATACGCCAGTCGTTTGTCGTAGCTCAAGTTGGCGCGTGCGTGGCTGTAGCGCACGACGACCTGTGCAAACAGCACCGGGCGGAACCGCTCGCCGACCGGCTTGATCACGTACTGCGGGATCGACGCCGGCACGCTGACCACTGTCGCGCGCGCTCGCGCAACGGGCGGCGCGGCGACGGGCTGCGGTCCGCCTGTCTCGGCCGAGGACGGCTGCGCCGCGATCGCGGGTGCCGGAGTCGCCGGGCGCAGCCGCCGCAGCTGATCGCGCGTCAACGGCCCGGCCAGGTAGCTCAGCGCCCAGCGAGTGTGAAACACAGTCGGGCCGGGGCGATGCACGTCATGCATCAGGAACTGTCGCGCGCCGAGCCCGGCGATCAAACGCTCGAGTGTCTCGCCG
>JBGAJV010000077.1:0-27621 GCA_044224715.1 Anaerolineales bacterium | reverse complement strand
GGCGCGGACCGCGCCGACATCGGGGCACTTCGGGGCACTCCCGGTGTCTTATCAGAAATACCTCATTCCACGGTCGGTGCGAGCCGGATATAATGCGCCCTCGGGTTGCACCCGTTTACGCCTACGTTGCAGTTTTGGAGGAGACATGACCCGTCGCGAGCAACTTCGAACCAAACGCGCCGCTCAACAACGCCAGCAGAATTACACCATCTACGGCATCCTTGCCGTGGCGGCGCTCGCCGTGGCCGGCCTGCTGGCCTGGCCCAGCATCAGCGCCCAGATCACGCCGCTCAGCGCGGCCATCGCGCCCGCCGCGATCACTTACAAGGCGGAGTTGGTCGACGGCAAGAACTACGGCCCGAAGGATGCCAAGGTCGTGGTGCGCGAGTTCGCCGACTTCCAATGCCCGTACTGCGGCCTGTTCTCGTCGTCGGTCGGCCCGATCATCAAGCAGGAATTCATCGACGCCGGTCTGAGCGTTCGTTTCGAGTTCCGGCACTTCGTCGTCGTCGACCCGATCTCGAGCAACGGCGAGTCGCGCAGTGCGGCGCAGGCCAGCGAATGCGCGGCCGACCAGGGCAAGTTCTGGGAGTACCATGACTACGTGTACGCCAACCAGGACGGCGAGAACCGTGGCCACTTCAGCGCGCCCAAGCTGCGCCAGCTGGCGCAATCGGCGGGCCTCGACCTGACGCAATATGACGCGTGCATCGGCAGCAGCGCGATCGCCCAGCGCGTCCGGGACGACGAAGTCCAGGCCAAGCAACTCAACCTGAACGGGACGCCCACCGTGTTGATCAACGGACAACAGGTGAACAATCCGATGGACGTGGACGCGATCCGCCAGGCCATTCAGGCGGCGCTGGCGACGCCGTGACGACGGTCGCCTGTGGACAAGCCCACTGCCCTGCGGTAAACTGACCCAGCAATGACGGATCAGATCGCCCGACGCTAAGCTTTTCTGGACGCAGCCCGGCCGATCTGTTTCGATTCCTTCACCCGCTCAACGCCGCCTGGTTCGTCCAGGCGGCGTTTTGTTTTGGCGAGTCGTGAGCGGGTTCGGGAATGACGTATGACACAATCCTTGATCGAGCTGAGCGGCATCCACCTCGCGTACGGTCCCTTGGTCGTGCTCGACGATATCGACCTCATGGTCAATCGTGGCGCGCGCATCGGACTGATCGGCGAGAACGGCGCGGGGAAAACGACGCTGGCCCGCATCCTGTTGGGCCAACTCGATCCCGACAGCGGCCAACGCCGCGCTGCCCCAGACCTCACCTGGGGCCATCTGCCGCAGGCGCCCGAGTTCGTGAGCCCTGAACCAGGAGCCACGCTCACCGTTCAAAGCTATCTGGCCGAGGCCGTCGGCGGGCTCGAACGTCTGCGCGCCGACCTGACGGCCCTCGAGGCCGAGCTGGCCGCGCCGGCGCTTTCGGCGGACGCCCGCGCCGAGGCATTGGCCCGCTATGGCGTGGTGCAGACGCTGTTTGCGGCCCGCGGCGGCTACGACGGCGAGCACCGGCTTGATGAGGTGCGCGCCGGCCTCGGCCTCGCGCAGGTCGCGCCGGACCGCGCGCCACACACGCTCAGCGGCGGCGAACAGACGCGGCTCGTGCTCGCCGGTTTGTTGCTGCGCTCGCCTGACCTGCTCGTGCTCGACGAGCCGACCAATCACCTGGACGAGGCGGCGCTGACCTGGCTGGCCGAATACCTCCAGCGCTATCCCGGCGCCGTCGTTCTGATCTCGCACAATCGGCGCTTCCTCAACCGCACGGTCAACGCGATCGCGGAGCTGTCGGCGCTGACGCGGGAGTTGACGCTCTATGCGGGCGATTACGACGCGTATCGCGCCGCCCGCGCGCGCGCCGACGCCGACCAGCAGGCGGCCTTCGAAGCCCAGCAGAGCGAGATGCGCGGGCTATATCAACAGATCAAGCACAATCAGCACAGCGCCGGCACCGGGCGCCCGCCCAAGGACGGCGACAAGTTCGCCAAGCACTTCTTTCGCGGTCGCAACGAGGTCCGACAGGGCAAGGAGATCCGGAAGGCCAAGCGCCGGCTCCAGCTGTTGACCGACAACGCCATCGAGCGGCCGACCCGGCGATGGCAGATCAACCCGGCCTTCGTGCAGCCGGACGTGGTCAGCCATGACCTGATCATCTTCGAGGATGTGTGCAAGCGGTTCGGTTCGCGCGACGTCCTGACCGGCGTGAGCGGCGAGGTGCGCGGCGGTGAGCGCGTGGTCTTGCTTGGGCCGAACGGCTGCGGCAAGACGACGCTGATCCGCATCCTGCTTGGCCTGGAGACGGCCGACCGGGGCCGCGTGAGGCTGGCGTCGAGCGCGCGGATCGGCTTCCTCGATCAATTGCTGGCGACGCTCGACCTCGAGCAAACGGTGCTCGAGGGGTTCAGCCGCGGTCTCACCGGCACCGAGCCCGAGCTGCGCGCGCGGCTGCATCGCTATGGGCTATTCGCCGACGACGAGGCGCATCAACGCGTGGGCACGTTGAGCCTCGGGCAGCGACGCAAACTGCAGATCGCGCGGTTGGTCGCGGCGGAGCCGACGCTGCTCGTCCTCGATGAGCCGACCAACCACCTCGACCTGGCGAGCGTCGAACAATTCGAGGCCGCGCTCGTCGACTTCCGAGGGACCGTCCTGGCGATCACACATGACGCGACGTTCGCCGAGCATGTGGCCACGCGTCTCTGGCGCTTGAGTGACGGACGTCTCGAGCCGGAAGCCTACCCGAGTGCATGAACCGCGAAGACGCGAAGAACGGGAGGGACGCGTTGTGATCATTGCCGCGTTGAATCTTCGCCGTATGTTGCACCTTGCCTGTTGACAGCGCACCCGAATCGTCCTATAGTCTCTCCTCGATGCAGCGACCCCATACACCAATCTCTTACACACCAGGACGCCGGGGGCGCGCCCAATTGAATCATCATTAAAGAGCCGATCTATCGGCTCTTTTTTTTGCCTGCTGCCGGCGGCTGAGCCGGCGAGGAGACCTGATGCGTTTGCCGGGGCTGACCGATCCGCACGTCCACGTGCGCGATCTCAAGCAGAGCCACAAGGAAGATTGGACGACGGCGACGGCGGCGGCGCTGGCGGGCGGTGTCACCACGATCCTGGCGATGCCCAACACGCAACCGCCGCTCGTCGACGCCGACGCGTTGGGCCAGTACGAAACTGCTGCGCGGTCGCGGGCTTTGTGCGACTACGGCATCTTTTTCGGCGCGGGCCCCGGCAACGTCGCGCACGCGAAGGACTCGGCATCGCGCAGCATCGGGCTCAAGCTGTATCTCGACGCCACGTTTGGCGACCTCAAGATGTCGGGGCTCGACGCGCTTGTCGCGCACTTTGACGCGTGGCCCACGGATCGCCCGATCGTGGCGCATGCCGAGGAACAGCAGACCGCGGCCGTGATCCTGGCCGCGCAGTTCGCCGATCGCGGCGTACACATCTGCCACGTCGCGCGCCAATCCGAGATCGAACTGATCCGGCGCGCGCGAGAGCGCGGTCTGAAGGTCACGTGCGAGGTCTGCCCGCACCACATGTTCTTGATCGAGGGCGCGCGCCCCGCCCGGCAGTTCATCGACTTCGCGCGCGACGCGCGGGGCTGGAGCGGCGCCTATGCCGAGGTGCGTCCGCGGCTGCAAACGCAGGCCGACGTCGACGCGCTGTGGGCCAACCTCGACGCCATCGACTGCTTCGCGACCGATCACGCGCCGCACACCATGGCCGAAAAGGAATCGGCGACGCCCCCGCCCGGCTTCCCGGGGTTGGAGACAGCGCTGCCGCTCTGGCTGACCGCCGTGCACGCCGGGCTGCTCACGCTCGACGCCATCGTCGAACGCATGCACGCCGGCCCTCGGCGTTTGTTCGCCCTGCCCGAACAGCCCGACACCTGGGTCGACGTCGACGTCGACGCGGCGTGGCGGCCGATCGGCGCCGAACAGCAGACGCGCGCGGCCTGGACGCCCTTCGAGGGCTGGGCGCTGCGCGGACGGGTGAACGGCGTGACCCTGCGCGGCCAACGCGTGTTCGACTCTGGACAAATCCTGGCGCAGCCCGGCTTCGGGCGCAACGTCGCGGGTCGCGGCGATCGGTCCAACTGACCACCGCGCGACCCGTTTCACACACAAGGAGGAACCATGTCTTTGCCGCAACACCTCAAGTCCCGCCACCTGCCGCTTGGTGATCAGCGCACCGGGCGCTTCTATGGACAGGACATCCTCTCGGTGTCGCAGTTCACGCGCGACGACCTGGAGTACATCTTCGGCGTGGCCGACGCGATGCGCAACATGGTCGCGCACATCGGCACCTTCGACCTGCTCAAGGGCAAGATCCTGGCGAACCTGTTCTACGAGCCGTCGACGCGCACGTCGTCGTCGTTTCTGGCGGCGATGGAACGTCTGGGCGGCAGCGTGATCCCGATCAGCGAGGTGCGCTACTCGTCGGTGTCGAAGGGCGAGAGCCTGCCCGACACGGTGCGCACGCTCGAGTGCTACGCCGACGTGATCGTCCTGCGCCATCCCGAGACGGGCGCGGCCGCGATCGCGGCGCAGGCGGCGCGCAAACCCGTGATCAACGCCGGCGACGGCATCGGCGAGCACCCGACCCAGGCGCTGCTCGATCTGTACACGATCCGTCAGGAACTCGGCCGGCTCGACGGCCTGACCGTGACCATGCTTGGCGACCTCAAGTACGGGCGCACCGTGCACTCGCTCAGCAAACTGCTCTCGCTGTATGACACCACCGTGAACTATGTCTCGCCCGACCTGCTCAAGATGCCGGCCGACCTTGTGGCACAATTGAACGAGCACGGCCTGCGGCAGACCGAACACGCCACGCTCGACGGCGTCCTTGCCGAGAGCGATGTGCTCTACGTCACGCGCATTCAGAAGGAACGCTTCGCCGATCTCAACGAGTACGAGAGCGTCAAGGGCGCCTACGTCATCACACCCGAGACGATGCGCGCCGCCAAACCGCGCATGGCCTTGATGCACCCGCTCCCGCGCGTCGGCGAGATCAGCAGCGACGTCGATCACGACCCGCGCGCCGCGTACTTCCGCCAGATGGAATGCGGTCTGTATGTGCGCATGGCGCTTCTGGCGATGGTGCTCGGCAAGGCGTGATCGTCGCCGACCGTGTGAGTGAATCGGCATCCGCCGCCGATTTGTAGCCTTGTGCCCGTCAGTCTCGGTCTGAAGGTCGTCGCCCGAGGTTTCCGTTCGCGGTCAAACACTATGGAATCTTTCTTCACCCTGCTCGATCGCCACGTCGATGTGACCAGCTCGCTGCTGTGCATCGGGCTCGATCCGCATCCCGACGATCTGCCCGAGCCGACGGCGGCCGCGGCTGTGGACTTCTGCGTGAACCTGATCCGGGCGACCGGGCGCTACGCTGCGGCCTTCAAGCCCAACGCCGCCTTCTTCGAGATGTACGGCCCCGAGGGCTGGGCTGGGCTGCGGGTCGTAATCGAAGCCGTGCGTGCCGAGTCTCACCGGACCGGTAGCGTCATCCCCGTGATCCTCGACGCCAAACGCGGCGACATCGCCTCGACGGCCGATGCCTACGCCCGCTCGACCTTCGCCGAGCTCGGGGCGCACGCCGTGACGCTTTCGCCCTATCTTGGGCAGGACTCGCTCACGCCATTCCTGGCGGACCGCGAGAGAGGCGTTTTTCTGCTCTGCCGGACCTCAAACCCGGGTTCGCGCGACCTGCAGGAACTCAAGCTCGACGACGGCCGACTGCTCTTCGAAGCCGTCGCCGATCTGGCCGAGGGTTGGAACGCCAACAACAACATCGGCCTCGTCATCGGCGCCACACAGCCTGAGGCGCTCGCCCGCATCCGCGCGCGCGCGCCGAAGGCCTGGTTCCTCGCCCCGGGCGTCGGCGCGCAGGGCGGCGACCTCGAAACCGCGCTGCTGGCCGGCCTCCGCGCCGACGGCAAAGGCGTGCTGGTCCCGGTCTCACGCGCGATCTCGCGCGCCGACAAACCGGGGCTCGCGGCGGCCGAGTTGCGCGACGCGATCGAATCGATCCGCCATCGCAAACGCCGGGAGTCGATGGCTGGGCGCGGGGCGACCGGCGCGACGCCGGCGCCGGCCGTTGCCGAACCCGGCGCCGACATCGCCCAACTCGCGCAGGACCTGGTCGAGTCCGGCTGCGTGAAGTTCGGGTCGTTCAAACTCAAGTCGGGCCTGATGTCGCCGATCTATCTGGATCTGCGGCTGCTGGTCTCGCACCCGGTCGCGCTTCGCCGCGCGGCGAAGCTGTACGCGCGACTGCTCTCGGGCCTGAGCTTCGACCGGCTGGCCGGGCTACCGTATGCGGCGCTGCCGATCGGAACGGCCGTCGCGCTCGAGATGGATCGCCCGTTGATCTATCCGCGCCGCGAGGTTAAGGAATACGGCACGCAGGCGTCGATCGAGGGCGCCTATGCACCGGGCGAGACGATCGCCATCGTCGACGACCTGGCCACGACCGGCGGCACGAAACTCGAGGCCGTCGAAAAACTGACCGCCGCGGGTCTCAACGTGCGCGATGTGGTCGTGCTCGTCGATCGCGAGTCGGGCGCCCGCGAGACTCTGATGCAGGCCGGCTTCCGCCTGCACGCCGTCGCCACGATCCGTCAGCTTCTGCCGCACTGGCGCGCCAGCGGCGCCCTTTCGGCAGAACAAGAACAGGCCGTGTTGGAGTTCCTCAAATAGGGAATTGCGATTTGCGATTTGTGATTGGCGGTTGTCATCAATGATCAATCGTCAATCGCCAATCACAAATCCCAAATTGACCATGTATTCCCTTCTCCGCCCCCTGATGTTCCGTCTGGACCCCGAGCGCGCGCATGGCGTGACGCTCGAGGCCGTGCGCTTGGCCGGTCGCAACCCGGCGGCGCGGCTGTTGATGCGCGCGCTCTTCGATCTGCACGACAAACGGCTCGAAGTGAGCGCCTTCGGCCTAACGTTCCGCAACCCAATCGGGATGGCCGCCGGCTACGACAAGAACGCCGTGGGCGTGGCCGGGCTGGCCGCGCTCGGCTTCGGCCACCTGGAGCTGGGCACGGTCACGCGTTTCCCGCAAGTCGGCAACCCGCGGCCGCGGCTGCATCGACTGCCGGAATACAAGGCCGTCATCAACAGCATGGGTTTCCCGAACGAGGGCATCGACGTCATCGAGCGCCGGCCCTGGCAGGCACCCGGCACGCGCGCCGGCATGAACATCGGCAAGAGCAAGGAGACCGTGATCGAGCGCGCCGCCGACGACTACGTGTTCCTGCTGCGCCGCGTGTATCGCCGCGCCGATTATGTGGCGCTCAACGTCAGCAGCCCAAACACCCTGAACCTGCGGCAGCTCCAGGCCCGCGACCATCTCGAGGGCCTGCTGAAAACCGTGGCGAGCGCCCGCGACGCCCTGCCCCGGCGCGTGCCGTTGCTGCTCAAACTCGCGCCGGATCTCACCGAAGCCGAGATCGACGACGCGTTGGCCGCCGCGACGGCCAACGGCATCGATGGCCTGATCGCCACGAACACGACAATCAGCCGCAAGGGCCTGCCGTCGTACACGGTCGGGCTGCAGGGGGGCGTCAGCGGCAAACCGTTGACGACACGCGCGCAGGCCTTTGTGACCTATCTCGCGCGCCAGACCGACCTGCCGATCGTCGGCGTCGGCGGCATCATGTCGCCGGACGACGCCCTGGCCCGGCTCGACGCCGGGGCGACGCTGCTCCAGATCTACACCGGCATGATCTACGCCGGACCCGGACTGGTCAAGGCCATCAACCGGGCGATCCTCAAGAGGAAACGGTGATTTGCGATCGGTGATTTGCGATTGGTTTCCCGCGCGGGCGAACTGCCCAGTCGCCGCGGCAGTATCTTTGGAAGCCGGGCGACCACATCCCTCGTTACAATTGGTCGTCAGCAATCGCTCATCGCAAATCACAAATCGCAAATGAAAGCTCTTCTCTCCGTCCACGACAAATCCGGCCTTGTGCCGTTCGCCCGCGGTCTGAGCCAGCTCGGCGCGCAGTTGATCGCCTCCGGCGGCACGGCCAGGGCGCTGCGCGACGCCGGTCTGACGGTGACCGAAGTGTCCGATTACACCGGCTCGCCCGAGATCCTGGGCGGGCGTGTCAAAACCCTGCACCCCGCGATCCATGGCGGGCTGTTGGCGCGCGACATCGAAAGCGACCGCGCCGACCTCGAGCAGCTCAAGCTGGACTTCATCGACGTGGTCGCCGTCAACCTGTATCCGTTCGAAGCCACGATCGCGAAGCCCGGGGTGACGCTTGACGAAGCCATCGAACAGATCGATATCGGCGGCGTGACCCTGATCCGCGCCGCGGCCAAGAACCATGCGCGCGTCACGCTGGTGTGCGACCCGGCCGACTACGAGGCCGCGCTCGGCGAGCTGCTGGCAGGCGGCGTCAGCGCTGCGACGCGCGGCCGGCTGGCCGTCAAGGGCTTCGCGCACACGGCCGCCTACGATTCGGCGATCAGCACCTATTTGGGTCAAACAATCGGCGAGAGCACGCCGGTGCACGTCGTCGGCCACAAGATCCAGGGTCTGCGCTACGGCGAGAACCCGCATCAATCCGCCGCGCTCTACAGCCTGACGCCCGGCGCAGGACCGTTGGGTGGCGAAGTTCTGCAGGGCAAAGAGCTGTCGTACAACAACCTGCTCGATCTCGACGGCGCGTGGCGTGTGGCGGTGAGCTATCCCGATCCCGCGATCTGCATCGTCAAGCATCTCTCGCCCTGCGGCGTGGCGACCCACACGGTGCTGGCCGACGCCTATCGCGCCGCATTCGCGTGCGACCCGGTGTCGGCGTTCGGCGGCGTGATCGCCTCGAACCGGCCCTTCGATGGCGAGACGGCCACTGCGCTTGGGGATCTGTTCGTCGAGTGCATCGCCGCGCCCGGTTTCACCGCCGAGGCGCGCGCGACGCTGGCCAAGAAGAAGAACTGCCGTCTGCTCGCGATGCCAAACGCCGACCCGGCCGCGATCTCCCCCCGCTACGAGCTGCGCACGATCGCGGGCGGTTTCCTCAAACAAGACGCGGATTTTGGCGATCCGGCCGATGCGGTCTGGAAGGTCGTGTCCAAGCGCGAGCCGACCGAGGCCGAGTGGCGCGCCCTGCGCTTCGCGTGGAAGGCCTGCCAGAACGTCCGCTCGAACGCGATCGTCTTCGCCGTCGCCGACGAACACGGCGCTGCGACGGTCGGTATCGGCGGCGGCCAGCCCAATCGCGTCGACTGCGTCAAGATCGCGGGCGAGCGCGCGGGCGAGAAGGCGCGCGGCGCGGTCATGGCCTCCGACGCGTTCTTCCCTTTCCCGGATAGCGTCGAACGTGCGATCGCGCTTGGCATCACGGCCATCGTGCACCCGGGCGGCTCGGTGCGCGACGCCGACTCGATCGCTGTCGCCGACGCCGCCGGTCTGGCCATGGTCACCACCGGCGTGCGACACTTCAGACATTGATCCCTGGCCGCGGATGTCACGAGTTGCGTGAATTCCGTTGTCACATCGAAGCCTGCGCAGGCGAGTTGATGCCGTTGGCGAATTCGGCCAGGCGGGAGAGGCCCACAACGGATTGGATATCGGATCAACGGATGAAACGGACAGGCACCTGAGGGCCGCAGCGCACTCCACAAAGCCCATTGCGGCGCAGCTTTGGTGCCCGCCTGTCAAGCGCGTTGTACGCAGGCTGTCAGGCATCCATCCGTTCGATCCGCTGATCCCCTTTCGCATCCGTTGTAGGTCCTTTTGTGACGGGAACAATCCGAGTTTGCCACCAGGGTCGCGAGTAGTCAGGCGCCTGTCGATTGGGGCTTCATCTGGTATGCAGATTGCGCGGATCGTCACGGATCATGCGGAATCCCGATCAATCTGCTAGGCGCCATCTGGATGCACCGGTGGAATCCGTGGCCAAGGCAGGCTGGCCGAAAACGTCCCGGCGCCTTGTCTTGCACGGCGTCCATCCTGGTGTCAGGGCGCGCTGTCGGGTGCGATTTCTTGCCGCGAACATCAACCTGTACATCTCTCTCGTCCTTTCCGACCAATTTCGCAAAACTCGGGGCGAAGAACGGCAAAGATCGGTGACCACTCGTGCCTGAATGCCACATCGCGGCCCATGCCGCAGTTGAAGACAACTCGGTATAATCATCTGATACAGACCGCCCGGCTGCGCCGGGCGTTTTTGCAACCCACGAGGAATATGAACGAGAAGCTTTTCGATACCGCCGAAGCGCTGACCTTCGATGACGTGCTGATCGTCCCTGGCTATAGCGAGACCTTGCCCGACCAGGTCGACGTGCGCGCGCGGCTGACGGACGAGATCTGTCTGAACGTCCCGATCATCTCGGCGGCGATGGACACGGTCACCGAGGCGCGGCTGGCGATCGCCCTGGCCCGCGAGGGCGGCCTGGGCATCATCCACCGCAATCTGACGCCCGAGCAACAGGCCAACGAGGTCGAGAAGGTCAAGCGCTCCGAGTCGGGCATGATCGTCGACCCGGTCACGCTGCCGCCGACCGCGACGCTCGGCGACGCCGAGGCGATCATGGAGAAGTTCCGGATCAGCGGCGTTCCGGTGACCGACCCCGCGACCGGCAAACTCGTCGGCATCCTCACCAACCGCGACACGCGCTTCATGTCGACCGCCGACCATGGCCGACCCGTGACCGAGATCATGACAGGCGAGGATCTCGTCACCGCGCCCGTCGGCACGACGCTCGATGAAGCGCTTGTGCTCCTGCAGAAGCATCGGATCGAGAAGCTGCCGCTGGTCGATGATGCCGGCGTGCTCAAGGGCCTGATCACGGTCAAGGACATTCAGAAGAAGAAGGACTACCCGAACGCGGCCACCGATCGGCGCGGTCGTCTGCTGGCCGGCGCCGCAGTCGGCGTGGGCGCCGATCTCGAGGAGCGCGTCGAGCGACTCGTCGCCCGCGGCGTCGACGTGGTCTCGGTCGATACGGCCCACGGGCACAGCGCCGGCGTGATCAAAGCGATTCGGCGTATCAAAGCCGGCTGGCCGAACCTGCCGGTCTTCGCCGGCAACGTGGTGACGGCCGAGGGCGCGCTGGCCCTGATCGAGGCCGGCGCGTCAGCGATCAAGGTCGGCGTCGGCGCCGGCTCGATCTGCACGACGCGCATCATCTCGGGCGCCGGCATGCCGCAGGTGTCGGCGATCTACGAGTGCGCGCGCGCGGCCCGATCGAAGGGCATCCCGATCATCGGCGACGGCGGCATCAAGTACAGCGGCGACATCGTCAAGGCGATCACGGCCGGCGCCGAAGTGGTCATGCTCGGCAGCCTGCTCGCGGGCCTCGACGAGGCCCCGGGTGACGTCGTCCTCTACGAGGGACGGCGCTACAAGGAATATCGGGGCATGGGCTCGCTCGGCGCGATGCAGGGCCTCGCCAAGGATCGTTACGGCACGGGCCAGGGCAAAGGCGGCAGCGGCAAGCTGGTGCCCGAGGGCGTCGAGGCCCTGGTCGCCTATAAGGGCCTACTGCGCGACGCGGTCTATCAGCTCGTCGGCGGCCTGCGCTCGGGCATGGGCTATGCCGGCGCGCGGAACCTCAACGACCTGCGCACGAGCACGCGCTTCGTCCGCATCACCAACTCGGGCCTCATCGAGAGCCATCCGCACAGCGTGATGATCACGCGCGAATCGCCGAACTACCAGAGAGGATCGTAGCCCGTGGAACGTGGCGCGGGGCGGCGACAATCGCCTCACGCGCCACGCTCCAGGTATCACGCACCATGCTCACCTACTCACCCGAAGTCAAAGCCGCGCTAGAAACCAGGCAACCCGTCGTCGCACTCGAGACGACGTTGATCGTCCACGGGCTGACGGCGCCCGACAACCTGCGCGTGGCCGGCGAGCTCGAAGACGCCATCCGAGCGGAAGGCGCCGTGCCGGCGACGATCGGCCTCATGGCCGGCGTGCCCACCATCGGCCTCACGCGCGATCAGCTGGCCGAGATGTGCGAGACCCCGAATGTGCCCAAGCTCAGCGTGCGCGACGTGCCAATAGCGATGGCGCTCAAGACGCACGGCGCCACCACGGTCGCCAGCACGATGCTGCTCGCCGCGCGCGCCGGCATTCGCGTATTCGCGACCGGCGGCCTCGGCGGCGTGCACCGGGAAGCGTCGACCAGCTTCGACGAGAGCGCCGACCTCGTGACGCTGAGCCGCGAGCCAGTCGCCGTCGTGTGCGCGGGTTGCAAATCGATCCTCGACATCGGCGCAACGCTCGAACGGCTCGAGACCCTCAACGTGCCGGTGCTGGGTTACAAGACCCGCAAGTTCCCGGGCTTCTACCTGAGCGATTCGGGCTTTGCGCTCGACTGGCAGGTCGACACGCCCGAGCAGGTCGCGGCCGTGATGGACCGGCACTGGGCCCTGCACGACACACGCGGCGGTCTCGTCATCGCCAACCCCCTGCCTGTCGATCAACAACTCGACCCGACTCTGCACGACCATGTGCTCGCCGTCGGGCTGGCCGAAGCCGCGAAGCGCGGGTTGCGCGGGAAACCGGTGTCGCCGTTCCTGCTCGGCCACTTCCACTCGGCCACGCACGGCGAGAGCCTGCGCGTCAACATCGCCCTGGTGCTCAACAACGCCCGGCTGGCGGCGCGCGTCGCGCGGGCGTGGAGCGCAAGTCGTGGCGCGTAGAGCCTGGACCGATCACACGGCGCGTCAGATCGCGGTGGCGTGATCGGGTCACGCTGTCCGCGCTCACCATCCCGAGATCTATGCCCCTTCTGCTCACCGAACGCGACGTCGAGACCGTGCTCACGCTGGATCTGGCCCTGGCCTGCGTCGAGCAGGCGCAGCGCGCGCTCGGCTCGGGCGGCGTCAACCACCCGCGGCGCAGGCTGCCCGTTCCGGAAGGGACGCTGCATTACATGGGCAGCAGCGTGCCCGAAGTCGATGCTTTCGGCATGAAGCTCTATGCCACCGGACATGGCGCGCCGAAGTTCTTGATCCCGCTGTACCGCGGCTCGACCGGCGAGCTCCTGGCCCTGATCGAAGCGGATTGGCTCGGGCGCGTGCGCACCGGCGCCGCCAGCGGCGTGGCGACGAAGCACATGGCGCGCGCGGGGGCGGAGGTGCTCGGCCTGATCGGCACAGGGGGACAGGCGTACACGCAAGCGCTCGCCATCTGCGCGGTGCGGCCCATCCGACAGGTGCTGGTCTACGGGCGAGATCCGGAGCGCCGCGCGGCTTTCGCCGCCGCGCTCAGACGCGACGTGACGGCCGCTGTCGAGGCCGTGTCTGGGCCCCGCGACGCCGTCGCGCCGGCGGACGTGGTGGTCACCATGACCTCGGCCGCGACACCGGTCTTCGACGGCGCCTGGCTCAAACCCGGGACCCATGTCAACGCCGCCGGCAGCAACCACCTCAAACGCCGCGAGATCGACGGCACGACGGTCATCCGGGCCGCGCGGATCGTCGCCGACTCAGTGGAACAGGCGCGGATGGAAAGCGGGGATCTGGCGGCGGCCGTGGCCGAAGATCGGCTGTCCTGGGACGACGTGATCGAGTTCACCGACGTGGTCTGCGGCCGAATCGCTGGCCGCGACAATGCCGACGAGATCACGTTGTTCGAGTCGCACGGCCTCTCGGCTTGGGATATCGTCACGGCCGCGCGGGTCTACGACCTCGCGCTGGCTCGCGGGCTGGGTCGCGACCTGCCGCTCTGGGTCGACGAGCCACTCGCTGATTGATGCGCCGCCGATGTCGCTACTGCCCGGGCGGGATCTCGAGCGCGAACTCATCGACATCGCGCTGACGTCGGCCTGGTTCAGCAAGGCGCTCGACGCCGTCGCCGGGCTCGGTCTGCGGTCGTGGTGCGTCGGCGCCGGCGCGGTTCGCAACCTCGTGTGGGATCACGTGTATGGCTATGCCGTACCCTCGCCGCTGGCCGACGTCGACGTAGCCTACTTCGATGCGGACGATCTGTCGCCAGCGACCGAAGCACGTCTGCAGGCCGCATTGACGGCAACCTGTCCGGACCTGCCGTGGGAGGTGACCAACCAGGCTGGCGTTCATCTCTGGTACGAGCGGTACTTCGGCGACCCGGTTGCCCCGCTCGAGTCGATCGAGGCCGCCGTGGCCACCTGGCCCGAGACTGCGACCTCCGTGGCGCTGACCCTGAAGCCCGATGGCACGCCACGCGTGATCGCGCCCTGCGGTCTGGAGGATCTCTTCGCCATGGTAGTGCGCCGCAATCCGACGCGCGTGAGCGTCGCCCACTATCGCGAACGCATCGCGACGAAACGCTACGCCGAGCGCTGGCCACGGGTCACCATCGTGCCATGAGCCGCCTGCTCTTCTCTTTCATGGGCGGTCATGGCCACTTCCTGCCGCTTGTCCCGGTCGCGCGTGCGGCGCGAAGCGCCGGCCATGACGTCGCCTTCGCGTGTTCACCGTCGCAAGTCCCGGCCGTCGAAGCGGCCGGGTTCGCCGCGCATCCGCTCGAAGCGGCCACCGCGCGTGCCCTGCCCGAGCGCAGCCCGCTGCGTCCGCTCGATCCCGCGCGCGAGGACGAGGAGTTTCGGGATCGGTTCGCCGGAGCGGCCACGCGCCACAAGGCGCCCCGGCTGCGCGCCTTTTGCGAGACCTGGCGGCCAGATGTCGTCGTCTGCGACGAAGCCGATTTCGGCAGCCTGCTCGCCGCCGAGCAACTCGGCCTGCCGTATGCGTCGGTCAACGTGATGGCGGCCGGATCGTTCGTGCGGCGCTCCGTCATCGGCGGTGTGCTGAATGACGTGCGGGCGGAGTTGGGTCTTCCACGGGACCCGGCGCTGAGGATGATCGATCGTTATCTGGTGCTTTCGCCGTTCCCGCCCGAATTTCGCGATCCCGCACATCCGTTGCCGACCACCGGACACAGCTTTCGGCCGTTTGACGAAATCGCCGCGTCGGAACCCGTGAGCTGGTCGGGCCAACAGCCCGCGGCGCCGCTTGTGTATTTCTCGCTGGGCACGGTCTTCAACACCGAGTCGGGCGATCTCTTTGCGCGCGTGCTGGCCGGGCTCGACGCATTGCCCATCAACGTGCTGGTGACCGTCGGGCATGAGATCGATCCGGCCGAGTTCGGTCCGCAGCCGGGCCACATCCGCATCGAGCGCTACGTGCCTCAGGAGACCGTGCTGCCGCACTGCAGCCTGATCGTCTCGCACGGCGGATCCGGCAGCGTGGCGGGCGCGCTCGCGCACGGCGTGCCCATGCTGCTGATCCCGATGGGCGCCGATCAACCCCAGAACGCGTGGCGCACCGAGGCGCTGGGACTGGGCCGTTGGCTCGACCCGATCACGGCAACCGCCGAGATCGTGGCCGAGGCGGCAACCGAGGTCCTGAATGAACCCGCGTACCGCCAGACGGCTGACCGGTTCAAGCGGGCGTTCGCGGCGCTCCCCGGATCCGACCAGACGGTGGGTCTGATCGAGGGATTGATTGCGACAAGGGCTCCACGCCATCACCCATAGGCGCGTTGCCGCCCCCCTGCCTTCGAGCGAACATGTCGGTCCGGGCGACCGGGTTCGTCGAAAAGCCTGGTGCTCGTCGACGCAGACGGCGCAGCAGCGCGTCCCGTTCCACGCACGACCTGGCTATGCCGGCGCTTCAATAGACTTACCGCAGACTTGCCGCGACTGAACGCCCCGAAAACAATCGCGGCGGGCCAGTCGGCCCGCCGCAGTTGCGCTTTCGTGAAGAACGTCCCCCGGATCAGGGCGTGGCCGTTTCCGTCGGCGTCGGTGTGGCCGTGTCGGTCGCTGCCGGCACAGTCGCGGTCGGCGTGGCCGTTGGCGTCGCCGTCGCGGGCGAGGTTGCGGTCGGTGTTGGCGACCCGGTGGCCGTCGGCGGCGTCGTCGCGGTCGGCGTGGCCGACGGCGTCGGCGACGGCGTGTAGGTTACGGTCACAACGACGATCACGGGCGTCACCGTCTTCGTCGGCGTGAACGTCGCGGTCGGGGTGCCCGACGTCGCCGTCGGCGTATTGGTGGCCGTGACCGTTGCAGACTTCGTCACAGTCGGTGTGCCGGACGTGGACGTTCGCGTCGGGGTCGGCGTGGACGTGATCGTAGGCGTCGGCGTGATCGTGCGCGTCAACGTCGGTGACATGATCGGCGTGTTGGTGGCCGGAATCTTGATCGGCTGAGCCGGCTTGCGCGTCTTGGTCGGCGTGATCGTGACCGTGGCCGACTCGCGCGGCGTCGGGCTGAGGGTCGGCGTCGGCTGGACCGATTGGTCCCAGCCGAAGACGATGCCGGTCGTGTCGACGCCGGAGGCCGCCGCAGCCGAGAGCGCCGCCAGGCCGCGCCGATCCGCGACCTGCGGGAAGGTCCACCCGCCTCGCGCCAGACCGGGGTTGGCTTTCGGATCGACCGAGATGCAATACGTGCCGGGCGCCACGTCCTTAAACACGAACTTGCCGTCGGCGTCGGTGACGGTTTGCGCCTGGCCGGTCGATGGACAGGCGCCGACTCCCAGGTTGACCGTAACATTCGCGATGCCGGTCTCACCCGTGTCCTGGACGCCGTTGCCATAGAGTGCGCCAAACGAGTCGGTGATGCAAGCCGGCGTCGGGTTCGACGACGAGGCCGAGGGGTCGCAGCTGTCGCTCCATACCGCGCCGATGAGGTACCCGAAATTCGGGTTGCGAGTGGGCGTCGGCGTGTCCGGGGCGATGGTCACGCTGGGCGTGAGCGTCGACAGCGGGGCCGCAAGCGTCGGAATTGGCTGCAGTTGAATGAGCGGCACGCAGGCGCTGACCAGGGATACCACTGCGCCCGCCGCGAGGATCGCCCAACGCCTTCTCCGAAAGAGAACATGCGTGCGGGCAACTAAACGAAACGTCATAGTCGTATCTTACTCCCGATCGCCGGCGCGTGCTTTGCGCCCTCACCTATAATCGGCCACGATGCCGACAACTCGCGTGATCCGCGTCGATCCGGATCAACCCGCCGCGGAAGCCATCGCCGAAGCGGCCCACGTGCTGACGTCCGGCGGGCTGGTGGCGTTCCCGACCGAAACCGTCTACGGCCTCGGGGCAAATGCCCTCGAAAACCAGGCGGTCCGCCGGATATTCGCCGCCAAGGGCCGCCCGGCCACGGATCCCCTGATCGTCCACCTGGGCGAACGGGGCGGGCTCGACCGGGTGGCGCGCGACTTGCCGGCCGCCCTCGAACCGCTGGCTGCCGCCTTTTGGCCCGGTCCACTGACCCTCATCGTGCCGCGCTCGCCCGCCGTGCCCGACTCGGTCACGGCTGGGGGCGATACGGTGGCCATCCGCGTGCCGGCGCACCCAGTGGCACGCGCATTGCTCCTTGCAGCAACTGTGCCCGTCGCGGCGCCCAGCGCCAACCGCTTTTCGCGACCCAGCCCGACGCGCGCGGAACACGTCCTGGCCGATTTGGACGGTCGGGTCGACCTGGTGCTCGATGGCGGACCATCGCCGGTCGGGGTCGAGTCGACGATCGTCGATCTCACCCATCGGCCGGCGCGGCTGTTGCGACCGGGCGGCGTGTCGCGTGAGGCGCTCCTGGCGCTCGTGCCGGACCTGGTCATCGTCGAGCGCTTCACGCCCGAGACCCTGGCCGCGCAGGCGCCCGGCCAGTTCCTCAGGCACTATGCGCCGCATACGCCGTTGCATGTCTGCGACGGCGCCGCCGACGCCGCGCGCGACCGGATGGTTGCGCTCATCCAGGAGGCGAACGCGACGGGCCGCCGCGTGGGCGTCCTGGTATTCGACGAGGACATGCCGGCGCTCGAGACCGAGCCGGTCAGTCGAGTGGCGCGGTTGGGTCCCGAGGCGGATCTGGCTCAGGCGGCGGCTGGGCTGTACGACGCGCTACGAGATCTGGATGCTGCGGAGCTGGACGTGCTGCTCGCGCGGCTGCCCGGCCCGGCGGGTTTGGGTCTGGCCCTGCGCGATCGTCTGACCCGGGCGGCGGAGGGGCGCGTCATTCGCGAGTGACATCGCCATCGTCGCGTGAACCGCTGGCCCGCTACACGGTTGGCGGCCCAGCGAGGGCCATCCACAGCGCCGGGAAGGATTCTTGCCGCACATCGCGTGGGTCGCGACGAACCTGCACGAGTGCGGTGACGGCGCCAGAGGTGCTTCGGGCTGGTTCGGTTCCATTCGCGGCATCCGTGGCGGTGGTCCGGCGTGGTCGGAGCCCTGGCTGAACAGGGGTGACAACTGCCCGGGGCACACGCATCAGGTCTGCGATTTGAGCGCGGCGGCGGTACTATAATGCGTGATCGCGTGGCCGGCGGGCTGCGCCGCATCTATTCAAGAAAGGCTTACACGTGACCAAACGCTATGCGAATCCTCCGGACCTGGTGATCGATCCGAAGAAATCCTATAAGGCCATATTCAAGACCGACGCCGGCGCGTTCACGATCGAATTGTTCGCGGACAAGGTCCCGAATACCGTCAACAACTTCGTGTTCCTGGCCCGTGAGGGGTTCTACGACAACGTCACGTTTCATCGCGTGATCAAGGGCTTTATGGCCCAGGGCGGCGACCCGACCGGAACGGGCACGGGCGGGCCAGGTTACAAGTTCAAGGACGAGTTCCATCCGGCGCTGCGGCACAACGTCGCCGGCATCCTGTCGATGGCGAACGCCGGGCCGAACACGAACGGCAGCCAGTTCTTCATCACCCACGGGCCGACGCCGCATCTAGACAATCGACACTCGGTGTTCGGCAAAGTGGTCGAAGGGCTTGACGTCGTGCTCGCCATCCCGGAACGCGACCCGATGCGCGCGCGCACGCCCGGCGCCGTGATCCAGTCGATCGAGATCATCGAACAGTGACCGAGCCCGACCCAAAGGCCGCGAAACCGTCGTCGCCGGACTGGCGACTGTGGCTGACACGCGGGCTGATGTTGGCCTTCGTGATCGGCCTCTCGGTCTTCATCTATCAGATCAAAGACCAGACGGCCATGCTGGCCGCCTTCGGGTATCCGGGCGTGTTCGTGCTGTCGATCCTCGCGAACGCGACGGTCGTCTTGCCGGCGCCCGGGCTGGTCCTCGTCTTCGGCGCGCCCGCCCTCGGCCTCAATCCCTGGATCGTCGGGATCGTGGCCGGGGTCGGCGCCACGATCGGCGAGTTCTCGGGCTACATCGCGGGCTACAGCGGCAGCGCCGTCATCGAGAACCAGGCGATGTACGATCGCCTGCACGGTTACATCTTGAGGTACGGCCCGTGGGTGTTGACCGTGCTCGGGTTCTTGCCGCTGCCGTTTTTCGACCTGGCCGGGATGATCGCCGGGATCCTGAAGCTCCCGGTCCACGAGTACTTTCTGTTCACGCTCTTAGGGAAAGCGCCCAAGATGGTCTTGATTGCGTTGGCCGGCGCCGGAGCGTTGAGTTGGGCGCCATGGCTGTCCGAGATCATCTCGCGCTATATCGGGCGGTGACATTGTGTTAATGGATGTCGGTCGGGCCAGCATCTTGCTCGTCTCACCCGAGATGCCGCTGCTGCACTTGTTGCGGCTGCATCTGCACGGCGACGCCTACGAGGTCCGCCCCGCGACGACGGCCGCGCAGGGATTGCAGGCCGCCCAGATCGATCTGCCCGATCTGGTGATCTGCGATCAACACGTCCTCGACATGCGCTGGACCCAGGTGTGCCAGCGCCTGCTCGATGACACCCGGACGCGGCACATCCCGGTCATCGTGCTCGGCACGCTTACCGGCCCGCAGCCTCTGCGCGAGGCGCTGGAAGCCGGGGCCGACGAATACCTCGCGCGCCCGATCGATTTCGGTCTGCTGGCCGCGCGGATCGAGGCGCTCATCCGACGAGCGCGGCTCAAGCCGGCGGTCAGCCCGCTCACCGGGCTGCCTGGCAACCTCGTCATCGAGCAGGAGTTGCGCCGGCGCACCGAACCCGGCGCCGGCGCGTTCGCCGCGCTGTATATCGACCTCAACAACTTCAAGGCCTACAACGACGTCTATGGCTTCGCGGCCGGCGACGAAGCGATCCGCCTGACGGCCCGCGTCATCGTCGCCTCGGCGAACGAACACGGCGCCCCGACCGATCTCGTCGGCCACGTGGGCGGCGACGACTTCGTCGTCCTGACGCGGCCCGATCGCAGTGAGCCGATCGCCAATCGCATCGTCGCCGACTTCGATCGCGAGGTCACCGAGCTGTACACGCCGGCCGATCGCCGACGCGGGTACATCACGGCCAAGGATCGCCAGGGCATCCTGCGGAAGTACGCGCTGTTGTCGATCGCGGTCGCGATCGTCCACAACGAGTATCGCGACGTCACCAGCCACTACCAGGTCGCCGAGATCGGCGCCGAGCTCAAGCTCTATGCCAAGTCGCGCGGGGGCAGCATGGTGGTGAAGGATCAGCGCCATGTCTGACCCGCTGGCTCAGGCGCTCGCCGATCTGCGCGACCCGGCCCCCGCCATCCGTCAGGCCGCCGCCAATTACCTCGGCGCGCATCCCACGCAGGCCGGCACCCGGGCCCTGATCGCCGCGCTCAGCGAGCCGCATTTTCCGGCGCAGAACGCGATCATCAAGGCTCTTCTGGCGCAGACCGAGCCGGATCTGGTCCATCAGCTCGTGGCGCTGTCGCGCGAACAGCCCGATCACGTGCCGGGGCAAAGCGCCCGCCGGGCCCTGCTCGAGATCGCGCAGGCGCGGCCGGGCAACGTGCTCGCGGCGCTCAAGGACTCCGACCCCGACGTGCGCGTGTGGGCGGCGACGACGCTGGGCGATCTGGGGCGGCTCGAGGCCTCCCCGCCGCTGATCGCGCTGCTCGAGGACGCCGAGGAGGCGCATGACGTCCGCAGCGCCGCGGCGCAGGCGCTCGGCCAGCTCGACAGCGGCGACGGGACCCGAGCGCTGCTGCAACTGGCCCAGAGCGTCGCCCCTGAACGCGTGCGCGTCGCAGCCGTGCTGGCGCTCGGTCAACGCGGCGATCCGCAGGCCGTCGAGCCCGTGAGCCAGCTGGTCGGGGAATTGGAGGGCGGCCAGGTCGAGGTCGGGCTTGCCGCCGTGCGCACGCTCGGCGTGCTGGCCAGCACCGACGCCGTGCCGGCTTTGATGGACACGCTCGAGTGGCTGTCGACACAGCCGCGTGGCCCGGCCTACGCCACGCTCGATGGCTGGCGCGGCCAGGTGCTCGAGGCGTTGTACCGGATCGTGGTCGAGCCGACCGTGCGCCGGGTGAGCCTGCTGCGCACCGCACGGCTGCGCCCCCTGATCTCGACCGTGGCCCTCCAACGCGAGCTGCGCGCAGGCGTGGCGCCCAACAACGCCTACGCCGCACACGTCCTCGGTTGGCTTGGGCGCCCCGATGCCCTGCCGGATCTGATCGGCTGTTTGAACACGACCGACTCGGCGCTGCGCGACGCCGCGCTCGAGGCGTTGCTGCGCTTCAACATCGTCGCCGTGCCCAGGTTGATCGAGGCGCTCGAACGCCCCGAGCCGCCGGTGCGTGAAGCCGCCGCCGACCTGCTGGGTTTGATCGGCGACAGCAGCGCCGCACAGCCGCTCTTCCGCCACCTCAATGACGAACCGCAGACCGTGCGCATCTCGGTGCTCCGCGCGCTGGCGGGGCTGGGCGGCGAACCCGCCTACGCCGCGCTGGTGCTCGCGCTCAACGACCCCGCGCTGGCCGAGCACGCCATCGGTCTGATCGGCGGCCTGGGCGAAGAGACCCTGATCGACGAATTCAAGCGCTATCTGCAGGGCGTGCTGTATCAGAGCCAGGCCGATGAAGCGATCAAGTGGGCGGCCGCCCGTGCCCTGAGCATGCTCGGCGACGAGCTCGCGGCCAGCATCCTGCTCAACGCCATCCGCAGCCACGACCCGCGTCTGCGCCACGCCGCCGCCAACGCGCTGTCGCTCGTGCGCGGCCGCCGCGCCGTGAACGTCCTGATCGAGGCGACCGGCGACCGCGATTGGCTCGTGCGCCAGAAGTCGATCGAAGCGCTCAGCCACATCAACGACTCGCGCACGCTCGCGGCGCTCGAACCGCTGGCGCGCGACCCCGAGTGGCGCGTGCGCCTGGCGCTCGTCGGCGCGTTCAGCCGTCTGCGCGATCATCGCGCCTTCGGCCCGCTGCGCGAGCTGGCGCAGGACTCCGACCCCTGGGTGCGGCGCGCCGTGATGGCGGCCTGCGCGCGGCTCGACGACATCCGCGCCCGCGAGATCCTGCTCCTTGGCACGAGCGACCGCGCCGGGGCTGTCCGCGACGCGGCCTATCAAGGCCTCGAGATCAACGCCGACCCGACCCTGCTTCCGGTGCTGCGCGCCGGTATCTTCGACGACGAGATCCAGGTGCGGCTGCACGCCCTGCGCGCCCTGGCCGCGATCTCCAACGGCGATCCGGGCGTGCTCGAGCTGCTCACGCCGCTCCGGCACGACTCGGATCCGAGCGTCCGGCTCGCGCTGGCGGACACGTTGGGCGAGATCGCGGTCGCCGAGGCCGCCCCGTTGCTTGGGGCGTTGGCGCGCGACTCCGAGCCGACCGTGCGCGAGCGCGCGGTTCAGGCGCTCAGCCATTGCCGCGACCAGGCCGCGTTCGAGGTGCTCGTGTCGCTGCTGGCCGTCGCCGACCTGCGGATCAGCGTGGTCAATGAATTGCGCCGCGACGTCGATCGGGCGCTCCGTGCGCTTCTGCTGGCAGCTCGCAGTCGCGAACCCGAGTTGCGCGCGTCGGCGGCGCGCGGCCTCCGGGCCCTGGGATCGAGCCACGGCGCAGCGGCGCTCGCGCAGCTGGCCAAGGACCCGGACGTAGGCGTCAAGGCCGCCGCCACCGGGTCGGCCTGAGCCATTCCAGCGCGGACGGGCAGGCCCGGGCCCCCATGAAAAACAAAACAGGGAGCGGCGAAGCCGGGCTTCGCCGCTCCCCGTTTTTTCTGGCCAGCCCCTTACCCCTCGCGGGGAGCGCTGCGCGGCGACAGCCCGTAGAACGAGCGCAGCCGGCCCTCGTAGGTCTCGGCGAAGAAATCCGTCACCATGTAACCGGCTTCGAACAGCGCGCAGAAGGCGTCGCGGACGTTGAAACGCCAGGCCCGGCCGAGCACGCCGTCGTAAGCCTTGAGCGCCTGGAAGTCGAAGGGCACCTCGACCAGCGCGAACATGCCCGCGGGCATGGTCAGACGCTCGGGCGGGCGCGCCAGGCCGTCGTCGGGCGCCGTGGTCGAGGCGTTGACGATCGGCGCCCCGGTCTCGAGAAAGGTCGACAGCACGAGCGCGGCGCGGCCGCCTTCGAGCCGCTCGCGCACGCGTGGCGACGTGATCCACCATTCCGCCAGCAGCCGATCGCTCGGCAGACCGACGTTCAGGCCGTCGACCATCTCGCCGTAGGCGTCGTTCACGTACGTCGTCACGATCGCGCCCAGGCGCGAAATGTTGAGCCGCGCGTTCTTCGACTCGAGCGGATCGAACGTCCATGTGATCAACCGGACACCCTGCGTGTTGACGAACTCGCGCTGGGCCAGTTTGAGCGCCAGCCCGATGTCGTGTCCGTGGTACTCGGGCAGCACGGCCAGCATGTGCGAGCAATGCTTGAGCTGCGTCATCGCCGGCCGGCGCGGATCGCTGCCGTCCGTGCCGATGAAGCTGAACACGAAGCCGATCAGACGCGGCCCGTCGAAGGCGCCGATCACGGCGCCGCCGCTGTGCGCCGTGACGTTGATCATGTGGCGCGGCACGATCTGCGTTTCGGAGTCGCGCCATGTGGCGCGCTGGACGTCCTCGACCTGGATGAAATCGTCGAGGGTGTCGAGGGGTCGGATCTCGATGGGCATGCCGTTTCCTTGCAGGGTCAGGCCGCGCTCAGGCGTCGCCATTCGCGCCATGCGCGTTGCGTTTGCAGATAACCGAGCGAGCGATTGAGCGGCGTTGGTTTGAAGCCAAAGGCCTGTGTGACGCTGGTCAGTTCGCACACACCGCTCAACGCGAGATGGTCGAGCCAATGGCTGGTGATCGGCGCTCGCGGCAGGGTCTGTTCGAGGAACCAGGCCGAGGCGCGCAGCACGATCGGGCTGACCGACCAGAGCGCATGCCGCCGGCCGAGCGCGTCCATCACCTGCTCGAAGAGTTCCTTG
Organism: Anaerolineales bacterium; assembly: GCA_044224715.1. Classification (GTDB taxonomy): domain Bacteria; phylum Chloroflexota; class Anaerolineae; order Anaerolineales; family UBA6663; genus UBA6663. Next base: position 3,521 of record JBGAJV010000077.1, on the reverse strand, counting down.
ACCGTGAACATGTCGGGTCCGCCCAGCGACAGCGTGCGGCCCGTCAATTCGGGGTTGAGCAGGCCCCACTCCAAACAGGTCACCAGGTCTTGCACGGCCAGCGGCTGGAGCATGGTGCGGCCCTCGCTGGGGAGCAGCAAGGCCCCGGGCGCCAGCTTGACCAGCAGCGCGATGACGTTGGTGAAACGATCCTCCGGGCCAAAGACCAACGCGCTGCGCAAGATCACGTGCGGCACGCCGCTCTGGCGGATGAATTCCTCCGCGATGCCCTTGGCCTTGAGCACCGGATAGCCTGAGGCGCGATCGGCGCCGAGGTGCGAGACGTAGATCAGGCGTTTGACGCCCGCATCCGCCGCCGCGGCAGCGAGCAGACGCGTGCCCTCGACGTCGGTCGCGACCAGGTTGCCACGGTGGCCGCGCCATTCGGCGCTGGCCAGATGGATCACGGCCTCGACGCCGGCCAGCGCACCGCGCACGGCGCGCTCGTCCTCGACCCGGCCCAGCGCCAGCTGCACCGGGACCCGCGCGGGCAGGTTCGGCGTTCGCTTCGACGGCCGGACCAGACAACGCACGTCATGGCCGGCTGCCAGGAGCCGCGGCAGCAGCGCCCGGCCTACCTGGCCGGTGCCGCCGGTTAACAGAATGAGCACGGTGGGAACTCCGGAAAACGCAACGAGTGTATCGCAGCGACTGGATGCCGTCAATTTGCCGGTCACGTCGTGGCCACGAACAATGGGAATCGACGCGTCAAGCCCGGCTTGGTGCAAATCGTGGCAAAAGCGCACCAATTCCCTCAGGCGGACCGCCGCATCCTGGCCGAGGTGTGGGTGTTATACTGCACGACGCGCATCCACAGGCGAACATAACACGCATGGCAGCGACGCCTCCGCGCGGCGAGAATCCCTGTCGCCTGCCTGCACGGGACCACCATGACGCAACGAGTAGTCATCACTGGCATGGGCTGCATCAGCCCCCTTGGAAACACGCCCGGCGACACCTGGGCCTCGGCCGTCGCCGGTAGATCCGGCGCCGGGCCGATCACGCACTTCGACACGACGGGCTTCGACACCAAGATCGCGGCCGAGGTCAAGGGCTTCGACCCGGTGGCCCGTTTCGGCCGCAAGGAAGCGCGCCGGATGGATCGGTTCTCGCAGCTGGCGATGGGGGCCTCCGAGGATGCCATCAAGGACTCGGGTCTGGTCATCACCGACGACAACCGCGAGCGCATCGGCATCTACATCGGCACGGGCATCGGCGGCCTTAACACCTGTAGCGAAGAAGTGACGACGCTCGTCACCAAGGGTCCGCAGCGCGTCGGGCCGATGGCGGTGCCGCTGATGCTCCCCGACAGCGCCGCGGGCCAGGTGGCGATCACGTTTGGCATTCGCGGCCCCAACCTGGCGATCATCTCGGCCTGCGCCACCGGCAACAACGCCATCGGCGAGGCGTTTGAGGCGATCCGCGCCGGCCGCGTCGACGCCATGTTGGCCGGCGGCGCCGAGGCCGCGATCGTGCCCGTCGCCGTGGCAGGGTTCAATTCGATGACGGCGCTCTCGAAGCGCAACGACTCCCCCACCGCGGCCTCGCGCCCGTTCGACAAGAACCGCGACGGCTTCGTGATGGGCGAAGGCGCTGCGGTGGTCGTGCTCGAGTCCGAAGCGTTCGCGATCGCGCGCGGCGCCAGGATCTACGGCGAGGTCGTCGGTTATGGGCTGAGCAACGACGCCTATCACATTTCGGCGCCCCGTGAGGACGGCGCCGGCGCGATGTCGTGCATGCGCGGCGCGCTGCGCCAGGCCGGGCTCGACATCACCCAGATCGACTACTTGAACGCGCACGGCACGAGCACGCCGCTCAACGACAAGAGCGAGACCGCAGCGATCAAACGGCTCTTCGGCGAGCGCGCCTATGAGGTGCCGATCAGCTCGACTAAGTCGATGACGGGCCATCTGCTCGGCGCCGCCGGCGCGATCGAGGCCGTCATCTGTCTCAACGCCATCCAGCACAACCAGATCCCGCCGACCATCAACTACGAGACGCCGGATCCGGATTGCGACCTCGACTACGTGCCGAACACGTCGCGGGACAAGACGCTCAACCACGTCATGTCCAACTCGTTCGGCTTCGGCGGCCACAACGCCTGTCTGGTCTTCGGCCGCTACGCACCGGCCGCGAACGGACATGCTTAAGCGTTACGGCCGAGGAAGCGAGCACGCCGCATGTTGAACGGAAAGAACGGAACGCACACCCCGTCGCCCGCCCCGACCCCGCCCGCCGGCATGACGATCGACGGGAAGTACGCGCACATCGTCGGTTGGGGCATGGCCGTTCCGCAGCGCGTGATGACCAATGACGATCTGGCCCGCATCGTCGACACGACCGACGAGTGGATCACGTCGCGCACGGGTATCCGCCAACGGCGCATCGCGGGGCCCAAGGAGAGCACGTCGACGCTGGCGGCCCAGGCCGGCCGCGCCGCGCTCGAGCTCGCCAACATCGACCCGAACGACGTCGACCTGGTCATCGTCGCGACCTGTACGCCCGATCACTTCTTCCCGGCCACGGCCTGTCTGGTGCAGGACGCGCTGGGCTGTGGGCGCGCCGGCGCCTTCGACGTCTCGGCCGCCTGTTCGGGCTTCATCTACGGTTTGACGCTCGGCACGCAGATGATCCGCACCGGCGTCATGCGCACGGTGCTGGTGATCGGCGCCGAGACGCTGTCGCGCTTCATCAACTGGAAGGATCGCGCGACCTGCGTGCTTTTCGGCGACGGCGCCGGCGCTTTTGTATTGCAGGCGCGCGAGACGCCCGGCGGCCTGTTGACGAGCGTGTTGCGCGCCGACGGCTCAGGCGGCGACTCGCTGATCGTGCCGGCCGGCGGCAGCCGTCAGCCCGCCACGTTCGACACGGTCCGCGACAACATGCACACCCTGCAGATGGACGGGAAGGCCGTGTACCGCTTCGCCACGCGCGTGATGACCGAGGCGATCAAAGAGGTGACGAGCAAGGGCGGCATCGCGCTGGATCAGATCCAGTTGATCGTGCCGCATCAGGCCAATCAACGCATCATCGAGTCCTCTGCGCGCTCGCTCGGTCTCTCCGAGGAGCGATTTGTCGTCAACCTCGACCGATACGGGAACACCTCGGCGGCCTCGATCCCGATCGCGGTTTGCGAGGCGGTGCGCGACGGGCGGCTGCGCCCGGACGACAACGTCGTGCTGGTCGGGTTTGGCGCCGGCCTGACCTGGGGCGCCGGCCTGATCCATTGGGACGCCACGCCGCCGGCGGAGCCCACCGGCATCGATCGCTTCCGCCGGCAGCTGTCGTACAGCTTTGCGGGGCTGCGTTCGACGGCCCGCCGCGGTCTGCGTCGCGTCGAGGGTCTGCTCTTCGGCTCGCAATCGCCCGAGGGCGGCCAGCAACCGCCCAAGCGTCCGAAGGAAGAGAACCCCAAGGTCAAAGACGCGGCCTGAGCCGCGCCGAACACCACGTTCGATGGAACAAACGAAGAGGCCGCCCCA
>JBGAJV010000076.1:0-27749 GCA_044224715.1 Anaerolineales bacterium | reverse complement strand
CCCCCCCCCCGCCGCTCGTTGTGCATACGCCCGTCAGGTCAGCCGTTGAGCGAGCTCTTCGCCGATTGGATCAGGGGCGTGATCGACGCAAAGAGGGTCTCGAATTCCTCGGCCTTGACTTTCACGATGTCGAGCGCGGCCGGCTCGATCGGGTAGTTGCTGGTGTCATGGCCGGCGCCGATGCCGTTCTTGACCAGCACCGCATCGGCGACGTGCAAGACGGCGGCGAGCTTGCCCGCGGCACCAGCTTGCGACGGATGGTGGTGATGCGCGATCGCGTCGACCATCAGATCGGGCAGATTCCAGCGCTTTGCGACGGCAGCCCCGAGCGTGGCGTGGTCGATGCCCAGGTATTGGGTCTCGAGGTCGACGGTCGGCGACGTGCGCGCGTTCATGTTCGGGATAGCCTCTTCTTGCAGGAGCGAGTCGAGCGCGAGCATGCCGATATCCGCCAGCATGCCGGCCGCGTAGGCGGCTTCCGCCAGGCCGGGGCCGACCCGATCCGCGAGCAACCGGGCGCCGGCCGCCATGCCGATGGCATGGGTCCACAGCTCGCCGCGGTTCAGGCCGTAACCCGGCAGCGGACGGTTCATCAGGTACGAGACCGAGGCCGAGAGCAGCAGGCTCTTGACGTTCTGTTGCCCGAGGAAGTTGACCGCGTGCTTCACGGACGCAATCTTGTGCGCCGTCGCGAAGTAGGCCGAGTTCGCAAGCCGAAGCACCATGCCCGTCATGGACTCGTCAAGCGCCAGCACGCCGGCCAAGCGATCGGCGTCATAGCTTGGATCGCTCACCAGAGCGAGGGCTTTCTGCACGGTGTGGCCCATCGGCGAGAGCTTGTCGATCTTTTGGATGAGCGGTTCGAGATTGATTTGCGTTTGCAGCATGATGGCGCCTGTCCCTGGGACGGTCTTGTACTAAGTTATCTGCTTTCGGCAGCCTTGCGCCATAAGTGAGTGGTAAAACCCGGGGCGAGTCGCGGCGCTTCTTTACGCGTAATTCGTCCGGCACGAAAAAAAAACCGGGTCGCGCTGTGGGAGCGCGACCCGGTTGGAGGGCCGAAGGACTGCGGACCGATCAGGCCGCTGCCGGGCGCGCGGCGACCGTCCGGATGACGTCAAGCAGCTGGTCGAGCGCCTGGTACTTGGAGACGAAACCGCGCGCGCCCGCGGCTTCGGCCTGGGCGCGCACGTGATCGTCGTCGTGCATGCTCAGGATGACGACCGCGCTGCCGGGCAGGATGTCGCGCAGTCGCTGCGTGGTGGCGATGCCGTCGAGCGTCGGCATGTCGATGTCCATCAAGATGATGTCAGGCTGCAAGGTCGGCGCGAGTGCCAGAGCGGCCTCTCCGCTCTCGGCCTGGCCGACGATCGTCACGTCCGGCTCGATACCGAGCCACACGCTGACGGCCTCGCGCATGACGGCCTGGTCATCAACAAGGAGTAACTTAATCATTGGTCAAAGTCGGAAAAATCGGGCCAAAAATGTCGCGCCCGATAAGTCCTAGTTTATACTCAAGTCGATGAGGCGCCATCCCACCGATGGCCTAGTACCCGGCAGAATCACCGAGTTCTCGATAGGAAAGCGGTCCTATGCTCAAAGCCGTCTACAGCCCAAGCCATTTGGCCCACGACACCAGTCAACTGACGATCCACGGCCAGCCGTTTTTCGAAGTCCCTACGCGCGCGGAGCACATCCGGGCGGGATTGGCCGCTGGCGGGTGGTGTTCCTTCGTTGAGCCGCGAGATTATGGAACCGCGGCGATCGAGGCGGTCCACGCGGCCGACTATCTGCACTTCTTGGCCACGATCAGCGCGGCCGGGCAGCCGTACCGCCACACTGGCGCGGCCGCGCCCGTCCTCGGCGATACATTCGCGCCGGCGGGCTCGCGTCACCGGTCCCCGCATCCCTGGGCGTTGATGGGCCGGTACGCGTTCGACATCGAGGCCCCGATCTATCCGGGCACATGGTCGGCGGCGCAGGCCAGCGCCCAGTGCGCCCTGACGGCAGCCGATCTCGTGCTGGGCGGCGAGCGGGCCGCGTACGCGCTCTGTCGTCCGCCGGGTCATCACGCGCTGGCCGCGATGGCTGGAGGATATTGCTACCTCAACAACGCCGCGATCGTCGCGCGGTTTCTGCAGCAACGACATGGCGGCATGCGCGTGGCGATCCTGGACTTCGACTTCCATCACGGCAACGGGACGCAGGAGATCTTCTACGCCGACCCAAGCGTGCTGTATGTGTCGCTCCACGGCGATCCCGACGAGGAATATCCGTTCCACTGGGGCGGGGCCGACGAACGCGGCGAGGGCGCCGGGCTCGGGGCGAACATCAACGTGCCGCTACCCATGGGCACCGACGATGTGCGCTACCTCGACGCGCTCGACGACACGCTGGCCTCGATCCGCGAGTACGCGCCGATCTTCCTCATCGTGTCGGCTGGTTTCGATATCGCCGTGGGCGATCCGTCGGCGATCAGCGGCGGGTTCAATGTGACGGCCGACGGCTTTCGCGCCATCGGCGAGCGCGTGCGGGGGCTCGACCTCCCGACGGTGCTCATCCAGGAAGGCGGATATCGATTGGATACGCTTGCGGAGAACGCGACGGCGTTTCTTGGGGTGTTTGGGAAGTAAATGAAAGGCGTCAGAAGCGGGCCGTCCACGTTCGCCCGGTTGGGGCCGAATGGACAAACGCCTGGCTTCTGACGCCCGATTGCAGCCGCACTACTTCGTCGGCATCGCGCCGAAGAGCTGGCGCATCTGATCCAGCGAGCCGTCGTCGACGACGGCCAGGACCTCGTCGTCAGGCTGGAAGATGAGACCGCCGCGCGGCACCTGCACCTGCCCGTCGCGGATGACGGCCGCGATCACGGCGGTCGCCGGCAAGGGCAGATCCTTGAGCGATTGGCCCACCATGGGCGAGCCCGGCGGAAGCTTCTCTTCCACAAGCGAGTACTCGCCGCGGCGGAGCTTGAGGAGCGTCATCATGTCGCCCAACGACATCTCCTCTTCAAGCAGCTTGGCCATCACGTCGGCCTGGTTGACGGCCACATCCACGCCGAAGTCGCCTGTGAAGAGCCAGGCGTTGCGGGGATTGTTGACGCGGCCGATGATGCGACGCACGTTGAATTGGAATTTGCCGAGCGCGGCGATGACGAGGTTGTCGGCGTCGTCGGCCGTCACGGTGGCCAACACTTGAGCGTCTTTGAGCCCGGCGGTCTCGAGCACCTGCGGGTCGGTCGGATCGCCTTCGATGATGACCTCGGTCGGAAGCTCTCGATGCAGCGACGACAGCCGATCCGCCGAAGGCTCGACCACGCGCACGTTGTGACCCTCGGCGAGCAACAGCGCCGCCAGATGTTGACCGGTCCGGCCGCCGCCGGCGATGATGACATGCATGATCGTTCCCCTTAATTGCCGGCGACGCCGGGCTTCCCGATGCGCTCACGGAGCGCTACGGTCGCGACGTCGCGCGCGGACACCAGGATCACGTCGTTGTCCTGGATGACCGTCTCCGGCACAGGTAACACGCCCTGGCCGTTTCGTTCGAGCGCGACGGGCAACACCTCCGACGGCAGCACCTCAGACACCTTGCGCCCGATCCAGTGTTCGGGGACGCAGATCTCGTAAACCTGCACCTCGCCGCTCCCGGCGGAATGCACGCTGCGCATGCCCGGATGCAGCAGGATGTCCTCGATGCGTTGAGCCGCCCAGGAAGACGATGCGATCGTCCGGATGCCGAGCTTGTCGTAGACCGGCGTCCGGCGCGGATTGTACACGCGGGCGACCACGTGATCGAGTTTGAAGATCTCCTGCGCCATGCGCGCCACAACGATATTGACGCTGTCGGACGCCGTCGTCGCCGCGAGCGCGTGTGCCTCGCCGATCCCGGCGCGCCGCAGCGCCGTCTGGTCCATACCGTCGCCCTGAACCGTTCGGCCGGTGAACTCGGCGCCCAGGCGATCGAACGAATCTTGATTGGCGTCGAGCACCGTCACCCGATGCCGTTTGGCGCACAGCGCCAGCGCCAGCTCGGCGCCCACGCGCCCGCAGCCGACGATGATGATATGGTGATCGCTGGTCGTGGTCATGTCGATTGATTGCCTTGCTGCGCCCGGTCGGCCCCGATGGCCCCGTGGACGATCCAGGACTGTACTCTCGGGCGGTGGGCCTGTCAAGCACCCCGTCAAGGCCATCGCATCTCATTCCCCGGTTCAATAGATTGGCAGCGCATGACGCGAATATCGCGAAAGGGCTGTGCGCCATGACAATTCGCGCAATTCGCGGCAAAACGCCGTCGTTCTCACATTGAGATGCGATCGCCCAGAACACCCCGTCAGCGGCGGCCCGTCTGTTCCGCGAGGCCCGTAGCGGCCACGACACCATCGAAGTCGCATGAACCGGCACAAACGATCCAGGTCGTCGGTTTCCCCGTCGGATGCGTCGTGCCGGGCGACGTTGACCGAACCTTGACGCCAACTTAACAAGTGGCCGCTATGACTGAGGCATGACGTCTTTTCTGCATCGCCCGATTGTCGACGCCCTGGCCCTGCACCCCGGTCAGGCCGTGCATCTGGGGCACAGCTGCATCCTGCTTGACATCGCCGGTCTGCGCATCCTGCTCGACCCCGCGACGATCACGGGGCGGGCGACGGCGCCGTTCGCCAACCTGACCGCCACGGCCCGGACCCGGCTCGAGACCTATCAACCGCTCTTCGACTTGCCCACGATCGTGCCCTCGGCCGGTGATCTGGCGCGAGCCGCCGACGTCGTGCTGTACTCACACCTGCACGCCGACCACTTCAACGCTGCCCTTCTGGACGATCTGATGGCCGCGAACCCAGACCTGCGCGTGATCGTGCCCAACGGCGCCAGGCGACTCGTGCAGACCCCGCGGCCGGTCTGTTCGCCGACGTTACGGAGCGGGCTGCGGGCGCTGTCGCGCCTGCGCTGGTTGGACACGTCACCCGACGGGTTGATCGAGTACCTGACCGAGCCGGCGCCGGATCTTCCGCAAGCGCGCCTGTTGGAGGTCGCGGACGGCGCCGTCGCCGTCCTGCGGGAATTACCGCGCGTCGTCCTGCGCGTCTTCGCGGTCACGCATCCCAGCCCGCTGATGTGGGCGCCGACGCCGTTTGAGGCCGCCTTTCCGCCCGTGCTCGGGTATGAGATCGGATATGACGATCACGGTCAGTGGCGACAGGCCGTGTTGATCGGCGAGACGGCGCTCGATGCCTGTGTGCTCCAGCGCATCTGGAACAACGCGGCCACGCTGACCACAGCGATCCTGCCGGTCGACCTCCCGCTGGGCGGACCGCTGCTCGAAACCTGGTACGCACATACGTGCCACGCCTCGCCCGAGTTTCTCGCGCTCGCGGCGCGGGTGGCGGGCTCACGCACGACGATCGTGCCGATCCATCAGGGGTTGTGGTGTTACGACTTCACGTCGGAGGATCTGCCGGATTGGGCCACGCGACCCGGCCAGACGTCTCGGCCGCCGCTTCCTGGCGCGATCGCGGATGCCCTGGCGGACGCCCGCGCGCATCCCGCTTTTGGCCCGGCGCGTCTGCGAGCGTGGCGACGTCTGTCGACCCTGCTCGCGGCGACCACGGCGCCGGCCACGATCTTGGATCCGCTGCCCGGTCGCCCGTTCCGATACGACAGTGGTTGGACCGGCCGGTCGGCGCCGACCGTCGTCCCGGCGCCCGGGGCGGGGCGGACAACACCCGCCGCCATCCCAGCGCTTTGAACCTCAGCGAGTCGTCAGCGGATCCGCGCCGTTGAGGACGCGTTCGGCGCGTTCGCGCGTCGGGGCCGAGGCCGCGCCGCCGTGGCCGAGCGTCGACAACCCGCCGCACACGTTGCCCCAGCGCAGGCACTCCTGCGGCCGCGCCCCGTCGAGCCAGGCTTTGAGGAACCCGGCGTTGAACACATCGCCGGCACCGGTCGTGTCGACCGGCGTCACCGGCAGGGCGGGGCCGACCCAGACCTGGCCGTCGCGCCAGCAGGCTGCGCCGCGTGGACCGTCTTTGATCACCGCGCAGCGCGTGGCGCCGTGCAGCAACTCGCCGGCATCCTCGATGTTGCCGACGCCGGTCAAGCGCATGGCTTCGGTGGCGTTCGGCATGAAGACGTCGACCTTCGACAACGCCTCGGCCACGGCGGGGTCGGAGAGGCTCTTGCTGTGCTCCTGGCAATCCATCGACACATCGGCGCCGCGCGCGTGCGCGGCGTCGAAGAGCGCGCATGCATCCGGCCCGACGTTCAGACCGGCGAGGTGCAGGTGGCGGAAGTCGACGCGTTTTACGACCGATCGGGTCGTCGCCAGCAGCCCGGGACCCGGATCGACGTAGCTGACGAAGGCCCGATCCTCGGGGAACGACAACGACACGGTCACGCGTTGATAGGGGTGATCGAAGCGTTCGACCAGCGCCGTGTCGATCCCCTCGCGCTCGACCGCCTCGAGCGCCATCCGGCTGAACATGTCGTTGCCCAACCGCGCGATCCAGCCAACGCGCAGACCGAGCCGTTTCATCGCGATCACGGTGTTCAGCGCGCCACCGATCGTCACGGTCAGCGCCTCGGTGTAGATCTCGGTGCCGAGGGTGGGCATGCGCGGCACGCCGCAGAAGACGACGTCGCAGAAATAGTCGCCCGGGACGAGGATGTCGTAGGTGGTCACCGGTGCCAGGCTCCCAGGAGTGAGTCGTGAGCGGCCAGAAAAGCGTCGACCAGTTTCTCGGCCAGCGGATAGGATCCGACAAGCGGGTGCGCGGTGAGCGCCTGCACCGCCAGCCCGGCATTGCGCGTGAGCGCCGCCTGCGCCGCCAGGCGTTCGTACAACTTGACGCCGCGCATCAGCGTCAGGCGATCGGCCGGGATCGCGCCGACGCGCTCCGGCCGCACGCCCTTGGCGTCGACCCAGCAGCCGACCTCGACCACGTCGTCGTCGGCCAGCCCGTCGATCGCGGCGCGCTCCTGGAGTCGACCGCGATTGGGGACGTTGAGCCCGGTGTAGGTCGGCTCGTCGTTCTCGATCGCCGTGATGCAGTTCATCACGACGCCAGCGTAGCCTTCGTCGTCGACGGTCTCGGCCGGAGTCGTGGCCGGCTCGATCCGCGGGCGGGCGGCGGCCGGCGGCCGTGCATGGGCCATGTAGGTCGCGCCGCGCGCGGCCATGACCTCATGGTACGCCGCGAGCCCAGCAGCGCCGTCGCCGCGCAACCCGCGCAGCCGTTCGAGCAGGCCGCGGGTCAGCCGCAGCGTCTCCTCGCCGCGTGTCTCGGGCTTCTTCAACAGCGCCGCCAGCGCCTCATCGCGATGATAGAAGTAGTGCAGATACTCGTTGAGGAAGGCGCGCTGCCAGTCGAGCACGCCCGGCGCGTACAGCGACAGATGCGTCTGGGCCACGAAGCGCGGATCGGCGATCAGCCCGGGGAAGACCTCCTCGCCGCCGCTGCCGTCGGCTTCGCACCCGACGCGCACGCTCGGCGTCCACGACAGGTGGTTGAGCCCGTACACGGTGTGATGCACCTCGTGCTTGGGCACGTGCAGGAAATGGCTGACGGCGTTTTGCGCGCCATTGGCGCTGTCGCAGATTCCGAGGACGCGATCGAAGCCGGCATCGTGTAGCGCTTGAGCGACGAGCCCGGCCGGGTTGGTGAAGTTGTACAGCCACGCGCCGGGCGCGGCCTTCTCACGCACCAGCCGCGCGTAATCGACGATGGCCGGGATGCTGCGCAACGCCATCGCAAAACCGGCGGCGCCGGTGGTCTCCTGTCCGAGCACGCCGTGGCTGAAGCAGATGCGCTCGTCCGTGGCGCGACCCTGCTCGCCCCCAGGCCGGATCGACGTGACCACGTGCCCGGCGCCCGAGATCGCGGTCTCGGCGTCGGTCGTCAGGTGCAGGCTGAACGGCGCGTCGGCCGCCAGGTGGCGGCACAGCCCGCCGATCAGGTCGAGCTTCTCGGCGTCGATGTCCATCAGCCAGAGCTCGGTCAGGTTGAGGCGTTTGGCGCGTCGGATCAGGGCGGGGATGAGTTGCGGCGTGCGTACGCTTCCGCCGCCGATAACGGTGAGTTTCATGCCGGTATTATCCGATAAAACGAAGAAGCCGGGGCGCGACCCGGCTTCTTCGTTTTGTCGGCCGCGCCCTCAGGCCGTTTCCTTCTCGAACTGGCTGTTGTGCAGTTCCGCATAAAAGCCGCCGGCCGCGAGCAGCTCGGCGTGCGTGCCCTGTTCGACGATGTCGCCGTGGCGCATCACAAGGATCAGGTCCGCGTCGCGGATGGTCGAAAGCCGATGCGCGATGACGAAGCTGGTGCGGTTCTTCATCAGGCTGTCCATCGCGCGCTGGATCAGGATCTCGGTGCGCGTGTCGACCGAGCTCGTGGCCTCGTCGAGGATCAGGATCTTCGGGTCGGCCAGCACGGCCCGGGCGATGGTGAGCAACTGCTTCTGGCCCTGCGAGATGTTTGACGTCTCCTCGTTGAGCACCATGTGGTACCCGCCCGGCAGCGTGTGCACGAAGTGATCGACGTGCGCGGCCTGGGCCGCGGCGATGACCTCTTCGTCGGTCGCGTCGGGGCGGCCGTAGCGGATGTTCTCGAGGATCGTGTCGTTGTACAGCCAGGTGTCCTGCAGCACCATGCCGAAGAGCTTGCGCAGGTCATGGCGGCTGTAGTCGCGGATGTCCTTGCCGTCGACCAGGATCCTGCCCGAGTTGACGTCGTAGAACCGCATCAGCAGCTTGACCATCGTGGTCTTGCCGGCGCCGGTCGGTCCGACGATCGCGACCTTCTGCCCCGGGTGGGCCACTGCCGAGAAATCGTTGATGACGATCTTGTCCGCGCTGTAGCCGAAGTGCACGTCCTTGAACTCGACATGGCCCTCGGGTTGGGTCACCTTCACCGCCACGGCCGTGTCGGCGACCTCCTCCTTCTCCTCCAGGAACTCGAAGACGCGTTCCGCCGCCGCAGCGGTCTGCTGCAGGATGTTGGAGATGTTCGCCAGCTGAGTGATCGGCTGGGTGAACGAGCGCACGTATTGGATGAAGGCCTGAATGTCGCCGACTGTGACGGTGCCCTGGACGGCGAGCCAGCCGCCGAGGATTGCGACGGCCACGTAGCCGAGGTTGCCGACGAACATCATGATCGGCATCATCAGACCCGACAGAAACTGCGACTTCCAGGCGGCCTCGTACAGCTTGACGTTCGATTCGTCGAACTTCGCGATGCTGGTCGCCTCGCCGTTGAAGGCCTTCATCACCAGGTGGCCGCCGTACATCTCCTCGACGTGGCCGTTGACGTGCCCGAGGTAATCCTGCTGTTGCAGGAAGAACTTCTGCGACTGGCTGATGATCAGACCGGCCACCGCCATCGAGAGCGGCACGACCAGCAGCGCCACGAGCGTCATCATCCAGTTGATCGAGAACATCATGCCCAGCACGCCGATGACCGTGACGACCGACGTGATGATCTGGGTCAGGCTCTGGCTGAGCGTCTGGTTGACCGTGTCGACGTCGTTCGTGATGCGCGAGAGCACCTCGCCGTGAGTCGTGCCGTCGTAGTAAGCCAAGGGCAGGCGGTTGATCTTCTCGGCGATGTCGCGCCGCAGCCGGTAGGCGATGTCGGTCGACACGTTGGCCATGATCCAGCCCTGGAGATAGGCGAACATGGCCGAGGCCAGGTACAGGCCGAGCACGGTCAGCACGATCTGGCCGATCGCGTCGAAGTCGATCCCGCCCGTGCCGGCGAGTTGCGCCATCACGCCCTCGAAGAGCTTGGTCGTCGCTTCACCCAGGATCTTGGGGCCGACGATGTTGGCCGCCGTCGAGGCGATGGCAAAGAAGAACACCACGATCACGGCCAGCCGATGGCGGCCGAGGTATCCGATCAGCTTCCGCATCGTGCCGCGGAAGTCGCGGGCTTTTTCGCCTTTTGTGAACTGCATCGGGCCGCCGGGTCGGCCAAAGCCGCCGCGCGGGGCGTCGCCGGGTCGGTGCATCATGCCAATGCCTCCTGCGCGAGCTGCGACATCGCGATCTCGCGATAGATCTCGCAGCTGGTCATCAATTCCGAATGGGTGCCGCGGCCGACGATGCGGCCCTCGTCCAGCACCAGGATCTGTTCAGCGTTCATGATGGTCGAGACGCGCTGCGTCACGATCAGCAGCGTGCTGCCGCGGGTGCGTTCGTGCAGCGCCCGGCGGAGCGCGGCGTCGGTCTTCAGATCGAGCGCCGAGAAGCTGTCGTCGAAGATGAAGATCGGCGGCTTCTTGACAAGGGCCCGCGCGATCGACAGCCGCTGCTTCTGGCCGCCCGAGACGTTCTGGCCGCCCTGGGCGATCGCGGCGGCCAGCCCTTCGGGCTTGGAGTCGACGAACTCCTTGGCCTGCGCGATGTCGACCGCCGTCGCGAGCTGCTCGGCGCTGGCGCCCTCGTCGGCATACTTCAGGTTGCTCTCGATCGTGCCCGAGAACAGCACGCTCTTCTGCGGCACGTAGCCGATCTTGTCGCGCAGATCGTGCTGCGTCAGCTCCCGGACGTCGATCCCGTCGATCAGGATCGCGCCCGACGTGACGTCATAGAACCGCGGGATCAGGTTGACGACTGTCGATTTGCCCGCGCCGGTCGCGCCGATCAATGCGGTCGTCTGGCCCGGGTGCGCCGTGAAGCTGATGTCGTGTAGCGCGTCCTCGTCGGCCTCGGGATAGCGGAACGACACGTTGCGGAACTCGACCGTGCCGGCGAAGACCTTGAGGAAGCGCTGCGGCTTCTTGGGGTCCCGGATGGCCGGCTCGACCTCGAGCACGTCGGCGATGCGGTCCGCCGAGACCGAGGCGCGCGGCAGGATGATGAACATCATCGAGACCATCAGGAACGACATGACGATCTGCATCGCGTACTGCAGGAAGGCCATCATGTCGCCGACCTGCATCTGCGCCTCGGCCACCTGATGCGCGCCGACCCAGATGATGGCCAACGAAAGCCCGTTCATGATCAACATCATCAGCGGCATCATGATCACCATGACCCGGTTGACGAACAGGCTGACCGCGGTCAGGTCGAGGTTGGCCTTGTCGAAGCGCTTCTCCTCGAAGGGCTCCATCGCGAATGCGCGCACGACCAGCATGCCGGCCAGGTTCTCGCGCGCGACGAGGTTGAGCTTGTCGATCAGGGTCTGCGTCATCCGGAACTTGGGCAGCGCGACCGTGAACACAGTCGCGATCAGGCTGACCAGCACCAGCACGGCGACCGCGATCAGCCACCACATCGACGAGTCGCGCTGGACGACGCGCACCACGCCGCCGATGCCCATCAGCGGCGCGTAGAAGACCATGCGCATCGTCATCACCACGACCATCTGGATCTGGGTCACGTCGTTGGTCGACCGCGTGATGAGCGACGCGGTCGAGAATTTGTCGAACTCCGCGTTCGAGTAGCTCTCCACTTTCTCGAAGACGTCGCGACGGATGTCGCGCGCCATGCCCGCCGCCGTGCGAGCCGAGAGGTAGCCGACCGCGATCGTGCAGGCGGCCGAGAGCAGCGTCAGACCGAGCATCCAGCCGCCCATGTTGATGATGTAGTCGCTTTGGACCTTGTCGGTGTCGACGCCCAGCGCCTTGTATTCGGCCTTGACGACGCGCGCGGCCGCCTGAACGATCATCTTGTCGCCCAGCGCCGAGAACTTCTCGTTCATGGCGTCCGTGATCTTGGACACCGAGGCCGCCGGGAGTTGACCAAGCAGCGAGAAGACGTCCATGCCGGCTGGGATCTTCGAGAGGTCGAAGCCCTGGACGGCGCCCGCCATCTGCGCCGCTTTCTCGGGGTCGGCCAGCGCTTCTTCGATGCCGTTGACGGCCAGCAGCGCCTTGGCCATCGTCGGGCCGAGCGCATCGGCAACGGCCTGGTCGATCGGCCTGGCGACATAGATGGCCTCGGTGGCCGCGACCGGGTACTGCGCTGCGTACGCGTCGGCGTCGGCCGAGCCCGGCGTGACCAGCGTGTAAGCATCGAGCAGGCGGGTCTTGTCGTCGGCGCTCACGAAGAGCATCACGCGATCCATCTCGCTCTTGCGGATCGCGGTCGGCAGCGCCGTGTCGACGCCGCCTTGTTGGATCCCGGTGTTCACCATCTTCGACAGATAGTCGGGCAGGGCGAGGTCGAAATTCGCCTGCGCGAATAAAAGGAAGATCGTGATGATCACCAGGAGGAGATATGGTTTGACGTACTTGGCAAGACGAAGCATGAAACGAATACCTCAGTGGACCCGCCGCACGGCGGGGTGAAAGGGAAGGGTGAGTCGGGAATCAACTCTCGGGGGTCGTATCGATCGCGCGCGCCCGCTTGATCAGGATGTGCACGGCGTCGGTGACGGTCTCCAGTTCCTCTTGGGTCAGCGACTTCGTCAGGTCGTCGACCCATTGCTGCCTGGCGCGCAGGCTGGCTTCGAGGATGGTGCGGCCGCGTTCCGTGAGCGCGATTTGACGCACACGGCGGTCATTGGGGTCCTCCGACCGTGTGATCAGGCCCTGCTGCACGAGCCGATCGACCATCTGGCTGGTCGCCGCCAGCGTGGTGCCCATCTCCTTGCTGATATCCGAGACGGGCAGGCCGCCTTGCCGATGAACGCGCATCAGCGCGCCGATCTGGGGCATGGAGAGGCCGGATTCGCGCGCCTGCGCCATGAAGCGATGCATGGACCGGCTCATGAAGATCTCGGTCCACTCGCGAAACGCCTGGGAAAACGCTTCTGATTGCTGCACTATCAACTCCCTGAAATATGTAATACACATTAACTATATAGCCGCGCTGAGTAATCAAGAAGCCCCTTTTGGGCCAGATCGCCCGAAAATCGGGAATAGACCGCAAAGGCGCAAAGACGCAAAGACGCGAAGATTCTCGAAGAATCTTCGCGTCTTTGCGGTTGGCAAATCCGCCAGTTCGATTCAGGCCGGGATCAGGCGAATCGACACGATCTGATAGGGTGTCAGGTCCAGCTCAACTGCATTTCCGGCCGGTGTCAGCGTCTGCTGATCCTCTTCGAGCAAGTTGCACACAAATGCCCGAGCGATCGGGAAACCCGCCCGAAGCGTGACATGGCCGCGATTGCGCTGGTTCTCGAACAGACGCACGATCAGGCCGCGCCCGTCCTCGGCGCGCTTGACGGTCTCGATCACGGCCCACGACGCGTCGAGTGACACCAGCGATCCCGTCGGGGCCTCTCCGCCGGCGCCCTCGACAGCGCGCAGGATGAGCGGATCGTTGAGGTCGTACGCGGCCGCGACCACGTCGGCGCGCCAATCGCCGGCGTGGGGCAGCAGGCTGTAGGTCATGCGGTGTTCGCCCTGATCCGCGTTGGGGTCGGGGTTGGTGGCGCTCTTGAGCAGCGTCAGTCGCATGACGGCGTCGTGGATGTCGTAGCCGTACTTGCAGTCGTTGAGCAGGGCCACGCCATAGTTGCCTTCGCTCAGGTCCGCCCACTTGTGCGCGCAGGTCTCGAAGCGCGCCCAATCCCACGAGGTGTTGCGGTGCGTCGGGCGCTGAACGTTGCCCCACTGTACGTCGAACGTCGCGGTCGGGCTCATCACATCGACCGGGAAGGCGGTCTTGAGCAACGTGTGGTGTTCGTGCCAATCGACCCAGGTGTCGAAGTCGATGCGCGCGCTGCCGGCGCAGAGCTGGATCTTCTGCACGATGCGACTGGCGCGGTAGGCGCGTTCGACCGTCACCGTGGCGCGCAGAGGTCCGGTCTCGGTGATCGCGACAGCCGTCACCCCCTCGATCTTCTCGGTGCGGTCTTCATAGTAGATGTCGATGTCCCAGGCGTCGAAGTTCATCGGCCGGTCTTCGAACGCGAGCAACGCGTTGCCGACCGCGCCGCGGGCGAGCACGTCGCGCCCCGCCGTCTTGTCGAGGATGCGGACCAGATCGCCGTTAGGCCCGACATCGACGCGGACCAGCGCATTCTCGAGCACGATCGCGGCGCCGACGTGACGGGCCGAAACCGGCTGGGCGGGCGCCGCGTGTTTGCCCGCGCTCAGCCCGATCACGGCGTACGGCGCCACATCGGGCACCTCGACAAGCGTGCCATCGGCGACGCGTTGCGTCGCGAGTGCCCGCCCGGCCGTGTCCGCCAGACCAGTGGCCGGCGCTTCGCCAGGCAGCAGGCCGATGCGTCGACCGCCGAACGAGGTCGGGTTGGCCACGAGCACGCGCGAGCCGGCCGGCAGGGTCTGCGCCAGGGCAGCGAGCGCGCCGTCGCGGGCCCGATCGCCCAGCCTGCGGATCTGGGCATAGTCGCGGTCGCTGTCCGCGTATACGGGCCCGATCGACGAACCCGGCAGGATGTCGTGGAACTGGTTGAGGCAGGTCAGTTCCCAGGCCTCGGCGAGCACGTCGGTCGGGTAGGCGGCGCCGGCGCGCAGCGTCGCGATCGCGGCCAGGAACTCGGCGTCGTGAAGCAGGAACTCGCTCTTGCGGTTGTTGCGCTTGTTGCGAGCCTGGCTCGTGTACGTGCCGCGGTGGTACTCGAAATAGAACTCGCCGTTCCAGACCGGCAGCCGATCGCTGATCTCAGCCTCGATCCGATCCATGTACGCGCGCACCGAGCCCGAGCGAACGCGCGGCGCGCCGGGGAAGGCGCCCAGCCGCTCGACGTTCTGGATCATCTCGCGCGTCGGGCCGCCGCCGCCGTCGCCGTAGCCGTACGCGGTCAGCAGCTCGTTGTAGGTCTCTTTCTGACGGAAGTTGCGCCAGGTGCCGAAGACCTCGGCGCCCGAGACCACGGCGTTATACGTCGTGGCATGGGGCAGGTACTCGTCGCCGGCCGGCGTCGTCAGGAAGTGCGTGAGGATGCGCGTGCCGTCCAGGCCCTGCCACCACAGGATCTGATGCGGCATGGCGTTGTACTGGTTCCAGCTCATCTTGTGCGTGATGAAGTACTTCATCCCGGCCAGCTTGATGAGCTGAGGCAACGCCCAGCTGTACCCAAAGGTATCGGGCAGCCACAGCACGGGCGTGTCGACGTCGCCGAAGTGTCGGCGGAAGTAACCGCGGCCGAGCAGGAACTGGCGCGCGAGCGACTCGGCGCCGATGCAGTTGCAGTCGGGCTCGACCCAGGTGCCGCCCATGACCTCCCAGCGGCCCTCGGCCACGCGCTCGGCGATCTGCGTGAAGAGCTCGGGGTAGTGCTTCTCAGTGTAGCTGTAGAGCTGGGCCTGGCTTTGCGAGAACGTGTAGCTTGGGAACTCCTCCATCAACCGCAGCGCGGTGCTGAAGGTCCGGCCCGACTTGCGCACGGTCTGCGCGAGCGTCCACAGCCAGGCTACGTCGATGTGCGCATGGCCGGCGGCGACGATGTCGACGTCGAGCGGTGCACCGGCCGCCGCGATGCCGCCCTTCAAAGCGGCTAACGCGCCTGGCACGCTCGCGTAGAAGGCCTCGCCGCCGATCGGGTCGCGCGTGTCGAGCGCGCGGAAGGCGTCTTCGAGCGCGTTGTACAGACGACCCTTGACCGGGTCATCGTCGTCGAGTTGCGCCGCGACCTCATGCGCCACGCGAGCCGTGGCCACCAGGTCGCCCGTCGGCGGGTCGATTTGGACGACGGCGCACGGGCGCATCAAGAGCTTGGTTCCCTCCGGCAGCGGCACCCAGCCGCCGATGCCCGTCCAACCGTGGAGCGCCAGTGCATGCCACGCGCCGTCGCGCCAGTCGTCGCGCAGACGGATCTCCTGGTGATGGCGATCTCCGGCCGCGTACGGCGTGCCGTCGACGTACGCCAGAGTCTCCGGGTGGCTGAAGTCGCCGGCCTCGCCAAGCGGCAGGTGCAGCGCGATCGGGCGATCGTCGCCGGCCCAGGCCGCGGGCACCTGGAAACGTCCGCGCAGGATGAAGTCGGTCCGCCAATCGCCCCAATACGTGTTCGGCGCGATCTCGGGCCAGGTCGAATCGTCGAGCACCGGGTCGATCGGCGGCGCGACTTCGGGCCCGTCGAGCCGGGCGAAGCGGAACGGTGGCAGCGGCTCGCGGCGCGCGTAAACCAGCGGCGCGATGAGCTGGATACGTTGTGCGATTTTCTGGGGCGTCCAACGGACTTTGTGCGACACGGTCGAGGCTCCTGAAAGCTGCGCCGAGCGCGCAGCGAATGGTGAGGCCCCACTGTATCAGATCAGCAACAGACTCGGGAACGAACCGCCAACACGCGTGCAGGCACGAGTTGTCAGCGGCTTTTTGACGCTGATGACGCCGATTGCGCGGGTATTGACTATTGGAGCCCTGCTGGCATCGGTCCCGTTTCCGTCAGCGAAATCCGCGAAATCTGCGGCCAGATCCCGCGCCCGACAACCTGCTCGTGCACACGCCAACACGCGGACCGAACGACGACGCCTCACGCGGTCGCCAGTTCTACATGAGTCAGGTCGCGCAACGTCTCGGCGTGACGGACCAGGCCGTCGCGATCATTGAGGGCCGGGAGCCTCAACAGCATGGCGAATAGATCGGGCCGATCGAGCCATTCGACGACCTGTTCGTGGATCCATTTGTTATAGGCCAGCGGATACGTGCGCCGCGCGATGAACAGCCCCTGTAGGAACTCCTGATGCGCTTTGTAGAGCCGATCGAAGGCCTGAAACGGCAGATCGCGCTTGAGGAAGAACGGGACATGGTCGAGGTCGTACAGACTGGCATCGCGCGCCATCGCCAGCCGCGCGCTCCGCAGCGCTTCAGCGTAGTAGGGCAGCCAATGGGTCTGGAGCGCCAGGTGGTGCGCGCCCACGGCCGTGAGCGGCGCGCTGTAGGCGACATGATTGCCGATCTCGAGCTCGAAAGCATCCGGCCCGCCGCCGTCGTCCCACAGCGTCGGCGCGTACTCGCCCGTGATGACGTCGGCGTGAATATGGGCAAAGCGTCCGGATAGCAGATACGCGCGCACGGCGTCGTCCTGGGTCACAAACGCGGCCCAGCGGCTCTCAAGGGCGCGCACCGCGTCGACCGAAGCCCCAGCCGGCACCAGCAATGCCAGGTCCAGATCGCTCTGCGGCGTGGCTCGGCCGCGCGCGCAGGAGTTCGTGATCAGGATCGTGTCGACGTCTGGGTCGGCGCCGAACGTGTCGACGATCGCCCGCGCGACGCGGGCATGCGCCGAGGTGGGGAAGACGGGCGTGTTCATGGTCCACTGACTGTATCGCCGCGCGGGCGATTGGGTCCAGTGCCGAAGCCCCGGGTTAGGATTATCGGTGGAATCGAGCGAATGCGGTTTTGCGGAGGCCTGTGTTTCCCGAGAATCGCGAATGGACCTGTCAGGTCGAAGGTTAGAATCCCACCCAAGGAAACGACACAGCCCCCCGCGCAGCCAACCTGGGTCGCGCGGGGGGCTGTGGGCGCCGATGCGGCGCCGCGCCCTGAACGGGCCGTTCCGCTTACGGCAGGATCACGCTGTCGATCACGTGGATCACGCCATTCGAGGCGGCGACATCCGTGGCGACGACTGTCGAACTCCCGTTGAGCACGACCTTGCCGTTGACCACGGCGATCGAGATCGTGCTGCCCTGCGCGGCCGTGGCGCTGCTCAGACCGACGACGTCGGCGGCGAGCACCTTGCCGGGCACGACGTGATAGAGCAGGATGTTGCGCAACGCGTCCGGATCCTTGAGCAAAGCGGCCACGGTGCCGGCCGGCAGCTTCGCGAACGCGGCGTCGGTGGGCGCGAAGACCGTGTAGGGACCCGCCGATCGCAGGGTGTCGACCAAACCCGCCGCCTTGACCGCGGTCAACAGCGTCGTGAAGCCGCCGTTGAGCGTGGCCGTGTCGACGATGTCGAACGGCGGCAGGATGACGGTGTCGATCACGTGGATCACGCCGTTCGAGGCCGTGATGTCGGTGGCGGTCACCGTCGCGTTGCCGTTGAGCACCACCTTGCCACCGCTGACGGCGATGTTGATCGCGCTGCCCTGTACGCTCGTCGCCGAGCTCAGCCCGACGACGTCGGCCGCCAGCACCTTGCCCGCCACGACGTGATAGGTCAGCACCTTGGCCAGCAGCTCGGGGTTGGCGAGCAGTGTGTTGAGCGTCGCGCGCGGCAGCTTAGCGAAGGCGGCGTCGGTCGGCGCGAACACCGTGAACGGACCTTCGCCCGAGAGCGTGCCGACCAGGCCGGCGGCCTTGATCGCCGCGGCCAGGGTGTTGAACTGCCCGGCCGCCGCGGCGCGCGTGAGGATATCGGGCGTCGGTACGTGCAGCGTCTGCCCGACGAAGATCGTGTCCCCGCTCAAGCTGTTGGCGGCGCGCAGGGCCGCGACTGTCGTGCCGAACAGCCGGGCGATCCGGCTCAGGCTGTCGCCGGCCTTGACCACGTAGGTCTCGGCGTTCGCGGGCGCAGCCGGCGCCGCGGCTGGCGCCGATGCCATCGACGGCGGCAGGATCACTGTGTCGATGACGTGGATCACGCCGTTGGTGGCCGGGATGTCGGTCGCGGTCACCGTCGCGTTGCCGTTGAGCACCACCTTGCCGTTCGTGACGGCGATGCCGATCGCCTCGCCTTGAACGCTCGTCGCCGAGCTCAGCCCGACGACGTCGGCGGCCAACACCTTGCCCGGCACGACGTGATAGGTCAGCACGGCAGCGAGTTGGGCCGGGTTCGCAAGCAGGGCGTTCAAGGTGCCGCGCGGCAGCTTGGCGAAGGCGGCGTCGGTCGGGGCGAAGACCGTGAACGGGCCGGGCCCCGCGAGCGTGTCGACCAGCCCGGCGGCCTTGACCGCCGTGACCAGGGTCGAGAACGAGCCGGCGCCGATCGCGCGCTCGACCAGATTGACGTTCGGGATCACAAGCGTCTGGCCGACGAAGATCGTGTCGCTGCTCAATCGATTGGCCGTGCGCAACGAGTCGACCGGCACGGCGAAGCGCCGCGCCAGCCGCGTGAGGTTGTCGCCGGCGACGACCGTGTAGGTGGTGTCGCCCTCGGCCGCCAGCGCCGATGGCGCGGCCGCTCCGGGCACGAACAGGGCGCTCAGCGCCAGCCCTAGTGCAAGGCTGACCTGGAGCAGGGTGATGAGGCGATTGCGAACTGTGCGAAACATGTGTGTCTCCTCGGTCTCGATGCTCCGACTCAGCCCCACGGCGCGCGACGCGGTGCTGCCTGCCGGTATGGCCCACCGATCCCGTCGAACCAGTGAGCTTATACAAAGTTTGTACGCAAGGGTTGTATTGCCGCCGCGCGAGAGCGTCAACCGATCTTCACCAAACGCTCATGGGGCGGATCGCGTCGGCCGGCGAAATCGATTTCGCGGTCACAGGTCGAAGGATATTGCGCGATTGGCGCGACTGCGCCTGACGGTTTGACGATCGATACAGGGGCATCCGCTGCTATCAGACAACCGGGGTTGGCAAGACACCTGGCGCCCATGGAACGGGGCAGAGGCGCGATCGCCACGGTCTCGACCATGCCCGGGCATCGTGCCGAACGTATAATCGCACTCGTTCGACGAAACATGTGAGCGTCAAACGCGAAAGGCAACGACGATGTCGGTTCGATTGGTGAAATGCGTGAAGCTGGGCCAGGAGTTGCCGGGGTTGGCCCGGCCGCCGTTCCCGGGCGCGTTGGGGCAAAAGATCTTCGAGAACGTCTCGCAGCAGGCCTGGGCGCTCTGGCAGCAACAACAGACCCTGCTGATCAATCATCACGGGCTGTCGCTGTTCGACAAACGCGCGCAGGCCTTCCTGATGCAGCAGCTCGAAGAGTTCTTCTTTGGCCAGGGGCCGCAGGCCATTGAGGGCTGGGCGCCCGAGCAGAAGAGCTCGTGACGTGCGAGACGTAGCGCCGAACCGATCCGTGACAAAACCGATCGAGGTCTTTTGTCACGCGTCCTTCGCCAGGTACCCTTCCAGGACCGTGTCGAGTCTGAGACCGCGGTAATCGGCCATTCGGCCCAGCAGATGCGGGAAGTGCGCGAGTTCGTCGTCCGTGTGGCTCGTCGTGAGCGCCACGGCACGCATGCCGGCGCGCTGCGCGGCCTCGAGCCCGAAGGGCGAATCTTCAAACACCAGACAGTCGGCCGGCGCCTGATGCAGCCGCTCCGCCGCCTTCAGAAACGGCTCGGGGTGCGGCTTGCCGTGCTGCACATCCTCCGAGGCGATCACGGCGTTGAAGAAACTGTCCAGACGCAGCGCCCGCAACGTGAAATCGAGGTTGACGCGACTGGCCGACGACGCGACAGCGCGCGGCAGGTTGGCGGCGTCCACCTGCGCCAGGAAGTCGCGCAGACCCGGCAGCGGGTCGATCCGGCCGAGCGCCAGACGCGCGCGATACCGATCCTCTTTCTCGGTCGCCATGGCCAGCACCTCGGCGTGCGCCAGATCCTGCCCAAAGAACATGCGGATGATCTGCGGATTGGGCAACGACGCGGTGCGGATCCCGATCTCGGTCGGGGTCAAGTCGATGCCGCGCTCGCCCAGGTACTCGGACCAGATGGCGTTGTGGATGTGCATGTTGTTCAGCAACGTGCCATCCATATCGAAGATCAAGGCTTTGAAGGTCATGCCGTCAGTCTCTCCTCTGGGTTGATCAGGCCGGCGTCGACGCGCCCTGCGCAAACGCGTGTAGGAATCCGGCGGTCGAGCGCATCAGGTCGCGCAACCCCTGAACCGAACACCACTCGTCAGGGCCGTGGCTGCCGCCGGCCCAGCCGAGCCCGCCCCAGACAAAGGGCACGCCCAGCACGTCGGTGTACAGATAGTACGGCGTTGCCGATGGTTCGATCGGCTCGACGACGGGCTCGACACCCAGCGCGCGATAGGCCGCGATCATGGCCTGCACCACCGGCGCCTCGAGCGGCGTGCGCGCCGCCGGATAGCCCGAGTCGGTCAGCACCTCGACGTCCGCAAAGCCCCGCCGGTCGAGATGGGCCCGCAGCCTGGCCAGCACGTCGGCGACGTCGAAGCCGGGCGGCATGCGGAAGTCCGCCGTGGCACGGGCCTCGTTGGGCAGGATGGTGTGCGAGCCTTCGCCGAGGTAGCCGGCCTTGATGCCGTTCAGGTTGAGCATCGGCGCGAACGAGAGGCGCCGCGCCAGTTCGTACGGTTCGGCCTCGTCCTTGAAACGTGTCACGCCAAGCCGTCGCTGCTCCTCGACCGGGTCGAGTCGCGCGGCCATGGCGCGCAGAAGGCCTTCATCGCTCGGCAGCGCCTCGCCAAACAGGGGGATGCCGTCGACGGTCAGATGTTGGTGCGCGTCCACCATCGTGCTCAGGGCCTGGATCAGGCGCCAGGCCGGTGACGCGACCCAGACGCCCAGGCTCGAGTGAATGACGTCACGCGAGCCGCCCCAATCGCCCGACCGGGCGACGAATTCGAGCCCGAGCACGCCTTTGGTGCCCAGGATGATATTGGGCGGATCACCGGGCTGGCCCTGGCTCCAGAACGGTTCGAAGGCCGCGTCGGCGCGCAGCCTCTCGCGGTTCTGTTCGTAGAAGCCGGGCAGCGCCAGCGAGCCGATCTCCTCTTCGCCCTCGATCGTCCATTTGAGGTTGACCGGGAGGCCGCCGGTCGCCTGGAAGGCTTCGATCACGTGCAGCATCGCCATCAGCGGACCCTTCGAATTGCAGGCGCCGCGCGCCACGATGCTTTCGCCGCCCAACGGGTGCCGCCAGATCTCGGCCGCGAAGGGCGGGGTGGTCCAATCCTGATTATCGACCGGCTGGACGTCGTACATGCCGTAGATCAACAGCGTCGGCGCATTGGCCCGCGCGGCGCGCCACTCGGCGTACACGATCGGGTGGCTGTCACGGCCGTGCAGCTCGACGCTGGCGCCGGCGTCGATCAGCCAGCCGCGCAGCAGATCCGCGCACTCGCGCACGCCCCAGCCTTGCGCCGACACGCTCGGCTGTCGGAGAAATGCTTGCGTGCGCGCGAGGTGCTCCGGCCAATGAGCGTCAAGGTAATTCAACGTGGCTAGCGGCAACGACATGACACCTCCAGGGATTGAGCGTATGGGTGCGCGGGTGATTGCCGCCTTCGGCCGAGACGCTACCGCGCCCTGGCTGGCGCTTCTCATTCACCCACTCACCCAATCACCCAGTGCTGAGCGGTTTGAACCCTTCGCCCAGCGCCTCATGGGCCTGGCCGATGACGACGAAGGCGGTCGGATCGACGTCGTGGATGATGGCCTTGAGCTGGCTGATCTCCGAACGGCTTACGGCCACGAACAGGATATGGCGCTCCTCGCCCGAGAACATGCCTGTGCCGGCCCAGCCGGTCACGCCGCGGGCCATGTCCTCCATCACCCGCGCGGCGATCGCCTGCGGCTGCGTGGTGATGATCGTCGCGGCGCGCACGATGCCGACGCCCTCGGCGGCCAACTCGGCCGCCAGCCCGCTGACGTAGAGCGAGATCACGGCGAACAGCGCCGCCTCCCAGCCAAAGGCCAGGCCGGCGAAGAACACGATCGCGGTGTCGGTCAACAGGTAGCTCTGGCTGAGCGGCACGCCGCGCCAGCGCCCGAGCAGGCGCGCCAGGATGTCGGTTCCGCCGGTCGTCCCCTGCGCCCGGAACACCAGACCCATGCCCAGACCGCCGATCACGCCGCCGAAGATCGCGTTCAGGATGGGCTCGGGCGTCACGCCGCCTTTGGGCAGGAACGGCGCCAACACGTCCACCAGCACCGAATACGCGATGACGGTCGCCACCGTGCGGGCCAGGAACCGGCGTCCGCCGAGATACCGCCAGCCAACAAAGAACAGCGGCACGTTCATGACCAGCACCAGCGTGCCGACCGGCCACCCCGTCAGCGAGTTGAGGATCTGGGCCAGGCCGCTCACCCCACCAGCCGCCAGCCGCGCCGGGATCAGGAAGACATCCATGGCGATCGCCTGGACGAGACAGCCGATCAGGATCAAGACATAGTCGCGGACCTGGTTGGGGAGGTTCGAGGGTGTGCGCACAGGCCCGATTCTAACGGATGCCGAGCCCCTGCGTCGAACAGCCGCCGCGCGGCAGCAAGCTCACGGTTCATTCTGCCCGAATAGGACAAGCGACACACTTGCCGAACGGAGTTTGTCGACCATAATGCGATCATTCGCGCGAACAGGGCAAAACAGGCCGGATCTTTGCGCCGTTTTCATTGACGGCAATCGGTCGTTGGCATAATGTGGCCCTGTTCGCGGAAAACACCCGCGCCATGCGTTGACTCCTGCAATTGCTGTCACACGGAGAGCCAATGTCCACGCCCCCCCTTCGCACGTTGACCTGCCCGACCTGCGGTGCCCCCATCAGTTTCGCCGATCAATCTCGAGAGGCCACCTGCCGTTTCTGCGGGAGCGTCATCGAACGCTCCGACGACGCGCCAACGGCCCATGATGAGACCAAGGCCTTGCGCATCGACATGACCGGAGACCACATCCGCGTGGACGCGCCGGCCTCCGGCACCCAGGGCGCGCACAAGTTCGTGATCAAGATGGGCCAGGGCGGGCCGATGGTCATCGACATGGGCGATCTGGCGCAATCCGGGTCGGTCATGTCAAGTAGCGTCTTCACGTCATCGAGCACGAGCACGAGCGGCCCGATCCGGGCCGACGTGTTCACGGGCTCGCTGCCGTCGACGCCGGTTGGCTCGGCGCGGCCGCGCCGTTCGGGCGGTGGCTGCGGGGTCTTCCTCGGGCTGCTCCTCGTGATCGGCGTGATCGGCCTGGGCGCCGTCCTGGCCACCGGCGCGGGCGCGTGGCTGCTCGGGAGCTTCATGCCCGGTGGGTCGAGCGACGGGCCGGGTCTCGACAGCGTGATCGGCGATGCGCTCGATCAGGTCGGCAGCATCGGCTCCAACATCGTGCTCAATGGCGATGACGCGATCGTTCTCGGCGAAGGCGAGCACAACGGCGCCCTGGTCGTGCCCGGCACCGACTATCAGGCCTCGGGCGATCAATCGCAGGCCCTGTACGTCTTCGACGGCGCGACGGGCAAGCAGGCGTGGAAGACCGAGCCGTTCAAGAAGTCTGACGAGTTCTACCAGATGCGGCTCGTGGCCGACCGCGATCACGTCTTTGCGGTCCTCGACCGCGATCTGTATGCGTTTCGCCGCTCCGACGGCACGCTCGACTGGCGCGCCTCCATCAGCGACAAGTTGCCGTATTGCGACGCGCCCGGCTGTCTGGCCGTGATCGACGGCAAGGTCATCACGCTGGCGGCCGACGGCGTGATCCAGGCATTCGATCCCGAGAGCGAGGGCCGCGAGTTGTGGCGCGCCACGTTGACCAACACGCCGCGCCAGGTGTTCGCGTTGGGCACCCACGCCGCGGTGCTCGATCGCGACTCCGATAACAACGGCGTCATTCGCGCATTCGACGCCGCGACCGGCGACGAGACGCCGTTGACTTCGAGCTGCAAGATCGACGTGTTCGACGAGGACCTGAGCGACAGTCCGGTTCTGCACACAGATCCCGAGACCGGCGATCTGGTCGTGTTCTACGGCTCGTTCGGCACCTGTGGCACGCGCTTCAATGCCGAAACCCTGAAGTCGACCTGGGACCTCAATCTGGGCGGTGATCTCCGGCTCGAGGGTTACAACACCACGCTGTTGGACCAGGGTGTGTTCGTCGGCACGACCGCGGACGCGCTTCTAATCGTCAACACGGACGCCGGTGAGTTGATCAAGACCGTCGAGCTCAAGGACGTCGACCTCACGCCGTTCATGGTCCGCGATGGCCATATCCTGGCCGTGGCGAAGACGACCCGCGGCAGCACCCGGTACGAGATCTGGAGCCTCGCGCTGACGACCGGCGAACGTGAATGGACCTATGCGCTGGGCGAAGCCGAGTCGATCGACCCGCCGAACGCCACCGGCAGCGCCGCGTGGGACGGCGACAGCCGGTATTCGATCCAGCCGGTGGGCGACGACCTTGCGGTGACGGTCCTCACCGTCTCGGATAAGGACGGCCTGACGGCGCAGGTCAGTCGCCTCAAACTCGCCACGGGGTCGTCGGTCTCCGATAAGGCGATCAAGCTGGCGAGCCCCGACACCGTGACCAGTTTCGTCTTGAGCAGTGTCGCGCGTCTCAACGGCCGACTCGTCCTGGCCGAAACGTCAAAGATCTGGTGGATCGACCTCGAGAACGCCGAGATCGTGGCCACGCATCCCTGACCGCGCGAGCCAAGGCGGATCATGAACAACGGGGGGCCTTGCGCCCCCCGTTTTCGTTGCCCGCGGGTCGGCCGCGACCAGTGAAATCTCAACCGCGGTGGCCCCGGCGTCTGCCGGTCGGCGCAGCGGCCCGACCGATCGCCGGCGGTAACACCTCGGGCAGCCGCACGTCCTCCGTGATCCCGGCTGTGACCAGACGACGGAGTTCGCTTTCCACCGCCGGATCGATGGGCGGCGTGGTGCACTCGGCCAGCCGGCGCTCGACCTCTGCTCGCGCCCGTGCCTGCAGATCGTGACCGCCGGCCTGCGCCCATTGTTCGCGGTTGGTCCGGTCGAAGATCGCTCCCGGAAGGTACAGCTCGCGCGGCCAATGAGTGAGCGTGTGTTCGGCCGTGAGCAGGTGCTTGTCGGCCAGCAGTTGACGCACGAGGTCGATCGTCGGCAGATCGTCCTTGACCTCGGTCGTCCGCGCGAAGTGCAGGGCCTGACCGCACAGCTCGTTGTCGAGCACGAGCTTCTCGAGGCTGAAGGTGAGGACGTAATCGAGCATGCCGGGTCCGCTGACCGAATTCACGCCAGCCAGGGCCGCCAGCAACGCGCTGGCGAAGGTCTCGGCGCCGGCCTGCGCGTCGAGGAACTTGCCCTCGCTCAGCGCCATATAGCTTTGGGTCGGCAGGCCGAGAAAGCGGGCGACCTCGACGTAAGCCACATCCAGCGCCAGCGCCTCGATCGCGGCCATCGGCGACACGGCCGTCTTCATGTGGAAGGTCGCGGGCGCGCCTCCGAACAGCACCGGTGCGCCGGGCCGCACGATCTGCGTCAGGGTGATCCCGGCGAGCACATCCGCCACGTGCATCACAGTGGCCCCGACCAGCGTGACCGGCGCGATCAGACCCATCAACGTCACCGGCACGATCTCGACCGGAATGCCGGCCTCGACGCAATCGATCAGGTTCTGGCACGAGTCTTCGCCATAGCGATAGAACCCGGTGGCCGTGATCGTGAAGATCGACAGCGGCCGCGCGCGCAGATCAGCGGCGTCGTGTCGGAAGAGGGTCTGCATGGCAAGCATGCGTCGGACGCCGTGCTCGGTGAACGCGCCGGTGACGACGGGCTTGAGCGAGTTGGTCAGCACGAGGTAGAGCCGCCAGGCGTCGCTGATCTCCGGCAGGAGATCGTTGGTCGAGAACGCCGTGGCGAGATAGGCGATGTGAGGCAGGCCGTCGGCCACGCGCACGTATTCGATGAAGTCCCGGGTGTCGGCCGGGCGCGTCTCACCGGTGCGATGGTCGAGCATCTTGAGCCCGCTCGAACCGGGCACGAAGTGGACGCGATTGCCGCCGAGATCCGCATGCGCCCGCCCGGTACGGTCGTATAGCGAAAAACGACGCGGGGCCGAGGCGATCGCGGCGTCGACGATATCGGGCGGGAAGAGCACGCGCGGACCGTCGCCGACCGTGTCGCGAACCTGGAGGCCGTGGTCCAACAGTCGGGCCGCCAGCGCCGCGCCGCGCACTTCGACTCCGATCTCGGCCAGGATGCGTTTGGCCTCGGACAGGATCGACGGGATCAGGGCATCGGGGAGGACGCGGACGTTGGGGCGCATGGCGGCTCATCCTTCTCGACGCGCCGGTCGGCGCATCGACATCGATGGGTGGGCGCGGCGGCGCCCGCGGAGGTCGATCCTGGACGTCGGGCAATGGGTGCGTCGACCGCTGTGCGGGCTGGCGACGCGAGGCTCCTGTGCGCCTAGGCGCCGCGTTCCGAGAAACCCAGGGTGGTCGACACCTGGCCGGCCGCAGCGGCCAACATCGCGCCGAGTTCGCGCAGGCGGGACGGTGTCAACCGGGCGCTCGGGCCGCCCAGGCTGAGCGCCCCGACGGGCAGCCCGCGATGATCGCGCACGGCGGCGCCGCAGGCCGCAAAACCGCGTTCGAGTTCGTCGCGCACCACGGCGTAGCCGGACCGACGCGCAAGGTCCAGGTTGCGTCGCAGCGCTTCGGGCCGGGTCAACGTCTTGGGCGTCCAGGCTTTCAAGCGGCCGGCGTCTGCCAGCCAGTCGGCGAGCGCGGCCTCGGGCAGGGCGGATAAGTATGCCTTGCCGGTCGACGTGGCGTGCATGGGCCAGCGCGTGCCGAGCGACGGCGCCGAACCCAGCAGGTGCGCGCTGACCGACTCGGCGGCGATCAGCATCGCGTCCCCGACCGGGATCTCGAGCGTGGCCGTCTCGCCGCTCTCGGCGGCCAGCACTGGGAGCACGGCTTCGGCCGCGCGTTGCAGTGGATTGGCGCGCATCGCCCGCGCGCCGAGCGCGATCGCGCCGGGGCCGAGCCGGTACAGGTCGTCCTGGGTGTCGCGCGCCAGCAGCCCGACGTCTTCGAGCGCGCCGAGCAGACGATAGGCGGTCGTGCGGTTGAGGTGGGCGGCGGCCGCGGCGTCAGCCGCGCTGAGGGTGGGGCGCTGATCGGTGAAGAGGTCGAGCAGGCGCAGCGCGCGCGCCACGGCCTGCACACCGGCGGGAGCTTTGTTCATATTGTGAACGCCTTATTCACGATATGAACATTGTATGTCGATCCAGTCTCGCTTGTCAATTGTACAAGACACCGGGAGTGCCCCGATGTACCCC
>JBGAJV010000075.1:0-28930 GCA_044224715.1 Anaerolineales bacterium | reverse complement strand
TACATCGGCACGAACACGGGCGGCGCGAGCGGGCTCGGCAACGTCGGCGCGGGCATCGCGATCGCGAGCGGCGATGGCAACGTGATCGGCGGGACGTCGGCCGGCATCGGCAACGTCGTCGTCAACAACGGCGGCGCCGGCATCCAGGTCGCGGCGGTGTCGAGCCGGAATTCGATCCTGGGCAATAGTTTCGAGGGCAACGGCGGTCTGGGCATCGACCTGGGCGCCAACGGCGTCACGGCCAACGACGGCGCCCTGATCATCGGCGTCGCGAACCGTGGGATGGACTACCCGGTGATCACCAGCGCGGTCTGGGACGGCACGACGTTGACGCTGAGCGGCTATGTCGGCGCCGGGCCGGGCGACCCGGATTTCGGCGGCGCGGTGGTCGAGATCTACGTCACGGGCGGCGATCCGTCGGGCTATGGCGAGGGGCGCACCTTTGTGGCGACGCTGACCACCGGCGCGACCGGCGACTTCTCGCTCGGCCAGGCCGTGCTCGGCCTGAACACTGGCGACCAGCTCAGCGGTACGGCGACCAACGCCGCCAACAACACGTCGGAGTTCGGCCCCATCGTGACACTGGGCGCGGCGCCGACGCCGACCCCGACACCGACCGAGACGTCGACGCCGACGGCGACACCCACGACGACCTGGACGCCCACCATCACGCGCACGCCCACGGCGACGTCGACGGCCACCGCCACGGCGACCGTGACCGCGACGCCGACGATCACGCCGACGCCCACCGATACAGCGACCGTCACGCAGACACCCACCGCCACCCTGACCCCGACGATCACGTCGACGCCGACCGAAACGGCAACGCCCACGGCCACGCCGACCGCGACCGAGACGTCGACCGCGACCGCCACGTCGACGGCGACGCTGACCCCGACGATCACGTCGACGCCGACCGAAACGGCAACGCCCACGGCCACGCCGACCGCGACCGAGACGTCGACCGCGACCGCCACGTCGACGGCGACCCTGACACCCACGATCACGCCAACGCCGACCGAAACGGCGACGCCTACGGCCACGCCGACCGCGACCGAGACGTCGACCGCGACCGCCACGTCGACGGCGACCCTGACACCCACGATCACGCCGACGGCGACCGAGACGGCGACGCCCACGGCTACGCCGACGTCGACCGAGACGTCGACCGCAACGGCCACGTCGACGGCGACGCTGACGCCCACGATTACGCCGACGGCGACCGAGACGGCGACGCCCACGGCTACGCCGACGTCGACCGCCACGGCCACGGCCACGTCGACCGCCACGGCCACCGTGACGCTCACCCCGACGGCCACGGCCACGGCCACGACCGCGCCCAGCCTGATCGTGAACAGCACGGGCGATGGCGGCGATGCCAATGCCGGCGACGGCCTGTGCCAGACGACGACGTTCGGCGAATGCACGCTGCGCGCGGCGCTCGAGGTGGCGAACGCGGGCGGCGTGACCGAGATCCGGTTTGGGATCCCGGTGGGCGATCCCGGGTACAGCGGCGGGGTGTGGGCGATCCGCCCGGCGAGCGCACTGCCCGGCGTCAACGCGAGCGTGAGCGTGAACGGGCAGACGCAGCCAGGGTGGGGCGGGACGCCCGTGATCGAGGTGAACGGCGCGCTGGCGGGCGGCAACGGCTTGACGCTGAACGCCGCGGCGGTGGCCGTGCGCGGCCTGGCCGTGACCGGCTACAGCGGCGACGGCGTGCTGGTCAATGCGGATAACGCCGTGCTGGAGGGGAACCTGATCGGCGTGCGTGCGGATGGCAGTTCGGCCGGCAACGGCGGGGCGGGCATCCACGTCGCCGGTGTCGGGCACGTTCACATCGGCGGCGGTGTGTTGACCGATGCGTCGCTGCGCAATGTGATCGGCGGCAACGGCGGCCCGGGTATCTGGCTCGAGGGC
Source organism: Anaerolineales bacterium (assembly GCA_044224715.1). GTDB lineage: Bacteria > Chloroflexota > Anaerolineae > Anaerolineales > UBA6663 > UBA6663. Next base: position 27,013 of record JBGAJV010000075.1, on the reverse strand, counting down.
GGCGCGTCGTCGAACTCGGTGTTGGCGAACCTGATCGGCACGGAACTGTCCGGCACGGGCGCGCGGCCGAACGCGATCGGCGTGGTGGTGAGCGGGCCGAGCAACGTGCTCAACGGCAATGTGGTCTCGGGCAACACGGGTGCCGGCGTGCAGGTCATTGGCTTTGGCGCGAACGGCAACATCCTGGCTGGGAACGTGATCGGGCTGACGCTGGGTGCCGGCGGCGCACTGGGGAACAGCGGCGCCGGCGTCGAGCTGCGCGAGGGTCCGAACTTCGTGTTTGCCGGCAACGTGATCGGCGCGAACGGCGGCGACGGTCTCTGGGTCAACGCGCCGTCGAACGTGATCCGCGAGAACTACATCGGCACGAACACGGGCGGCGCGAGCGGGCTCGGCAACGTCGGCGCGGGCATCGCGATCGCGAGCGGCGATGGCAACGTGATCGGCGGGACGTCGGCCGGCATCGGCAACGTCGTCGTCAACAACGGCGGCGCCGGTGTGCGCGTGGCCGATGGCTCGGGCGGCAACGCGATCCTGGGCAACAGCGTCGAGGGCAACGGCGGTCTGGGCATCGACCTGGGCACGGCCGGCGTCACCGCGAACGACGGTGGATTGACCTTCGGGGCCGCGAACCGCGGGATGGACTACCCGGTGATCACCAGCGCGGTATGGGATGGCACGACGTTGACGTTGAGCGGCTATGTCGGCGCCGGGCCGGGCGACCCGGATTTCGGCGGCGCGGTGGTCGAGATCTACGTCACGGGCGGCGATCCGTCGGGCTATGGCGAGGGGCGCACCTTCGTGGCGACGCTGACCACCGGCGCGACCGGCGACTTCTCGCTCAGCCAGGCCGTGCTCGGCCTGAACCCCGGCGATCGTCTCAGCGCTGCGGCGACCAACGGCTCGGACAACACGAGCGAGTTCGGGCCGTTCGCCAATCTTGGCGCGGCGCCGACGCCAACCCCGACACCGACCGAGACCTTGACGCCGACGGCGACGGACACGGCCACGCCGACCATGACGGCGACCGGCACCCCGACCCCGACGGGCACTCCGACGCCCAGCGCGACCCCGACGGCGACCCCGACGCCGACCGACACGCTGCTTGCGCCGACGCCCAGCGCCACGCCGACGTTGACCCCGGACCCCGCGACACCGACCGCTACCGCGACGGTCACGCCCGGAGCCACGAACACGAGCGTGCCGACCGATACCGAGACACCGGTCGCGACGAATACGAGTCTGCCGACCGATACTGCGACGCCTGGCCCGACACCCACGGCGACCGACACGGCAACGCCGACGGCCACGATCCCGGCGCCGCCCACCCCGACGGATACGGCCACGCCCACTCCGACGGTTACCGTCACGCCGGACCCCGGGCCCGCCGTGCTGGTGATCGACACCCTGAGCGGGTTGACCACGCCTGAATACGTGATCATCCGCAACACCGGCCCGGTCGCGCAAGACATGACTGGATGGACGTTACTGAGCGTGGTCGGTTCGCAGTCCTATAGCTTCCCGGCCGGCTACATCCTGGCCGCCGGCGCCACCGTGCAGATCGAGACGTACACGGGCGCCGTCGACAACCCGCCCGCGACCCTGCTCTGGACCACGATCGCGATCTGGAACAACGCCGGCGATAAGGCCGAGCTCCTGAAACCGGACAGCAGCGTGGCCTCGGCCGTGTGTTATGGAACGGGATGCCCATAACATCCGGCACTCGCACTGGCGCGAGGAGCGATCGAGGATCAGGTATTTCGAGACTCGCATAAGCTGATGTCGCGGACGGCTGAGGGGCCAACCGCCGACCGGTCGGAAGCGTGAGGGGGCGCAACCGGCCGGTCTTCTTTTTGGTACGAATACATCATTGACCGTCGCGGCCCATGCGCTAACCTTAACGCCACGACCGATAACCCGACCGGGATTATCGGCCGCGTTTGGTTATGTCAGTCGAGGCGATCGTGCCGCGGGCACAATGCATGACGGTCAATCCGTTCTACGGATCGGCGCGCCTTGTGCTTGGGAACGGACGGCTTCCGCCGGGCCTGGATAGAATGAACTATTGTCAAATGATCCTGGCCGGGTTATTCTGACCAAGTACGCCCAGAATACAGAAGACCGTTCGATTGATTGAGCACGATGCCTAGTTTTTCCGTGGTTTTGGCTGATGTTGGCGGGTCAGTGCGTTTTGAGTTGTCGGTGCTAATTGCGTAGCCGCATCCAGCCGATCCCAACACACGAGGACGATTCGAGGACCGGGCTCCAGCGAGCCTGCCGTATTGTTTGGCTGTTCGCCGTCTGGGGACGTCGGGTTCGGGCGGCGAGGATACATGGGGGCGGACATCATGCGTCGGAACCTATTGGTGTTGATCGTCGGGTTGGTGTTGATGGGTGTGTCGTTCGTGGGCGTCTTCCTGCTTGGGCAGGTCTTCAACCCGCCTGCCATTCGGGTTGTCGTGGCTGCGCGCGACTTCAACCCCGGCGATGTCGTGCGTCTGCAGGACCTGGCGACGGTGTCGGTCCATATTGATGAAACCGAGAGCGGCTTTTACGACACGGTCTTCCTCCAGTCTGACGTTCAGTATCTCAACAACAAGATCGTGACCCAGGCCATCGCGGCCGGACAGCCGATCCCACGCAATGCGGTCGTCGCCGCGGGCAATCTGAGCGGCGGGCTCTCCGGCCAGCTCGAGGACCCCAACCTGATCGCGATGGTCGTGCCCGTGACCGACGAGACGGCGCCGCCCGGGATCCGCGCCGGTGACTACGTCGACCTCGTCTACGGTGTCGTCAACGCCGCCTATGCACCGGTGGTGCCCCCGACCGACGTGCCGCCATCCGCCTACAACGCGCCGGCCCTCGATTCCGCAACGCCGGCGCCGGTCGCCGCCGCCCCGTCGCCGACGCCCGAAGTCAGGCTGTATGTGCCGTTGGCAAAAACCATCGTGACCAATGCGCTTGTGTTGGATCTCGTCCACAAGACCACTCAGAACAGCCAGGTGCAGGCCAATGGCCAGACCGTCGTGACCGAGGTGAGTGGGCCGGTGATGGCGCTCGTGCTGGCGGTGCCGCGCGATGCCCAGGAGGTCTTGCAATTCGCGCTGGACACCGGCGTCGTGCGCGTTTCTTTGCTCTCGGCCAACGTGCGAGCCGACGGCACGCAAGCCGGTGATCGGCGGCCGACGCTGGGCATGACCTGGAACGACCTTGTGGCGTTGCTCGAGATGGAGCGAGACCAGCGTCTGGCGGCGGGCCTGCCGGGCGAGATCACGGGCGCCGGGCAGGACCTATGGCGTCAGCAGGACGACGCGGCCAGGCAGGCCGAGGCTGCCGCGCAGGCGACTGTGGTCCCGACATCGACGTCGACACCGACACCAAGCGCTACACCGACCGCGAGGCCGTAACCATGTTGAAGCTTTCGAAGATCTTCGAGAACGGAAAGGCGCCGGAAGCTCGGCCGGATGAGCCGATCGGGGTGCTTGTTGCGGCCCCGCCTGAGCTCGCGCGGCCGTTCATGGAGCTGGGCCCCAACCACGCCTCCGGCATCCACGTGCTCGCTACCACGCGCGACGCCATGGATCTGCCCGACGACATCCGCAACTTCAAGCCGCAGATCGTGATCATCTCCCCCGAGATCCGCGGCTACGCGCCGGAGTTGATCACGCGACTGAGCAAGTGGCCGGATTTTCCCGTCGCCGTCATCGGTCTGGCCTCGCCGAACGGCGCCTGGGGCGCGGAGATGACCACGCTGGGTGCCGTGGCGTTCTACGCAGTGCCCGTCACACCCGGGGTCGTGACCCAGTTCATCGATGAAGCGCGGGGCCATCTGGCGCAGGCGCGTTTGCGCTGGACGCGTCCGTTGGTCGACGGCGACATCGGCTGGCGGCTGGCGGCACCGGCGGCGCCCGGCGGGTATCGCACCGGCGCGCTGGCGTGCTGGAGCACCAAGGGCGGCGACGGCAAGACGACCTTGGCCGTCAATCTGGCCTGTCTGCTTTCCGTCGTGGCGGGGCGAACCGTGCTGTTGATCGACGCCGACATGAACTGCGGGCGCGTGGCGCTGCACCTCGACATCCCGCCGGCGCAAAATACGATCCTGCACCTGGCCAGCGACTATCAGGCGAACGGCAACAAGCTCGAGATCGAGACGCTGCGGAAACGCATCCTCACGGCGGATGCCTCCCTCGACTCGCGCACCCGGCAGATCGAGGGCCGGCTGTTCGTGCTTTTTGGCATCGTTCAGATCCAGCAGGGCTCGTCGGGCCCGCTGTTCGGCAAGCAAGGCCAACAGTTCATGACGGACCTGATCCGGCTGGCGCGCGAGCACTTCGACTTCGTGGTCATCGACCTCGGCTCAAACACGCAGATGGGGCCGCATTTCGGGGCGTTGCAGGCGTCGGATCAGGTGTTGTTCATCAATACCTCGGACCGGTCGTCGCTGTATCACAACCGTCAGACGTATCAGGCGCTGGTCGAGAAGGCCGATCTGCGCGCCGACAAGTTCAAGCTGGTGATGAACCGATACGACCCCGACGACCGGATCGACTTGAAGGACGTGGCCGAGTTCATGGGCTTGCCGGTCTTCGCAGTCGTGCCCGAGGATCGCAGTCGCAACGTCATCGCGTCGGTCAATCAGGGGCGGCCGTTCGCGCTGCAGTATCTCCAGAAACACCCGCCGGGCGCCGAAGGCACCCTGCGAGGCATGTTGAGCGTGGCCGAGGGCATATACCCGCCGATCGGCAAGGCGGTTGGCGATGCCCGCGGCGGCAAAACGCGCGGCGGCGTGTTCGGGCTGTTTGGCGGCAAACGATAAGGGCGGGCGGACCTCGATATGGATCGCGACAACGGCGACAACCTGAACTGGGATTTCGCACCGCCCGATTTCGCGGGTGAAGCCTTCGATCCCTTTGCGGACGCGGCACCCGGCACCGGCGACTTGGGGCAGGGGCCGGTGGCGGCCGCGACCAGCCCAGCGCCGACGATCGGCGGCACCGGACCACTCCGCGCAACTGGCCAACAGCGTCGCAACGACCTCCCGCAGTTCGGGGTCGAGGATCCGCACCGGCATGCGTTGGAGAACCTGCGCGACTCCGCGGCGGGGCCAAAGGGACGCTTCACTCCCGCGCAGCTCGATAGCCGCAACGAGGAAGTCGTCTCCTGGTGTCGTGAGCGGGCGCGTGAACTGGTCCGCGAGTTGAACGACCACAGCTGGCAGGCTCGAAATCGGCCCGCCTTCGACCGTCCGGCGGAAGAGGTCGTCGCGGCGTTGATCGACGATTTGCTCGGGCTGGGTCCGCTCGAACACTTGCTGCGTATTCCAGACGTAGAGGACATCACCATCAACGGCCCGCAGGACGTCTGGTACAAGGCCACCGGTGGGTGGATCCGGGCCGAGCGCGGTTTTTCGTCCAGCGAGCACGCCTTGATCGTGCTCAATCGCGCCATCGTCCATACGGGGCGGCAGGCTGGGCCGCTCACCCCCATCGTGGACGGCACGCTCCTGGCCGGGCATCGCGTCAACATCGTCAGCGCGCCGCTGACGGAGCCGTGGCCGGTCGCCACGATCCGGATCCACCGCGACCATTCGTTTGCCATGGCGGATCTGGTTGCCCAGGGCGGCAGCGATCGATCGACGCCCGAGCAGAAGTATCTGCCCAACTATTTCGAACACGATCGCGGCGAGGGGATGTTCTCGGCGCTGGCTGCCACCTTCCTGCACATGGCCGTGATCGCCGGGTTCAATATCCTGGTCGTCGGCCCAACCGGGGTCGGCAAGACCACGGTGCTTGGCGCCCTTGGCCGCATGATCCCGTCCGATCGCCGGGTGGTAGTGATCGAGGACGTGCGCGAGCTCCGCATGCGCGGGATGAAGAACGGCGACAACTGCGCCTATTTCGTGACCCGGCCGACCACGATCGACGGGCTGGCGGCGATCACCCAACGCGATCTCGTCATCGCGGCGCTGCGCCAGCGACCCGATGCCCTGACCGTCGGCGAGGCGCGTGGCGCCGAGGTGTTCGACATGCTCAAAGCGCTCTGGACCGGCCACCGCAACGGTCTGACCAGCGTCCACGCGCACACGATCGCTGACGTGAGCAGCCGCATTCGCATGATGCTGCAGGAGGCAGCCTTCAGCACCGAGGTTTCGGAGGCCACGGTTTCGCTGTGGATCTCCAAGGCCTTTCAACTCGGCATCACGTTGCGGCGCGCCGAGACCGGCCGACGCTTTGTCGAGGAGATCGTCGAGTTCACGGGGGGCGTCGAGGGCACGGTGCCGGTGACGACCCCGCTGTTTCGATATGACCCGGCCGCGCGACGCCTGAAGTGCTCGGGGCAGCGATTGGCGCTGACCCATGAAGCCCTGTTGCGCGAGACGGGCTTCAGCTATGACGACGTCCTCAAAGCGGCGCGCGAACGGGGCGAATTGCGCTGAGCGGACGAGGACTCTTTGAGGAAACAGCTGGTTGGCCGGCGGATACAGTGTGTGGGCCGACCGGGTGGTTGAGGCTAACGGGGTGAAACGATGACGCAGCAAAACTGGCGCACAGGCGTGGCACGCGCGGGCGTCCTGGGTCTCATCGGCGTGCTGATGGTGTCGAGCTTTTCGTTGAGCGTCTCCGATCTGGAGGCGCAGGCCGGCCCGCTGCCAACGCCCACCGAAACCGTGGGGCCGGAGGCTCAGTGCCCGCGCGATGATCAGATCGACGTCAATCCGAATCGGTATGAGACGGATTGTCGCTCGCTTAACACCGCTCTGGATTCCCTCAAAGCAAACGTTTCATGTGATAGCGGCAGCACACCGTCCGGCCAATTCGAGTCAACGAATCCTTGGGGCAAGATCTTCTGTAATTTCCCACTGACCAATTACGGCGGCGGTACGCCTCCCGATTTGTTTGCATTTCCGGGATGCGTGGATGTGTCTCGCAGCCCCTGGCCAAGGGCGATCGCAGGCCGTCCACTTAGTTTCACGCTGCGACAGGCGCTGTTCAACCCCGATGGCGCGACCTTGCAGGGAGTAGGGGTGACGCGGGACACCGAGCACGGTTGGTATGCCGTCCTCCCGTCTCCGGGCGGCGGTGGTTCCCTCCCCAGCGAGTTTCGTGTCGGGGGCAATTTCCTCGGCCAGGGCATGGGGGAGGCGATGTCGCCGAGCGGTTGGGCCACGCTCAACCTGTGGCCAGCGGCTCAGAGGGCAACGACTTTCCCATCCGTGGCCTTTATTCGCGCACGCCTGGTGCTCCGCCACGTTCCGGGCGCGGGTCAGGTTTACCTGACGGGCTCGGATGTATGGGCCGAGTTCAAGAACTCCCCGGAAGGCATGGTGGCGACGCTCAAAGTACGCCGTTCGAGCGGGGGTGAAGGCGCTCGAAACGGCAACGATCTGCCGGGCGCAGGCGGCGGGCAGGGAACTGGGCCCAATAATCTGCCGGCGTACCGCGTCCTGGTGCAGACCAGCTGGGACGCGTTCCTCGAACTGCAGTACCGGGCGGCGCGGATCCAGGGGCATGCCTACATCGTCGATGGCGAGGATGCCTGGCATACGGTCTACAGCATGGACAACGGCACGGGCCGGTTGATCGGAAGTTACATCAGCTATCGCGCCTGGGACAGTCGCATCACGAACACCACTGGTGTGGAAACCAATGTCTGTCGCGCGTCGGCGATGGCCGGCTATCAACCCATCGCTGTGCTCGAAGGCCAATCGGTGTTGACGAGATGAGGCCACGCATGATCGATCGTCGCATCCTTTTCGGCGTCGTGGTTGCCGGCAGTGGCCTCATAGCCCTGGCCTGCACCGCCAACGCGGGCACACAGGTCGGTGGCGCCACGCTCCTTCCGGTGGCCAGCCAGTCGCTGCCTCCGAGCGCGACCGTCGAAACGATCTCGAGCGGCACACCGGTGCCGACTCAAGGCGCCGACGACCCGCTGCTGATTGCGGCAAAGGAGACCGTCGCGGTCCTACGTGCCCAGGGGACGCAATACCTGAGTGAGGAATACCGCTACTACGACATGGCAAGCCTCATCCGAGGCACCCTGCTGGCAGCCACTTCGGATGTCGACCGCCAGACCGCGGAAGCATTGACGCAAATGCCGACGGCGACGATCACACCCTTGCCGTTCGTCATGCCGCGGACACCCACACCCCAGGCCGGTGTGTATCCGGACCCGCACTATCTCAATCTGGTCTACGACGGCAACAACCCGACGCCCGAAGAGAAGGCCTTCCTCGATCAGCTCTACTACGATTGCTATCAGCGCTATTGGGAGTTCATTTCCTTCCAGGATGGTCCGCCGGGGCCTGACTTCGCTGAGCGGTTGGCGGAGTTTCAGTGGACGGATGGGGATGACGGACAATATGACCCCAGAGCGCCCCAATATGGTGAAGGGCCAGTTCCACAATATGCCTCATATCAGCTGACTGTGCAGTACGTCGAATGGCTGTTGAATAAGGGCTACTACATTCGACAGAGCCTCATCAATGGGAATCAGACTCGGCTCATATGGGGTGGATTTGTCAATACTGCCGATGATCCGTTCCGGATTGGCTCCAATAACGCAATCCTCAGGGGCCCGATCCGCAGACTGGTCGATACCTGGTCATATGGACGTTAACCAGCAGTCGGATGGACACAATCCCGTGCGCTTTGAGTTGATCAGGTTGATCGATGGTGTCGCGGTCGCTGAATTCTCACTCCCAAGTCCCAACTCGGCCACCTTGTGCGAATGGGATCCGCAAACAAACGTTTGGAAGCTGCAAGTCGCAGGCCTTGAGGCCTACAACCAATACCGGTTCATGGATTACTTTCGTGCGGTTGGCGAAGCCGTCACCCCAGAACGCCCGTGGACGCCTACACCGCGACCATGAGCGGAATGCGATATGAGCAACACCTACACTGAACACGGCCAAAGTGCTGCACTAATAGCCACCATGATGATACCTATAGTAATGGCTTTAGTGCTTGTTTATGACGCAGGGTTGTTGTTTCAGGCTCGGCGCTGGACACAATCTGTCGCCGATCTGGCTGCATTATCCGGCGGTCAGTCGATCGACGGGCTCCTGTTTGATGTCACCAACGAAGTGCGACTACTTAGGGCGGCTAGAGAAGCCGAAGCATCCTGTGCAAGGCACAATACGCTAAACGCTGGCCTGGCCCCAACCGTCGCCTGTGTGGCCACAGAAGATGTGAATGCTCGCACCGTCACCGTCAGTGCCTCGACGACTGTCAACACCTTCTTGCTGCAGGTCTTTTTGGGTGGTGGGAACACAAGCATCACGGTGACCTCGACCGCCGAAGCCGAGTTCAAGTTCGGCATCGTCGACGAGATGGATCATTGAGGCAGAAGCCATGTTGCTCAACGTCTTCCTGGCATTCCTGTTCGCGGTCGGTCTTTTCGTGCTGGTGATCGGCACGCAATGGACGCGACCGGTGGCGCTCTCCAACGTCGAGCGCCTGCATGGTCAGACGGCGACGCCGAGGGGGTGGCTCGCCGGTCTGCAACGCCGGCTGGACGCCGCCCGGTTCAACATCACCGCGGGCTTGTTTCTGCAGGTTGCGGTCGCCTTGGCGCTGATGACCGGCCTTGTGGTGTGGCTGGTCACCGGCGGCGTTATCCCGGCGTTGCTCAGCACCGGCATGGCCGTGGCCGTGTATTGGCTGTACTTGAGCCACAAGGCCGCGAAGACCAGCGAGGCGTATGAGGAGCAGTTGCCGCAGGTGGTTTCGCGCCTGGTGGTCGGGGCGCGGATGGGGAGCACGTTGCGGGGCGCCGCCGAACATGCCGCTCAGTTCGGGCCGCAGATCTGTCGCGACGACTGGGTGTACATCTGCCATCAGATGGATGCCGGTGCCGACCTCGAGGCCATCCTGCGCGTCGTCAGCGCGCGTCGCAACAGCCAGTTGCTCGACTCGATCTTCGAATTGCTGCTCATCCAGCATCAACGTGGGACGCCGATCAGCGATATGTTGCCGCTGATCCAGACGTCGTTGGCCGAGCGCACCAAGACGATCCGCTCGGCCCGCACCCGCCTGGGTGGACCGCTGCGCGAGCTGTACATCATTTGCGGCGCCCCGATCGCGATCGTGGTCTTGCTGCGGTTCATGTCGGCGCAATTCGCCGCCATGTACGCCTCGCTGCCGGGCCAGCTGTTGGTTGGCGTGGTCTGGTTGCTGGACGTGATCCTGTTCATCTGGCTGTATCGCTCGTTCAGCCAGAACCTGCGCCGATTGACCAATTTCTACGGCGATATCCGACCGGCGCCGCGGACGCCGCTTGAGGAAACACGGCCCGGTTTCGTCGGTTCGGGTTCGCTTCGACTTGGCGCGCCGCCCACCGATGCGATCCCCGGGATGCCACCCGAGGCGCTGGGCGGATTCTTCCGTCCGCGCGCCAGCGCGGCGCCGCCCAAGGAGCGTTGAGATGGGCGACCTGTTCTCCGTTCTTCTTCTCGCCGTGGTGGGCGCCCTGGGCGCCGGGGTCTTCCTTTACGGCCTGAGCGGTCTGTTTCTGCGGCCACGCGCCCGGCTGGAGCCCGAGATCGCGCGCGCGCGGCCGCAACGCGTCAGCGATCTCCCCGACTTCCTGCAGACGGTATTGGGTCGGATCTTGCTCGGAGTCGGCCACAGGCTTGTCCGCGCCCAGAGCGCGGCCGCCGTCGAGGATCGGCTCCGGCGTTCTGGCTGGCGATACACGTCTCTGGGCGATTATTACGCCAGCAAGATCGCCAACGCGCTCCTGTATTTCTTTGTCGGTGTCTTCTTCGGCAATACGCTCTTTGGGGCGCTGACTGGTGCGTTCGCCGGGGTCGTCTTCGCCTTCCTGGGGTATCTGCGCCCGGACGAGAAGATCGCGGAAGTCACCAAAGAGCGACGTGAGGGTTTGAAGCGCGAGATGGCCTGGACGCTCGATCGCCTGGCGACTGTGATGCAGACCGGCGATGCGCTGGGCCCATCGCTTTCTCGGCTGACCGACCGCAACTATGACTGGGTCGCGGGCGGCGGCGGAGGATTATTCGTCGCGGTCATGCGCGATATCTCGGCGGGCCTGTCGCAGAACCGGAGCGACATCGGGCAGCTGGTCGACGAGATCCGGGGCACCCTGCCGCCCGATCTCCCCGAGGTCGACGAGTTCCTGCTGCTCGTTCGCGCGAACCTTGAAAAGCGTCAGCCGGTCGTCGAGCAACTGCGTGTCCTGAGCGCCACGATGCGCGATGAACTCAACAACCAGATCGAAGAGTTGGCCCAAAAGTCCGAACTCAAGATCGTGATGGTGACCTCGGGCCTGATCGTGCCCATGCTGCTGGTCATCGTCGGCGGCGCGATCCTGCCGATGGTGTTGGGGATGTTGCGCTAGCCGCGAGGACAAATCGAGGACGGGCGCCTGGCGGGGCCGGATACAGTGTCGGGGAGTTCGGCGACGTTGCGTTGCCGTCATGTATTTAGAGGAACCAAAGGAGACCTGAAGATGACGAAAATCAACATGATGCTCGCGGCCTTCTTGAAGGACGAGGACGGCTTGAGCGCCACCGAGTACGTGGTCATGTTCGCGGCCATCATCGCGGTCGTGGTCGCTGGCGCCGCGGCGCTTGCGGGCGGGATCGGGTCGATCTTCACGCGGGCGTGCGCGCTGGTCGGGGCGTCGTGCTGAACGGCGATCGAGTCCTGCGGCAGAGCGATGTGCGTTCACGAGCACGCATCGGGATCGACAACAGTCGACCCCGATGCGCCTCGGGCGCGATCCTGAGGTGATGCATATGCCTCGAAGAGGACTGGGTTCTCGCGATCGACGTAATCGGCACCTGGCGGAACGCGGCGCCGCCGCGACCGAGTTCGTGCTGGTACTGCCGACCGTCCTGGTTGCCGTGTTCGGCATCATCCTGGCCGGGATCGCGGCGTTCAATAGTCTGCTGGCGGCGACCACCGTACCGCTGGACGCGCGCGATTGGGCGGTTACCGGCGAGTTGGGCAACCGGACGCAAACGTATCTGGGCGTGGCGCCATCAGTACAGATCGACCCTGACTGTAATCGCGCCGCACATGTGTCGTTGTCGTCGAGCCACTCGTGGGATATGGGGATCCTCCTGGGGGTATGGACCACGGGGCTGCGATCCGGCACGACCGTCTATCGTATGGTGTTCGATCCCACGAACCCAACGTCCGAGTGCCAATAGTCGGAGGACCATGATGTTGCGCCTCCATCGTTCCCGCCCGGCCAGGATCGTGTTCGAGCGCGGCCAGGCCGCCACTGAATTCGTCATCCTGCTCCCGACGCTGATCATCACCCTGGCGGCGCTGGTGCTGGTCTTCATCCGCGCCTATGCCCAATTGGCCACGACCACGGCCGCCTACGACTGCAATATGCTCGCCCTGCAGCAGAGCACGCGGGAGCGTTCATGGGCGGAGCAGCGCGGCAACGCGGCGTTGGTCTATGCGCGGTCGAGCCACTGGCTGTCGGGCTGGGTCACACGTGAGATGCAGGTGATGTGGGCGGCGGGCTGCACCGTCGGTATCGACGGCGACGGCATCCCCGGTCTCTCCGATGAGGAGTCGACCCGGTACACGAGCGGGACCGTCGAGTTGTATCGTTCGTGTTGGGACGCTCAGCCCGCTATCGTGCCGGCTGAAGCGGCCGGCGGCAGCGATCCGTCCGATCCCTATGGCCGCACATGCAATTTCGAAGCTCTGCCTTCGGATGTCAGATGACGGGTACGACGCCAGGACGGGTCATGCCGTTGGCGTTTGCTCTTTCAACCGGGCGGTGACGTGGAACGTCCATACCTGATCATCGGCGTCATTGCGGTCCTGGGCCTCGTGCTGGCGGCCGGGCTGCGCTTCCTGCCCTGGCGCGGCAAGCGGCTCTACGCCCACGTCTGGCATTGGTGGGTGGTGCGGCGTGGCACACGGCGTATGCTCCGCCGGGCGGAGCGCGTGCACGCGCGTGCCAGCAGCGACTCCTCCGAGCTGCGGTTGGGCGCGAGCCCACCGCCGACCACCCAACAGCCAGAGACGGTGGTGTTGCCTCCGCGTAATCTGTCGGCAGGCGCTGGATTCTCGGAAGGCGGCTTCCACCAGACCGGTTCGGCCCGGCTGGACCCGAAGCGCGCGCGTGCCGAGGCCGAGGCCGTCGGGTTGCGGGTCGTCAACGCCGATGAGGGGCCCGACACACTGGCTGGTTGGCTCCTCAACGCGATCGGCCTGTCGATCCTGATCATCCTGACCGTCTGGCTGGCCGGCGGTGGGTACACCGTCCTCACCGAGTTGCTGCCCTAGACGGGCGCCGGCAGGTACGGCTGCCGTATGCCTGCATGCGTTGTCAGCGGCCTTTTGCCGCCGATTGCGCTGACTTGGCGGATTTGAACAATTGGAGCCCGGCTGGCGTCGGTCCAGTTTTCTTCAGCGATATTTGCGCAATCCGCGGCGATGTTCCGCGCCTGACACCATGCTCTTGCACACGGGCAGCCACTCCCGTCGCATCTGATGCGGTATAGTGCCCGCATGCGACACCCGAGCCTTGGCGTCATCTTCCACCCTTCCTTCCCACCCGAAACGTTGGCCGACTACGCCCGTCGCGCCGAGGCCGCCGGCTTCGACGAGCTCTGGCTGTGGGACGATTGTTTCCTCCCTGGCGCACTGACCGCGGCTGCCCTCGCGTTGGCCGCCACGCGATCGCTCAAGGTCGGCATCGGCCTCATGCCAGCGACGGTCTACAACCCACTGTTTGTCGCCATGGAGTTGACCACTCTGGCACGTGCTTTCCCCGGCCGCATCCTGCCCGGATTTGGGCATGGCGTTGGCGCGTGGATGACCCAGATCGGCGCCGCGGCCCGCTCGTCGCTCGCCGCCGTCGATGAAACGGTCACGGCCGTTCGGCGCCTGTTGGCCGGCGATGCGGTGACGACCCAGGGCGCCGTCGTGCGCCTCGATCAGGTGCAGATGCAGATGGTCGCGGCCGAAGCGCCGCCGCTCTACGTCGGCGCCATGCGCGAACGCACCCTGCAACTGGCCGGTCGGGTGGGGGACGGCACGATCCTGACCGGGATGTCGTCACCGGCTTACGTCCGTTGGGCCCTGACTCACATCCGCGCCGGCATGGCGCAGACCGGGCGCACGCAGCACCGCGTCGTCGCGTACGTCGAGACCAAGGTGGGCGCGGACGGCGAGGCCGCACGCGCGGCGATGCGCCGTTCGCTTGTCCAATGGTGGCCCTGGAACGAAGCGCAGGTCGGCGCGCTCGGCCTGACCGACGAGATCGCTGCCTTCTCGGCCGAGCACGGTGTCGAGGGCGTCGCCGAGCGCATGCCCGACGCCTGGCTCGATGCGTTCGCCGCGGCCGGCGCGCCCGATCAGGTCGTCGCCGCGATCGACCGCCTGGCCGACTCCGGCGTCGACTCGATCGTCCTGCAACCGCTTAAAGGCGACGCCGATTGTCTCGACGAATATGCCCGGCACCTCATGCCACGCCTGCTCGCGCGTCGGTGAAGCCGATCTCTGCGTCACCGACAAGGAGTCTTCGAGGACGCGCGCGGCGGCACATCCCATAGTCTAGAACGCGACGCGGGGCTATCACCTCCCCCGCGCGCATCGCAGTCCGTGGCGTGAGGGGGCGCCGCGGGCCCGATCACTCGACCGGCCGTCCGAAAGGACGGCCGGTTTCATTTTGTCACTGCCCCCTCCGGAATGCGCGCCAGACCCAGCCGATGGATCAGGCGGCCAGATCGCGCGGCCTGGTGGGAGTAGCGGGGCCGCCCCAACTAGAGGACTCCTCAAGGACCGCGGCAGCCAGATCCGACCCTACACTGCCCTCACAGCGCACAAGACGCCGAAAGGGGAACGCGAACATGGCACTTCAGATGGATGCAGACGCCGTGGATCGCCTGGCCAACGAGATCGCCAGGGTCCGCGACACACGGATCGCGAGCTTGCTGGGCAACCTCCGCAAGCTCGGGACCGACGTCGACGCAGCCTGGGACGGCACGGCCCAGACCGAGTTCACGACGTACTTCAGCGACTGGATCGGCGCGTTCGACCGCGCCAGCAACGATCTGCACACGATCGCCGGCTGGCTGCACGACCGCGCCCGCGAGTGGCGCGAAGAGGAAGCGCGTCGACGCGCCGAAGAGGCCCGGTTGCAGGCCGAGCTGGCGATCGCCGGGACCGTCGGCGGCAGCCCGCTAAGGACGCAGTAAGCACCGACTCGCGACACTATCCCAATTTCGATTCGTTTCCGTTTCTCAGGAGAATTCAACATGGCCGCTACGACCACCATCCGCATCAACCTGCCCGAAGCCCGCGCCGTCGCGCAGGCGCTGACCGGCATCCGCACCGGCGACATCGAGGCCGCGATCGGCGTGTTGCGCCAGATCAACGAGCAACTCGACGCCGCGTGGGACGGGCCCGCCTCGATCGACTTCAAGGCGATGTTCGAGCAGTGGAACACCTATCTCGGCCGCGTCGCCGACGACCTGCACCAGGTCAACAAGTACATCGTCGACGCCGCCAAGGCCTACGAGGACACCGACACGCAGCAGAAGCAGGACGTCGTGCGGCTGCGCGCCGAAACCCACATGAATTGACCACGACCTGGAACCGATACCGACAAGGAGCAATCGATCATGGCTGACACCACCACCATCCGCATCGTCGTCCCCGAGGCCCGCGCCGTCGCCGAGAAACTGAAGACCACGCGCACCGGCCAGGTCGAATCCGCGATCAAGAAGCTCGATGAAGCCCAGACCCGGCTCGATGCCGCCTGGGATGGACCGGCCAACGAGGCCTTCAACGCGATGTTCGCCAACTGGCGCCAGTCGCTGCGTCTGATCGCCGACGACCTGCTCAAGGTCTCCACCTACGTCAGCGTCTCGGCCGACAAGTACGAGGAGATGGACGCCCGCCAGCAGGCCGCCGTCCAGACGCTCGAGAGCGCGACCCACGTGGCCGCGAAGTAAGCAGCCCCAGCGGGTATCGTGGGCGGCCACCCGCGCCCGCCCCCCCACGACCCGCTGTCGTCTCGCCGGCGCCACCCAGGGCAACGCCTGGGCGGCGCCGGCCCATCGCCATCATGCCCCCCTCGACCCGCTTCAACCGCCCACCCCGCGCCTGGATCGTTCTGCCCGACGCGCACGTTCGCGTTCCCAACCCGCCCAACTACCCGACCGCCGGAAGCGGCGTGAACTGGCTGTGGATGATCCTGCCATCGGCCATGATGCTCGTCTCGGCCATGGTTGGGTTCTGGTCCTCGGCCGGCGCCGGGGCGGGCGGCCTGATGAGCGGCACGTTCGTGCTGATGGCGCTGGCCTACCCGGCGGCGATGCTGATGCAACAACGCGCCGCGAAGAAGCACCGGATCGTCGAGACCGAGCGTCTTCAACGCGAATACGCGGAAGACACGCGGACCATGGTCGAGCGGTTGACGGCGCTGCGTGCTGAGCAACAGCGTGGGCTGCGCATCTTGCACCCGTCCGGCGAAACCCTGCTGCAACGCGCCGTGGAGCGCGATCTGCGTCTTTGGGAACGCCGCCCTGGCGATGCCGATTTCCTGCGCCTCCGTCTGGGCGTCGGCGACGTGCCGCCCAGCTACACGTTGGAGCTGCAGCCCGTCGAGAACACCCGCCAGACCGACAAGATCTTTGCCAACACGCAGGCCGCGCCTTTCACGGTCGTCCCCGACGCGCCGCTGACGATCGACCTGCAGGGGGCGCGGTCCATCGGCATCGCCGGGCCGCGCGCCGCCCGAAGCGCGCTCGCGCGAACGCTGCTGGCCGGCATCGCGGCACACCATCAGCCCAACGAGGTGCGCGTGTTCTTCGTCCGCGATCCGCGCATCCGCGACGAGACCTGGGGCTGGCTGCGCTGGCTCCCGCATGTGCGCGCCGACGGACGGACGCTCGCGGCGGCGCCGGCGACCGTGCGCGAGATGCTACAGGGCGTGCTCGACGAACTCCGGCGCCGCGAGACGACGGCCCGCGGCGACGATGCCGAGGCTCGCCGCGTCGCTCAGGGATGGCCTTACCTGTTGTTCGTGGTTGAGAACCCGGCACTGGTCGCCGGACATGCCGCGCTCGAGACGGTCTTGCGCGCCGGTTCGCAGATCAAGGCCGGCGCCGTGTATCTGGTCGAGCAGGTCCACGATATCCCGGATGGCTGTGGCGCGCGGATCGACGTCGACGCCGGCGCGCTGACGATCACGGTGGATAGCCCGGACGCGCGCCCGATCACGGGCCGACCGGATCTGCTCTCGACCGGCATATGCGAGCGTCTGGCGCGCGCGCTGGCCCCGCTTCAGGTCGCGCAGGAAGTCGACCTGCCGGCCGCGTTGCGGCTCAGCGCCATGCTCGGCGGCGATGCCCGTTGTCAGGTGGATCTGCCGGCGCTCTGGCGCAGTCACGCGCACCCCGCGCGTCAGCTGACCGCGCCGATCGGCATCGGCAGCGGCGGAGCGCCCGTCGTGCTCGATCTGCACAACAGTGTCCACGGCCCGCACGGCCTGATCGCGGGCACGACCGGTTCGGGCAAGACGGTGCTGCTCTCGACTCTGCTCGCCAGCCTCGCGGCCTGCAACAGCCCGCGCCTGGTCAACTTCGTGATCATCGACATGAAGGGCGACCCCAAGCTCGAACTGTTGCGCGAGCTGCCGCACACGGTCGGCTTTGCCTCGGCGCTCCCCAACGGCGCGCTCAAGACCAAGAACCACATCCGCAACTACATCGCGCGCGCGATCAAGGCGCTCGAGCACGAGATCAACACGCGCATGCAGAAGCTCAACGCCGCGAACGTCCAGGGCGACAACTTCGACTACAACGCGCGCTTCCCCGAGGATCCGATCCCGTCGCTGCTGGTCGTGGTCGACGAGTTCGCGGTGCTCAAGCGCGAGTACCCGGAGTTGATGGCCGCGCTGGTCGACGTCGCCGCCACGGGCCGCCAACCCGGCGTGCACTTGATCCTGGCGACGCAATCGCCGTCCGGCGTCGTCGACGACAAGATCTGGGCCAACGCGCAATTTCGGCTGTGTCTGCGGGTCGCCAACCGCGAAGAAAGCCATTCGATCCTGCGCCGCGCCGACGCGTCCCGTCTGCCAGGTCGTCCGCCGGGTCGCGCGTTGTTGCAGGTCGGCGGCGATCCGGATGCGCCGCTCGAGCGTCTACAGGTTGCCAGCGCGGGGTTTGCCGTGCGCGGCAACGACGACGTCGGGATCGAGGAGCGCTTCGAGATCCATGAAGTGCTCGGCGACGGCACCCGCGAACTGCTGTATCCGCAGACCGGCGACCTCCCGATCGAACCCGACGGCCAGACCGAATTGCAGCAACTCGTGGTGCTGTCGGATCGGGCCGCGCGCGCGCTGCGGATCCCGCTGCCGTTGCCCGGGCCTTGGCTGGCGCCGCTGCCCGAGGTCCTGCCGCTGACGACGTTGTGGTCCGACGTCGCACCGCGTCGTCGTTTTGTCGATGGGGCCTGGACGCCCGCCATGGCCACGCCGCGGCTGACGTTCCCGATTGGCCGCACCGATCGTCCGGCCGCGCGGCTGCAACCCGTGCTTATCTTCGACCTCGGCCGGCAGTTCCCGAATCTCTGGCTCGCCGGCCGCCCCGGCGCCGGCGTCGACCTCGCGTTGCGGACCCTGGTCGCGGCGCTCGCCGAACAGCACACGCCCGACGAGCTCGAGTTGTATTGCCTGGCGTTCAACGGCAGCGCGCTGTTGCCGTTCAAAGACCTGCCGCATACGGCGGCGTATCTCACGTTGCGCGACGAGGCCGGCCTGCGCGAGACGCTCGCCGGTCTGCAGGCCGAGGTCGAGCGCCGACGCGGCCTCTTCGCCGCTGCCGGCGTCGACAACGCCGAGCACTACCGACAAAAGACCGGCGAACCGCTCACCAGCCTGGTCGTCGCGCTCGACGGTTTCGACGTGCTCTATCGCGAGGCCCAGCTGGCGGCGTTCGACAGCGTTCTGGGCGACCTCAAGGATCGGATCGAAGGGCTGCTGCGCGCCGGGTGCGACATCCACCTCGTGCTGACGACCGTCACGGCGACGCTCTTTCGCGACGGCATCGAGAAAAACGTCACGGGGCGGGTGGCGTTGCAGCTGCAGGATCGGGCCGATTACTACGGCGTGCTTGGCGCGCCGCCGCCCTTCCTGATCGACGAAGCGCGTGGGCGAGCGTTGTGGCGTGAAGGGACCGAGATCGTCGAGCTGCAGCTGGCGGCGCCGACGTCGGCCGAGAACCCGGCGGCCGAAGCGGAGGCGCTGTGCGCCACGGCCCAGGCCATGGCGGTCGCGTGGGGCGCGTCGGCACGGACCCGGCTGACGGCCCTCGATCGGCTGCGCCGGGGTAAAGGCGAGACGCCGTCTCCAGCTGAGTTGATCGACGTCGGGCCGTCCGAAGCGGAGGTGCGCGCAGCTCGAAGCCGACGCCCGCTCGGGTTGAACGTCAACACCGCGGCCTACATCCCGATGGACGTGCCGGACCTCACCGCGGTCGCGGGTGACGATCTGGCCTGGCTGCCGCCCGGGGTCGAGCGAATCGTATTCGACGCCGATGGCGCGGCCGGAACCGTGGCCATCGACGCGGCCAGTTTGGGTCGCGGCGAATCGGCGGTGCCCGACGAGGCCGAGGAGGGGTGAGATGGCCGACACCGTGATCGTCACGCTCTGGCACGCCGAGGCGCCGGCGCCGCGTGACCTGGAACTGCCGGACAACGTCGCCTGGGAGATCCTGGCCCCGATCGTGCTCGACAAGCTCGGCTGGCCCACGCCGAGCGATCCACTCTACGTCATCGAGCACACGCTCGAGAGCGAGGCGGTCGTCGTGCGCCCGGGTCTGACTCTGAGCGGCGCCGGGGCGCTGACCGGCATGGCCTTCGAACTGCGCTCGCGCGTCCTGCCGGAGCGTCGGCGTCCGAGCGCCGTTCCGGCCGGGCCGCATCTGCGTAACGCGCTTGGCGAGACCTTTGCGCTGGGGCCGGGCCGCAATCACGTCGGGCGTGGCAGCCCCGGATCCGTCGACGCCCTTGCCGTCGACCTGGCGCGGCTCGATCGCGACCAGTCCGTCTCGCGCCGTCACGCTCGCCTGGTCGTCGACGCTGCGCGCGTCACGGTCGAGGACGCCGACAGCGTGCATGGCACCTGGGTCAACGGCCGCCGACTGCGACCGGGCGTCGCTCAAACCCTGCGCCCGCACGACCGCCTCCAATTCGGCGACGTCAGCTTGCGGTTCATGAACACGCCGGCCAACTGACCGGTGGCCATGTCGGCGCGTCGTGTGCGTCGGTCAACGAAGAGTCGTGTGATGCTCCTGGCCCGCCGCCAAATCACCGCGGCCCGACACGACGCACGCCTGTTGATATAGGTCAACCGCTATGTCGATGCGAGTGCTGGTCGGCCAGCGCGTCGACGATGAGGCGGGCCGCCGCGGACGCACCGCCTTCGAGCTGGATTCGTTGTCCCAGTTCCGCCGCCACGGTTCGCAATGGTGTGGCCCGCAGCGCCACAAGCGCGGTCGCCAGGTTGGCGCTCGTCAGACGTTTGCGTGGGATCGGTCGCGGCCCCGCGCCCAATTCGTAGACCCGGCGTCCCCAGGCGAACTGGTCGTTGCCGTGAGGAATGACGAGATTGGGCACCCCCGCGCGCAGTCCGGCCGCGGTGGTGCCCGCGCCACCGTGATGGACAACGGCCGCCATTCTCGGAAACAACCAGGCGTGCGGGGCGCTCTCGATCTGCAAGATCTCCGGCGGCAGGGTGAACGATTGCGCCATGCCGTTCCAACCCGTGGCCAATATGGCGCGCTGGCCGACTTGCTTGAGTGCCGTGAGGATGAGCCGGGTGGTGGACTCGGCCTGCGAAGCCGATCCGATGCTGCCGAAGCCGATGTAGACGGGCGCCGGCCCTGCCGCCAGGAACTCCGTCAGCCTCGGCGGCGGCGTCCACCCGGTTTCGTCGAGGAACCAATAGCCGGTCTGATGCACATGCGGCGGCCAATCAGTGGGCGGCGCGAAGACGTGCCGGCTGCAGGCCACCAGAGTGGGCGTCCGCGCTGTCGGCGCGCGCCCAAACGGGTTGCCGAAGTCGATCGGGTCGCGGCCATACGCGCGGCGCCAGAAGGCCCGAAGCGTGCCGCCTCCGGCAGTCCACATGATCTGCTCGAAGGCCCGGTGTGTCAGATTGTTGTACAGCGGACCGAGCCGCGGGCCGTCGTAGAAGACGATGGAAGGGTAGGCGGCCGTGCGGGTCATCGGGAACGGCGTCGCCAGGATCCCGGGGATCCCGCGTTCCATCGCGATGAATCGCCCGATCGCGGCTCCAGGGTGATAGACCACGGCCGCCGCATCGGCGCAAGCTTCAAGAAAGGCCGCGTTCAAACCCGCCGCCAGGTCACGCAACCGATTGAAACTGAGCAGGACCTTTAGCGGGTTGTCGGCCTCGACGGCATGACGCAAAGCGTCGCTGCCCGCGATGCCGACCACGTCGCCCAGGATCGAGAAATGCTCGAGCCCGGCATCCTCGACGAGCGACCGGAAGGCGTCGAAAGTCGCGACACGAACGCGCGCCCCGGTGCGCCGCAGCGCGGCTCCGAGCGCCACATAGGGCTGAACGTCACCGCGGGTGCCCGCGGCCAGAAGCACGATCGGCATGACGTGTCAATCCTCCGTCTGTTCGAAGCGCCGCGCGATCTTGGTCATGATGGCCCGAAACTGCCGGACTTCGCGCGGGCTGAGCGCGCTCTCGATCCGGGCCGAGTACGTTTTGAGCGCCTTGTCCTTGGCTGCCGCGAGCCGCAGGGCGGGGGCGGTCAACCGCACCTCGAACGCACGTCCGTCGGCCGGCGATGGGGTCTTGAGCACATACCCAAGCTGCGCCAGCCGGTTGATCGCGACGGTCGCCGACGCGCGCGAAACGCCAAGCTGCCCGGCCAGCCTGGACAACGTCGGCGTGCCCAGGCTGTGGATGGCGTCGATATAGCGCAGCTGGCTGACCGTCAGGCGTTCGGAGCTCGCCTGATCTCGCGCGTCGCGTTGAAAGCGCTTGAGCGAGAGGTCCAGGGTGTTGATAAACGCGAGCAACAGGTCTTCCATGGCAGCCCCGTAATTAGTTAGACAAACTAATTATAACTCATTTGGGTTCGAGCCAGGGCCCGCTGCGATTGCCTCCATTACAATTCGAGCATGTCCAACGCCTACATCGTCTCAGCCGTTCGCACACCCATCGGCCGCCACGGCGGCGTGCTCAAGACCGTGCGCCCCGACGACCTGGCCGCGCTGGTGATCCGCGAGGCCGTTTCGCGCGCCGGTCTGACGCCGGAGGTCGTGGAGGAGGTCGTCCTGGGCTGCGCCAATCAGGCCGGTGAAGACAATCGCAACGTCGCGCGGATGGCGCTGTTGCTCGCGGGCTTTCCCGTCGATGTGCCCGGAGTGACCGTCAATCGGTTGTGCGCCTCGGGGCTCGCGGCCGTCACCACGGCGGCGCGTGCGATCAAAGCCGGCGAGGCCGACGTTCTGGTGGCCGGCGGCGTCGAGTCGATGACGCGCGCCCCGTATGCCCTGGCCAAGACGACGCCGGAGTTCGCCTTCGGAAACCAGACCGCCTACGACACCACGCTCGGCTGGCGCTTCGTCAATGCGAAGATGCAGGCGCTTCACGGCACGGATGCCATGGGCGAGACGGCCGAGAACGTCGCCGAACGCGAGGCAGCGGCCGGCGTGCCGATCACGCGCGCCGAGCAGGACGCGTTTGCGCTCGAAAGCCATCGCCGCGCCGTGGCCGCCATCGAGAGTGGCCGGTTCGCCGAGGAGATCGTGTCCGTGCCGGCGCCGCAACCCAAGGGCGATCCCGTGAGCGTGTCGCGCGATGAACATCCGCGCGCCGACACGTCGCTCGAAGCCCTGGCGCGGTTGAAGCCGGCGTTCCGGCAAGGCGGCACCGTCACCGCCGGAAACTCGTCCGGGATCAATGATGGCGCCGCCGCCCTTGTGCTGGTCAGTGAACGCAAGCTCAAGGAACTGGGGCTGACGCCACTGGCGCGGGTCGTGTGCTCCGCGTCGGCCGGCGTCGAGCCGCGCGTCATGGGTTATGGCCCGGTGCCGGCGACGCGCAAGGCCTTGGCCCTGGCCGGGTTGACCATCGACGACATCGGTCTGATCGAACTCAACGAGGCGTTCGCCGTCCAGGCCCTGGCCGTCATGCGCCAGTGCGGTTTTCGGCACGCGATCACGAACGTCAACGGCGGCGCGATCGCGCTCGGTCATCCACTGGGCTGCAGCGGCGCCAGGATCCTGACCACGCTGACCCACGAGATGCGCCGGCGGCCCGAGGTGCGCTACGGTCTGGCGACGTTATGCGTCGGGGTCGGGCAGGGCGAGGCCCTGATCGTGGAGCGACCGGTCTGAGGCAAGAAAAAAGGCGGCCCCAAGGCCGCCTTTTCGTTTTCGTGAGAGATCAGCGCGAGGCAAACCGATAGCCGACGCCGCGCGAGGTCAGGATGTACTCGGGCTTGTCGGCATCCTTCTCGATCTTCTTGCGCAGGTAGTGGATGTAGAGCTTGAGGCTCTCGTTCGAGTCCCCGTACTCCGGGCCCCAGGCCTGGGCGATCAACTCGCCGCGCGTCAGCACACGACCGGCGTTGCGCGCCAGAAGCGACAGCAGGTTGAACTCCTTGGGCGTCAGATCGACAAGACGCTCGCGGACATGCACTTCGCGTGAGAGGAAGTTGATCTTCAGTTCGCCGTTGTTGAACACCAGCTCGTCGGTCGGCTTCTTGTCGCTGATCTGACGACGCAGATGTGCCTTGACGCGCGCGACGAGCTCGCGATTGTCGAACGGCTTGACGATGTAGTCATCGCCGCCGATCTCGAGGCCCTTGACCACGTCGCGAATGCCGGACTTGGCGGTGATGAACATCACCGGCACTTCCGAGAACTCGCGGATCCGGCGGCAGAGCTCCCAGCCGTCGAGCTCGGGCATCATGACGTCCAGCAGCACCATGTCGGGCTGCTCGTCCTGCGCGAGCTTGAGGCCTTCCGCCGACGATCCGGACGTGACCGTCTGGAAGCCGTTGTGCTGGAGCAGGGTGCTTACCAGCCAGAGAGTGTTTTCGTCGTCGTCGATGACCAGGATTTTGTCAGACATGCGCTAACCGTTCCCCCGCTAAGGTTAGAGAATACTAACACAATCGGAACGTATTCTCAACCAGCTACTAACTGATGTCTTCGGTT
This sequence comes from Anaerolineales bacterium, assembly GCA_044224715.1. GTDB lineage: Bacteria > Chloroflexota > Anaerolineae > Anaerolineales > UBA6663 > UBA6663. The sequence continues at coordinate 2,813 of JBGAJV010000075.1, read as the reverse complement.
AGTTGGTGGCCAACTTTCGTCCCGGTTTGTTGTTTCACACGATTTTAGCGAGCCACCATAAAGTCCGCTATCCGCAAAATTACCGGATTAAGCTATTCGCGGACCAACAGCCAGGCGCCGACCACCAAAAACGCCAGTCCTGCGATCCGAGCGAGCGTGATCGGACGGACACCCACCTCCAACCAGCCGAAATGGTCGATGACCGTGCCGATCGCCAACTGGGCGACGACGATCAACGTGGTCGTCGTCGCGGCGCCCAGGCGGGGGATGGCGATGTTGATCGTGCCGATCACGATCAGGCCCAGAAATCCGGCGCAGAGCGCGTACCAGGGCACTTGCGCCCACCCCGCGAGGCCGCCGCCCCGGCTGAAGGCCAGGATCACGGCGGCCAGGATCGCGCCGCCGATATGAACAATGAAGGCGCTTTCGAGCGGGCCGAGCCGGCGCCCGATCATGTTCGCCAGCGGCCCCTGGACTGCGATGGCGATGCCGCCCATCGCCGCGATCAGGACCAAGACCGGTGTGCTTTGCAGGTTCATGAGATGTGGGGTGCTCCTGCCTTCATTATGACACACGGCCTGGAAGCGATCCCGGGCAGCCTCGGGGCGATCACGCCGGAGCCGCGCCACGACCCAGGCGAACAGGCGTGCTATACTGACTTCGCCATGGCCCTCGAACTCAACCGGGTGCTGCCCGACGTCGCTTCGCTGAGCGAGAATGCCGCCGAGCGGCTGGCCGAACTGAGCGGAAAGCTCCCCGCGGCGCGGGAGCGCCTGGCCGCCATCGGTGTCGCTGACGCTGCGCTGCGGGCGCGCGTTCAGACCGTGCTCAAGATGCGCTGGGCTGGCGCGATCCCGACCGAGGAGCCCGTCGACGCGAGCTACCCGTGCCCGGCCGCGCCGAATCGATTCGACGTCCTGGCCGCCGACGGCTCGCAGATCTATCCTGACCGCCACGGCATCGCCCTGTACTACCTGATCAACGTCGGCAGCATCGCGTTCCGGCACGGCTCGGGCCAGGCACCGGATTGTCGCACCGAGCCGCGCCTGCGCTATGAGGACGCCGATCTCTACGAGGAGGACGGCGGCCAGATCCCGTCGTTCAAGATCGACGCCGAGCGCGATCTGGCCGAGCTGGGCGAGCTGGCGCGATTGGCGGGTGAGTCGGGCGGGGTGCCGACGGCGGCCCTGGTCGACAACGGCCTGCTGCTCTACATCACGTTACAGTCCCCCAACCGGCACTACGCCGACGCGATCCTCGAGGAATACCTGGCCCATCTCGACACGTTGAAGACGTCCGGCGCCAATCCCGCCGGCGTCGTCGATCGGCCGCGGGCGGCGAGCGTCGTGCGTCTGTTGCGCCTGGCCGACCTCGGCGTCGATCAACTCAACGAGCAGAGCCTGCGCGACCTGGGGCCGTACCGGCACATGACCGACGGGCTGCTCTTCGCGGATCTCGCCCCCGGGCATCGCAGCGCGCTGTTCGAGAACGCGTCGCCCGCTAACCAGGACGTGTACAAGCCGCGTGGCCACAGCATCTATCTCTTCTATGTGCGTTCCGGGGAGACGCTGTTGCGTGTTGAAGTGCCGGCCTGGGTCGCGCAAGATTCAGAGCGTCTGAACTTCGTCCATGCCGCGATCGTGGCGCAGGGCGAGCGGACGGGTGGCTTCCCGTACGTGTTGATGCGCGCGCACGAGATCGCCGTCGTCACGCATGCCGAGCGCCGCTTGCTCGACGACGCGCTGCACACCGCGTTGATCCGTCGCGGTCTGACGCCCAGCATCTCGCAGAAGCAGCAGGGCAAGGCATGGACGGGATCGGCGAAGCAGAGATATGGGTGAAAGAATTGGGTGGATGAGTGATCGGAGGATTGGGTGATCGTGTCAATCGCCCGATCTTCCAACGCACATTCACCCAATACCTCAGGTCAGGAGTACGCGATGATCGGTCGTCTGATGCGTTCGGCCACTACGGGGTTCGTGTTCGGGTGCAGTCTGCCCGAGCCGGACGTGCCGCGTTTCGGCGATTTCGTGCGCGCGCCGGCGCAGCGCGGCCGCATCGACGTCATCGGGCTGGTGTACGACATCGTCATCCAGGACGATGCGTTCGTGCGCCCGCTTGTGGCGGCCGGCGACCTGCCGGACGAGTACATCCTGGACCAGCGGCGTAACCGGCAGGTGCCGGTGGAGGTCAGCGTGCTGGCGGTGGGTTATCGACTAAACGAGCCTGACGGCGATTTGAACGGTTACCAGCAGGGGCTGCCCCCTCAGCCCCCGGTGACACTCGACGCCATCATGGCCTGCACCCGCGACGAGATCGCGGCGTTCACCGAGCGCACCGACTTTCTGAGATTGGTGCTCGAGGCGGTCGAGGCGCCGGGCGAGGAACTGGCGGTCGTGGCGCTCCGGCGCGCGGCGGCGGCGCGGCTGGTGAACGATCGCGCCCTGTTCCTGCGCGACGCAGGGCGCCAGATCGCACGCCTGCTCCCGCGCGACCTCCCGCGTCTCGAGCGCATCCTGCGGCGTTTGGCGTGAAGGGGAGATTTCGCCACGAATTACACGAATCTGAACGAATTGGCACGAAGGGGAGCTGTAAGGGGGTACAGCCATGGCAGAGCTGCTGCATAAAGATCTCGCGTTTGCGGTCGTCGGGGCTGCGATGGAGGTCCATAGTGAACTTGGACCTGGATTTCTTGAGGGTGTTTATCAACGCGCATTGGCAGTCGAACTCAAGACACGGGGTATTTCGTTCGTGGAGCGCTGTCGTTTGCCAGTTCATTACAAAGGTGACATCGTGGGAGAGTATGAAGCCGA
>JBGAJV010000074.1:0-28970 GCA_044224715.1 Anaerolineales bacterium | reverse complement strand
CGCGCCGACATCGGGGCACATCGGGGCACTCCCGGTGTCTCAATTCAGACTATAATTCTCCGTATTCACCCCGGGGACTGGCAGCAGCGAGCGCGTCATGACCCAACGTCTGGCAGATCGACTCTCCGCGGCGCGCCGTCGCCGTTTTGTCGGCCGGGCCGACGAACTCTCCTTGTGGCGCAACGCACTCCAGGCCGAAGCTCCATCTTTTCAACTCCTATATGTCTTCGGCCCCGGCGGCGTCGGCAAGAGCACGCTGCTTGGCGAACTCGCGCGGGTCTGCGCCGAGGTCGGCGTGGCCGCGCACAGCCTTGATGCGCGGGCGCTCGAGCCGGCGCCCGAGCCCTTCCTGCAGGCCCTGGCCGCCAGCTTGGGGCTCCCGCCGGGCGCGCCGGTGGCCGAAGCCTTGGCCGACGGCCGCCATGCCCTGTTGATCGATACCTGTGAGCAACTGGCGCCGCTCGAACCCTGGCTGCGCGAGACCTTTCTGCCACAGCTGCCCGAACAGGTGTTGGTGGCGATGGCCGGCCAGCACCCGCTGGCCCCGGCCTGGCGCGCCGATCCAGGCTGGCAGGCGCTGACGCACGTCGTGTCGCTGCGCAATCTGGCGCCCGACGAGAGCCGCGTCTTCCTCGCCAGTCAGGGGTTGCCCGAGTCGGAGGTGCCGGCCGTGTTGGGCTTCACCCACGGTCATCCTCTGGCGCTGTCGTTGGTGGCCGACGTCTACCGCCAGCGCGGCGGTCAGGCGTTTACACCGGAGACTGCGCCGGATGTCGTGCGCGCGCTGCTCGAGCGCTTCATCCAAAAGGTGCCAAGCCCGGCACATCGCGCCGCGCTCGAAGCCTGCAGCCTGGTGCGGGCCTTGACCGAGGGCTTGCTGGCGACGATGCTCGGCACGGCCGACGCGCACGACCTGTTCGCATGGCTGCGCGACCTCTCCTTCATCGAGAGCGGGCCAGATGGGCTCTTTCCACACGACCTGGCGCGCGACACACTCGGCCGCGATCTACGCTGGCGCCACCCCGACTGGTACGCGGAGCTGCACAGGCGCGCACGCCAGAGCTACGTGTCACGTCTGCACACGACTGCGGGCGCGACACAGCAACAGACGCTGTTCGATCTGATCTATCTGCATCGCGACAACGACGTCGTGCGCCCGATGTTTGCGTGGAGCACGGGCGGCGGTCTCCAGGCCGACGCGCTCCAGCCCGCCGATCGCGCTGCCGTGCTCGACATGGTCCTGCGACACGAAGGCCACGCCTCCGCCGGCTGGGTCGCTGCCTGGCTGGATCGGCAGCCCGCCGGCGCCTGCGTGGTGCGCGATCCGACGGGCGCAGTCGTCGGTTTCATGCTTGCGCTTGCGCTCGAGACCGCTGATCCGTCAACCCGCGACGCGGACCCGGCGACGCGGGCGGCGTGGCGCTACCTCGAGCGCCACGCGCCGTTGCGCGGCGCCGAGACGGCAACTGCGTATCGCGTCTGGATGGCGCGCGACACGTACCAGGCAGTCTCGGCCGTCCAGAGCCTGCTGTTCGTGCTTGCGGTCCGGCATTACCTGGTGACACCCAACCTCGGGTTCCATTTCTTCCCGTGCGCTCAGCCCGAGGCGTGGGCGCCGGTGTTTGCCTACGCCGATCTGCAGCATCTCCCCGAGGCAGACTTCGAGGTGGATGGACGCCGCTATGGCGTCTTCGGTCACGATTGGCGCATGCGACCGGCCACGGCCTGGCTCGATCTGTTGGCCGAGCGCGAGACCGCTCCGACGGCGCCGGCGCCGACCGCCGACCCGGCCGCTGCCCCGATCGTCGTGCTTGGCGCCGACGACTTCGCGCAGGCCGTCCGCGCGGCCCTGCACGATTTTGTGTCGCCGGACCTGTTGCGCGGCAACCCCCTGTTGCGTTCCCGGCTGGTGGCCGAACGCGCCGGCGCAGACGCCACCGACGATGCGCGCGCCGCCGCGTTGGTCGACCTGATCCGTCGCGCGGCCGAGCCGCTGTTGGCCTCGCCCCGCGATGCCCGTCTCTACCGGACGCTCGAGGCGACGTATTTCAAGCCGGCGATGACACAGGAGCGGGCCGCCGAGTTGCTCGATCTGCCCTTCAGCACCTACCGCCGTCACCTCAAGGCCGGTCTGGTGCGGTTGACGGACCGGCTCTGGCAGATGGAAGTGGGCTCCGTCTGAATTCGTTACTGGTGCCTTGCCCGAGCGACCGTAAATGATCAGCCAAACAGGACGTTCGGCGAAGGGCGGGGTGAGGGTCGGGCCTCAGCCCCGACCCTTGGCGCACCCCGCCCTTCGGGCTCAGCTACCCTCCATGGCTGAATAGTCGCGAGTGAGCACAAAATGAACAGTCTTTGGACTGGTGGCTGACCCGCCTGCCGCCGTATTCTGTTGGCACAGTCGGCGCTCACCCGGGCGACCGCCGCGAAAGATGCATGGTGTCACGTATGGAACCCTCCAATCCCTTTTCCGTCGGCCCCCGTGAACCGGCTGCGGACCTCGACGGCGCCGGCGGTTCGACGGATGCAAATTGGCGTCTGGCCGAGGCCCTGATGGCCGGCTGGAACGCCCACGACGCCCGGGCTGTTGCGGCTTGTTACGGCCCCGACTTTGTCGGCGACGACATCGCCCTGGCTGAGCCGCAGCACGGATCGGAGGACATCCGTCGGCTGACGCTCTATTACTTTCGCGCTTTTCCCGATCTGCACGTGACCATCGACGGGCGTGCGGTCGACGGCGACGTCGTGGTGTTGATCTGGACACTGACCGGGACCCATCGCGGCACGTTCATGAACATCCCGCCCACCGGTCGCCCGACGTCTGTTCGCGGCACCACGTATCTGACGATTCGCGACGGCCTGATCCGACGCGCGACCCGCATCTGGGATCTGGCCGGCCTTTTACGGTGCATGGGCTTGCTCCCGGAGTTGTAACCATGGCGCGTTCGATCGATTACCACTTCACGACGACCTGGCGCGTGGTCGCGACCTGCGCCGAAGTGACCGATATCCTGTCGGACGCGCGCGATCTGGTGCGCTGGTGGCCGTCGGTCTACCTCGATGTGCAGGAAGTTGCGCCCGGCGGCCCCGACGGGGTGGGGCGACAGGTCCGCTTGTTCACCAAGGGCTGGCTGCCGTACACCTTGCGCTGGGGCTTCACCGTGACCGACGTTAACCTGCCCCACGGGTTCAGCCTGCGGGCCACGGGCGACTTCGTCGGCCGTGGGGTCTGGCGGTTCGAACAGGCCGGTCACGAGACCGTGATCACCTACGACTGGCGCATCGAAGTGACCAAGCCGCTGCTGCGCGCCTTCTCGTTCATCTTCAAGCCGATCTTCTCGGCCAATCATCTGTGGGCGATGCGGATGGGCGAGGCCAGCCTCAAGCTCGAACTGGCACGCCGTCACGCCGCAACCGCCGAAGCGCGCGCCAGGATCCCGGCGCCGCCCGGTCCGACCTTCGCGGCCTGGCTTCCGGCCCGCCCCGCGGGCCGTCTGGCCATCGAGCGAATCGGCGACGGCTGAGCACGCCGCGATCTCCACTTCTGTCAGCGATCTCGCAGCTTGTCGTGAACCACCATCGACGGCGTTGGCCGTCGGTGCGCATTGCCGCGCGTCGCCGCACCCAGGGAGGTCGACCTATGTTCACCGTCGTTCTGCCCACCGTGATCGATCAGTTGCGCCTCGCCCTCGATCGCCAGGATCTGGCAGCCCTGACCGAATGCCTGGAGCCCGAATACGTCTGCACCCACCCCGCCCATCCGGATCTGGACACGCGCGGGCGCGACGCTGCTTGTCGCCGTTGGGCCGTGACGTTCGCGTGTCTGCCCGGCCTGCGGGCTGATCTCCTGCGCTGGGCCGGCGCCGACGACGAGGTCTGGACCGAATGGCTGTTCACCGCGCGCACCGACGACGGCGCGGGCTACCGGGCCGGCGGCGTCATGATCTTCGGGCTCGCAAACGGCAGGATCGCCTGGGCTCGGGCCTTCAACGAGCCGCAGCCGATCGTCGGACCCGATTGGGACCACGTCTTTGCCGAAGCGCTCGCGGTCGCCGAACACGGGCTGACACCGGCCAGCGACGACCTTTCACTGGCACAACCTGACTGAGGAGCTTCCATGCATTTCATCTTTCGTTTCACCTTGTGGCTGGTCGGCGGCTTGCTGGCCGTGCTGGCGACTGCCGCGCTCGGGATCTACACCATCAGCGAGGCCAAGCTCACCCGGACCTATCCGGTTCGACTGATCCCGGTGGACAGTGGCGGCGACGGAGCCCTGCTCGAACGCGGCCGGCACCTGGTCGAGCACGTCACCGTCTGCGTCGATTGCCACGGCGATGACCTCGGCGGAGGCGTCGTTGTGGATGATCCGGCGCTGGGTCGGATCGTCGCGCCCAACCTGACGGCTGGCGCAGGCGGGCTGGGCGCGAGTCTGTCGGATGCCGACATCGCTCGCATCCTGCTGACCGGTGTGAAGCCCGACGGCCGCTCGGTGTTGGTGATGCCCTCGGAGGACTACGCCAACCTCAGCCCGCGCGACGTGGCGGCCATCGTTTCGTACCTGCGCGCGCAACCCGCGGTGGATCGCCAGATGCCGACAAACGAATTGCACGCGCTGGGTCGCGTCCTCGTCGCCACCGGCCAGATCAACCTCAACACGGCCGAGGACGTCGCGCTGGTGGCGCCGGTCGCCCCGCCGGCTGAAGCCGTCACGGCCGCTTACGGCGGTTATCTCGCGCACGCGGCTGGCTGCACCGGCTGCCATGGCCCGATCCTCAGCGGCGGCAAGATCTCCGACGCGCCGCCCGACTGGCCGCCGGCGTCCAACATCACGCGTGGCGGCGTGACAGCCGATTGGACGGCCGCCGAATTCGTGGCGACCCTCCGCACCGGCATCGACAAGAACGGCCACACGATCAACACGATCATGCCCTGGGCGCGCTATGGCGGAATGACCGACGACGAACTGAACGCCATCTGGCTGTACATCCAGTCTTTGCCGCCGGCCGAGTTCGGCGCCCGCTGAGCGTCGTGCCCTCTCCCCGTTGGAGCGTGATGATGCCCTCGGTTTTCACCGACTTCGATCCGGCCCGGGTCGCGTTCTTCGAAAAAGAGAACTACGTGGCTTACTATCAACGCCGCTGGCTACGGCTCCTACGCGTGTCCGTGACGCTGGTGCGCGAGGCTTTCGGCCTGAACCTGCGCGACGGCATCTACGCGGCGTATCTTGTCGCGCGGGCCGAAGCCGCCTTCGCGCCATTTCCAAAAAACGACCTGGCCCGTGCCGAGGCCTACATGCGTCGCTTCTACGATTTCCTCAACCGACGATGGGATGCGCGCATCGACAGCGCGCGCGCCGCCCGGCTGGATGTCGGCTGGTGGCAGGTCCATCGTGATCATTTCGCCGCGGACGATTTCGGGCCGCTTGCGGAAGCGTTGACCGATTGGCTGGCGCTCGTCTACGATGCGCCGCGCGAGGTGGTGGCCGACGCGGCGAGGCTGCGCGCGTACGGGATGGTATGCTCCGACCGCTGGGTCCGGGCAGGAATGCCCCGGCACAGCGCCTTGTTGGAACAGGAAGAGGCCGCGCTGACTGCGAGTTACCAGGCGCTGCGCGCAGCGTTCCTGAACCGAGACGTGACGACTCGGCGTGGCGAACCGACACCGCCCGTGAGCGCACCACAGGTTTGAGCGCTGAAAACAGCCCGTGTCATTTTCAGATCGTTTGATTGACGCTCGCTCTCAGGCCCGGTACACTAAAGCGCCTCCTCGGGATGAGGGAGGCAATACCGTGGCCACGCGCGACGGCAATCAGGAGCGACGATGACTTCGATTTTGTTGGATGAGATCCACGAACAGCCCGCCGTCATGGCGCGTCTGCTGCTTGAACAATCCGCGGCGATCCAACGGCTGGCAGGGGGGATGCGCTCGGCCGACATCGATCGCATGCTGATCGCGGCGCGTGGCACATCGGACAACGCGGCGCGCTTTGGACAGTACCTCTTCGGAGCGCACAATCAGCTGGCCGTTGCGCTCGCGGCGCCGTCGCTCTTCAGCCGATTCGATCGCGTGCCCCGGCTGCGCCAGACGCTCGTGATGGGGATCTCGCAATCCGGCCAATCGCCGGACATCGTCGCGGTGCTGGCGGCTGCGCGCCGCCAATCCGCGCCGACCGTCGCGCTGACCAACACACCCGGGTCGCCGCTGGCCGCGACGGCCGACCACGTCATCGATTTGTGCGCCGGCGTCGAGCGCAGCGTGGCCGCCACAAAGACCTACACGTCGGCGCTCGGGGCGCTCGCCATGCTCTCGGTCGCGATGGGCGCGGCCGAGCTGGCCACCGGGCTCGATGCGGCGCCCGCGGCGTTGACCGAGGCGCTGGGCTCGAGCGAGGCGGCCCGGGTCGCCGCCGCGGCGCTCGCGCCGGCCAGCCGCTGCGTCGTGCTTGGCCGAGGCTACAACTACGCTACGGCCTTCGAGCTGTCGCTCAAGGTGAAGGAGCTGACCCATCTCCTCGCTGAGCCGTACTCCATCGCCGATTTCATGCACGGGCCGATGGCCGTCATCGAGCCGGGCTTCCCGGTCGTGGTCATCGACGTCGGCGAGACGTTCCGCGACGAGTTCACCGAACTGCGCGACGCGTTGCGGCACCAGAAGGCGACCGTGATCGTGCTGACCGATCAGCCCGAGCGGGCGCGGGCCGGCGAGATCCCGGTCCCGGTGCCGGCCAGCCTGCCTGAAGCGCTGACGCCGTTGGCCGCGATCCTGCCGGCGCAATTGCTCGCCTTTCATCTCGCCAAGGCCCGCGGCCTCGATCCCGATCTGCCGCGGTCGATCCGCAAGGTCACCGAGACCCGCTAAACCCCACGGCCAACTCAAGAAACGCGACGGGCGGGAGTGCATCCCGCCCGTCGCGTTTTTGTTTTCGTCCGCCGCGTCGATCAGGGACAGAGCATCGGCTTCGGCGGGCATGGGTCGATCGGGTCGATGTAGATGTCCGTCGGGGTTTCCGAGGGCAGGATGTAGAGCGTCGGGGTCAGCGGGATCGCCGTGAACGTCGGAGGCACCGGCGTGCTGGTCGGCTCCGGCGTATTGGTCGGCGCGACGGTTTGAGAGGCCGGCGGGCGCGTGGCCGATGGGGCGACGGTCGCCGGCGCGGCGGTCTGAGTGGGCTTGGCCGGCGCCGGGGTGCCGGCCGGCGGAGGCTGGGTGGCCGCCGGCGCCTGCGTCGCGGCCGGTGGCGCGGCCGTCGGCTGTGCCGCCGTCGGCAGAACGTCGGTCGACTGACCGATATTGATCTGCGCCGGCCATCGCTCGGCCGTCGCGCTCGGCAGAATCGGCGTCGCGGTATTCGTAGGAGTCGCCGTGACGGTGACTGTCGGTGTGGGCGTGTCGGTGGGCTCAGCCGTCTCCGTGGCCAGCGTGTGCGACCGCGCGTTGCTGAGCAGATTCAGATCCATGACGGCTGGCACGACGGCGTCGACGGGCGTGCTGTCGGACGTGCCCGCGCTGCCGCCGGGCAGGCCGAACGACGCTGTCCCTGCCAACGCCGCGAGACCCATCGCCATGGCCATGACGGCGGCGCCGGCGGAACCAAACAGCCAGGCACGACCCACGTGCGCCACTCGACCCCGCGTCGCCAACAGGGTGGGGCTGGGCTCGACCGGCAAGACCGCCAGTTCCTCGACGATTTCGCCGGCGAGCAGTTGATCGATGGCGCGCGCCAGCCGACCGGCGCTCGGGTAGCGTTCCGACGGGCGTTTGGCAAGTGCCATGCGCAGCACGCCGTCGCCGGCGCGCCCGAGATCAGGTCGGATCGGGCTGACCAGCGGGATCGGATCGTTGAGATGCGCCAGGCTCAACCCGAACGGCGTGTCGGCCGTGTAGGGCGCCTTGCCCGTGAGCATCTCGTATACGATCACGCCCAGGCCATACACGTCGCTGCGCGCGTCGATATCGCCACGCGCGGTGGCCTGCTCGGGGCTCATGTACGCCGGCGTCCCGACGTAGGTGGCCGTCGTCAGCGCCGCCGAGGCGATCGTCATTTTGGCAACGCCGAAGTCGGCCAGATAGGCGTTTTCGTTTTCGTCGAAGAGGATGTTGTTGGGCTTGAGATCGCGATGGATCAACCCGGCGCCGTGAATATGGTCAAGCGCCGACGCAATCTGGCGCACGATCTGGCGGACGCGCGTGTTGGTGAGCCGGGCCCGCTGCATCCGGTCCGCGAGCGTGCCGCCGGGCATGTAGCGCATGGCGATGAAAGGTTGGTCGTCGTCTTCGCCGTGATCGAGCACGGCCGCGATCGCCGGATGATTCAGGCCGCGCGCGGTCTCGGCTTCGCGTTGAAAGCGTCCGAGGAAATCGGGGTCGAACGTGAACTGTCGCGGCAGGACCTTGAGCGCGACCTGTTCATGCGTGGCCTTGTGCTCGGCCAGGTACACGATCGCCATGCCGCCCCGACCGATCTCCCGCAGAATTTTATAAGGACCGATCCGCTCGGGTAGTGTCATCAATATCCCCCAAGGCCCACATTATATCGACGGAAAGGGGGCGAGTCAGTCGGTACTTTGCAGGGATACAACGTTAATGACCGGTATGTTGCAACCGCTACACAAACATAACAAAGCCCGCCAGTCCATGTCACGAACCGGCGGGCTTTGTTCAGGATGAGCGCCTACGATTGACTCGTCAGCGCCGCAGGTAGGGCAGATTCACCTGATACGGCAGCACGCTCCCATGTTCAAGCGAGGCCGTCAGAGGACCATGCCAGGCTTCGACGCCGTTTGTGCTGACGTCCACCAGCCAGTACCACCATTGCCCCTCGCCCGGGCGATCGGTGTAGCTGTAGTCCGCGCCATTCGCGTTCTGCGCCGTCGTGGGCTGGTAGGTCACGAGCTGCGCCAGCGCCGGGTTGTTGACCGGGGCTCGGTACAGTCTGAAGCCGAACAGGTCGAGTTCCGCGGCGGTGGACCATGACAGGGTGATCGAGCCACCTGTGTTGATGCGGATCCGGAACGCCGTCAACTCGACAGCGGTCGGGATATCGACCGTCGTGCCGATGGTGCTGGTGTTGTCGTCCGGCGTGGGATCGTTAGCCGGAGACGAAACGGTGGCCGTGTTGGTGATGATCCCGGTGGCCGCCGCATCGACGTGGGTCACGACCGTGATCGAGTTGGCCGGCCCGACGGCGAGCGTGCCCAGCGTGCAGGTCAGGGCCTGCCCGACGTTTCCGCACGACCAGCCGGTGCCCGTCGCTGAGACGTAGTGTAGCGTGGCCGGAAGGGTGTCGGTGACCAAGACGGACAGCGCCGCCGCCGGTCCGGCGTTGGTGATCGCCAACGTGTAAGTCAGCGTGCCGCCGGGTTGGATCTGGGCCGCCGAAGCCGTCTTGAGGATCTGAAGATCCACGCCTGTGAGATCGGGCGTCGCCGTGGATGTCGGCGTAGCTGTGGGCGTCCAGGTCGGCACAGACGTCGACGTCTGAGTCGGCGTGGGCGTGTCGGTCTGGGTCGCCGTAGCCGTGGCTGTGTGAGTCGGCGTGTTCGTGACCACCGGCGTGTCGGTCTCGGTGGCCGTAGCCGTGTTGGTCGCCGTGGGCGTGTTTGTGACCACAGGCGTGTCGGTCGCCGTCAGCGTTGCCGTCGGCGTGAGCGTCTCCGTCGGTGTATCGGTCGGAGTCGGGGTATTGGTGTTGGTCGGTGTGTCGGACGGTGTCAACGTCGCCGTCGGTGTGTCGGTGTCGGTCGGCGTGCTGGTGGGCGTGGCGGTTTCCGTGCTCGTCGGCGTGTCCGACGGGCTCGCCGTCGCTGTGGGCGTGTCGGTCTCGGTGGCCGTCGGCGTCGGCGTCGACGTGAAGGTCGCGGTCGGCGTCGGAGTGGCCGTCGGCAGCGTGTTGACGATCGTAACGTCCTCGTCGTTCTCGGGGTCGGCGCCGGTCGGCGTGTCGGTGTCCTGCCCGACCAGACCGTCGTCGTCGATCGTCCCGGTGTCCGTCGAGGATACCGTGGCTGTATTGTCGTATGTGCCCAGCCCGGCCGAGTTCACGTCGACGCTGAAGGTGATGGTGATCGCGCCACCGGGCGCGAGATCCCAGTCGCCCCAGGCCAGGTCGGTGTCGCCGACGGTCGGGTTGAGCGTGAGCGTCCGGGTGGCGTTGGTCGTGGTGATCGCGCCGCTCACGTAGGTGAAGCCGCCCGGTAGCGAGTCGGTGATGGTGAGACCCGTCAACGGCTGGGTTCCGGGGTTGGTGACCACGATGGTGTAGCTCGCCTGGCCACCGACCACCACGTTGGGGGTGCTGGTGTCCTTGTCGATCTCGAGCACCCAGGAGTTCAGATAGTCCTCGACCTCGCCGCCGGTCGCTGTCCCGAAGTAGGCGAGCGACGAGAAGAGCGGCGCATCGGCGAAGAGCCGGAACCGCGAGTACAGCGTGCGGCTGCCGGCGCCGAAGGTGCCGGCCGGCACCGTGAAGGTGTAGGTGGCGGTGCCGGTGCTCACGGCCTGGTCGATGATCATCTCGGCGGCGTCGGTGAAGTCGCCGTCTTCGTTGAAGTCGACCCAGCCGATGAGGTAGCCGGTCCCGGTGACGGCGACGTCGACGCTCCCGCCGGCCGGCCCGTTGGCCCAGGGCAGGTTGAAGGTCACGCCGTCTTCATCGGCGCCGTCCGTGCTGGCCAGCGTGTCGGGCAGGCCGTTGATCTCGGTGTCGGGCGCGGTGCCCAGGTACAGGGCCGGGCTGGCGTCCACCACGTGTCGGGCCCCGTCCGGGCTGCCCTGCAGGGTCGTGCTGTAGACCTCGGGCAGGTCGCCGTAGTCGTAATCCAGCGTGGAGACAAAGGCGAAGTCAAGGCCCGTGACGTCGCTGCTGACGGCCACGATCTGATACGACGTCGTGGTCACGCCGCTGGCCGGCGTCCGTGTGACGGTGGTCGCCGGCGTGTCGCCGGTGGTCGTGCTGAGCTGCAGGTTCTCGGCGGGCGCGCCGATGGCGACGATCAGGTCGCCGGCCGGCACATTGTTGAAGGTGTAGTCGCCGGTCGCGTTGGTCGTGGTCGCGCCGATCTGCACGGTTTCTCCCGGCTCGAGGACGCTGTCGCCGTCGTCGGTCCACAGGTACAGATACACCGTGCTCCCGGAGAAGGCCACTTCGTCGCCGCCGACGCCCGTGGTGCCTCCGCCGCACACGCCGTTGACCGACGCGCCGTCGAGGCACAGCGTGCCGCTGAGTTGATGCGGCCCGCTATACCGGAAGCCGAAGTCGGCGTTGAGGTCGCAGCCGGTGCAGGAGTTGCCGCCCAGGCTGACGACGCTACCGCCCGAGATCACGACCGTGGTCTGATGATCCAGGGTGATATCCGGGTCGCTGATCTGAGCCACGCCGGCCGGGAAGTCCGAGTCGCCGGTGTCGACCGACACGGTGTAGGTGCCGTCGGCCAGGTTGCTGAAGCTGTACAGACCGTCGCTGTCGGTCTCGGTCAGGCAGGGCGAGCAGCCCCCGGGGCCGGTGAGCATGACGGCGACATAGGCGATGCCGGTCTCACCGGGGTCGCGCACCCAGTCTCCGTTCGAGTCGATCCAGACGGTGTCGCCAAGCGCGCCCGGCGGCTGATAGCCGAAGTCCGCGCCCATGAAGTTCGAGCCGGCGTGGATGATCACGGCCGTCTGACCGTCGCAGAGCAGGCCTGTGCCGGCGCCGGGGCAGGGGACGCCGTCGGCGTTGGGGTCGGCCGTGAGGGTCGGGCTGCCACTGACCGCACCGACCACGACCACGTAGGTGTTGGCGTTCAGACCGGTGAACAGATACTGGCCGCTGGAGTTGGTGGTCGTGCTGGTGACAAGGGTATCGACGCCCACATCGTAGTTCCCGTCGGTGTTGACGTCGACGTAGAGCGACACGGTCACGCCGCTGATCCCGGTCTCGGCCGGGTCCTGCGTGCCGTTGGCGTTCGCGTCCCAGAAGATCGTGTCGCCGATCGCGCCGAGGGCCGTGAAGCCGAAGTCGGCGGTGAGCGACGAGGGCGACCCCGCCGTCAACGTGCGATCGACGCTGGTGGGCGTGGTTGGCACGTAGCGGTTGCCGAACGCGTCGCGCGGCAGATCGGTGTCGCTCGAGTCGACGATCACGCGGTAGGTGCCGTAGGGCAGGCCGCTGAACAGATAGCTGCCGCCGGCTCCGGTCGAGGTCGTCGCGATCTGGACGTAGGTGCCGTCGCCGTTCATGTCGGCCCACAGTTGAACCGTGACCGAGACGATCCCGGTCTCGCGCACGCCGTTCTGCACGCCGTCGCCGTCGATATCGTTGAAGACCGTGTCGCCGATCTGGCCGGATCCGGTCGGGTGGTAGCCGAAGTCCTGGGTGAGCACGGCCGTGCTCGCCGGCAGCGTGACGACGCTCTGGCTGTCGCAGATCACGCACGGTCCGGTCTCGTTCGGGTCGCCGCTTTGCGCTGCGCTGGCCGGGAATTGCGGGTCGCCGGTGTCGACGGCCACACGGAAGGTGCCGGCCGGCAGGTTGTTGAACAGATAGGCGCCGTTCGCGCCCGTGCTCTGGGTCGCCCACACGGCATCGGTGCCCAGGTCGAACTGGCCGTCGCCGTCGACGTCCTCGTAGAGCGTGACCGTGATGTTGGGCAGGCCTTCATCGATGCCGTCCTGGGTGCCGTCGCCGTCCCAGTCGTAGTACAGAGTGTCGCCGATCGAGGACGTGCCGGTCTTGGTGAAGCCGAAGTCATGCGAGCCGGAAACCACGCCGACCGTGGCCGTGACCGAGATCGCGTTGTTGATCGATGCGTCGGTCTCGGCCGTCTCGGTCCACGAGCCGCCGGTCGGCAGCGTGCCGGTCGACACCTTGATGCAGTAAGTCGTGCCGTTGGTCAAGCCGCCGAAGCTGTAGTCGCCGTTGGCGTTGGTCGTGGTGCTGGTGACCAGCGTCGTGCAGTTGCTCTGGTAGAGCTGCACCGTGACCGTGCTCAGGCCGTTCTCGCCGCTGTCGCGCGCGCCGTCGCCGTCGTTGTCGTGCCAGACGTTGCCGTAGAGCGCCGCCGGCACGCTGTAGCCGAAGCTGACGTTCACCACGTCGTTGGCCGCCGTGATCTGGCCGATGAAGGTGGCCGCGCCGAGGTTGTCGCCCGTGGCGTTCGACAGGCTGTCACAGGTCGCGCACAAACCGGGTTGGGTGTTGACGTCGCCGCGCTGGGTCTCGGCGCCCGGGATGCTGGCCGTGTCGACGGCCACGTAGTAGTACCCGTTGCGCAGCCCGGTAAAGGCGTAGACGCCGCTGCTGTTGGTCAGCTGCGTGGTCTCGGCGTGCCAGGAGCCGTAGAACGAACAGGCCCGGTTCGAAGCGGCCCCGGTGACAAGCAGGCCGTTGCTGTCGCGACAGGCGTACAGCGTGAGGTTGATGTTGCCCAGGCGGCCGTCAGAGACTTCATAGCCGGTCGTGCCCTGCCAGCCGTTGGTGTTCAGGTCGCTCCAGACCACGCCCGTGATCGAGCCGGTCGCGCCCAGCGTGCCGGTGACCGCGTCGGTGGCCGGGTTGGTCGGCCGCCCGTCGCCGAAGCGCGCGGTCGTGACCGTAGCCGTGTTGGTGATGGTCTCGCTGACCACGCTCGGGGCCTGCGCCCGGAACGTCACGAGGATCGGCCGGGTCTGGCCGGGGTAGAGCGGGCCGACGTTGTCCCAGGTCAGGGTGCCGGCCGGCGCCGTGTTGTCGACCGGCGGCTCGGCCGACACGAACGTCAGCTTCGACGTGTCGAACGTGTCTGTAAACGGCAGGGTCGTGATCGTCGTCGAGGCCGCATACGGGCAATTGGTGTTGGATGTGATCCGCAGGCCGATCGCGTCCAGGTAGAACGTGCCGCCGTCGCCGCCGCCGGACTTCACCGCGTTGACCTCCACGTCGAGGTCACCGGTGATGTCGGCCCAGGCCCAGCTGCGCGCGCTCGTGACGTTCCAGGCCAGCAGGCCCTGCGCGGCCGCCCCCGGCGCGTAGACGTTGAGCTGCGACGGCCCAAGCACAGTCGTCGTGATCTGCGTGTTGTTGAAGAACAGGAACGCCTCGGCCGTGTCGTCGGTCAGCGCGCTGGCCAGGTACATCGAGTACAGGGCCTCGACCTTGGTGATGCTGCCGACCGTGGTGCCGAGCGAAAAGCTCGTGCCGGCGATGCGGTCGCGAGTGTTGTTGTAAGCCGAACTGGCGTACAGGCCGTCGGGGCCCATGACGTTGAAGGCGTTGGCGGCGTTCGAGAAGTGCGCCGTGGCATTGAGGCCGCTCGTCCGCGAGTCTTCGGCCGACGACCAGACGATGTATTGACAGCCGGATGCGGTCGGCGTGCCGCTGCCGGGCAGGTTGTTGGTCAGGTTGACGGTGTAGGTGACCAGCTGGCCCTCCCACAGCGGGCTGCCGCTGGTCAGGACCTTGTCGAGCGAGAGCGCGGGCGCGTAGCCGAAGTCCGCCGTGGTGACCGATACCGCCGAGCCCGAGGCATGCGCCGAATCAAGGTCGACCGCGCGCGTCGTGCTTGTCGTCGCGGCCCAACCGGTCGGGAGGTCGGCGTCGGTGGTGTCGACGACGGCCAGATACTTGCCGTCGGGCAGGCTGCTGAAGCCGTAGATCCCGCTGCCGTTCGAGGTCGTGGTGCCCCAGAGCGTGTCGGTCGCGTCGAGCACGCCGTCGCCGTCGGCGTCGTAGTACAGCGTGACCGTGATGTTGGCGATGCCGGTCTCGCCGCCGTCCTGCGTTCCATTGCCGAACAGGATCCCGGCGCCGTTGTCGCGGAAGACCGAGTCGCCCAGGCTGTTGGCGCCAAGCACGCGCGTGGTGGCCGTGTCCTCGGCGAACGGCGCGGCGGCGCCAAACGACAGCGCGCCGGTGTTGTCGACCACCGGCGAGGTGTAGCCGTTGGGGACGGTGACCTGGAACGACACATGCGCGCCGGCGCCGGCGCCCAGCGTGGCGTCGAGCCACCACTGGATGTCGGTGACCGTGCTGGCCAAGCCCTCGGTGTTCGCCCAGGTGGCGCCATGGTCGTGCGAATAGCGGATGGTGTAGGCGGTGGCGCCGGTAGGCAGCGTGTTGCTGATCGCGGCGCTCCCGGCGACGTACGTCGTTCCCGTCGGGATGGAGTCTTGCACGACGAGAGGCACGCCGAGGTCAGGGTTGCCGACGCTGACCGCGCCGGTGTTGGTGTAGGTCAGCGTGTAGGTCAGCGTGGCGGGCAGCGACGGCCCGACCGAGGCGGCGCTGACGATCTTGTCGAGCGCGACTTCGGGGGCGCGGCTGGTCAGCGGCGGAACGCCCGCGCCGAAGTCGGCGTTGAACTTCTCGTTGTCGTAGCCCGAGGCCACTTCCTGATAAGGCGTCAGACCGGCCGTGCACACGCCGTCGAGCGCCACGTACTGGTAATAGACCAGGCCGACGACGCCCGTGTTGTCCGCCGGCACGTTCTCGAAGTACAGCTGATCCACGAACGGGATGAGCGTCTCGCCGCCACCGCCGCGTTTGACGATCAACAGACCGTAGGTGCGCACCAGGCGGAAGCAGCCCGGGTCGTACGAGTTCGGATCGCCGATCGGCTGCAGCCAGGCGTTGCGATCGGGCACGAGGTCGCCGTTGTTGTCGAACCCGGCGCCGACGTTGCCCAGGTCGTACCAGATGCCCTGGGTGGTGATCAACTCACCCGGATACGCGTCGTTTCCGCCGCCCGGGGCGATGTTGTCCCAGCCCAGCGTGAGCGCGATGGCGTCGAGGTATTGCTGCGGCACCTTGCCGTCGTTGTTCGGCCAGATCTTGTTGGCCATGGCCGAGATCTCATTGCGCATCCACACCGTGCGCGTGAGGTCGGCTTCGACCGACGCGGCGCCGTCCGTGGCCGTCGCCCACACGTCGTACTGCAGCCACAGGTCGTCGTTCGGCTTCACGCCGCCCGCGACTGTGCGACCCAGATCGTCCAACTGGCGATAGCTGACCAGCCAATACTGGGTGACGCAGTCACCGGCCGCGATGTCGCCGATGTAACGGGTCGCGTCGTGCAGACCGGCTGTGCCGCCGGCGTGCGTCAGCGAGAACGTGCCGACCAGCCCGCTGTGCGTCCGCGCGGGGTACAGACCGGGCGTGCTGTCGACCGGGTTCGTATCGCCGTCGGGGTCGAAGTTGCCGATGAAGGCCGAGACGTCGGTCAGGTCGTCCGCGCCGTCGTTGCAGAATTGCGCGCCGAGCGTGGCCGATTTCGGCGCATACGTCGACGGCGACTCGGCGTTCGAGTCGATCACGAAGTTGTAGGCCGTGATGGGCACGATCCGGAGATCGCCGCTCGGGTTGGCGGCGACGGCGGTTTCCGGTTTGAAGACTGAGAAGCCGGCCGCGATCATCAGGCCGGCAGCGGCCCATTGGGTACCACGGGTCAACCAGGCGAGTCGATTGGATCGAGTGGACATCAGTGCCTCGTTCACAAGAGCATTGCCAATCGCGTTGCAAGATTCATGGCGATAGGCGACGGAACACTGCCGCCCGAAAGAGGCCGGGCAGCCACACTCAAAGTGTAAAGACGAGCCGGGTTTCGCCGCGGATTATTCACCCCGGTTTAAGTCGCCGGCGCAAAGGGCGGCGCTGGCGCAGACCCGGTGGAATTGCGGAGCGATTCAGTCGTCAATTACGGAAAATCCCCAGATTCCCCGGCTGGCGATGATGAACACGGAGGCCCGCCCACAGAGTCCCTGGCATAAGCGTCACGTGAAATCGCAGGGGATCCGCGGCTCGTGCTATTCTGAAGCTTCGATAGGATGTCTAAAACGAAAGCACCGCGTGTTCTCAGATCCCCGCGCGCACCGACGTCCTGGAGGACGTTTGCCTTGATCCAATCGCTCTCCCATGACCAGGCTGCACGCCTGGCGGAACTACAAAGCGCCATTCGCGCGTGTCGCAAATGCCTGGAGGCCGGTCACGCCATCACGCCGCCGCCGGTCGTGCACGGCTCACCGGGCGCCCGGGTGATG
This sequence comes from Anaerolineales bacterium, assembly GCA_044224715.1. GTDB lineage: Bacteria > Chloroflexota > Anaerolineae > Anaerolineales > UBA6663 > UBA6663. The sequence continues at coordinate 11,981 of JBGAJV010000074.1, read as the reverse complement.
ACGATCGGCCAGGCGCCTGGCCCGACCGAGGTCGTGGCGCAACGGCCGTTCAACGCCGGCAGCGGTAGACGTCTGTTCCAATGGCTGGGGCAGGCAGGTTTCGAGGAGGGGTGGTTCCGCGCCACGCAGGCCATGGTCGCTGTGACGCGGTGCTATCCGGGCAAAGGCAAAGGCGGGCACGGCGATCGTGTGCCCGGCAAAGAGGAGCAGGCGTTGTGCCGCCCGTGGCTCGACCGCGAGCTGGCGCTCCTCGCGCCGCGCCTGATCATCCCGATCGGCAAGCTGGCGATCGGCCTCTATTTCGATCCGGGTCTGGCCCTCGAGGACGTGATCGGCACGCGTCACGAGTTCGACGGGCGCGTGGTGATCCCGTTGCCGCACCCCAGCGGCGCCAGCACCTGGCCCAACAAGCCCGAAAACGCGGCGCGCATCCAGAACGCCATCAAACTGATCTCGGCCGAGCGCGTGCGGTTGTTTGCATAGACGCCAACAACTGCGAAGGCGCAAAGCCCGCACAGAAACTTCGCGAGCTTCGCGCCTTCGCGGTTCGATTTAACCCATGGTCGGCCGGCTTCATGGCTTGTCCGGGTCTGCCGGGTCTGCGCCGACGCCCATGGCCTCACGCCGAGCCTCAGGCTGCGCGGCCGGATCATCTTTCAAGCCCTCGCGGAATTGACGGATCGCGCTCCCCAACTCGCCCCCCAACGCGCCGACGCGGCCGACGCCGAAGACCAGGATGACGATGGCGAGGATGATGAGGAGTTCGGGGATGCCGAGATCCATGACGGGATCCTTTCGAGTGATCGTGGTTCGTGCGGGTTGCGCCCGACGAACCAGGATGACTCTACGGCGCCAGGGCGAGTTGTGGCTGCCGGCCCGCCTAGAAACGCCTTAGGATTTGCTTAAGCGTTTGGCAACCAGAAGACGAAGTCCGCGCCGCCCGCCGGACGATTGCGCGCCGTGATCTCGCCGCCATGGCTGGCGATCAGCGCGCTCGCGATGCTCAGCCCCAACCCCGTGTTCGAGCCCGATCCTTCGCGTCGAACCGAGCCGCGGCGGTGGCGCTCGAAGATCGAAGCCTCTTCGCCGATCGGCAGCCCCGAGCCGGTGTCGGTGACGTGAAAGACGACGCGGCCGCGTTCCGCCTCCGCCGAGAGCGTAACCCGCCCGCCGCGCGGCGTGTATTGCAGGGCGTTGTCCAGCAGGTTGAGGAAGACCTCCAGGATGCGGTCCGGGTCGACGCGCACGTCGCCAACCGGCGCCGGGTCGGCGACGCCGATCTCCACGCCGCGATCGAGCGCCGCCGGCGCGATCGCCTGCGCGGCCTGCTGCAACAGCTCTGGCGCGCCGACGCGTTGTAGGCGCAGCGTGATCCCGCCGCCCTCGTAGGTCGCCAGGCGCAGCAGATCGTCGGTGAGGCGCCGAAGATACCCGGTCTGCGCGATCAAGCCGCTGATCAGACGGGCGCGCAGTTCCGGCTGTTCGTAAGCGCCCGATTCCAGCGCCTCGGCCGCGGCCCGGATCGAGCCCAACGGGGTGCGGACGTCGTGCGCGAGATTGGCGAAGAGCGTCTGCCGTTGGCGCTCGGTGCGCTGCAGGTCCTCGGCCATGCGATTGAAGTTGTGCGCGACCTCGGCCAGCTCTGCCGGTCCCTCTTCGGCCACGCGATGATCGAAGTTCCCGGCGGCGATGTCCTGCGTGGCCGCGCGCAATCGGTCGAGCGGCGTGTTGAGCCGTCGGGAGAGCTCGAGGCTCACCATGACCGCCAGCAGGGCGAGACCCGCCATCGCGAGACCGATCGTGGTGCGCAGTCCGCTGAGCTCGCCCTGGAGGTCGGCGAGCGCATAGGCGATGTGGACCACGCCGATGACGCGGCCCGCTGTCGTCAATGGCTGGGCCGCGAACGCGATCGGCGCCGCCAACGCCGGGCTTTGCTCGACCCCGCGCGCGAGGCGCCCGGCCAGCGCGTCACTCAGACCCGGCTCGTCGTTCTTGGGCGCGACCTGCGCCCCGGCCGAAGCGATCACCTGGCCGGTTCCGTCGAACACGACCACGCGTGCCTGGGTTCGCATGGGGAGCGGCGGGTTAGCGACCAACGCCTCCACCGGCACGACCTGGCCGTCGCGCAGGTCCGGCGTGATGGCGTCGCCGATCAGGGCCGCCTCGGATTGCAGGTCGTCGAGCAGACGCTTTTGATAGTAGCGATCCAGCGTGTCGAGCATGAACCAGCCCAGCAACCCGATCGGCACAAGCCCGATCAGGAGCAGGCTGGCAAGGAGTTGCACCCGCAACGCGCGCCAGCCGGCTCGCAGCCTGAGACGCATCACGCCTCCCGGAACTTATAGCCGACGCCGCGCACGGTGAGCAGATGGGTCGGCGCCGATGGGTCGATCTCGATCGCCTCGCGCAGCCCGCGCATGTACACGTCGAGCACGCGGGTGTCGCCGAAATAGTCCTCGCCCCAGATCGTGTCGACGATGTCCTGCCGGTTGAGCGCTTCGCCGGGGTGGCTGATCAACAAGTGAAGCAGCGCGAAGTGTTTCGGCGGCAGGTCGACCGGCCGACCGGCCACCGTCACGGTATGTCTGACGACGTCGAGGGTCACATCGCCGATCTGATAGCGCTCGGCGTCCGCCGGGGCCGTCGTCGTAGCAGCGCCGCGCACACGCCGCAAGACCGCGCCGATGCGCGCGGTCAACTCGCTCAGGTTGAACGGCTTTGTGACGTAGTCGTCGGCGCCGCGTTCGAACCCGAGCAGCACGTCCATCTCGCGATCGTGCGCCGTCAGGAAGATCACGGGCAACCCCGGGTCGGCTTCACGCAGCGCGCGACACAGGTGCAGGCCGTTGAGGTCGGGCAGGCCGATGTCCAGGATCGCGAGAGCCGGTTGCCGTTCGCTGGCCCGGCGCAGGGCGTCGGCGCCCGTGGTCGCCACGCTCACGGCGTAGCCGACTTTTTCGAGGCTGTAGCGCACGGCCTCGGTCAGCAAGACATCGTCATCCACAAGCAGGATTCTGTCCGTCATCGCCACGCGCCGGCCGACCGCCGCGACACAGGATCCGATCTCAATGCCGGCAGGCTCCGTGCTCTATATACGTCCGACCCGTGGCCGGCGACTGTGTGACGGCTATGAATCCAGACCCTGACCTCGAGACACGCCGCGTTCTCCTGCGAGATGCGGGCTTTCTTGCCTCGGTCTCAGAAAACAAGAAGGGCGAACGCCGCACGATCCCGTGACGGCATTCGCCCCTCATCTGCTCGGTCGCGTTTCGATCTCAATGCGTCAGCAAATAGCGGATGTCCTCGGCCAGGTCGGCGCCCGCGACGCCAAAGGGCAGGATCAGACGCGCGTAGCCGTCGCGGTCGACTGCGGTCAACACTGCCGTGTGGTCGATGAGGTACCCCGAAGCCGCTGAGCCGGCGTGTTTTTCGAAGACCACGCCGAAGGCCGTCGCGATCCGGGTGACCGTGTCGATGTCTCCGGTCAGGCCGAGGAAGCGCGGGTCGAACTGTTCGACGTAGGTCTGCGTCTTCTCGGGCGTATCGCGTTCCGGATCGACCGAGATCATGATCAACTGCACCCGCTCGGCATCGCTGCCAAGGGCGTCGAACGCGCCTTTGACCTGCGCCAGCGTGGCCGGGCACACGTCCGGGCAAAAGGTATAACCGAAGTAGAGGAGCACGATCTTGCCGCGGTAGTCGCTGAGTTTGACGACCCGACCGTCGGCATGGGTGAGCGAGAAGTCGAACGCTCGCTCGTGCGCCTGCAGCATCATGCCGTGCAGATTCGGCGGCTTCAGCCAGTTCCAGGCCAGATCCGCCACTGCCGTGACGGCCAGGCCGAGCACGATCATCACCGCGATCACGACGACAGGTCTCTTCACAGCGCCTCCGTGGGCAGCCCCGGGCCTCTCAACGGATCCGCCGATCGAGGGCCGGTTCGGGCTCGGGTGCGACGCGCACGATCTGCCCGGTGGTCAGGTCGAGTTGTTGCTGCGACAGGACGAGGACGTAGTCGCCCTCCGGGGCGATCACGCCGAACCAGAGCCGGGTCGGGCCGGACTGGATCGGCACCTCGGCGTAGATCGGCGCCACCTGGCCGGCGGCCAGCGCCGTCGGATCGATCGCGCGCGTCCAGATGATTTTGCCGTTGATCACGGCGGCCAGCGTGTACGGCCCGCCCGCCGCGCGCGCGGGCGTCACGATCTGTTTGGCCGGGTCTAGCACGACGATCTGCGCCATGGCATCCGAGCCGAACACGTGCGTGAACGGCACGCGGGTCAGAATCGCCTGGCCAAGCAGGATCACGGCCAGGAAAGCAAAGGCCGCGGCATAGTGACGCGGCTTCAAGCCCGTGATGACCGCCAGACCGCGCGGCAGTTTGTCGGGCTCAGGCCCGTTGGTCCAGGGCGCGCTGCCCGCGATCTCGGCCGTCGAACGACGCACGCAGCTGTCGAAGTCGTCGGGCGCCGGGAAGGACGCCGCGATGGCGGCGCCGGCATACTCGCGACGCAGCCGCGGCAGGCGCTCGCGCGTCAGACGGTTGTGCGCCCACAGATTCCCCTCGCGCTGCGCGCAGTCTTCCAGAGGGCAGCCGATGATCTTGGTCTCGGCGGCGCCGAGTTCGAGCGTGGTCATCAGGTCGTTCGGCTGCAGGCTGCCGACGCACGGCACGGCGATGACGCTGACGAGTTTGCCGTCGACGTCGCGCGTGCGATCGATGAAGCCGCGCGCGCCCTGCGCGGCATGTCGCTCGCACGTGAACACGATCTTGACCGGCTGCTCGGGCGCCGTCTTGCGGATCTGCTTGAGCCGATATGCGACAAGCTTCGGCAGCGTCTCGGCGTTTTGCGTGCCGAGCGACAGCGCCTCATACTCGCACGACGCCAGACACAGGCCGCACGACACGCACAACTCCGGCTTGACCTGAGCTACGAATTTGTGATGCTGCGTGTCGGCGCGCGGGGCCATCTGGATCGCCTTATACGGGCAATCGGCGGCGCAGAGCGTGCAGCCCGTGCATTTCTCGGCGGTCACGGCCACCGGCGGCGCAAACGATTGGCGTGGGCCAAGCCATGGGATCGCGGCGATGACCAGCGTGACGGCCACGATCACGCCCCAGACCCACAACGGCTGTTGGCTGAGCCCGGCGGGCAGCCAGAACAGGAAGAGCGGGTCGAGATCGATCGGCCCCGGCTTGACCTGCGGATTCGCCGGCGGCAGCAGCCCGGCCGGCACGAAGATCGCGGCGACGATCATCAACGCCGCGACGGCCGCCAGCCAGTACACGGCCGGCAGCAGTTTGGCGCGATTGAGCCGCAACACGTGGATCCATAGCGCGCCCACCAGGATCAGGAACAACACGAAGTGGGCGGCGAACAACGCGAACATCACCTGCCAGCTCACGCCGCTGACTTCGATGCTCACCAAATAGGAAGCAGCCGCCTCGCCCCACGAGGCGCTCAACGCCGACAGCGTGCCCAGCGCAGCCTGGGTCAACAACTGCGCGCGTTGATCCATGACCAGCCAGTAGCCCGTCACCCCGGCCAGAAAGACGACGAACGCGCCGATCACGCCCGAAAGCCACGCCAGCCAGCGCGGCCCACGCGACCGGCCCATGAAGAACAGGCGATAGGCGTGGATGAGGCTGGTCAGGAGCAGGGCGCCCGAGGCATAGCGATGCACAGCGCGGATCGTCCGACCGGTCAGCAGACCTTCGACGATCGAAACCGATCGATACGACTCCTTGATGCCGTACCCAAAGAAGAAGAAGAGGTAGACGCCGGTGACCGCCACGATGGCGAGGAGCAGGATGCTCAAGGTCCCCGAGTAGTACAGGGGGTTGAGCTGCGGCGCCGCGATCCAACGTTCGAGCGGGCCTTCGACGAGCAGCGCCAGCCGCTCCAGCGTTCGTTCGAGCCGAGTGCGCTGATGACGAAACGCCTCCAGGTCAACCGGCGGTGTCGATGGCACGTCTGAACCGACTGGGCTTTGGGCGGATGTGTCCGAGGGAAGCGCCGACGTCATGATAATTTTCTGGACTGACTTGATCTACTTTACGCGCACAGACTGGTGGCGAGTGTAGCACTGGCCCGAAAGGGCCCGTCGTGAAGAAGCGAGCGATTTGCCTGTGACATTTGTCACTAGCTATTTCTCTTAGTTTTTACTAACTTTACTGAACTTGGACACTTCGTACCCAACTTGTCGCGTGTGAGCGGGCCTAATGATTACCCGACAGGCGGACTACGCCGTGCGCTCCGTTCTGGACTTGTCGCTACGTCCAGATGAGCAGGCGGCGTTTTCGCGTGATATCGCTGAACGACAAAGCATCCCGCCGAGCTTTGTCGCCAAGATTCTGACACGGCTGGCGCGCCAGGGCATCGTTCAGACCCAGCGCGGGATCACGGGCGGCGTGCGGCTCAGCCGCCCCGCGAACGAGATCTCGTTGCTCGAGGTGATCGAGGCCATCGATGGGCCTGTGTCGCTGAACCTGTGCGTGCGTGGGCCGGATCTGTGCCCGCTCGAAGAGAACTGCCGCGTGCATCCGATCTGGGATTTGTTGAACGTCGATCTGCGCCAGCGACTGGGCAATATCACGTTCGACCAGCTGGCAGACGGCACATGGACCACGGGTCTTGCGGGTGAGGCATGATGCGGTGGGCAATGCGGGCCGTGTATGGGCTCATGGTGCTGTTCGGTTTCAGCACGTTGGCCTTCGCGGTCTTCCAACCGATCAAGGTGCTTCCGCGGATCGGGTTGGGGCCTGGCATCTTGTTGACGGATCAGGACGGGCGCTCGGTCTCGAGCGACACGCTGCGCGGCAAGATCGTGTTGTACAGCTTCGGCTTCAGCCGCTGTACGACGCCCTGCCAGGGATCGCTGACCGTTCTCAAAGACATCCAGCACATGCTGCAGGCCGATGCCGCTTCGCGAACGGTGGCGGTGCAGCTGGTGACGATCTCGTTCGATCCGGCGCACGACACGTCGGCGGTGTTGCGGCAGATGAGTCTGGCGGCGGGGGCCGACCCGGCTCTTTGGGCGTTTACGACGGGGGAGCCCAGCCGTCTGAAGTACGCGATCGGCGGGGGGTTCGAGGTGTACTACGGGCCGAACGCGTCGGGCTCGTTCGACTACGACCCGGCCATGATGCTGATCGACGGGTGGGGGATCGTGCGGGCCGAGTATCGGACGCCGACGCCGAAGTTGGAGACCGTCCAGCGGGACGTTCGCTTGTTGATCGAAGAAGCACAGAACAGTGTGGGCGCCGCCCGCTATGCCTATGAAGCGGCGCACCTGTTTCTTTGTTATCCATAGAGGCATTCATTCATGAGGAGGACGCCTTGAACGAGCCGCAATCCCCGCGAGGGACCATCACGATCTTGATCATTTACGTGGTGTTGGTTGTCGCGCTGTGGGGCAGCGCGTATCTCACCATGCTGTCCCGAGGAGTCACGCAATGAATCAGACGCACTTGCATATCCACCCGCTCGAGCGCCTCTGGATCATCATCAGCTTTGCGATGATCGGCGTGTTCGCCGTCGCCGTGATGACGGCCGGCTTCGTCTGGGGGTTCCAGGTGCCCGTCCCCGAGGATCGTCTGGTCGATCCGAACCTCGTCGCGACGCCCGGGGCGACGGCCTTCGGCGAGCCTGGTCTGCGCGAACTGTCGCCCGGCGTGTATGAAGCCCGGGTTCTGGCGCAGGCCTGGTCGTTCACGCCCAAGGAGATCACGGTCAAGGTGGGCGACAAGGTGACCTTCTACGTCACCACCAAGGACGTCCAGCACGGCTTTGACCTCTCGGGCACCAACATCAACTTCATGGTGCTGCCGGGCCAGATCTCGAAGCTGAGTGCGACGTTCACGACGGCCGGCACCTACAACTTCTATTGTCAGGAGTACTGCGGCGTCGGGCACCAGACCATGTACGGCACGGTCACGGTTCAGCCGTAAGGCGCTTTGGAGTAAACGACATGTACGCTCATGAAAACAGACTGACCGCGTGGCACGTCGGCATCGCGTTCGTTGCGCTGATGGTCGGCTTGCTGCTGGGCCCGATCCAGACCTGGGAACACGCCGGCCTTAACCTGTACCCGGCGCTGCGCAGCATCGGCATTCAAAGCTACTACCAGGGCCTGACGATCCACGGCATCCTCAATGCCCTGGTCTTCACGACCTTCTTCATCACGGGCTTTATCACGTTCACGGTTTCGCACAGCCTCAAGCGCGCCAGCAAGTACCCGTGGGTGCACACGCTGGCGCTTGTGGTGATGTTCGCCGGCCTGTTGATCACGGCGGTTCCGCTGCTGCTCAACAACGCGACCGTGCTGTTCACCTTCTATCCGCCGCTCAAGGCCGACCCGCTCTTCTACATCGGCCTGACGCTGGTCGTGGTCGGTTCGTGGATCACGGGCTACGGCGTGCTCTTCACCTGGAGCGCGTGGAAGAAGGAGAACCCCGGCGTGCAGACGCCGCTCATCGCCTTCGGCTCGCTCATCACCATGGTGCTCTGGCAGATCTGCACGGTCGGCGTCGCCATCGAGATGTTGGTACTCAACATCCCGTGGTCGCTCGGCTTGCTCCCCGGCACCGACCCGCAGCTGGCGCGCACCCTGTTCTGGTTCACGGGCCACCCGCTTGTGTACTTCTGGCTGCTGCCGGTCTACATCTCTTGGTACGGCATGCTGCCCAAGATCGCCGGCGGCAAGCTGTTCAGCGAGCCCCTGGCCCGCCTGGCGTTCTGGCTCTTCCTGCTCCTGTCGACGCCGCTCGGCCTGCATCACCAGTACGTCGACCCCGGCATCCCGGCGGGTCTCAAGGCCCTGCACGCCATCCTGACCTACAGCGTGTTCTTCCCGAGCATGCTGACCCTGTTCAACGTCGTCGCTTCGCTCGAGATCGCCGGGCGCGCGCGCGGCGGCAAGGGCACGTTTGGCTGGATCCGCGCGTTGCCGTGGGATGAGCCCACCTTCACGGCTCAGGCCCTGGCCGGCGTGCTGTTCGCCTTCGGCGGCATCAGCGGCATCGCCAATGCGTCGTACGACCTGAACCTTGTGCTGCACAACACGGCCTGGCAGCCCGGCCACTTCCATCTCACGGTCGGAACCGGCGTTGCCTTCTCGTTCATGGGCATCGGCTACTGGCTCATCCCCAAGCTTTCGGGCAAGGAGCTGTGGAGCCGCAAGACGGCCATCTATCAGGCCTGGACCTGGTTCGCGGGCATGATCCTGATGTCGAACGGTCTGCACATCCTGGGCCTGCGCTACAGCGTCCCGCGGCGCTCGCCGTTGGGCATCGCCGCCTACACGTCGCCCGAGTGGACGCCGTTCCTGATCGAGTCTGCGGTCGGTGGTACCATTCTGCTCGTAAGCGTGGTCCTGCTGTACGTCAATTACGGCATGACGGTGTTCGCGGGCAAGAAGCTGACGCGCGAGATCGAGATGCCTGTGGCCGAAAACGCCGAGGGCATGCCGGCGCCTCGCTGGCTCGACACCTGGCGGCCCTGGCTCGTCGGTGCGGTTGCGCTCGTGCTTGTTGCGTATGGGCCCGTGATCTTCATCCTACTGCAACGCCTGCAGTTGACGTCGCCGGGCTTTAGAGTTTGGTAGCCCCACAAGAGGGCTCGTATTCAGGAGGAGAAGCACTATGCATAAGTCGGTTTGGGTCGGTATCGCGGCGGCAGCGTTGACGCTCGCGGCGTGCGGCGGCGGTGGTGGTGGCAACGGCGCGGGCGACGCGACCCGCGGCGAGGCGCTCTTCAAGCAGAGCACGATCGGCACGGCCAGCGCGCCGGGCTGCAGCACCTGCCATTCGCTCGACGGCAGCCAGTTGGTCGGCCCCTCGCAGAAGGGTGTCGTCGGCCGCGCGGAAGCCGCGATCAAGTCGGCTGATTACAAGGGCACGGCCAAGACGGTCGAGGAATACCTCAAGGAATCGATCGTCAGCCCCGACGTCTTCGTCGAGCAGGGCTTCACGGCCGGCGTCATGTATCAGAACTTCGGCAAGGAACTGAGCGAGCAGGAGATCAACGACCTGGTCGCGTTCCTGATGACCCAGAAGTAAGCGTCGGGTGGAGTGGCTCCCCGCGCTCCGAAGAACGTCGCTGAACGAAAAGCCGGCCCCGCGAGGGGCCGGCTTCTTTTTTGTCTGGCGGGATGGCGCTTGTGTCTAAGGCGCGTTCACGCGAACCAGGTCGCGGAACGTGAAGGCGTAGGCGTGGCGATCGTCGGGCGGATGCCCGGAGCGCAACACCTCGCGCCATTCGCCTGGCTCCCATTTTGGGAACCAGGCATCGGCGCCGTCGATGTAGGTGTCGACTTCGGTCACCACGAGCCGCGTGGCCAGCGGCAGCGCCTGGGCATACACCGTGCCGCCGCCGATGACGAACAGCGGGTCGCCGGCGGCCTGCAGGGCCTCGTCGAACGTGTGCACCACCTCGACGCCTTCGGCGTTGAATGCCGGGTCGTGGGTCAGGACAAGGTTGCGGCGTTTGGGTAGGGCGTGACCGATGCTGGCGAAGGTGCGACGCCCCATCAGGATGGTGTGGTCGGTGGTCAGCGCCTTGAACCGGCGCAGATCGTCGGGCAGATGCCAGGGAAGATTGCCGTCACGCCCGATGGCCCCGGCACGATCGAGGGCGACGATGAGAATGATGTCCATAGTGGTCGCGGAGCGTGGAGCGGCGGGCGTGGAGCGATCAAGCTCTGCGCCACACGCGTTACACGGCAATAGGCGCCTTGATGGCCGGATACGGGTCGTAGTTTTCCAGTACGAGATCCTCGTAGCGCAAGCCGTTCAGGTCGCGGGTATTCGAATGGATCACCAGCGTCGGCAGAGCCCTGGGCGTGCGTGTCAGTTGCTGCCGGGCCTGCTCTAGATGGTTGAGATAGAGATGTGCGTCGCCCAGGGTGTGCACGAATTCGCCGGGCTTCAACCCCGAGACGTGCGCGATCATGCACGTCAGCAGGGCATACGAGGCGATGTTGAACGGCACGCCCAGGAACACGTCGGCGCTGCGCTGGTAGAGCTGGCAGGAGAGCCTGCCGTCGGCGACGTAGAACTGGAACAACGCGTGGCAAGGCGCCAGCGCCATGCGCGGGATGTCGGCCACGTTCCAGGCGCTCACCACGAGGCGCCGCGAGTCCGGGTTGCGCTGGATCTCGCCCAGCACCCAGGCGATCTGATCGACCACCTGGCCGTCGCGCGTCTCCCACGAGCGCCACTGTTTCCCATAGACCGGGCCGAGCTCACCGCGTTCATCGGCCCATTCGTCCCAGATCGTCACGCCGTGCTCCTGCAAATAGCGGACGTTGGTGTCGCCCTGCAGAAACCACAGCAGCTCGTAGGCGATGCTCTTCCAATGCAGCTTCTTGGTGGTCATCATCGGGAAGCCGGCGCTCAGGTCGAAGCGCATCTGATACCCGAACACGCTCAACGTGCCGGTGCCGGTGCGGTCGCTCTTCTCGACGCCGTGATCCAGGATGTGCTGCAGGAGGGCGTGATAGGTCTGCATGGAAAGAGTGTACCATCGCCGGCCCGGCCGACCGGGCGCCGCACATCAACCGACCTCATCCCTTATCGGCGCGGGCGACCCTCCCCGCGTTGCGCGCGGTTCGTGGAAAAACCACGGTTGGCTGAGCCGAGATGCAAGGTGCGACGGATCTGGGCGCCGCCCCTGCCGGCAGGCGGCTGACGGCACCGCGGACCACACAGCCAATGTGGAGATGGGCGAAAACCGGCGTACAGTCGCGGAACCCGGTTGGCAGCGCAGGCGTCTTGACAGAACGGCGCATACAGTCACAGGATCGTGACTTCCACCGCCTTGACGGCAGTTGCCCGCTGGACGTACGCTCAAGGGGCTGAAAGTCTGTACATAACAGACCTGACAGGTCCTCGATATTTTTCTCGAACCCGGAGGGACGATGACCACACGCAGATGGCTCTTGGGTCGCACCGGCCTGCTGACCTTGGCGGTTGTGTCCGG
>JBGAJV010000073.1:0-29379 GCA_044224715.1 Anaerolineales bacterium | reverse complement strand
CTTGCGTTTGGAGCTCAGATGTTGATGTATCCGCCCAACGCGCCGTGGGCGGCTTCCATGATGGTCTCGGAGAGCGACGGGTGCGCGTGCACGTTGCGCGCGATCTCCTCGATGGTCAACTCGGCGCCATGCGCGAGCGTGAGCTCGCCCAGCAGCTCGGTCACTTCTGGCCCGATCATGTGCGCGCCGAGCACCTCGCCGTACTTGGCGTCGGTCACGATCTTGACGAAGCCGACGTAGTCGTGCAGGCCGAGCGCCTTGCCGTTCGCCTGGAATGGGAACTTGACGACCTTGACCTCATAGCCGCGTTCCTTGGCCTTGGCCTCGGTCAGGCCGAACGACGCGACCTGCGGATGGCAATACACGGCGCTCGGCATGAACTCGTATTGCAGCGCGGGCGCGTGGTGCCCGGCGATCGCCTCGGCCGCCACGATGCCCTGGGCCGACGCCGTGTGCGCCCAACCGGTCTTGCCGGTCACGTCGCCGATGGCCCAGATGCCGGCCACGTTGGTCGACATCTTGTCGTCGACCTGGACGAAGCCCTTCTCGACCTTGACGCCAAGGGCCTCGAGCCCCAGGCTCTCGGAGTTGGGCTTGAACCCGATCGCCACGAGCGCCTGCTCGGCCTCGATGACCTCGGTGCCGCCCGCTCCGCTGACCGTCACCTGCACGCCGTTCTCGGTCTTCTCGATCTTGTCGACCTTTGTGCCGACTTTGACGCCAATGCCATGGCGCGTGAACTGCTTGGCCAGCTCGGTGCCGAGTTCCTCGTCCTCGCGCGGCAGCAAGGTCGCCATCATCTCGATGATCGTGACCTTCGAGCCGTAGGCATTCCAGACCGTGCCGAACTCGCAGCCGATCGCGCCGCCGCCGATGATCACGGCGGAGGCGGGCAGCTTATCCTGCAGGATGGCTTCCTTGTAGGTGACCACCAGCTTGCCGTCGACGTTGAAGGCCGCGGGCGGCGCCACGCGCGCGCCGGTGGCCAGGATCACGTGTTTGGCGCTGTGCGTCTGTTTGCCGCTGCCGTCGTTGAGCGTGACCTCGACCTCGGTCTTCGACTTGAGCGTCGCCGTGCCCATGAACACGTCGACCTTGTGCTTCTTCATCAGGAAGCCGACGCCCTTCGTCAACCGGTCGGAGACTTGACGCGAGCGCTTGACGGCGGCGGCGTAATCGAGCTTGACGTTCTCGACCGTGAAGCCGAAGTCCTTGCCGCCGTGCCGCAAGATCTCGGCGACCGAGGCGTTCTTGAGCAGCGACTTCGACGGGATGCAGCCGACGTTGAGACAGACGCCGCCGATGTACTCCTTGTCGACGATCGCGCATTTCAAGCCCAGCTGCGAGGCGCGCACGGCCGCGACATATCCGCCGGGCCCGGCGCCGATGATGATGACGTCGTAATTCATGATGGATTCCCATGGCGTCGAAAACGAATGCGCTGCCGTTGAGCAGCGCGCGTTCCCGACAGGTTGCCTAGTTGGAGATTATTGTACCAATCCAGCCTGCGGCATCGGCTTCACGGTTGTGAAGCCGGTGTCGGTCGCGGGAGCGGGCCTTACGGCGCGGCGGCCACCTGGACGACGCCGATGGTGATGCCGTCGTCGCCGGTGCCGGCCAGCGTCGCCCGCTCGCCCGTCGCCAGGTCGTATAGCCCGACACGCAGGCTGTAGCCCTCGCCCGGAAGCGCGGTCGCTGGGACGACGATGGCGTATTGATCCCGCACCACTTCGCCCTCGGCCCAGCCCGTCATCGGACGTGTCCCGCCCACCGGTTGGCTGTCCGATTGCGCCACGAGATGGCCGTCAGGTCCGAGCAAATGGGTGTACACGGTGTAGTCGAGGCCGATTGGCGCGTCGGCCCGCCACTCGAGCGTGACGAGTACCGACTCGCCCGGCGACACCACAACCGGCTCGACGGCCGCGCCGACCAGCTCCGGCCCGGCGGCGAAGCGTGCGCCGACCGGCGTGGTGACGACCTCGGCGCCCGGTTGCCGCAGCACGTACAACGTCAGGTACTCGCCCAGGTAGGATTGATAGAACGCCTTGTATCCGTTGCGGCTCAGCCAGGTCTCGGCGCGATGATCCGGATCGTAGACCGGCGGCGGCCCGTACATCACCAGCCAGACGCGCGCATGGCCCTGCGCCAGTTCGGCGAGATGCGCGTCGGCCGATGCCTCGGTGAACAACTGGCCGCGATCGACCCATTCGGCCGGGACGTTTGCGGGCTGATAGATCTTGAACAACATCCGCTGATCTGGGCCGTTGAGCCAGAGCACGTCGCCGGGTTGAGCGCGCTCGCTCACCAGACTCAGCATGGCGCCGTAGTTGGCCTTGGTGTAGGCCGGGTCATAGTACGCGGCCTCCAACGAAGCCCCCGACAGCGCCACGACCCCGGCCAGCGCCAGACCGCCAAGCCGCGTCCACCCCAGCGCCGCCAGGCCCGTCGCGAGCAGCACGACCAGCGGCAGATACGTCATGCTCAGAAAGCGCTCGCTGAAGTAGGATTGATAGCCGGTGAGGACGAAGACCAGCGGGATCGGCACGAGCCACCACAGCGCCAACGTCGACGCCGACGCGCGATCACGACGCCAAAGCGCGCCCAGCCCAAGCAGCGCGACCGCCAGATAAACCCACGCCGCCCACTGCCAGATCTCGGGCGCCGTGTTGCCGATCGTGAACGCGCGCAGCCCGGTCCACACGACCTGTCCAAAGCGCTCGACGCTGATGAAGTTCTCGCGGGCCGCCGCCTGCCCCGTGAGCAGGCCCCATTGCGCGGCCAGCCACGGTGCGACAAGCGCCGCGGCCGCCACTTCGGCGAGCACCCAGGCCTTGAGCGCATCGCGCCGCAGAAGCAGCACGCCAAGCCCCTGCGCCAGCAACGCGAACAAACCGTAGTAGTGCGTGTGCACCACAAGCGCGCTGGTCACCGTCACCAAGGCCCAACGACTAACACGCGTCGGCGCGCTCAAGGCATGCAGCAGGCTGAGTTGGCTGAGGCCGACCAGCGCCATCAGCACCGTATATTGAGTCAGGTCTTGCGAGTACCAGACCTGGAAGGGCGAGATCGCGGTCACGCCGGCGACGACGCACGCCACCCGGCGAGACCGCAACAGGCGCAACGTCACGGCATAGTTGACGGCGACGACAAGCACGCCCGCCAGCGCCGGCAGGGTTTTCAACCCGAATGCGTTGAACCCAAATACGCTGTACCAGAGATAGAGCAGGCTGTGGAAGACACGGGGATGAACTTCGGCAGCGGGATTGAAGAGCCAGGCCACGCCCTGTGTGACCACTTCGAGCTTGGCGCCCTCGTCGCCCCAGATCTCCTGGGCGCCCGCGCGGTAGAAACGCAGACCGGCCGCCAGCCCGAGGATCGACAGGACGACCACCCACGAGATTGCGGAGGTTCTCCACGAAACCAGCGAACGAGGGTGCGTGACCGCGGCGGCGCTCATGCGACGCCCGAATTATAGCGGAGGCTCTCGTCGGTAGATTTACTGAGACACGGTCCAACTGGCCAGCACGACGTGCGGCAGCGTCGGATCGGGCGCCGCTACGGCTAGCCGCGTGATGTCCGGATAGGTGTACAGCCCGAACACCAGATCATAGCGCCCGGCGGCCAGGTCCGACGGCAGGGTCAACTCGATCGATTGCACGATCGTCTCGTCGGCCCGCCAGCGCGTCGAAGGATCGCTGTCGCAAACCGGCGCATCGTTCTGCGCCCAGATCCGGCCGCCGGCATACGGCGAAGGGTCGCCATAGACGTGAACGAACAAACCTAACGGGGCGGTCGTCGGCGTTTGGGTTCGGAGCGCAAGCGTGAGCAGGATCCGTTCACCGGCTCCGGGCGCCTCGGTCGATCGCGCGAGCAACCACGCCCGCATGCCACCCACGAACTCCGCGTCCGGCGGCTGCGCCAGACGGGCCGCGAACTCGGGCCTCAGGCGAGCGTCGAGCCAGCGGGCCGCCGCTGGCAGTTCGGTCGTCTGCACCTCGGTCACGTCAGCCCAGGGCTGCAGGGCAGTGGCCAGGTCCTCGAACGCGGCGATGCTGAAGTAGGTCGCGGGCCGATCCGAGAGCGCCAGACACTGGTGGCTATCGAACGCGGCAAGCGGTCGGCCGGCAGCCAGGGGCGTGAGATATTGAATGACGGGATGCGCCCGAGTGAAGGGGCTGAGGTACACGGGCTGATCTTGCGGAAGTTCGGCGGCATGCCGAAACGCCGAGACCAGCGGCGCCTCGAAGAAGACGCCTTGCGTCGCTTCGGGCAGCCACTCCTGCACGAATGCGGACCGCCCACCGACGACCATCGACGCAATCAGCAAGATCGGCCAACCTTTCCACGCCCGTGACCACGGCCACAGTCGACTCAGCGCCGCGCCGATGGTTCGCATCCCAAGCCCCAGCAAGAGCGCGATCGGCACAACCGCCAGACAGGCCCTGGCATAGTTCGGCGCGCCGGAGCTGACCAACGACGGCGCCAACGTCACAAACAGCCCGCCCAGCAGCGCGATGGCAACCCACCGTGCGCGCGTTTCGGAACCCGATGCTCGAACGACACGCCGGAGCGCGAAGCCGAGGCCCGTCAGAAACGGCGCCAACGCGATCGGGTCAAGGACCGGTCGGCCGGAGACGTTGTAGTGCAAGTCGGCGTCGCCTTGCAGCCAGAAGGCGTTGACCCAGGCCAGGGCATTGACGGCCAGCGATGCGGGATCGCCGCTGGCGACCGAAGCCGACCGTGACGTGAAGACCTCCAGATGGCTGATGGCGAAAAAGGCCTGTGGCGCCGCGATACATCCGGCCGTCAGCAACGCGATCAGCACACCCCGACGCGCCGTGCGATCGAGCACGGCGATGCCGACCGCCGCCAGCACCAGGAACGCGAGCACGCCAAATGCGGCAAAGTACGTGTAGGCCAGCGCCCCTGTTGCGACGCCGGCGATCAGCCAACCGCGCGTCGACTGGCCCGGCGCGAGCGCCCGCGCCCAGGCCAACGCCGCCAACGCGACCATCAAGATGGAGAAGTTGGCGCGCACCGCCTGCTGCGACACCATGATGTGCCACAACAGACCAGCCAATGCCGCCAGCGCGAACACGCCGACCCAGGGATCGAACAATTCGCGGCCGAGCCGATAGACCGCGGCCAGCGTCAGCACGCCGACAAGCGCCGCGATCAGACGCAACCCCGCGATGTCGCGTCCCACGACGCTGATCCAGCCCGCGAGGACGTACATCCATCCGCTCTCGCGGCCGTAGTTCTCGGGAAAGAACGTGATCAGGCGCGGATGTTCGATCAGATCGACGGCGTTGAGCGCATACCAGGCTTCATCGTGATGGAGCAACCGGCTCATCGGATCGAGCGAGGCGATCCGCAGCCACCAACCTGCGGCCAACAGGCAAACGACCACGGCCAGGAGCCGGAGTTGGGCCCCTGAGGTCACGGGCTGGGTCTGTGGGCTGGACATGCGGCGGACGCGCGTCTGGCCGGTCTCGACATCGCCGACCAGACGCGGTGGGTCTTGAAGAGAGGCGTCAGGCAGGAACCGGGGTGGAGCGGCGGCTGGTCCGGGAGGCGGGTGCCGGCCGGGTGCGCGCGGACGCCGCCGGCGCGGCGGGCATCGGCTCGACATAGGCCGTCACGTCTTTGAGCGCGGCCTTGTACAGCCGGATCAGCTCTTTCTCGTTCGTGCGGAACCGCCGCAGGGTCTGCAGGGCGCACAAGGCGCAGCCGCGCATCGCCCGAAACGAGTCGGTCTCGCACTCCAGACAGCCGTTCAAGCGCACCATCATCAGCGTGAAGGCCAGGCTCTCCGGATCGCCTTCCGGCAGAGCGGCCACGTGATCGACCAGTTTGCGGAACTCGTGACCGGCGGCATCGCGCAGCTGCGGCACGATCCGCGGCGGGAACATGATCTCGGTCTCAACGTACATCGCGACCTCCTAGAAAAGTCATCGGGCCGTGGACGTCCCCGGCCGGCCCATCTCAAAACACCTGGAGAATCCTCGGGAATCAGGGTCGGCGACAGACTCGGTCATTATATGAGTCCGCGAGTCGCATGACAAGCACCTGGTTGCTACGCCGCCATCCTTTAAGATTACGTCGATTTGGCGCGCCGGGCCCGTCCTATGTCGCTAGGACCTCCGGAACGCGTGACCCCGGTCATATTTACGGAGGATTCACCAACCGATACGATACCGATACTGTCTTGAAAACAACAAATGGTGTCGGTAACCTAGGATCTAACAGGTAAGCGGCAATCTTATGAAATTCAACACGGGTTTCCTGGTCAACGATCATCCCAACCATCGTTTTTCGAAGCTGCACGAAAACCCGGAAGCGCAGCTGGTCATGCTCGTCCCGGCGCAGACCTGGGATCGTGTTCGCATCCACATCCAACGTTACGAGGCGACGTCGCTGGCCGGGCGGTTCGGCGCCAACCCGGGTGAGTACGAGTGGGAGTGGGTGAGCAACCCGGAAGGGATTCGCTGGTGGCGGCGCGCCGGCGACGGCAATGAGTACCTGTTCGGCGTCGTGGCCGCGATCCGGCGTCTTCAGGGCGTCGAGCTTTATGGCATGGTCACGGTCGACGAGACCAGCCCGTTTTGGTCCGACGTCGTGGCGGGTGTGCTGATCGCCGAGCTCAACGATCGGGCGCGGCAGATGACCGAGGAACGCTACATGACGGCCAATCAGGCGCTGCGCCAGCTGCGTCGCGAACACTACCGCAGCCGAGACCTGTTGACCGTCGATCGGCAGGACAAGACCATGGTGCGCCGCGGGACGATCCGTGAAGTCGAGCGCTTCCAGGCCGCGCTGAAGAAACTGTTCGAACGCACCGTCTCGACGTCGACTCTGTCGCTCAAGCCGCAAGAGCCGCGCGCCAAGCCGTAGACTCTTACGTCGACTGAAAAGCCATCGCTTGTCGATGGCTTTTTTGATTCCCCATGACCGAAGTCATCTGCAGATTTGAATTCAGTAGTGCTACGATGCGGACAGAGCCCTAACCAACAATTGCATCGGTTAGGTCCCGCTTGGCGCTGAAGCCAGGAGGGCCTGTCATGGCCAACTCGACGTCGTTTCTCGTCAACGAACAACCCAGACACCGCTTTTCCAAGCTGCGCGAGATCCCCGAGACGCAGCTCACGATGCTTGTGCCCAAGCCCGTCTGGGGTCGTCTGCACGAATACATCCAGAGCTACGAGGCCGTGACGCTGGCCGGGCGCTTCGGCGCCGATCCGGGCGACTTCGAGTGGGAATGGGTGCCCGAGCCGGTCGGGCTGCGCTGGTGGCGCCGCGCCGTCGACGGCAGCGAGTATCTCTTCGGCGTGACGGCGGCCGTGCTCGCCGCTGACGGCGTCGAGTTGTACGGCATGGTGACAGTCGACGAGGCCAGCGTGTTCTGGGCCGATGTCGTGTCGAGCGCGATCCTTTCCGAACTGAACGACAGGGCCAGGTCGATCGCCCACGATCAACACCTCGGCGACGACACGGCGGTGCTGGCGCAGCTCCGGCGCGACCATTATCGGAAACGCGGTCTGCTGACGCTCGATGAGCCGGGACAGCCGGCAATCCGCTGCGGCACGATCCGCGAGGTCGAGCGCTTCCAGGCTGCGCTCAACGGGCTGTTGACACGCTGCCGGGGTTCCGTGCTGCCGTCGGAGGCGCGCCGTCGCCAGACCGGCCAGTTCACGGGGACGCTGTTCTCGAATTCCTGATCGGCCGCGAATATCGCGATTGGATCGTGCGGTGCGGCATTTCGCGTCCTTGGCGAGATTTGCGGCAAACACCGCCATCCCCACATATCGATGCGATCGCCCTGGGCGGTAGCCCCGTTTGACTGTTCACCGATACAATATCGACATGATCCGGCCCTTTGATTGGCGAGACGTGGGTCTCGTGCGCGCGTTGAGCGAGCGCGGACTCTGTCTCGATTCGGCCACCCGGCTGACGCGCGGGACCCAGCCGCTGCAAAATGCCCTGCTCGCCTATCTGATGCCGCGCTCAGGCGCGCCGACTCTAATCTGGAAGCAGGACGGCCACAGCGCGTTCGGTCAACTGAGCCATCGCGCCGGCGAAGAGCGTGCCCGGGCCTTGTTCATCTCGCCGGGCTGGGCGATCGAGCCTTCGGGGTGGCTGGCGCTGGTCGATCAACTCGCGGTCGAGGCCGGCAGCCGTGGCGGCCACAATCTGCTGGCCGAGGTCGACGAGAGCAGCCCGGAATTCGAGGCGCTGCGCATCTCGGGTTTCGCGATCTACGCCCGCCAGACGATCTGGCGGCTCGATCACGAGCTGGCGCCAACCGCGCCGGCCCTGCCGCTCCGCCACGCCATCAAGGAAGACGGGCCGGCCACGCTGGCGCTCTATAACGACATCGTCCCGCGGCTTGTGCAGCAGGTCGAGCCGACGCCCGAGGCCGGCCGCGGCTATGTGCTCGAGCGCGGCCACGATCTCGTGGCGCACCTGGCGGTACGCCGCGGCCCACTCGGCATCTGGGTCGACCCGGTGGTCCACCCCGAAGCGTTCGACCTGGCGGACGAGATCGTGTCGTCGGCCCTGCACTTCCTGACCTCGTCGAACCGCGCGGGTCGGCCGGTCTACGTCAACGTCCGCCGGTATCAGGACTGGTTGCAGGGGCCGCTGGAGCATGCGGGTTTCGACAAACTGGCGTCGCAGGCGGTCATGGTCAAACGTCTGGCCGTGCGCGTCGCCGAGCCGGCGCTGCAACCCATCCCGGCCATCTCGGCGCGCACCACGCGCCCGGTGGCGCAACTCGAACGCCTGACCCGGGTCGAGGCCGCGGTTCCGTTGAGCAAGGATCCGGCGTGATGCACGAATCCGTGCACAAGATCGGGCCGCGATCTCGAGGCACCAGACAACTCGCGATCCGGTTGGTGAACGATTGACAACGGGTCGGCGGGCGAAACGGACGGGCGCCTGACAGCCAGTGTATGGCGCGACCGACAAGCGGCCACGAAAGCCGCGCCGCGATCGGCCTTTGGGCGTGCGCCGCGGCACTCAGGCGCATATCCGGCAGGACTCAGCCGCCGTTTCATCCGTTGTTCACGATCCGCTGAGGGCCTCTCCCGGTCGGCCGAGTTTGCCACCAGCTTCAACGCGCCCGTGCACAGCCCGTCAAGGCCGCTTAACAGCCGCGACGACTCCTTGATAAAATTGGACAGCGCTGGACCCTGCCAGCGCCAGGTAGCGATGCAAAAGAGAATCACCGACGACCTTCACGCCCTGCTGGATGTCATCCCGCCGGAAATCGGCGCAAAGCTCACCGCAGCCAACCGCACTGACGAACTGCTCGAAATCATCCTCGATCTCGGACGGGTGCCGACCGCGCGCTACATCGACGGCGAGGTCGTGCTGGCCGATCACGAGATCTCGCGCGCCGAGATCGACTACGTCGTCACGCGCATCGGGGATTTCGACGCCGACAACCGCGCCGGCATGGAGCGGACGCTGCACCGCATCAGCGCCATCCGCAACCGCCGCGGCCAGATCGTCGGGTTGACCTGCCGTGTTGGGCGAGCCGTGTACGGCACGATCGACATCATCCAGGACATCATCGACAGCGGCAAGAGCGTGCTCATGCTCGGCCGGCCCGGCATCGGCAAGACCACGATGCTGCGCGAAGCCGCGCGCACGCTGGCCGAGAAGAAGCGCGTGGTCATCGTCGACACCTCGAACGAGATCGGCGGCGACGGCGACGTGCCGCATCCGGCCGTCGGGCGCGCCCGGCGCATGCAGGTCGCGCAGCCGACGCTTCAGCACGAGGTGATGATCGAGGCGGTCGAGAACCACAACCCCGAGATCATCGTCATCGACGAGATCGGGCGCGAGCTCGAGGCGATGGCCGCGCGCACGATCGCCGAGCGCGGCGTGCAGCTCATCGGCACGGCACACGGCAACACGCTCGAGAACCTGATGCTCAACCCGACCCTGGCCGACCTGATCGGCGGGATCGAGTCGGTGACGCTTTCAGACGAGGAGGCGCGCCGGCGCGGCACGCAGAAGACCGTGCTCGAGCGCCGCGCGCCGCCGACCTTCGACGTGCTGATCGAGATCCAGGCACGCGAGCAACTGGCCGTGCATCACGACGTCGCGGTGGCCGTCGACTCGCTTCTGCGCGGTCGGCCGCGTTTACCCGAACTGCGCAGCGTGGTCGACGGCGAGGTGAAGATCGAGCAGCCCCCGGACCCGCAGCCCATGGGCCGCGGCCGACCCGGTCAGAATCGCGGCAACGGCCCGGTCGGGTCGATCGGCGCGATCGGCACTGTGCGCACCGCCAGCGTCGCCCGTAGCGGCGAGCCCGCCCCCGCGTCGGCCGCCCCCGCCAGCCGGCTGGCACAGCCCGAAGCCCCCGAAAGCCGCGGCGCGCTCGAGCCCGTGCGCATCTACGCCTACGGGATCGCGCGCAACCGGCTTGACCAGGCCGTGCGGCATCTGCGTGTGCCGGCCCAGTTGGTCGACTCGATCGACGAGGCGCAGACCATCGTCACGCTCAAGACGTACTACCGCCAGCGTCAGCGCCCGATCGCCGACGCCGAGGAACGTGGGCTGCCGATTTACGTGCTGCGCGCCAACACCACGAACCAGATCGAGAACTTTTTGTCGGATCTGTTCAGCCTGCGAGTGCAGGCGGTCGGCGGCGCGAACGAGGCCGAGGACGCGATCGACGAGACGCAACGCGCGATACAACAGGTGCTCAGCGGCACCGCGTCATACGATCTCACGCCGGCTGCGCCGCACATCCGTCGGTTGCAGCACGACCTGGCCCGCAAGGCCAACCTGATCTCGCACTCCTATGGCAAGGAGCCGCGACGGTGGGTCAGGATATTTCGTGACTGAATGATCGGGGGATTGGTGATTGAAGACCGACATACAATCGCCAGATCCCCCGATCGCCATATCACGCACTCATCCCATGTTCATTACTTTCGAGGGTCCCGACGGCTCGGGAAAATCGACGCAGATCGGGCGGCTGGCCGAGCGACTTCGCGCCGAGGGCCGCGACGTTCTGCAGACCCGCGAGCCGGGCGGCACGACGATCGGCGAGCAGATCCGACACGTGCTGCACGACCTGGCCAACACGACCATGCAGCCGCGGGCCGAACTGTTGCTGTACTCGGCCGCGCGCGCGCAACTGGTCGGCGAGGTGATCCGGCCGCATCTGGAGCGCGGCGGGCTTGTGCTCAGCGACCGTTTTTTCGACAGTTCATTGGCGTATCAGGGGTACGGGCATGGCCTGGATCTGGATCTGCTGCGCAGCATCCAGACGTTCGCGACCGGCGGGTTGCGGCCCGATCTGACGTTATTCTTCGATATCGAGGCGGAGGCCGGTTTGCGGCGTCGGCAACACGGCGCCGGCGAGTGGAACCGGCTCGACGCCTACGCGCTCGAGTTTCACAAACGCGTCCGTGACGGGTACCTGGCGCTGGCCAACGCCGAGCCGGCGCGCTGGGTGCGTCTCGACGCGTCGCAATCCGTCGAAGACCTGGCTGCCGATGTGTGGTCGGTCGTGTCGGTTCGGCTTGCCGAGCGCGGCCGGCCGCTCTAGTCGTCGAGCGCCCCGCCCCCCAGATCCGGCATCGATTGTTCGATCGACTCGGGCGACTCGCCCGACTCGAGCCGATCCGTGATCTCGCCGAACTCGGGCGGCAGGTCCTCGCCCATCTGCTGACCCATCTTGCGCATCGCGCGCGCCACCGACTTGGGGTCGTTCTCGTCGACGTCACCGAACATCGCGCCCGGATCCGCCATTTCCGCCATGCGGCGATCGTCGCTCTTGGCGATGCGCACGCGGCTCAATTTACGCTTGAGGCGCGCGCCGCCGCACTCCGGGCACCGCGGCGCGACCACGCCGTAATCCTTGTAGCTTTGAAACACGGCTACCCGCTTGTTGCAGTCGGCGCAGAAGAAGTCGTAGTACGGCATGGCGCCATTATCACGAAAATCGCTGGATCCCGAAAGCCGGATTCCACGGTTGAAGCACCGTCACGGCCGAACGGGAAGTCGGACGAAAACCGATCTCGCCGCGAATGCCTCGAATGACGCAGACTGCCATGTCGCACCGCCCTTTCGCGAAAGCCGCGGCGGTTGATTTGAGCCGAAAACAAGAGGCGTTTGCCCGGTTTCACGGCGCTCACGGACGGGCGTGCGCCGCGAAGAACGCCCAGATGACGTCGGTCGCGTCGACATCTTGCGTGGTGATCGCCGGCGGCATCGACGAGCCGGGCCAGCTGTGGCCCTTCCCGGCGATGGTGTAGAACGTGACCTCGGCGTTCTGGGTGCAGCCAGACCAACTCTGCCCGGTGACCTCGCCGTTCTGATACGACACGGTCGGTCCGGTCGTGCAGCCGTTGTGGTCGGCCCAGTTCTGGGCCCAGGTGAGCACCGGCAGGAACGCGGCGTTGCCGTCATACGGCAGGAAGTTGTCGGCCGTGCCGTGAAAGCCCACGGCCGGCACCGGCGTGTCGAGGCACGGATAGACCCGTGGATACGCGCCGGCCACGAATCCGGCCGCCGCGAACACGTCGACGTTGCAGACCAGTTCGTAAGCCATCTCGGCGCCGTTCGAGATCCCGGTCACGTAGATGCGTTGACTGTCGATCGTCAGGCGGCTCTGGAGCGCCGCGATCAGCTCGCGCAGGAAGACCTCGTCGGGCGAGCCGGGCGTCACGAAGTTCCAGTCGGCGTTGGTCCCCTCGGGGTAGACCACGATGAACGTCTCGCTTTGGGCCTTGACCGAGAACTGCGAAATCTCTTCTTGCTGTGTGGGTGTCGAGTTCAGGCCATGGAGGTTGAGGACCAGCGGCGCCGGGTGACTGGCGCTGTATCCGCCCGGAACGAACAGCCGGTAGCGTCGGGTCTCGCCCACTGAGGTGAGCAGATCCTCTTCGGTCGTCACGCCGGCCGCGGGCGGGTTGTCTTCGGCCAGCACGGTCGCCAGGTACACACGCGTCGGGACGACAGTCGGCCCGTCGCCGACGGCGACGGGCGACGAACGGACGCAGGCCCATTGCAAAGCGCTCAGCGCAACAGCCATCGTCAGGCTCAAACCCATCGACCGCATGGCGCCTCCCAGGAAGCCGGTGCGGTGATTCTAGGCGGTTTCACAGGGGCTTCAAGCGCCACGACAAAGCCCGTCCATCGATTATCATGGGCCCATGTCAGATGCCTGGACCAACCTGCCCCGCCGCCAACCACTGCTGATCGTCCTCAGCGGACCTTCCGGCGTGGGCAAAGACACCGTGCTCACCCGCATGAAGGAACGCCGGCTGGCGTTCCACTTCGTCGTCACGGCCACCACCCGACCGCCACGCACCGGCGAGGTCAACGGACGGGACTATTTCTTCATCTCCAACGACGAGTTCGCCGAGATGATCGACAAGAACGAGTTGTTCGAGTGGGCCCGGGTCTACAACGACTACAAGGGCATCCCCAAGCAACAGGTGCGCAACGCGCTGGCCACCGGCCACGACGTGATCATGCGTCTCGACGTGCAGGGCGCCGCGACCGTCAAGCAACTCGTGCCCGACGCGGTGACGATCTTCATCGCGCCTGCCTCCGAGGAAGAGCTGGTCCAGCGGCTACGCGAGCGCAAGACCGAAACGCCCGAAGGTCTCAAGCTGCGGATCGCGACGGCGCGTCAGGAACTGGCGCGGATGAAGGAATTCGACTATTTCGTCGTAAACCGCGATTACGCGCTCGAGACGTCGGTGGACACCATCCTGGCGATCATCGAATCCGAGCACAGTCGTGTGCACGCGCGTCAGGTGCGGCTGTGACGACGCCAGCCCCGGTCGAACCGTCCTCATCGCCGAACCCGCCCCAACCGCCGCCCCGCCGTTTGGCGCTGCCGCTCAAGCGCGTCTGGCTGACGTACGTCTTGCTCGGCGCGATCGGCCTGGTCTTTCTTGGGCAACTCAGTCTGGCGCCTTTCGAAGGCAACGCGGATCCGATCATCTACTGGGGCGCAAAGGTCAACAGTCTGATCGTCGCGGGCCAGATCTGGCGTCTTGTGACGCCGATCTTCGTCCACGGCAGCCTGGTGCACTTCCTGTTCAACGCCTACGCCCTGTACCTCTTTGGCCGGACGATCGAATCCGCCTACGGCCCGGTGCGGTTCTTCTTGTTGTTCTTCTTCGCCGGGATCGGGGGGACGGTTCTCAGTCTGTGGCTCAACAGCGCCGCTTCGGTCGGGGCCTCCGGCGCGATCTTCGGGCTCTTCGCCGCCGAGATCGTTTTGCTCTGGCGCAATCGCGCGCTGCTCGGGCCCCGGGCGAACGCGGGCCTGCGCTCGTTGCTCATCAATGCCGCCCTCAACCTGGCGATCGCCCTCGTGCCGGGTTCCCGAATCGATCTCTGGGGCCACGTCGGCGGCGCCCTCACCGGCGCGGTGCTGGCGTTGTGGATCGGGCCCGTCTGGCGCCTCACCGAGCCGCAAACGCCGTTCGGCCCTCGCGAGATCCAGGACGAGCAGCCCTTCACGCTCCTACGTCTGGCCGGGACAATCGTGCTATACGGCGCACTCCTGGGAGCGGTTGTGCTTTACATCGCACTCGCGTGGTACCTCGGCCGATCGTCTTTGTGAGGACGTCGGGCTGTCGCGGCACGACCGGCTAGCGCGTGGCCACGAAGATCAGTTGCCGGTCATCGCCGGTGGCGGGCCTATCGGTATAGTCGCCGTAGACGGCGATCTCGCTGAACCCCGCCAACCGGAGCATCAAGAGGACTTCGTTCTTGAAGTACATCGTTGCACGCAACGCGTACGCCTCGCTGGCCACCCGGACCCCTGCCCGCCACTTTTCGAGCTGCACCTGACGCGTGACCGTCTGTTGGAGCGGGTCGACCGCCACGATCCTGAACCGGCCAAAATGCTCGCTCCCATCGGAGGCCATGCGCCCTTCGCCCATGTCAGGCCAGGCCTGCGGCAGGGCCTGACGCCGGTCGCGGAGCCAGAGGGACCAACTTTCAGGGTCCGAGTACTCGGCATCGATATCGAACACAAGCGCTCCGCCGACGCCCAGGTGGGCGTGGCAGCGGCGTAAAGCCTCCAGATCGTTCTCGAGACTCCCACCCAGCCCGAACGAGCCGCAGATGTAGATCATCTGGTAGGCGCGCGGGAGGCTGAAAGTGTGCATCGGCTGAGCGAAGAGGCCCGGCGTGAATCCTTCGCGGGCGGCCCGGCTCTGGCACTGCCGCAACATGTCGGCCGAGATGTCGCAGCCGTCGATGTCCACCCCGGCGCGCAACATCGGCAAGAGCACGCGCCCCGTGCCGCAGCCCAGATCGAGCACGGGCTGCCCAAAGCGGGCGCTGAGGTCGCGGAGGAAGGGCGCTTCAGACGCTTCGGTGTTGAACTCCGCCCAGCGCTCAGCCATCAACCCATAGTGCCAGACCAGAGGTTCGTCAGCCATGATTCACTCCTGAGGCGAGGCGGGCCGACCCGACCGGTCATCGCGACCGCCCGGCCCAAGCCAGTGCGTTTCAATAGCTTACGCCCCAAACCGATTGTCAGACTCTTGGACGGTGCCGCGAGACCACCAATCGCCCCGGCTGACCTGCCCGGACCTGGATCCCAGCCCTGTCGCTTGCCCCGAACAGGGTGGCCCGGTCGATTTTGCCGCACAGCCACGCTGGGCCCCGTTATAGAGTACAGTTAAGGCTACTCTTGATTTGATCACGCATGCCCGACACTGACAGTACCTTCAACCTCGGAAGTCTCCTGCTCCTGGTCGTGTTGCTGGCCCTCAACGGGCTGGCGGTGGCCGCGGAGTTCGCCTATGTGCGCGTCCGCCGGACCCGGCTTGACGAGCTGATCCAGCGCGGCACGGCCGGCGCCGCCGCGGCGCGCCGGATCACCGATCACCTCGACCGCTACATTGCGGCCACCCAGCTACTGATCACCATGTCGGGCGTGGGCCTCGGCTACGTCGGCGAGCCGGCGCTGTCGGCGCTGCTCGAGCCCCTCATCGGAGGCGCATTGGGTTCGCTCGACGAGGGCATCCGCCGGACGATCTCGATCATCGTGGCCCTGACCATCGTCACGGCGATCACGGTCGTGGTCAGCGAAATCGTGCCCAAGAACCTCGCGATCCAATATTCCGAGCGCGCCGCCCTGGCGCTGAGCGGGGTGACGCAGCTGGTTGAGTTGCTCTTCCGCCCGCTGATCTGGCTGCTCAACGGCGCTGCCGCGATCGTGTTGCGCGTGCTCGGGGTGCGCGAGCTACGGCTCGAAGAGACCTCGTACTCGGTCGAGGAACTCAAGCTGCTGGTCGAGGCGTCGGAGGAGAGCGGCCTGATCGAGGAGGGGGACCGCGAGCTCGTGACGGCCGCCTTCGAGTTCGGCGACCTGACCGCGCGCGAGATCATGGTGCCGCGCACCGAGATGCAGGCGGTCGATGGCGACGCGCCGCTGACGGACCTGATCCAGCTGGCCAGCGAGCACAGCCGCTCGAAATACCCGGTCTACGAGAACGACCTCGACCACATCATCGGCATCGCGCACGTCAAGGACCTGGTGCGCATCCAGCACGGGGCACGGCGCGTCGCCACCATCCGCGGCATGCTGCGTGAGGCCTTGTTCGTGCCGGACTCGATCAAACTCGACAAACTGCTGGCACAGATGCGGGCCAAGCAGCAGCATCTGGCGATCGTGCTCGACGAATACGGCGGCACGGCGGGGCTGGTGACGCTCAGCGACCTGCTCGAGCAGATCATCGGCGAGGTGCACGACACCTTCGACACCTCGACGCCTGAACTGCAGCGTCTCCCCGACGGCTCCTATCTCGTGGAGGGCCTGACCCAGATCGAGGCCGTCAATGAACGACTTGGGCTCAAGCTCAAGGACGACTACTACGACACCATCGCCGGCTTCGTGTTCGGGCGGCTCGGACGCCGGGCCAAGGTCGGCGACGCGGTCGATCTGGACGACGGCGTGCGGTTGAAGGTCGAGGCGCTCGACGGGCTGCGCATCGCGCGCCTGTCGCTCACACCCCCGCGGCCCGCCAGCACGAGCGTCGCGCCGATCGAGGAGACGGGGCGGAGTGGCCCGTCCGGACCATAGGATTCGGATTTCCTTTTGGTAGACTCCACAGATGCCGGATGGATCGTTGATCGAACGGTACGACCCGAGCGGATTCTTCGACGAGATGTTCGCGGCCCCCGGCCGCCCGCGTGAGCACTACGCCCACCTCTTTCGACAACTGCAGACCCTGACGCCAGCGGCCCTCGCGGAGCGACGCCGCGCCGCCGACGCGGCGTTTTTGTATCAAGGCATCACCTTCACCGTCTACGGCGAGGAGCAGGGCGTCGAGCGCATCTTCCCGTTCGACTTGATCCCACGCATCATCCCCGGCGGCGAATGGTCCGTGCTCGAGCGCGGTTTGACCCAGCGCGTGACGGCGCTCAACCACTTCCTCGACGATATCTATCACGATCAACGCATCTTGCGTGAGCACCGGATCCCCGCGGAACTGGTCTTCAGCGCGCATGGTTTCAGGCGCGAGATGGTCGGGCTGCGGCCGCCGGGTGGCGTGTACGTCCACATCGTCGGCACGGACCTCGTGCGCGGCGCGGACGGCGCCTACGTGGTGCTCGAAGACAACCTGCGTTCGCCCTCGGGCGTCAGCTACATGCTCGAGAACCGGGCTGTGATGAAGCGCACCTTCGCCGACCTGTTCGCGCAGTATGACGTCCGTGCCGTCGAACACTATCCGCAGGCCCTGCTCGAAACCCTCCGGTCGGTGGCCCCGCACAGCTACGCGGACGCCACCGTGGTGCTGCTCACGCCCGGCCTCTACAACTCGGCCTACTTCGAGCATACCTTCCTGGCCCGACAGATGGGCGTCGAGATCGTCGAGGGGCGCGACCTGATCGCCCACGGCGACAAGATCTTCATGCGCACGACGCGCGGCCTCAAGCAGGTCGACGTGATCTATCGACGCATCGATGACGACTTTCTCGACCCGCTCGCCTTCCGCAAAGACAGCGTGCTCGGCGTCGCCGGGCTGCTCAACGCCTATCGTGCCGGCAACGTCACGCTCGCCAACGCGCTAGGCACCGGCGTGGCCGACGACAAGGCCGTGTACGCCTACGTGCCCGACATGATCCGGTACTACCTGGGCGAGGAACCCATCCTGCAGAACGTGCCCACCCATCTGGGCTGGCGCGACGATGATCGACGTTACATGCTCGATCATCTCGACGAGCTGGTCGTCAAGGCCGTGAACGAGAGCGGTGGCTATGGCATGCTGATCGGGCCGAGCGCGAGCAAATCTGAATTGGCGGCTTTCCGCGAGCGCATCGCCGCTGCGCCGCGCAGTTTCATCGGTCAACCGGTCGTGGCGCTCAGCCGGCACCCGACCGTGCTCGACGGCGAGCTGTTCGGCTGCCACATCGACCTGCGGCCCTACATCCTTCAGGGCGATAGGATCAAGCTGGTGCCCGGCGGCCTGACCCGGGTCGCGCTGCGCCGCGGCTCGCTGGTGGTCAACTCGTCGCAGGGCGGCGGCAGCAAAGACACCTGGGTGCTCACCTGATATGCCCGCGCACATGCTCAGCCGCGTCGCCGAGTCGTTGTTCTGGATGGCCCGCTACATCGAGCGCGCCGAGGACCTGACGCGGCTGCTGGCCGTCAACTTCAACGCGCTGCTCGAGGCGCAGCCCGACGCCGCCGCCCAGGGGTGGGCGCCGATCGTAGCCGTCACCGGCGATGACGGGCTCTTCACCGAACTATTGGGTGCGCCGACGGCCGCCTCGGTCATCGAGTTCCTGCTCTGGCATCCGCTCAACCCGAACGCCGTGGTCGCGTGCGTCACCCGCGCCCGCGAAAACGCGCGCTCGGTGCGCGAGCAGATCAGCAGCGAGATGTGGGAGCGGATCAACCGCCTGTACTTCAAGGTCAAGGAGGCCGATCGGGCGGCGGTGCTCCGCAACCCGCACGAGTTTTCGCTCCTTGTCCGCGACGGCTCGCAGGGTTTTCAGGGCGTGACCCTGACCACGATGTCGCACGGCGAAGGCTATGAGTTCATCCGGCTCGGCCACCACCTGGAGCGCGCCGACAAGACCACGCGCATCCTGGCCGCCAAGTATGCGTACATCCGCAGCCTGCCGCCGCTGTCCTCGGAGACATCGCTGCAGCTGATCGCCTTGCTCCGGTCATGCAGCGCCTTCGAGCCTTTTCGGCGGGGGCGCGGCGCCGCGCTCGAGATCGAGCCGGTGGCCGAGTATCTGCTGCTCGACCGCCAGCTTCCGCGCGCCGTTTTGTTCTGCATCATCCGCGCCCTGCAGTCACTCGAGATCGTCAGCGAGGGCGCGCCGCCGCGCCCCGAGGGGGCCCGGCGCATCCTCGGTCGCATGCGGGCCGAGCTCGAATACCTCGACATCGCCGACATCCTCGGCGAACCGATGGAGGTCTTTCTCACCGACCTGCTCCTGCGCCTCAACGCGGCCGCCGACGAAGTCGCGCGCAGTTATTTCAACGCCCGCGTCATCCTGCCCGACAGCCGGCCGCGGCAGCAGCAACAACAACAGCAACAATGGCGAGTGGGTGATTGAGCGAGTGGTTGAACGCGCCCCGCGGTCGTGGAGTGGCAACGCCAAACTTACGCACACGCCCAATCAACCACTCACTCAATCACCCACTCGCCCACTTCCTATGCGTCTTCTCATCACACACACGACGCGGTTCACGTATGACCAGCCCATCAGCGAGGCCTACACCGAGGTCAGGCTGCGACCGCTGGATCATGCCGGGCAGCGCTGTCTGAGCTTTCATCTCCACACCGACCCGCGCGAAGAGGTGCTGAGCTACACCGATCCGTTCGGCAACCAGATCCACCACTTCGACGTCCTCCAACCACATGCGCGTCTCGAGATGACGGCCGAGAGCGAGGTCAGCACGACCGAGATCTTCACCGAACCGGTGCGCGCGCTGTCGCCGCTGGACACCTGGTCGTTCACACAACCGACGGTCTACGCACCGTTCACGCCCGAGGTGCTCGCCTTCGGCCAGGCGCAGCGCGTCGAGGGGGACCCGGCGGCGACGGCCGTCGGATTGATGCGCGCGATCTTCACCGAGATCAAGTACGAAAAGGGCGCGACCACGGTGACGACGACAGCCCCGCAGGCCCTGGCGTTGGGGCGCGGCGTGTGTCAGGACTTCGCGCACATCTTCCTGGCGGCCAGCCGCAGCCAGGGCCTGGCCGCGCGTTACGTCAGCGGCTATCTCTACAGCAACGACGACACGGCGGCCTCGCATGCCTGGGTCGACGTCTTCGTGCCCGGCCGCGGCTGGCTGGCGCTTGACCCGACCCACAACGCCGCTCAGACCGGGCATTACGTGCGGCTGGGCATCGGGCGCGATTATGCCGATGTGCCTCCGACGCGCGGCGTCTACAAGGGCATCGGACACGAGGCGCTCGAGGTGTCGGTAGCGTTTCGTCAGCTGAATTGAGTGTCGTCAGGGGGCGAGCCGATAGATGTGCACGCCATCCTGGGCATAGACTGGTTGATACAGATCTGGCGCGGTCGCGACCATGTCTGTGGTGATCCGTCCGGGGACGGCGCCGAGGTAAAGGTGTGTGGCGCCGGCTTCGCGCAGTAACGCGCGGGCTTCGGGCGACGCCAGATCGGTCAACGCCGACCAGCGCGCGTTCCAGTCGTTGATCTGCTTCGTCCAGACCTTGTCGAAGTAGTAGTCTGCGGGCGGCGTCGTGGTTCGGCGCCCGGTCTCCGTCCACAGCCAGATGCCGCCGTCGCTGGCCGACCAGATCCCCTCCTGCCAGTACCAGCTGTTGACCACAAAGACCGCGTCCCGCGGCACGTTTGCGTTGACCCAGGCCAGCGCGGCGCGATCCGCCGGCAACGCCAGCACCGTGCGCGGGTTGACGATGCGGGCCTGGGCCGCGCCGCCGAGCACGAGACCCGCCGTGATCAGCAAGGCCAGGGCCAGCGCCCACACAACGGCGATCCGGCGTTGCCAGCGAACCGGGCCGCGCGCGCCGCGCCAGAGCCAACGGGCCAAGTGCGCGGCCTGTTCGAGGCCATAGCCCGCCGCCACCGAACCCGGCAGGAAGACGCTGATCGCCCATGAGTTGTTGTTGACGACCCAGCTGCCCGCGCCGGGGATGTTCAGCAGACCGGCCGTCAGCGCGGTCCACAACACCATCAGCCACATGGCGCGATCACGTTTGACCAAACCCGTCGCAGCGCCGACCGCCGCGACACCCCACCACGCGCGCTCGATCCAACCGGCGAAGTATTGCCACGGAAAGTCGTTGTAGCCCGAGGTCGCCAGGTACGAGCCAGGGTCGCCGACGCGCGGCGCGATCCATACCGCGACGACGCGCCACAACCACGGCGCGGAGGCCAGCAAGCCGAGCCCGGCTGCCGGGAGCCAGACGCGCCAGGCCAATCGGCGGTGCACCAGGATGACCGCCAGAGCGAACGTCACCGCAAAGGCCAGGACGCGGTAATGCGCGTACACCAACCCGGCCGAGAGCAGGCCGATGGCGATCACGGCGGGACCGTTCGGGGTCAGCGGTTCTTTCGAGCCCGTGGAGACGTCGGCGTCTGAGAGACGTTCGGTTGTCGCGGCGAGCAGACCGAGCAGCGGCCCCAGCACGACGAGGCCGGTCAGCTGCGTGTAGCGACCCCAGGCGACGTAGTAGCCAGGAAACATCGAGACCAGCCCAACGATGGCGGCGGCCGCGACGGCCGGCCAGACACGCCGGGTGGTCAGACGGGTCAACGCATACGCGCTGAGCGGCATCAATCCGTTCAACAGCTGACCGAGGATCAAAATAGCTGTCGGGCTGGCGATCCCGGTCAGCCAGACGAAGGCCGCGGCCACGGCATGAAACCCGAAGTGGTACGAGAAAGGCGCCACGGGCATAAGCGGATCATAGCTGTCGGGCACAACGCCGGTCAGCGTCAGCAGACGCACGATCAGGTCGTGGTGCGGAGAGTCGACCCACGCGGGGTAGGCGAGGTCGCGCACGGCCCAGAAGCGCAACGCGCAGCTCACCAGCAGGACGACGGCCAGAGCGAAACCCGGGAGGCGTTGGCGCAGACCTGTCGACGAGAGCGCGGCGTAAAGCGCCGCGGACGTGGGCATGCCGCGCCGGATGATCATGGCCACGGCGCCAACGCCCATGAGCAGGAGGGTGAGCGACAGCGACAACGGCGACCACGCCAGACCGATCAGCGTGACGCCCATCCAGAGCAGGGGCAACAGCGAGAGCGAAAGGGCCAGTGCCGTGGCCGTCCACAGCACGCGACCGGCCAGGATGCGTGTGAACAGGCTTGATCGCGGCGCCCAGTGCTCCAGCGCCAGGAGCAAAAGACCGCCGGGTGCGAGGAGCAGCCCGGCGGCGATCCAGACCGCTCCGAAGAGTTGCAGCCCCGAGAGGGACACGGCTTACGGGTAAGTGGCGATCACGGTGCCCAACACCAACCGTTCGTCCGCTTCGAGCTCGAGCAGGATCGGCTTCTGATCGTCTGCGCCGGCCTCGATCTCGCGCCAACCGTACGGCCCCCAGACGAAGAAGTAGTATTTGCCCGGAGGGATGTTCGTCAGGCTGAAGCGACCGGCTTCGTCCGTCTTCCCTTCGATATCGCCGCGCCCTTTATCGGGGTCGGAGATGTAATCCGGCGGGAAAGTCTGGTCGGGCCCCTGACCTAACGTGATGTAGAACACCGTGCTGACGATCGCGTTGGTCGTGCCACGGACGGTCATCACGCCGGCAAGCGAGGCGGTGCCCGGCGCCGTGGCGGGCGCCTCGGCCGGCGGTTCGGCGGCGGTGACCACTGTGGTGACGTTAGCACCGGGGTACGAGTCCTCGGTGCCGCCGGCAGAGGCCGGATAGCCCTCGGGTAAAGGCGCTGTCGAACTGGTGCCGGCCGGCGTGGGCAGCACGCCGCACGCGGTCAACAGTCCGGCCAGGGCGACACTCAGCAACCTGCGACGATCCAGCATAGCGGTAGATACCTCGGAAAAGGAATGGGCCGGCTCGATGCCGGCCCATTCACTATACAGCGTATCCGACGTTCTGGCTTACGGCAGGGTGAACACACCGTGCGCCATGAGCGTGTCGCCGGAGGTCGCGCCGATGGTCGTCAGCTGGACGAAGCCGTCGATCGGGTTGCCCGTCGAGACGACCTTCATCGTGCCGTACCAACCGGAAGGCATGCCCGCGAACGTGCCGGCCAAGCGGAAGTTACGGATCAAGCTGCCGTTGGCAGGGATCGTGACGTTCGACTCGGTCAACACCGCGCTGCTGCCGCCCGCGCTCACGTAGTTGGGCGACGGCGTGTAGGTGATGTTGACGGTCGCGGTCGAGTTGGCCAGGTTCTGGATCGTCACAGGCGTCGCGAAGCCGTTGGCCAGGATCTTGGCCACGAGCGGGACAAGCACGGTGGTGTTCGTGCCGGCGGCGTTGATGGCCTCATAGGCCGCGGCCGAAACGTTCACGCCAGGCTGGCGCATCTGGACGAACACGGCCACGTTGCCGGGCGCCGAGACCGAGCAGGAACCGAACCAGTTGGTCGGCAGATTCACCGAGTCGGTCACCGGGTTGAAGAAGTACGACTCGTTGTTGGCGATCGCCGAAGTGTTAGATGCCGAAATAGTCGCGTTACCCAGGCTGGCTGGATCCTTGGTGCAGTTCAACGTCAACGCGCCGACGCCGATCGTCGAGCCCGAAAGGTTCTGGACCGACACCGGGGTGCTCAGGGCGTTCGACAGGCGCGACGTGAACAGCGGGATGAACCACTGGCTGCCAAGTTGCGACGACATGAAGGCATTGTAGGTCTGCAGCTGATCGGAGCCGGCGAACAGGTTCGAGATCACCGACAGTTGCTGATTGCCAGTCACGACCGCCGAGCCGTACCAACCGTCCGCGACGTTGGCCGACGACTCATCCGCGAGGTCGTAGTAGTACGTCGCGCCGGCGGGGATGGTGACCGCGGGCTTGTTGTAATTGGCGCCCGGGCCGGCAGAGGCCTTCACCAGCGAGATGGTGACCGACGCCGACGACGTGCCGGCGTTCTGGATCATCACCTGGCTGCTGGAGCCGTTCAAAAGGCGCATCACGAGCGGCACGTAGAAGGTCGTGTCGGTGCTCGAGGAGCCGATGTAGGCGCCCGAGGTCGGCGTCTGGTTGCGGGCCAGGATCTGAACGACCGCGCCCATGGGCTGATCGGACGCGACCACGGCGGAGCCACGGCCCGACGACATCGTGGGGTCGAAGTACTGGGCGATGATCGCCTGACCACCATTCCCGGTTACGGTGAAGTTGGTCGACGAGCTCGAAGCGGCCCAGGTCGAACCGTCATCTTTGTAGTAGTTGACGCTGACCGTGGCGGTGCTGGCGCCCAGATTCACCAACGTGTAGTTGGTGCTCAGGGTCTTGTTCGTGGCGGCCGCGTTGACGAAACCCGCCGAAGCGACGGCGGCGGCCACTGCGGCACCCAACCTCAAAACATGCGTGAGCTTCATTGAAGTTACTCCTTTATGTAGACCCAGGCCTGTCAGGATCCAACCTGACCGCGACGGGCTGGCTGCTGACCAGCCAATCACCCAAGATCAATGGGGCGAGGATATTCTATAATCGGGTCCGGGCCAATACCTCGTGTGAAGTATCGACGGCCCGACCGGACGTCAACACGTGGATTTTTCCGGGTTTTTCGACTAATCCTTTGCGACTAGGTAGGAATCAGGGGGCGCCCCACCGCTCAAATCGCAAGTGGGCTCTTGTGTTATGACAAACTACACCCCAACGACATACTGGGAACAGCATTTGCGCAATCGCCCGGGTCTGCTGGGAACCGGCCACCGCAGGTTCTCGATGGACTACAACATAAAGATGTACGTGGCGGCAGCGGCGAATCTGGAAGCAGCCCTCAAGCGCAGCCAGACAACCCTCTCCGGAATCGATATCCTCGATGTTGGGTCAGGGTTTGGTTATTATGTCGATAAATACCTGACCTGGGGGGCCCGATCGGTGACGGGGGTAGATCTGACTCAAGTCGCCGTCGAGCATCTTCAACGTGAGTTTCCCGGCCAGCATTTCGCTCAAGCCGACATCTCCGAGCCAGGCTGGCGCGTCGGCGGGACGTTCGATCTGGTCTCGGCCATCAGCATGATCTTCCACATCGTCGAGCCGACTCGTTTTCAGAACGCGCTGGTCAATCTCTGCCGACAGGTCAGTGTGTCTGGGCGATTGCTCATCGTCGATGCCTTCCGACCCGAGTTCTGGCCCACCGCCGCGCATGCGCGTCTGCGCACGCTCGACGCTTACACGCCGACCTTGAAGCAAGAAGGCTTTTCGATCGTCGGGATCTATCCCATGCATCGCTGGCTCGGGCGCGCTTTTGTGCCCGGTCTGGGGCCGGCGATTCTCAGCTGGGGGCCGATCCTGAATCTGCTCTCGCGCTGGGAGGGTTTGTTGGGTCAGGCGCCCGAGCCCCGACCCGGCTGGCTAAACATCCTCATCGCGCAGCGCGGTGCGGCGGGCTGATGGGTCCAGTCGATCCAACCCAAGCGCGATCAGGACGAAAGCCAGCTCTCCGATCAACACGCCTGCCCGGCTCATCACGGCCACGCCCGTGGCGACCGATTGAACCAGACCGGCGAAACGACCGAGCACGTAGGTAAGCCCGAACTCGCGCAGCCCCAATCCCGAAGGCAGCACAACGACGAGGAAACCGCCCGACCACGCCAGGGCGAAGGCCGCAACCGACACCGCCAGTGTCCCGACAGTCCACGGCGCGATGGAGCCGATCAGGCACCAGATCGCGACTCCGTGACCGCACCACATCGCCGCCTGCCACGGCAGGGCAACGGCCACCCGACGCAAAGTCAATTCACGAAGCCATTCATCGGCGCGCAGGCGCGCGGCCAGACGCCGCAGCCGGCCAAACCGATTGACGACGCCGCCGACGAGCGTGACGCTGAGCATCAAGACGAGCGCAAAGATCAGGCTGAGCCACGTGATGACCGAAGCCTGGGCGATCACGCCGCCCACGGCGCTGACCAGGGCCGCGGACAGAAGCAGCCCAATCACCTCGAGGATGGCGCCCAGGTTCGCAACCTGTGGCGGAGTCTTGTGCCGCGTCGCCAGCCAATGCGTGCGGCTCAGATAGCCCCACACCATCCCGGGGATGTAACGGGCGACGAAAGGCAACATGTATCCGCGAATACCGGCGCTCCAACTCAACGGCACACCCAGATCGCGCATGATGGCTCGCCAGGCGCCGATTTGCAGCAAAGTGACAACGAGGATGCAGCCGATTGCGGCAACGATCAACTCGGGGCGAACGAGCGAGACGGCTTGAGACCAAAACGCTTGAAGCGCGCCGACGGTTTGCCAGACGAAGATCGCGCCGCCCAGGATCATCCCGAGCGTGAACAGCCACCGGCGCCAGGGGAGCGTTCGGGTCACGGGTTGGCGGGCTTGCGCAGCAGGAACTGCGCATGCCAGGTCAGCACTTCGTTGAGCACGGGCCATCGGATGGCGCTGATCGGCAGATAGCGGGTCGACATGTCTTCGCATTGAAGATCGGACGCCGCGATCAGCCGACGCATCTTGCCGATCGTCATCCGATACAACCCCCAGCCCGCATACAACTCGCCGAAAGACGCGGCGTCATCGTTGGCGGCGTACATCGATTTGACCCAATCGGCGACGACGCGGCGCCGCGGCACCAACTTCAACGCCAGCCGTTCGCCCAGGTAATGAAACGGCGCGAACTCGTGGCCGCCGGGCGGGCTGTAGTAAGGCGGAAAACTCACATAGGCCTGGCCGCCGGGTTTCAACACTCGTTCGATCTCGGCCAACAGTCGCTCGGGATAGCGCACATGCTCGATCAGACTGGCGCAGAACACGATGTCGCAGCTTCCGGTCTTCAGCGGCACACGCAGCGCATCGCCCCTGGCCTGCCAAAGCGCCAGGTCTTGCGCCTCGGCGCGATGCGGCTGTGTCAAATCCACAGTGATCACGCGCGCGCCGGCGCGCGCGAACTCCAGGCTGTATCCACCCACCCCGCTGCCTAGATCCAGCAGACGCCTCCCCGGCAACGCCACGCCGTGCTCGGCCAGATAATCGATCAGCCAGCGCGCCTGATAGGCCTGGAAGGCCAGGTAGTCTTGCTCGGACGCGGCGCGGCGTCTGGCCACGCGCCAGAGACCGGAGACCCGTGTCAGCCAGTTCATGCAGCCGCCTTTCGCAACATCCAGTTGAAATTCGGCATGAGCGGGACAAGCACACGCAATACCCCTAACGGGAGCTTTCTCAGCCAGGCCATACGCTCGTCGAGCGTGAGATCACCCGGTCGCCCCTTGAGCAGGTCAGCCGTGATGTCGACGATCTCGAACCGTCGCCACAACCGCCGCAACCCCCAATAGGTGCGAGAGCGCTCATAGTAGCTGTCGCCCATCTTGAACGCCCGTAGATAAGCGCCGGCCAGAGCCGGCGGCAGCCAGTGCAGAAAGGGCAGAAAGTAATGCGGTTCGATGGGATAGAGCCAATTGGGGCCGCTGAAGAAAACGACCCCGCCCGGTCGCAGCACGCGAAGGATCTCGTCCGCCAGACACTCGTCGTTCGGCACGTGCTCGTAGACCTGGGCGCAGATCACCACGTCCACGCTCGAGTCCTTGAGCGGCATCCGCATGGCATCCACCTGCGAGAACGTCAGAGCCACGGCCTCGGGCCGTGGCGCGTGCCGCAAAGCCGGCAGGTCGTAATCGCCGCCCACGGTCAACCGAAACAGCGGCGCGAGCTCGGCCGTGATCAACCCGGACGAACACCCGACGTCGAGACAGGCCGCGCGAGTCAGATCGAACGCGGCGTGGTCGCGGAGCGCCGTCGCGATCTTTCGCGCCTTGCGCGCCCGGCTTGCCGCGTCACGCACGCCCTCATGTTCGTGAAAGAAACCGGGCTGATAACCGCGGGTTTCGGAGGCCGTCATGCCGCGCGCTCCAACGGCTTGCGGGCCGCCACGGTATATCCCATGGCGAACAACCCCTGCCGATCCAACGTGCGATCCAGCGCTGCCGCTGGGTATACCAGCAGCCAGCGGTTCAGATGCCAGACGATGTCCCTCAGCACCGGAACGCCCCAAACCAAACCGAGGGCGATCGTGGACAGCTGGTGGCTCACGAACGAGAACAGCCCGCCGCGGACGCGAAGCTCGACCGGTTCGAGCCCGCCGTGTTTCAACAATTGCTCGACACCGTGGCGTGTATAGCGGTAATAGTCATGCGGCAGGTCATGCAGCCGGCTCAGATGCGGCACCGACAACACGAGCGCGCCGCCCGGACGAAGCACTCTTCCGATCTCGGCCATCGCCCGAAAGGGATCCGGCACATGTTCGAGGACCTCGAGGCACAGCACGCTGTCGTAGGCGCCGGCGTCGATCATGTGCATATCCTGGGCGTCCGCCACGTACCGCACGCGATCCGACCGAGGAAAGAAATCGAGGCCGTCGTAGGCCGTCACCTGGCCTTCCAACGCGCTGCGGAAGGGCATGTCGCCACAGCCGACGTCGAGCAGACGGCCCTTCAAGTGGGCACGCGCCAATGGCAGACTGACCGCCAGGTGGCTGTAGGCGGCCGCCGAGAAATGGTGTTTTCGAGTCGTTCCCGCCAGATCACGCTCGAGCGCCTGACGGCTGCGTTTGAGATAGGCCAGCATATGCGGAGCCCATTGTACCGGCTCCGTCGGCCGAGTCGCCCGCTGAAACCACGCCGCCCAACACGATCCCGTCTGGCAGCGGCCGGGTCATCGTCGCCACGACGCGCACACATCGCGATCCGGACTTTGGGTCAGATTGGTCTGATCGGATCCGTCGGCATTCATGACGTAGATCTCGGCGTTGCCGTCGCGCATGGAGGTGAAGATGACCTGCGAACCATCTGGAGACCAATCGGGATACACATCGGCCTCAAGAGCAGTTGTCAGTCGACGAACATCAGAGCCATCGGAGTTCATTGTAAAGATGTCGCTATCGCCAAAGCGTTGCGATGAAAACACGACCTTTTGACCATCTGGGGACCATTTGGGACTCAGATCCCACGCAACATCTTGCGTCAAACGAGCGAGGTTTCCCAACGCAATTTGCCCACCCCACATAGTGATCGCTGCAGTGTACACATCGGTGGTTCCATCCATGTTGGAGGTGAAAACAAGTTGATTCCCTTCGGGAGACCAATCAGGATCCCAGAATGCAACATTGGGAATGGAAACGAGCTGTATGCGATCCTCCCGACCCAAACTAATCGCATACAAGCCGCCAGCACCGGTATAGGTCATTGAAGCAAACACAATATTGACACCATCCGATGACCACGTTGGCGAAAAATCAATG
>JBGAJV010000120.1:0-4364 GCA_044224715.1 Anaerolineales bacterium | reverse complement strand
TATCGGGGCACTCCCGGTCTCTCACGTTCGCTTTGTCAAAGCCGCGCGCCAGGCTGTTGGCGTCTTTGCGCGGTCGATCACGATGCTGCGCGCGCCAAGGAATTGGCCCAATTCGCGCACGGCGGCGGCGACCTCCGTCCCTGCGGCTCGCGGCGCCCCGGGTTCGGCATACACGGCGTTGACGCGCAGCGTGGCCGTGTCGCGCTCGAACTGTGGATCGATTCGGCCGATCAGCCGATCGCCGTGCAGGATGGGAAGCACGTAATAACCGTACTTGCGCTTGAGCACCGGTGTGTAGATCTCGATACGGAACTCGAAGTCG
Source organism: Anaerolineales bacterium (assembly GCA_044224715.1). Classification (GTDB taxonomy): domain Bacteria; phylum Chloroflexota; class Anaerolineae; order Anaerolineales; family UBA6663; genus UBA6663. Next base: position 4,042 of record JBGAJV010000120.1, on the reverse strand, counting down.
AACAACCGCTCGGTTCGCGCTCGATCGGCGATCAGGTTATCGAACGGCGAGAGCAGCACGGTGCGCGGAGCGTCCTGCCGATGCAGCCAATCGGCCTGGTCGGCGTGCAGCCACCACGCGCCCGGCAGACCGGCGACGCTGACTGGCACCACCCGCCCCGCCTTACGCAGAGAGGCAAAGGCCGCCTCGAACTCGGGGTAGCGATAGCGCACAAAGTGCAGCTGGATGTGGCGCGTGGTCGCCGGTCCGAGCGCCCGCAGCGCGTGCTCGATCGCGAGCGCCGTCGTCGTCCGCTCGCTGAAACGCTGTCGCGGCGCCCAGTCGGGCAGCACCCGCTCGGTCAGATCCCACACCTTCTGCCCGCCCTGGCGGGCCGTGACCGTGATCGCGCCGCTCAACCACAGGTAATCAAGCATTCGGCTGATGTTGCGGCCCGAGGTCCAGCCCGTGCTGACCCACGCCTCGGGGTGCTGGCCGTTCTCCTCGAGGTCGCGCGAGAGGGTCGGCCCATGCCGGCGGATGTGGCGCAAGACGTAGCGCCGCAGCGAGTCGTTCTGCGCGGACCAGGCCCGCAGCCGATTGGCCACGGTCGTGGTGCGCCGGGTGTAGCCACGCATACGTTGTGCATGGATCGGCAGGTCCTCGGTCAGCACCAGCGACGCGCAATGCGCCCAGTACTCGAACATGTGGCGCTCACCGTAGACGGCCCGATCGAACACGCCGATGTCATGCGGCCCAACGCGGCTGAACATCACCAGCCGATGGCTGCGCGCCACCGTGCTGAGCGGATCGAGTTGGATACAGCGCAGCGCCCGGGTCGCCGCCAGCATCCCGTCGCGGTCCGGCGTCCAGCGAGCGCCGCTCAGACCCTGCGCCCGCACCGCCAGTCGGCGAGCGTCGTCGAGTGAAAGATGTAGAGAGGTCATCGTGTTTGATGGCCGGCCCGTTCGGCCGCGATCGCGGGTTGGGTCCGAGCCTCGGGTCCCGATCAGCGTTTCACGCGTCCACCGTCCGGCAAGGCCTCACCGCGGCATGGCCTGCACGCGCCGGTTCAGGTCCTGGGCGCGCGGCACGGCGTTCTCCAGCCCGGCCAGGATGGCCTGGACTTGCTCGCCCGTGATCGTGCCTCCGCCGCTGGTATCGCAGGGCGGCTGCATCGGCTGAACGGTCAGAACGATGTCGTTGACGATCACGCGGTACTCGTAGTAGACGCCGTACCATTCGGGCGGGACTTCGGTGAAAGCCACCTGCCCCACGACGGTGTCGATCCACAACGGGCGAAAAGTACTGCAGCTGATGCCGGAGCCGTTGTTCACCGCGTTGCGGAAGTAGGTCAGGAACTGGGTCCAGTTGGCGTCGACCTCGCGGACTTCCTTGGCGAACTCGTTCACGTCCCAGGTCATGATCGTCGACTGGGGGAAGAACGGCGCCGGGATCGTCGCGCTCGGCGTAAAGGTCAGAGTCGGCGGCGGCACGGTGGCTGTCGCGGTTGCCGTGGGCGTCAGCGTGTTCTTGGGCGTCGGGGTCGACGTGCGGGTCGGCGAGGCCGTCGCGGTCGCGGTTGCCGTCGCCGTTGGGCTCGCCGTCGGCGTCGCCGTTTCGGTCGGTGTGACGCTCGGCGTGGGCGTCCATGCCGCCACGGTGGCGGAGGCCGACACCGAGGTCGCCTGCGCGATCTCCTCGGGAGTCGGTCCGCACGCCGCCACAATCAGGCCGGCCAACGCCAGTCCGTTCAACAAATATATCGGTCGCATTTGGCTAATCTCCCCACATAGCCTTGGCGTCGCGCTCGCGTTTTTCGCCCTTCTGTGCCGGCGTCCCGCCGCGGAGCGCGTTGACCAAGTTGGAATCGTAATCGCGGGTCCGGACCACGACGGGCATGGGCACCGCGTGACCCAGGATCAAGGCCTGCTGTTGTGTATCGAGCCGGGCGAGCACCTGGCGCAACTGCGCGGCGCCGCTCACGCCCGAGAACACGGCGCGGATGTCGGCCTCGTTGTCGAGCAGACAGGTGACGCGCGTGCCGATCTGGCTCATCACCTCGTCGTCGATGCCGCTCGGGCGCTGGTCGATGATCAACAGCGTCACGTTGTACTTGCGCAGCTCGCGCGCGATCGTGCCGAAGATCGTGTGGCCCGCGATCTCGGGATCCAGGAATTTGTGCGCCTCCTCGATCACGATCATCAACGGGCGCGGGTCGCCGGTCTGCTTGCCGACGGCCTGGTTCTTCTGCTCGACGTAGCGGGCGTGGATGCGGCGCGTCAGGAAATTGGCCACGAGCACGTACGCCGCCAGGGTGTTGCCGAAGTTCCCGAATTCGAGCACCACGCTGGTGCCCCGGTTGAGCCGCAGAAAGATCTCCTCGACCAGGTCGTCGCTCGGCGCGTGCTCGGTCAGGAAGTCGAAGCGCCGGAAGAGCTCGAATTTGCGCTGGATGGCGCGCAACGTCCCGGATTGGATCCGCTCCTCGTCCTCGATCTTCGTCAGCTCCTCCGACTCGTCCTCACGCAACAACTCGCCGATCCAGCTCTTGCCGAGCTTGCGCCGCAGATAGTACAGGGCGCCGACCTGCACGTCCGACAGACCAAGCACGCCGGCCAGCATCTCGACGTCTTCGGGGTCGATCTGGTCGTAGCCGATCCGCAGCGTGCCGTCGACCTTGCTGTTGCGCGCGCGCGAGCTATCCGGGTCGAGCGTGAAGACGTTGACCTTGCCGGCGTCGAAGATCTGGCGCAGGCCGGGGTAGCTCTGACCGCGCTCGTTCTGCACCTGCCAGCCATAGTCGTTGTGCATGTCGAAGATCAGGCACGATGCCGCGTCGGCCTTGAGCACGCCGCCCAGGATCGTTCGGGTGACGAAACTCTTGCCCGTGCCGGATTTGCCGAACACGCCCGACGAGCGCTCGACGAAACGCTTCAGGTCTAGGTTGACCTTGACGTCATCCATGTCGAGCGGCGAGCCGATGTGGAAATGCGTGGCGTCTTCCTGGCCGAAGATCTGGTCGACGTCCTCGGCCGAGGCCTCGTACACCACCGAGAAATGGGCGGGGATGGTCTTGACCGGCTTGGGCGTCTTGGCGCCTTGTTCGAGCAGCAGCATCGGCGCGACGTTGACGCGGCCAAAGGCCAGCTCGCGCGCGTAGATGTCGCGGCTGTAGTCGTCCTCGGGCATCGGCGGGTTGACCGCCAGCTCGGGGTTGGCGTGGCCGAGGGCGATGTCGGTGATGATCGAGAAGAAGGTGCGCTGGGTGGCGCCCTCGATCACCACGTACTTGCCGACGGCCAGGTCCTCGATGATGCCGCCGGGCACATCGCCGACGTCGAGGCGCACGTCGATCCCGGCAGAGAGCGAGCCGCCGCCCACCACACCCAGCCGCTGTCGGCCCTGTTTGGGCTTGCGCCCGAAGTAGTCGTCCAGTTCGGATTTATCCATAAGGATTGTTGCCGCAGATTTCGCCGATTACGCTGATTGTTGCTTCTGCTGCCGAATGACTCGCTTGTGCCGCAGCGACGCCTCACCGAAATTCATCAGCAAGGCCAACTCCATCCCGGTAGCGGTCAAGTAGTTGATCACCTGGGCCTGATGAGTCTGATTCAATTGGGCGACTGCTTTGAGTTCCACGATCAGCTTGCCCTCTATGAGCAAATCCACATCAAAGTCGCCGACGACGAAATCCTTGTACTTGACTGTGATTCGCCGTTCAGCTTCAAACCTGATGTGTCGTACGCCCAACTCATGCATCAATGCACGTTGATACACCGACTCGAGAAACCCCGGCCCAAGCTCTCGATGGACTTCCATTGCGGCACCAATGATGGAATTCGTCAACTCCTGGTGCAAAAACTCTCCTGACATGTTCTCCCCCTTTGAACATGTGGTCTCTCCCTATCTGCGAAATCCGCGAAATCTGCGGCCTCCCGCCTATGCCAGTCGGCGCAGAATGCGCTCGAGACGCGGGAGGTCGCGCGGGAGCAGGCGCGCGATCTGGCGACCCGCGTCGCGCAGGAACAGCGCCCGATCGTTCACCAGCCGCGCTGCCGCG
>JBGAJV010000072.1:0-30492 GCA_044224715.1 Anaerolineales bacterium | reverse complement strand
ACATCGGGGCACTCCCGGTGTCTTATTCGACTTATGAGGCCACTCATGACCCAACCCAACCAGTTCGAAGTCCACGACCCGGCCATCCTCGCCAACGCGCGTGCGATCCTCGACGCGTGCAAGACCGGCGTCGAGATGCAGCAGGCCGTGATCGCGGCCGTCAAACGCAATGAGACCTGGCGCGGCCAGCAGTGCATCAATCTGCTCGCCCCCGAGGCGCCGACCAGCCCCGCGGTCCGCGCCCTGCTCGCCTCCGAGATCGGGACCCGCGCGGCCGAGGGGCACATCGGCTCGGTGCAGCGCTGGTTCGCCGGCACGCAGTACATCGACGAGGTCGAGTCGCTGTGCGTCGAACTGCTCAAGCAGGCCTTCCGCTGCAACTACGCCGATCATCGCCTGATGGGCAGCATGCTCGGCAACATGGCCGTGTATTACGCCATGGCCGAGCCCGGCGACGTCGTGATGACGGTCTCGCAGCCCTTCGGCGGCCATTCGAGCAACCGCGTCGACGGCCCCGCGGGCCAGCGCGGGCTCAAGATCGTCGACGTGCCGTTCGATCCGACCGAGCTGGTCGTGGACCTCGACCTCTTCCGCAAGATGGCCCCTCTGGTGAAGCCCAAGGTCGTCACGCTCGGCCTGTCGATGACGCTCTTCCCTCAGCCAGTGCGTGAGATGAAGGCGATCGTGCAGGAGTGGGGCGGCCGCATCTTTTTCGACGGCGCGCATCAGGCCGGCCTGATCGCGGGCGGCCAGTTCCAGGATCCGCTCGCCGAGGGCGCCGATGTGCTCTCGGGCTCGGCGGGCAAGACCTTTGGCGGACCGCAAAGCGGCATGTTGATGTGGAACGACTCGACCCTGACCGCGCCGCTGACGCACGCGATCTTCCCGGTGCTCGCGGCGACGCATCAGGTTAACCGCGTGGCGGCGCTCGCCGTGGCCGCGGCCGAGATGATCGCCTACGGCAAGGCTTTCATGGCCCAGATCGTGGCGAACTCCCGCGCGCTCGCAGCCGCGCTCGACGCGCGCGGCATCTCGGTGCTCGGCAAGTCCAAGGGGTACACGGCCACGCATCAGGTCATCGCCGACGTGCGCCCGATGGGCGGCGGTCTCGACGTCGCGCACCTGCTGGCCCGCGCCAACCTGATCACGAACAAGAACCTGCTGCCGAACGACGGTCCGGCCGACTGGGATCGCCCGAGCGGGTTGCGCCTGGGCACGATCGAGGTCACCCGCCTGGGGATGAAGGAAGCGCAGATGGCGCAGATCGCGGACTTGATCGCCCGCGTGCTGATCGACAAGCAATCACCCGAGACCGTCCTCGAGGACGTCGTCGAACTCCGCGAGCCGTATCAGAAGGTGTACTACTGTTTCGACAACGATCTGCCGGCGTAGCGCGGAGAGCGCCGAACCGGGGAGCGCTCTACGCTCCCTGCTCCGCGCGCCCCGCCTTGGCGCTCTCCGCGCCAGCGGGGTCATTGCCGTACAAAAGGGCGAGGTAATAGGCGACATAGTCGCCGTATTGCGCGAGGGTGAGCAGTTGCGAAAGACGGCCCCGGCCGACGGCCGAGATCGAATCGGTGTTGTAGCCGCCGGTCATATAGGCCAGCCGGGTCTGATCGGCGCGCAACTGTGACGATTGGACTTCGTCGGCGCCGCGCAGGAACAGCACCATGAAGCGCTCGATTAGGGCTTCGGGGAACAGCGAGCCCGCGGCCACCTGATCGGCATCTACCAGCGGGAAACATTCCCCCCAGGCGCGCGCCATGTGATTGATCGAGCTGGCCCAGCGTCGACCCGCCGGAGCCAGTTCGTCCACCACGAACAGCGCCGTGTGGCGTTCCATCAACTGACCGGCCATGCGCTTGGCGGCGTTACGGCGCAGGGGGCTGTCCGCGGTCAAACGCTCGCTCTGCTGATCGAGCGCGCCGACCGCCTCGGCCACATCAGGCGCGGCATCGGGCACGCACCCCAACTTATGCATCACCGCCAACGTGGCCGCGACCTGGGTCGCGAACAGGCTCCGCGGCTCGCCTCCGGCATGTTGCCATACCGGCAGGCCGCCCCAGGCATCGGCCCGGTCCGAGATCGCCAGGACAGCCGCCCGGCGCGCGGCCGCCGACCGCGCCAGGGTCACCGCCGTGTTCAGGTCGGCGCCGGCCGCCACCACCACGACAAAGGTTCGCGGGCCCACGAAAGCCGGCAGAGCGCTGTCCTGCCACAGCACGACCGGAAGCCGCGAGCGGAACAGGACACAGTGTCGAGCGGCGTCGGCGGCGAGCGCCGCGTCGCCGACGGCCGCGAGCAAGATCAGATCGGTGTTCTCGACGCCAGGCGGCAAAGCCAGACCAGAGGCCAGGCGCCAGGCGGTCGCCACTTGGGATGAATACGAGTCGATGCTTCGCAGGTAGGCAGAGGGGTCAAGCCGGGTTAGCGAGTCGGCTGAATCGAGGTTCAACATTCGAGCGTCCAGAAACGAGTGCGTCGCGCAGTGGCAGCCAGCCGTTCAACGCAACAGTTGTCCATGGCTGCGATGCGTCCAAGGGACTCTGCCCAGGGACATGGCGCATCGGAGCCGCCAGTCAAAGCCCAGTTCCGCCCCATCGCGTCACGCCGGGCTGCCGTCCCACACCTCGATCACGCGCTTCGAAGAAACCGAGACTGTGTAGTTGATGAATAGGCTATCGGACGAGTGTAATACCAGCCGGCCACGGTTGTCGCGTTGACGATCTACGGATATTGCGGATTGTGAGGTCCGTAGGGTTACGGATTTCACCTCAGAAGAAAGTCCGTTTGCGCCCGGTTTATGGCAAATCCAATCCGTAAATGTCTTTCGGCGCCCAACCCGAGAGATCGGCCACGACTCGGGCGGCCTCGCGACGGCGGGCACCGGCGGCCAGCTGGCGGCTCAGCTCAGCCCTGACCTCGGCCTCGTCCCAGCGGCGTTGAGCCACGGGCGCAGCGCCGCCGATGAGCACAGTCACCTCGCCCAGGACGTCCACGCCGTCGAACGCGGCCAGACAGGCGCTCAGGCTGCCGCGGACGAAGGTCTCGTGCAGCTTCGTCACCTCGCGCGCCACGACCGCCGGCCGATCGCCGAGCACGGCCAGCGCGTCGGTCAGCATCTCGGCCAGTCGATGCGGCGACTCGTAGAAGATCAACGTCGCCGGCGACGTCACCAGCGCCGCGAGCGCCTCGCGCCGTTCGACCGAGCGGCGCGGGAGGAAGCCCGCGAACGTGAACGTGTCGGTCGGCAGGCCGCTCGCGACGAGCGCGGCAAGCACCGCCGAAGCGCCGGGCACGGGCACCACGGCATGGCCGGCGTCGAGCGCGGCGCGCACCAGTTCCTGACCGGGATCGGAGACGGCCGGCGTGCCGGCGTCGGACACCAAGGCGACGTCGCCGGTCGCCAACGCGGCCAGCACCTGATCGAGACGCGCCAGCTTGTTGTGTTCGAAATAGCTGAGCAGCGGCGTGTGCAGCCCGAGGTGGCTGAGCAGTTGCCGGGTGCGGCGCGTGTCCTCGGCCGCGATCAGCGCGACCTCGCCGAGCACGCGCGTGGCGCGCAGCGTCAGGTCCTCGAGGTTGCCGATCGGCGTCGCGACGACGTACAACGTGCCCATGGCTACAACAGCAGCGAAAGCGGCCAGACCGCGAACACGAGCGGCGCGAGCGTCGCGGCGATCAACCCAAAGACCGCGCCGAGCACCACCCCGACCGCGATGTCGGAGACATAGTGCACGCCCATCGCGACGCGGGCCAACGCGACCAGCGGCGCCCAGAGCGCCAGGATCAGGGTCAGCCAGATCGGCCCGAGCGCCACGCCCAGCACGGCAAGCATCCCGACCCGGGCGGCATGGCCGGACGGAAACGAGTGCGGGTCCACCGAGCGATACATCTGCCCCCACTCGCCCGGCGGACGGGGCCGCTTGACCACGTACTTGATCGCCTGCACGGCCACGGCCGTGATCGCGATGCCGAAGACGATCGCCAGCGCGCGGTACTTCCAGGCTGGATCGCCCAGCAGCCAGATCGCGAGACAGCCCAGGCCCCAGAACCAGCTGTCGCCGGAATGCGCCAGAAAGATCGCGATCTGCCGCAGAGCGCCCGGCTTTTCGGCGACGCGCAGCCGCTGCGACAGACGCGCATCTAACTCGAGCAATGACTCCAAGCGTTGCCTCACAATCCTCGACCGGCGTCGACACCCGTCAACGCCCGGCTCACAACGGCCAGGTGATCGGGCCGGTCGACGTCCATGCCGGCCTCGGCATGCGGACAGATCAAGACGCGGCCGTTCACGCCCAACCGCTCGCGGATCCGATCCTGGGCCCAAACGATCGGTAGCAGACCGAGCGCGCCGAGACCCAATACGTCGAAACCGACCAGACGCGCCTGCGCGAACACGTTCTTGCGCGCGTCGATGATGCGTCGCCAGGCGGGATTATAGCTGTTGAGCACGCTCAGGCTCAGCAAGTTGAGGTCAGCGCCGCAATAGACGCCGTCGCGCAAACGGAAATAGCTGCGCCGAACGCCGGGGAAGCGCGCCTCCATGACCTCGCGGCGGACGAGATTGTAGTAGGCGTCGTGCTCGGTCTCGAGCGAGGTCGACACGTTCCAATCGACCATGTCGCCGGTCAACAGCGGGATGTCGCTGCTGGTTGCCAGCAGATGCGTCGGCGGCTCGGGCAAGGCCTGCGCCCATGCGCCGGCCGAGGCCAGGTTGTCGACGAGCCCGCCGCGGCCCGGCAGGAACGTGATCGGCAGCGCGCAGGTCAGCGCGCGCACGGCGGGGTGCGCGTCCGGCATGAGCCCGACAACGACCACCGACCGGATCGTTCGCGCGGCGCTCAGCGCGTCCAACACGTACTGGATCATCGGACGGCCGGCGATCTCCAACATGGCCTTCGGCCGGCCGCGTGTCAGCGGGTAGAGCGGATCGGTCGCTCGTGGCGTGCCGCCGGCAGCCAGGAGGGCATCAACAATGGGTGACATACGTTCCTAATCCGGCGTGAGCCGCAGCGCCTCCGGCTTCAACCCAAGCGCATCGATCGCGGCCTCGAGCTCGGCGTCGGTCAGGGCGCGCCCGAGACCGCGGGCGGCGATGAGTGCGGCCTCCAGCAGGTTCGTGCCGAACGAGCGCCCGTCGAGACGCGGCGTGGTCGTGACCAGCCAGCGCGCGCCGGCCGCCCGAAACAACTCGACGTCGGCCGCGGTCGTCGTGTTGGTGCAGATCACCTTGCCGTCGAGCCGCGCCGGCCTGTGGCGCTTGATGTAATGGCAATCGCCGGCGATCACGCCCGACCAGGCATACCAGTCGGCGAAGCGTGGGCGCCACTCCGATTGGGCCGCGCCTGTGGGATAGATCCAGTGAAAAGGCAGGCGCCCGACGATCGGCAGGGCCAGCGCCGCCAGCCGGCGCGTCGTCGCGACGCTGCGGATCGGGATCGGCATCCCCAGACTGAACCCCAGATCGCCGAAGAGCGGTTCATAGCCGGCGGCCAGAAAACCCTCGGTCATCCCCCAGCGATCGGTCCCGGCGGTGAACAGCACGCGCCTGGGCGCGCCGTGCGCGAGCGCGTCGACCACGGCGGCGGCGCGCCGCTCAAGCGTGCTCTTCAGGCCTGTGCCGTCGACCACGGGGGTTTGGCGGACGACGCGGGCCGCGCGGGCGATCTCGTGAATCGGATACCAGCGCTGAGCGACGCGCAGCCCGAGATCCGTGCCGCCGATGCCGAGCGCGTCGACCCGGCCGTCGAGTTCGCGCAGCCGGGCGGTCAGGGCCTTGAGGTCGCCGTCGACGCCGCGTCGTTCCAGACGCACGCGCTCGCCGAACAGGTCGAGCTCGGTGGCGTGATCGCGGCGCGAGTCACCCAGGGAGATCGAGACGACGCGTTTCATCGCCAGTGGCCTGCCCGCTCAGTCGTGGCCGGTCGCGGTGCCCGACGCCAACACGGTGGCGGTGCTGCGCCGGTAGTTGAGCAGCGCCGGCGTCGACGCCGCGACCCACAGGGTCGCGATCACGCAGCCGATGCCACCGGTGAGCACCGAGATCATGGGGCCGAACGAATTCGCGACAAGCCCTGCCTCGAGTTCACCCAACTGCGGGCCGCCGAGGAAGAAGATCATGTTGACGCTGGTCATGCGCCCGCGCAGCTCGTTCGGCGTGCCCAGCTGCCGGATGACGTTGCGCAACACGGCGCTGACCGTGTCGGCCGCGCCCGTGAAGGCCAGACACAAATAGGTGAGCCAGAACCAGGTCGACACCCCGAACGCGATCGTCGACAGGCCGTAGACCAACACCGCCCCGATCAAGACGCGGCCGCGATGCTCGATGCGCTCGATCAGGGGCACCATGGCGACACTGGCGATCAACGAGCCGACGGCCGGCGCCGCGGAGAGCACGCCATATCCGTCTGCGCCGACCTTGAGGACGTCCTGCGCGTAGAGGGGGAGCAGCGCCATCGCCGAGGCGAAGAACGTCGCGAAGAAGTCGAGCAACATCGACGACCGGATCATGGGCGTGCCGAACACGAAGCGGAAGCCATCGCGGATCGCGCCCAGGCTGAACTCGGCGCGCTGCTCCGACGGGCGTTGCGGCACGTCGCGCATGAACAGCAGCGCCAGGAAGAGCGCCACGAACGAGACGGCGTCGAAGACGTAGGCCCAACCGACGCCGGCGCGCGCGATCAACAAACCGCCCAGCGCCGGGCCGCCCACCGACGCGATCTGGAACAGGATCATGTTGAGGCTGATCGCGCGGGGCAGTTCCTTGTCGGGCAACAGCACCGGGAACAGCGATTGACGGGCCGGGTTGTCGAAGGTGCCGATGCCCGACATCGCGGCCGAGATGACGTACAGGGCGATCAGGTTGACCGAGCCCGACAGGGTCAGCACCGCCAGCGTGATCGAGAACAAGCCCAACACGCCGTTGACCAACATGAGCACCCGACGACGATCGTAGCGGTCCGCCACGATCCCGGCGAACATCGAGAAGACCACAATCGGCACGATCCGAACCAGGCCGACCGCGCCTAACGCAAGCGCACGATCTTTCTCCGCGACAAGCAGCGTGACGTGCCAGAGCACGACCGCGTTGCGCATCATCGAACCGAGGATCGACACCAGTAATCCGCTGAAAAGCAGCCGATAGTTGTAATACCGCAGCGGGCTGAGGGCCGCGGGCAGGCGTGACGAGGGCATCCAGTGATTATATCGAGGCCACGGCTTGAGCCACGAGGGGGATGGACCAGGGTGATCGCATCGTCATGTGAGACACGCGGTTTTCGCGGCCAATCCATTGAACCGGGAAATAGGATGCGATTGCCCTGGGGGATGTGCCAAGGCGAGGTGGGCCGCCTTGGGTGCGGTCAGGCGCAGTGACGCGGGCCGTATAATCGCGCGATGGCACTCTATCAGACGACGGACGTCGACCCCACCACCCTGACCCGCCTGCGCGCGATGCCCAAGGTCGAGATCCATGTGCACCTCGAGGGCGCGACCGATGCCGAAACGGTCTGGCACATGGCGCAGCGCAACGGTATCCGGCTGCCTGCGGCCACGGTCGAGGAATGGCGGTCGTTCTACACGTTTCGGGACTTCAACCACTTCATCGACGTGTATCAGACGGCCGGAGGGTGCATGCGCACGCCCGAGGACTTCGCGTTCATGACCGAACGCTTCCTCGCGATCCAGGCCGCGCAGAACATCACGTACACCGAGGCCTTCCTCAGCGCGTCGTTGCTCGTCGAAAAACTACCCACGCCCGACCTGATCGCGGCCTTTGCCGAAGGGCTGCGCCGTGGGGAGGCAAGCACGGGCGTGCGCTGCCGTTTCATCCCGGACATCGCGCGGCACCAGCCCGAGACCCAATGGCGCGTGCTCGACTTCGTCTTGCAGGGCCGCGAGGCCGGGATCTTCCTCGGTTTGGGTCTGGGCGGCATCGAGGTCGGTTACCCGCCCGAGCGCTTCGTCGACGTCTTCGCCGAAGCGCGCCGCCAGGGCCTGCACGTGGTCGCGCACGCCGGCGAGACCGACGGCCCGGCAAGCATCTGGGGCGCGTTGCGGAGCCTGAAGGCCGAGCGCATCGGCCACGGCGTGCGCGCCGTCGACGACCCGGCGCTCGTCGCGCACCTGGCCGAGACGCAGGTGCCGCTTGAAGTCAACCCATACAGCAACTATCGGCTCAAGGTCACGCCCGAGGATCGGCCCCACCCGATCCGCGCGCTCGTCGACGCCGGCGTGCGTGTCACGGTCAACTCGGACGACCCGCCGATGTTCAGCACCGATCTCAATCAGGAATACGCCCTGCTCGCCGCGCAAGGGTTCACGTTCGAGGAACTGCGCCGGCTCAACCTCAACGCCGTGGACGTGTGCTTTTTGCCGCAAGATGAGAAGGCAGAGCTGAGACAATTGATTTCTGATTGTTGATTGGCGCTCATTCAGCAATCAACAATCAGAAATCAAGGGTCGGATAATCAGGCTGCGGCTTGAAGTGCGCTTCGAGCGCGGCCATCACCGCCAGGGCGACGTCCTCGCGCCAGGGACGGGCGGCCACCTGCACGCCCACCGGTAGCCCGGCGCTGCCTCGTTCGACTTCAGCGGCTCGGGCTAAAACGCCGTCGCGCGTGTGGGCGCGGTCGCTCTCCTCGCCCGGCTGAACGCGTCCGGCGGCGATGACGCCGGCCGGGAAGCCAAGCACGTTGAAGACCCTGGAATAGCTGTCGTAGTCGGGCAGGACGGCGGTGTCGCCGTGGCGCAGCGCCGGCAAAGCCGCCGGCGGACTAATGATCACGGCGAAGCCGCGCGCGTCGAGTTGCTCCACGAAGCGCTGTCGATATCGGCTCTGATCCTCCACCAGCTGCCAGTACGACTCCGCCGACCGCGCGCCGACCGCGGCGACCAGCGCGGCCATGTGATCCTCGCCCGCCGCGCGCAACTGGGTCACGCGCTCCTGCCGCTCGCGCGGTGAGAGCCCGCAGGCCTTCATATAAAGCGCGAACTGGGGCTCGGGCGGGTCGTCACCCAAGGCCGCGCGCAAGCCGACGAGCGCATCGGAAGTCAGGATGCCAAAGAACAGGCGCATCGCCTCAGCAACGTCGGGCGGCGTCCAGGCTTCGACCACGGCTCCGCGAGCCCGCAGCGCTTCGGCCGCCGCGCGCACCACGCGCCGGAGCGCGGGCGCGGCTGCGAAGTAGCCGTCATCCTCCACCACAGCGATGCGCAACCCAGCGACTTCGACAGCGTCCGGGTCGCGCCATGGCACTGGCGTGATGCCCGGATCGATCGCCTCCAGCCCCGGCGCCGCGAGAATGCGCATGGCCAACGCGAGGTCGGCCACGCTGCGCGCCATCGGGCCGGGCTGGGCCAGGATCGCGCCCTGGCCGCCCGGGAAGATCCCGCCGCGGGTATCGAGGTTGGTCAGCCGGCCTGAGGTGGGCTTGAAGCCGTGGATGCCGCAGAAGTGCGCGGGCTCGCGGATGCTGCCGCCGATGTCGCCGCCCAGACCCAGCGGCGACGCCTCGGCCGCGATTAGAGCCGCCTCGCCCCCCGTGCTCCCGCCGCAGGTTCGCGTCAGATCCCACGGGTTGTTCGTGCGCCCATACACTGGGTTGTCGGATTCGACGTAGAAGAGCAGCTGCGCGATGTTGGTCTTGCCGAGGATGATGCCGCCGGCCGACCGCAGCCGGGCGATCAGCGGCCCATCGGCTGCGGCGCGGTGTCCGACTTCGCGCTTCAACCCAACGGTCGTGGGTGTGCCCGCCACGAGGAACTGTTCCTTGATCGTGATCGGCACGCCATGCAAAGGCCCAATTGGGGAACCGGTCCGCAGCCGCGCATCGGCCGCATCGGCCTCGCGTCGGGCCTGCTCGAACAACGGGATGACGAGCGCGTTCAGACGCGGGTTGACGGCCTCGATCCGACGGATGTGGGCTTCGACGGCCTCGCGTGAGGAGAAGCGCCCGGCGCGGATCCCGGCCGCCAGTTCCGTGGCCGTCAACGCGGTGAGCCTGGGTGTCGTCTGTTCGAACACTGTCTTGAGAGTTCAATTCGCGATCGGCACGCCCGCCACCAGTGCCTCGGCCTGGCGGATCACGGCGTCCTGGTTTGGCTGCAGGTCCTGGCCACCGGCCAGCCCGCACACGTCGCGAAACGGGTCAGCGATGCCGCTGTCGGCGCCGGCGAGTTCCTCGAGGATCGCGAGCGCGCAGAAGGGCACATAGGCCTCGGAGTAACCGCCTTCATGCACAACCACGACACGGCCTCCGGCAGTTTCGGCAGCGATCGTCCGGATGTGGCGTGTCATCGCTCGAAAGGTCTCGCTGTAGGCCATCATGCGCGCCAGCGGGTCGAAATAGTTGCAGTCGAGGCCGCTGGCGACAAGGATCAACTCGGGCTTGAACCGCCGCAGCGCCGGCGCGACGACGCGCTCGAAGGCGGCCAGATACGCGCCATGGCCTGAGCCGGGCGGCAAGGGCACATTGATGTTGGCGCCGAGGCCGTTTCCACCGCCATTTTCGGCCAGGGTACCGCTGTTCTTGGGATAGCTGTTGTCCTGATGCAGCGAGATGGTCAGGACGTCGGGCTCCTCCCAGAAGATGTGCTGCGCGCCGTTGCCGTGGTGCGCGTCCCAGTCGACCAACGCGATCCGCCGCAGCCCGAGCGTCGCCTGGGCATGACGCACCGCGAGCGCGCTGTTGTTGAAGATGCAGAACCCGTAGCCGGTGTCGGGGAGAGCGTGATGTCCCGGCGGACGCGCGAGGGCGTAGGCGTTGGCGACCTGTCCGGCCACGACGGCTTCGACGGCGGCGAGGATGCCGCCGGCCGCGAGCAGCGCGATCTCGTAGCCGCCCGAACCGAACGGCGTCCCATAGCCGGCGTCGCCACCGGTCGCGGCACTGAGCGCCGCGATCCGGGCGATGTAGTCGGGCGTGTGTACGCGCTCGATCTCCGTGACGGTCGCCGGGCGCGGCTTGAGCGGCACGAGCATGTCGGCGAGCGCCGAAGCGTCGACCAGGTTCTTGATGCGCCGCTTGGCCTCCGGACCCTCCACGTGCGCCAGCGGTTGGGTCGACGGGTAGCCGGCCGTCGGCAGCCACTGCGTGCCGGTGGCATGCCACATGTAGGTTTCGTGGAAGAGGAATCCGGTGCGGGACATGGTGATTGGTGATTGGTGATTGGTGATTGCGGATTGCTGATTGCCGATTGGTGCTTGATGCTGCCGCACAAGACGAATATGCCTTGGCCGGTAGCGTCAATCACCAATCAGCAATCAACAATCCGCAATCAGTGTGGCGGCCCGGCCATCACGCCGAGTTCTTCGCCTTCGCCGGGCCATGGGTCTGAGAGGTTCCAGGCAGCGTCGAAGACCCCGATCTGGTGATTGGTGGCCCGCAGGAAGATCCATTTCATCTGTTCGCGCTGATAGGGCGTGGCGTGCGCACCGTATTCGACGATGCCCTGTGCGGTCGCATCCTGCATCTTGACGAAAAACGGCTCGATCCACTGCTCGACCCAGCGCTGCTGGCGCTCGGGAAGCCCGGTTGGCCGCTCGCGCTGGTAGCGTTCGCCAAAGGTGGTCGGGAAGGAGTAGCACGGATAGAACGCGCAGCAGATCTCGCCGAAGCCGCCCTCGTAGATCGTGCGGGCGAAGAAGTTGACGAACGCCTCGCGCCTCGGTCGGGCGGCCCAGCGGGTCTTGGCGAAGTCGCCGTACTGCGCCAGCAGGTCGAGTTCGACCCGCGATTGGCCGGCGCGGATCAGGTACTCGGCCTCCAGCGCCGCCCAGGGGTTGTGCGGCGGCACCTTCTGGAAGGCCACGGCCGAGATCCGCTCGCCCAGATAGGGCAGATCCTGCGCCAGCCAATAGTTGAACCGGTCCTCCGGCAGGTTACCGGCGAAGAGCGCCTCGATCCAGGGGTGATGGTGATAGCGCTGCCACACAGGCCCGGCGAAGGCGATGCAGTCATCGAGGAAGGTCATGGGGTGCTCTCCTGCCCGGGCGGGATGTGCTCGCGCCCGATGTCTTCGTTCCACAGCTCGGGGCTGCGGCGGATGAACTCGGCCATCAACGCCACGCATTCGTCCAGGTCGAGGTTGACGACCTCGACGCCGTGCTCGCGCAGCCAGTCCTCGCACAGCGTGGTCTTGGCCACGGTGCGATGTTCGCCGATCACGACCCGGGGCACCCGGTAGAGCAGCGCGGTGCCCGCGCACATGGTGCACGGCGAGAGCGTCGTGTAGAGCGTCGCGCGTGTGAAACGCCCGGGCGGCTGACGGCCCGCGTTCTGAAAGGCCGACATCTCGCCATGCAGGATCGGATTGCCCAGTTGCACGCGCTGGTTGTGGCCGCGCCCGATGATCTGACCATCGACCACGATCACCGACCCGATCGGGACGCCTCCCTGGGCGAACCCGAGCCGGGCCTCGGCGATAGCCTCGGCCATGAAGAACCGATCGACGTCGGCCTGGCTCGCGCCCCCGGCTTCGCGGCTCATCGCGCGCCTCCCGGCCCGGCTGCGTCGAGCGCGATCAGGCGCCGCACCCCCTCGACCGCCGTCGCGCACAGGGTCTCGACCGAGGCCTCGGAATTGAGGGCCAACATCAGGCCGCCGGCGCGTTTGCCCAGCACGCTCGACACCACACACAACGCGGCCGCTTCCATCTCCGAGCACAGCACGCCGCCGGCCACCCACGCATCCCAATTCTTGAGCAGCGTGTCGGCGATCGGGATGCGCTGCGGCGTCACCTCGGCGTAAAACGCGTCTTTGGAGTGCGAGAGCCCGACATGGTGGCGCACGCCCTTCGCGCGGCAGGCCGCGCGCAGACACTCGACCACATCGAGGTCGGCGATGGCCGGGAACGCCATGGGCATGTAGTGGCTGGCGGTGCCCTCGTCGCGCACTGCGCCGGTCACCACCACCAGATCGCCGCTTTGCATCTGGGGCTGCATCAATCCCGAAGTGCCGACGCGGATGAAGGTGTCGGCCCCGATCCGGGCGAGTTCCTCGACCGCGATGGCCGTCGACGGCCCGCCGATGCCTGTGGACGTCACCGACACCGGCACACCGTCCAACGTGCCGGTGTAGGTGGTGTACTCGCGATGTTCGGCCACCTTGTGCGCTTCATCGAGGAAGCGCGCGATGACGGGCACGCGCCCCGGGTCGCCCGGTAGCAGCACGTACCGGCCGACGTCGCCGGGCCCGCACTCGATGTGATACTGCTTCTCCATCGCCGCAAGTTCGGCGCTCATGGTCCCTCCCTGGGTCTCGATCGTTCGGCGTTCGGTTCAGGCGACGGGCAGCTCGGCCTTTGGGTAGGTCTCCCACCAGCGACACTCAAAGTACTCGTCCCACAACATGGTTTCGAGCTCGACGCTGGTGAAGAAGATCGACTCCCAGCGTTGGCGCTGCTCGGGCGTGCTATGCGCGGCGTGGCGGTCGAGCATGTCGAGCGAGCCTTGCAGCCCCGGCAGGTGCTCGTCGGAAGCGTGAAACGCGAACCAGGTCGCGTAGGGGTGGCCGGGCGTCAGCGGTTTGGCGCGCAGCAGCTCACGCGCGCACGCCCCGTAGCCCCACTGGCAGGCGAGCACGGCCGCCTGGGTTTCGGGCACGCCGCCCTGGTGGGCCGACACAAGCTGATGGGTCATGTACGTGTACTTGAGCGGGCTCGGACGATGCGTGAGCAAAACGTCGCGACCCAGGCCGATGCGGGCCGCGTGGCCCTCATGGTCGAGCATCTCTTTCTGGATGCCCTTGATGTGTTCGAGGAACACCCACATGTCCTGCGGGTCGTCGGCCTTGGCCAGACCGACCGCCATGACCTTGATGAAATTGAACAGATAGGGGTAGTCGACCTTGAGCCAGAACGCGAAGCTGGCCTCGGGCAGGTCGCCGTTGATCAGGCCCTGCAGGAACGGTTTCTGGACCTGGACGTCGATGTACGGGCGGGCTTTGTGGAGCAGTTCCTGGCTGTATGACATGGGGCACCAGAAGGGTTTCTGATTGGCGACTTGTGATTGATATTTCGGCCGGCCGCGGGGCTACCCCGCCCGATCCTGCTCGATCAGCCGCTTGACCGCGTCGATGGCCGTGCCGATCAGATCGCCGAGCGGGTTGTGCGTGCCGGCCGCGATCATGATGCCGCCGGCCCGTTTGCGCAGGAAGCTGGCGACGACGAACAGGGTCGAGGCCTCCATCTCCGAGCACAACACGCCGGCCTGCACCCAGGCGTTCCAACGGCTCTGCAGTTCATGCCCGACCGGCATCCGCCCCGGCTCGTGCTGGCCGTAGAACGAGTCCTTCGAGTGGCTGACGCCGACGTGGTGGCGCAGTCCGCGCGCGCGGGCCGCGGCGCGCAGCGCCAGGGTGACGTCGACGTGGGCCACCGCCGGAAAGCTGAGCGGCAGATACTGCTGCGACGTGTACTCGTCGCGCACCGCGCCCCAGGTGATGATCAAATCCCCGGCCTGCATGTGCGGCTGCATCCGGCCCGACGTGCCGACGCGAATGAAGGTGTCGGCGCCGATGGCAGCCAGTTCCTCGACCGCGATCGCCGTCGATGGGCAGCCGATGCCGGTCGAGCAGACCGAGACCGGCTCGCCGAGCAGGCTGCCGGTGTACACCGTGTACTCGCGGTTCTTGGCGACCTGGCGGGCGTCGTCCAGATAGCCGGCCATCACCGGCACCCGGCCCGGGTCGCCGGGCAGCAGAACATATCGGCCGACGTCGCCGCTGCGACACTGGATGTGATGCTGGATCGGTTGATCGAGCAGAGTGGGTTCGCTCATGGCTACTCTCGTGAGGCCCGCCACCACAGGGCGACGGTGAAGGCGATGAAGGTCAGGGCCGCGAAGCCCACCAGCCCGACCGCCAGCCAGTCGGGCATGAACGGCGTCTTGCTCCAGTCGAGCTCCTGCTGATACACGAGCACGACGGTCGTCACGACCACGGTGACGATCGCGCCCAGCGCGCCAAAGACCGCGTCCTTGGCCGAGGCGCGCACCTCGCGCAGGCTGGTCTTGACGCCTTTCGAGCCAAAGGCGCGCGACTCGAGGCTCATCGCCAGCTGCTGGACGCGTTCGATCGTGCCGGCGAAGACCGGCACCATGCTCGGGATCGCGGCGCCGAAGCCGGTGGCCCGCATCCCGCGCGAACGTTGCGCGCTGAGCACGATCTGAAACTCGCGCTGCACGATCGGGATCAGTTGCAGGCTGGCCGAGACCATGAAGTTGAGCTCGTGCGGCACGCCAAAGCGCTGGAGGGCCGTGAACAAATCGGCCGGGTGGGTGGTGAGCACCAACAGCACGGCGAAGTTGCTGCCGGCGTAGGCGCGCAGCAGCAGCGAGAGCCCGCTGTAGATGCCCTCCTGATAGATCGTGAACGGCCCGAAGCCCGCGATCGGCGTCCACGGCTGCGGGAAAGCAGGGGCCAGCGCCTGAAAGACGATCAGCGACAGCGAGATCGGGAAGAGCACCAGCATCACGCGGCCGTAGGCGCGCAGCACGCCGGCGGCCGCGATGAACGCGAAGCCGAGCAAGAACATGCCGAACAGCACCAGCGGGTTCCGCGTCGCGAACGCCATCACGATCGCGCCGACGGCCCAGATCAACTTGGGCACCGGGTGCATCCGATGAAAGATCGAATTGCGCGGGACGAAGACGACCGGGATCGGAAGGTGTTGGGCCATGGCGTCAGCGAGCCTCCCCAAGCACGGCGGCCGCGGCCTCGGCAACGGTCAACGGCAACGGGGCGGCCGAGGCCGGCGCCCAGCGGCGCGCGAACTGCGTGATCTGTGGCGGGTTCAGCTTGGTCCGGCGCATGACGTCGTCGTCCGCGAAGATCACGCGCGGCGTCCCGGCGGCGATCACCTCGGCCGACCAGAGCGCGAGGACGCGATCGGCGACCTCGGCGATCAGGGCCATGTCGTGCGAAACGATCACGACGGTTCGGCCCTCGTCGCGCAGGCGCTCGACTAACTTGCGCACCATATTCGAGCCGGCGTGGTCCTGGCCGGTGGTCGGCTCGTCGAGCACGAACACCTCCGGGCCCATCGCGTAGATCGACGCCATGGCCACAAGCTTGCGCAACGGGAAGGCCAGCCGATAGGGGTGGCTGCCCAGAATCCTGTCGAGGCCGAAGAACACAGTCGCCTGACGCACGCGCTCCTCGACCGCCTCGGGCGCCAACCCGAGGTTGTTCGGCCCAAAGCGCAGCTCGGCCTCGACCGTGGTGGCGAACAGCTGATGGTTCGGGTTCTGGAAGACGTAGCCGACGTGCCGGGCCAGATCGTGGACCGGGCGCGGGCGCGCATCCTCGCCGTTGATCAGCAACCGGCCCGCGGTCGGGCGCAGCAGGCCATTGAAGTGCTTGACCAGCGTGGTCTTGCCCGAGCCGTTCTGGCCGACCACGCCCAGCACCTCGCCGGTCGGGATGGTCAGATCCGTGGCCCGCAGCGCGAGCACGCCGCCCGGGTACTCGTGGCTGAGCCCCTCGCACACGATCGGCGCGGTCATGGCGCGGCCTCCGACGGGATCAGGGTCAGCGCCTGCTCGAGCGTCACCGGGTAATCGGGCAGACGCCGACCGCGTCGCTCGAGCTCGAACGCCAATTCGGTCACCTGTGGCGCGCGAGCGCCAAGCGCGGCGAGCGTCTCGACCTGGCGCAGCACGTCGCCCGGCGCGCCGTTGAGCGCCAGCCGGCCCTCGCTCATCACCAGCACGCGGCTGGCGTAGGCCGCCATCACTTCGACCTCGTGCTCGACGATGACAATGGTCATGCCACGCTCGCGATTGAGCCTGGCGCAGACCGCGAAGACCTCCTCCTTGCCGATCGGATCGAGGTTGGAGGTCGGCTCGTCGAGCACCAGGACCCGTGGGTACATGGCCAGCGCGGCCGCGATCGCCAGGCGTTGTTGTTGGCCGCCCGACATGGCCAAAGGCGATCGGTCGGCGAACCCGGTCAGTCCGACCAGGCCGAGTACTTCGTCGATCCGGCGGATCATCTCGCTGCGCGGCACACCGGTGTTCTCGAGCCCCAGCGCGATCTCTTCGCGCGCGGTCACCTGTGAGAGCTGGAACTCGGGGTTGTCGAAGACCATGCCGACGGTCCGCGCAAGTTCGCGGACGCTGGTCTTGGCGGTGTCCTGCCCGTCGACGAGGACCTGGCCCTCCATCGCGCCGGCCATCATGTGCGGGACGATTCCGTTCAGGCTCAGGCACAGCGTGGTCTTGCCCGCGCCGCACGGACCCATCACCGCCACGTACTCGCCCTCAGCGATGTCGAGGCTGACCGCCTGCAGCGCCGGCATCTCCGTCAGCGCGTACTGGTAACTCAAGCCCTGGATCGAGACGATCGGGTTTGACATATGAGCGTTCTGAGAAACGGGATGCCCCGGCGGGCGTCGCACGCGCCCGCCGGGACGAGCGATCACGAGTCGAGCGAGCCGCGGAAGATCAACAGCACGGCCCCGCCGAGCAGGGCCAGGGCGCCGATGGCGTACACGGCACCCGAGAGGATGCCGAAGTCGCTGCTTGTGATGAACTCAAGGTCGGCGATGGCTCCGGCCGCCCAGGGCATGGAGAGCAGCAGGATGCCGAGCCCGACGATCCCGGCGCCGAGCGCTTGACCGGTGGAGAGGCCGGCGCTGGCAGCCGCATCCGGCTTGACCGACCGTGCATAGAACACAGCCCCGACGGCGATGGCCAGGGCGATGATCGCGACGATAAGCGGGTCCATGGAGTCCTCCTTAAGGTCGAGCAGCCGTGGCGTTCAGCCCGCGGCGTTCATGTTCGCGACGATCAGGGCCAGCGCCACGGCCACGACCACGGCGCCCGCGATCCACATCACCAACTGCATTCGCGGCGCCTTGACGATGTCGAGGTGGCTGGTGAGCATCGGCGGCAGCGCCTCGAGGATCGCCAGGGCGATGAACGACGAGATGATCTTGTCGGCCAGCGAGACGATGATGTTGCTCGAGAACACCGAGACCAACAGGTTCTGGCCCATGCCGACGAAGGCGGCGGTCATCATGTCGGAGAAGTGGCCGGTCGCGCCGCCAAACACAAAGACGTAGATCGGCACCGCCATCAGCGAGACGGCCAGCGCGCACAGACAGGCCAGGAGGAAGTAGCGGACCATCGACTTCCCCATGCCCAGCCGGATGCCGTAGCCCCAGACCAGGGCGCCGATGACGTTGCAGGCGGCAAAGGGCAGGCTGATTGGGCTGCTGATGAAGCCGTTGATCGTGTTAGTCAGAGCGCCGGCGAGCGCGCCCCACCAGGGCCCGATCGTGATGGCGATCACGGCCGTGCCGATCATGTCGAGAAAAGTTGGGAGCTTGAGGGCGGTGTTGATGTAGCTGCCCACGATGTTCAGGGCAACCGCGGCCGGGACCAAGGCGACGACATAGTTCGTGGGTATGCGGTATGAACGCAGCGTCCGAGTTTCAGTAGCCATCGAGGCCTCCTCTATGAGGACGTATGAACGTGGCGTGGTAGAGGGAGAGAGGGGTGTCGTCTGCGATAGGCCTCCTTTGGCTGGCCGGGCTTCAGGTGACTGTTGTCAGCTGGCGCAGCGCATGGAAACGGATCAGCGGGTCGCGGAAGTGCACCGTCGCGAGCACGAGCGCCGAATTGGTGCTGCTATAGAACACCTCGGTGAACTTGAGGACCGCCTGTCCGCTCTGGATCCCCAGGAGCTGGCCGAGCTCAACGTCGGCCACATACGGCGTGATCTCCGACACGATGTAGTCCACGCGCTGGTGACAGCGATCGCGGAGGAAGTCAAAGATCGGGTGGGTCAGCTCGGCTTCGTCGTACGGCTCCTGGATGATTTGGATAGGCAACTGCTCGATCACATAGATCGCGCGTTGGCCGCTGGCCAGGAAGATCTTGCGGATGGTGAGGATGGGCGCACCCTCGGGCAACCCGAGCCGCTGGCTGAACTCGGGCGTAGCCGTCTCGCGCCGCACCTCGACGGTGTCGATCGCGGCCTCAAAGCCCGAGGCCTCGATCAACTGCGTGAACTCGTAGGCCATGTCGACGCGGGCGTTGATGCGCAGGACGTTCGGGTTGGCGAACGTGCCGGTGCCTTGCTGGCGCAGGATCACGCCTTCGCGCTCGAGGATGGCCAACGCCTGGCGCACGGTTCCGCGACTCACCCCGAGCTCCGACGCGATCACGTTCTCCCCCGGGAGCCGGCCGCCATCGACATAATCTTTGCGTAGCCTCTGGCGGAGCAGTTCAGCCGCCTGAACCGCCATCGGCACATTGGGCTTGATTCGCATTGTTCAGTTGAATAACGTCACTTGGCTGTCATCTAACAACCAGATAGTATGGGGATTCATGCTCCGGGTCAAGGACCAATTCGGCCGGAATTCGAATCTATTAAGAAAACGGGCGGGAGCGATCTTCACCGACTCACGCGACCGCGCCAGGCAGGCCTGCCTGGCGCGGTCGCGTCATCGCCCAATCCCCCGGTCACCCACTCGCTCAATATCTACGTTCCCCAGTCGCGCAGGTACAGGAAGTCATAGCCCACGGTGCGGCGCGAGACCTTGGCGACGAGCGGCATGATGCGTTTGAAGTGGTTGCGACGGATGCGCTCGGCCACCATCTTGACAAAGGCTGCGTCGAAGCCGGCTTCGACGCACTCCTCGGGCTTATAGCGCTGATCGACCAGCAGGTAGAGCAGGCGGTCGACGCCCTCATACGTCAGACCCATCTCGTTTTCATCGGTCTGACCCGGCCACAGATCGGCCGACGGCGCCTTATCGAGGATCGATTGCGGCACACCCATGGCGCGCGAGAGCTGGCGGATCTGGGTCTTGTACAGGTCGCCAAGCGGGTTGAGCGCGCAGGCCGAGTCGCCAAAGAGCGTGCTGTACCCGAGCATGATCTCGGTCTTGTTGCCGGTGCCGATCACGAGCCCGCCGAAGGCCGAGCTCTGGTCGTAGAGCACGATCATGCGCGTGCGCGCCATGATGTTGCCGCGCCGGAGATTGGACATCTCGGGGAAGTGCTGGAGCAGCGGCTCGGCCATGGGCGTGATCTCGACGGTCAGGTGCTGCACGCCGAGCTGGTCGATGACCTTCTGGGCGTCGGCCAGCGACTCGGGCGACGAGGTCCGATACGGCATGCGCACCGCCAGCACGTTCTCGGGGCCGAGCGCCTCGGCCGCGAGGAAGCAACTTAAGGCCGAGTCGATGCCGCCCGAAAGCCCGATCACGGCGCGCGACATCCCGGCTCGCGTGATCTCCTCGTGCAGGAAGCCCGTCAGGAGGCGACGGGCAAGGTCGGTGTTGATATTCAAGGGGTCGGTCATAGATCACCCGATTTGCGATTGGTGATTGGTGATTGGTGATTGGTGATTGCTTCTGAACTGAAAGGCAATCACAAATCACCAATCACCAATCGCAAATATCACTGTCCTTTATCCCGTGCGCCGGCGACTCCGGCCGTGATGCGCGCGATCTCGCGGGCGACCAGGGCGTGGCGCTCGTCACGGAGGAGCGGCAGGCTGTAGCGCGTTCGGTGCAATTGGTTCAGATCGAGCCGTGTGACGGTCAGCGACTCGTCGTAGTAGGCGGCCTGCGCGAGCAGCTTGCCCTCGGGGTCGAAGACCCCCGAGCCGCCCCAGAAGTTGAAGCCGTCTTCGTAGCCGGCCTTGTTCGTGTGCGCGACGAAGGTCGTGAACAGGCTGGCGTACGCCTGCAGGACGTGCTCGACCCACCGCGCGGTTTCGGGCCGGGGCTCGCTGCTGAGGCCGCGCACCGGCGACGCGTTCGAGAACAACATCACGTCGGCGCCGTCGAGCCAGAGCAGATAGGGCGCCGAGACGTGCCAGAAGTCTTCGCAGATCAGCACGCCGAAGCGCCCAAAGCGCGTGTCGAAGGCGCGCACCGAGTCGCCCCAGGCGAAGAACCGGCCGTCGTGGAACATCGTGTATGTCGGCAGATAGACCTTGTGATGAACGTGCACGACCTCACCGCGCGAGACATAGGCGGCGGCGATGAAAAAGCGGCTGCGGGCGTCCTCGTCGACGAAGCCGACCACCAGGTCGAGGTTCTTGGCGCGCGAGGCCGCCAGCAACTCGGCGAAGACCGGGTCGTCGGCCGTCGGGCGATGCGCGACCGTGGGCACCAGGTCCTGCAGGACGTAGCCGGTCAACGACAGCTCGGGGAAGACGAGCACGTCGACGCCCTGCTTGGCGGCGTCGTCGATGTACGCCAGATGCTTGTCCAGGTTGGCGCGCACGTCGCCGAGACGCGTCTTGATCTGAGCCAGTCCGAGATTGAATGAAGTCATATCGGATGATTGTCCTGTCGGGCGGTCGAGGCGGTCACGGCTGTGGCGCGGCGGGCCGCGTCGATCGGCTGACCCGCAGCATCCAGGCGCCGCTGGCCGCGACCAGCACGAGGGCGCTGCCGATGACGTCGAGCCGGATGCCGCTGACCGTCGGCGCGGGGTCTCCGCGCATGAATCCAAGAATGAAGGCGCCTAACGCCACCTGGGCGAGGGCGAACCAGCCGAGCGCGCCGTTGCCCCAGGCGCTGCGACGCGCGGCCCAGACGGAGAGAAGCGCCACCAGGCTCCAGACGATCCCGGCCAGCTGGGTCGGCCAGCGCGCCGTCGTCAGACCGTACAGGTCTGGCGCCGTGCTGGCCATGCCGGCCGGGAAGGCCGCCGGATCGACTTCGACGCCGTACGCGCAACTACTGGCCCAGCACCCGGTCCACGCCAACAGGCCGAAGACGGCCAGCGGCAGCGCCAGGGCGTCGAGCAGCGGCCCGACGGGCAAGCGCCGCCACCGCGCATAACCGAGCAAGCCGAGCACGGCGCCGGCCGCGGCCGACGACCAACTCAGACCGCCAAGCCAGACCGCCAGCGCCTCACCGGGTTGTCCGGCATAGTAGCCGGCGTGCACGAACACGTACCCCAGGCGCCCGGCGAACAAACCGGCCACCAATGCAGCCAGACCGGCGTCGACCCACCGCGCCCGTAAAGCGGCCGGCGCACGCAGATACAGCGCCACGAGCCCGATGACGACGCCCAGGTTGAGCAGCACCGCGTCGGTGTACAACGTCACAGGCCCAAGCCGGAGGAGGACAGGAAGCATGAGGAGATTATACGTGGAGCGTGCGAGCGCTGGAGCCCGGGAGCGCAGGGCGCGGGAGAGCGCAAGGAGCGAAGGGAGCGGGGTGCGACACGCTCTCGCGCTCCCCCTGTTCCCCTGTTCCTCCATGTCTTCATTGACGCGCCCTGATGGACCCGCTAAAATCGCTCCAATTCAACCCCAAGGGAAAAGTGAAGAAATGCCCGAATTTGCGGTCGAACTCCGCAACGTGAGCAAGCGATTCCCCGGGCCGTCGGGCGAGATCGTCACAGCGGTCAACAACGTGACGATGCAGATCAAAGACGGCGAGTTCTTCTCGATGCTCGGCCCGTCCGGCTGCGGCAAAACCACCAGCCTGCGGATGATCGCCGGCTTCGAGCTCCCCACCGCCGGCGAGATCTACATCCACGACCGCGCGATGGGTCACACCCCACCCTACAGACGCCCGGTCAACACCGTCTTCCAAAACTACGCGCTCTTCCCGCACATGACCATCGGCCAGAACGTGGGCTTTGGCCTGGAGATGAAGGGCGTCGACCCGAAAGAGATCAAGCGCCGCTCGAGCGAAGCGCTCGAGATGGTGCGCCTCTCCGGCTATGAGAAGCGCATGGCCCGGCAGCTCTCGGGCGGGCAGCAGCAGCGCGTCGCCCTGGCGCGCGCGCTGGTCAATCATCCCGAGGTGCTGCTGCTCGACGAGCCGCTCGGCGCCCTCGACCTCAAGTTGCGCAAGGAGATGCAGCTCGAGCTCAAGCGCCTGCAACGCGAGGTCGGCATCACCTTTGTGTTCGTCACCCACGACCAGGAAGAGGCGCTGACGATGAGCGACCGCGTGGCCGTGATGAGCGCCGGCAACGTGTTGCAGATGGGCGCGGCCAGCGAGATCTATGAGCGGCCGAACTGCCGCTTCGTGGCGGACTTCATCGGCGAGACCAATTTCCTCGACGGCGTGGTCAAGGCCCAGACCGGCCGCGACGTCGATCTGGAGCTGGCGGGCGGCCTGCCCTGCCGCGCAACGGCGGACGAGGGCGCCCAGGTCGTGCCCGGCCAGAAGGTCACGGTGACGATGCGGCCCGAGAAGCTCGGCATCCGCCCCTGGCAGGGCGCCGACAACGTCTACGACGGACGCGTCGAAGAGGTCGTGTACATCGGCACCGACACGCACTACACGGTCGTGCTCGCCGGCGACCAGCGGCTGCGGGTGCGCGAACAGAACGACGACCCGTATTCGCGCCCGCTCGCCGCGATCGGCGACGCGGTCAAGGTCTACTGCGACGAAGTTTCAGCGCGCGTGCTCACCGAGTAACCATGGCGATCGAAAACAAGGCCCTCGTCGTCGACGCGCCCCCACGCAACCGCTGGCAGGGCATCCTGCTGGCGCTGCCCGTCACGCTGCTGATGACGGTGCTCCTGGTCGTGCCGCTGATCATCATCCTGGTCAACTCCTTCGGCCAGCGCGGCCCCGACAACACCATCATCTACAACTTCAACATCGGCAACTATCTCCGGCTGCTGGGCTTTAGCGAAGCGGGCAAGTGGGATTCGCTGTACATCGACATCCTGATCCGCTCGCTCTGGCTGGCGCTCGAGTCGACCGTGCTGGTCATCCTGGTCGGCTACCCGCTGGCATATTTCATCGCGCGCGCGCCGCGCGGCCAGCGCAACCTGTGGCTGTTCTTGGTGCTCGTGCCGCTCTGGACCAACTTCGTCATCCGCGTGTACGCCTGGATCATGATCCTGCGCAATCAGGGCGTGCTCAACAGCGTCCTCGGCTGGCTGGCTGGGCTGGTCGGGTTCGGCTTCAAGCCCTTCGACCTGTACCCCTCCGACGGCGCGGTGCTGGTGTGCATGGTCTACGAATTCCTGCCGTTCATGATCCTGCCGATGTTCACGTCGCTCGAGAAGATCGAGGATTCGCTCTACGAGGCGGCGGCGGATCTCGGCGCCAACACCTGGCACACCTTCTGGCGGATCACGTTCCCGCTCTCGCTGCCGGGCATCGTGGCCGGGACGATCCTGGTCTTCATCCCGGTCATGGGCACCTTCATCGTCTCCGACATCCTCGGCGGGCGGCAGGTGATCCTGGTCGGCAACCTGATCCAGCGCCAATTCCTCGACGCGCGCGACCCGGTCTTCGGCTCGGCCGCGACCATCGTGCTCATGGTGATGACGCTGGCCGTGACCCTGTACTACACGCGCAAGTTCGGCTTCGCCGAGGAGGCCTTCGGCCGATGACCAAGCGTCGCTCCCCCTGGCTGCTGGCCGTCACGGCGCTTGTGTACTTCTTCCTGTACGCGCCGATCATCGTCCTGATCGTCTTCTCGTTCAATTCGTCGCGCACCAACGTGGTTTTCGAGGGCGTGGTCAACCAGGGCGATTGCGGCGCGTTCTACTGGTTCTGCCAGCTCACCCGCAATCGCGAGTTGGTCGCGGCCGCGCGCAACACCATGACGGTCGCGATCGTCTCGACCGTGGCGTCGACGATCATCGGCACGATGGCCGCGCTGGCCTTGCAGCGATACAACTTCCCCGGGAAAGCGTACTCGGAAGTGTCGCTCTACATCCCGATCGTCATCCCCGAGATCGTGATGGGCGTCGGTCTGCTCGTGCTCTATTCGGCCCTCTTCGGCTTCATCAACAACACCCTCGGTCTGACCGGCGACAGCCGTCTGTCGCTCGGTCTGGGCACCGTGATCCTCTCGCACATTGCGTTCAGCGTGCCGTTTGTGGCGCTCGTCGTGCGCGCGCGCCTGCAGGGCTTCGACAAGGCGGTCGAAGAGGCCGCCATGGACCTGTATGCCAACGAGTGGATCACGTTCTGGCGCGTGACCCTGCCGATCATCTTCCCGGGTGTGATGTCGGGCGCGCTGCTCGCCTTCACGCTCTCGCTCGACGACTTCATCACGACGTTCTTCACCACGGGCCCGGGCGGCACGACGCTGCCGATCTACGTGTATGGTCTGCTGCGCCGCGTGACCACGCCGGAGTTGAACGCGCTGGCGACGCTCTGGATCGTCATCGTGTTCGTCGTGTTGATGCTGTCGCAGTTCGCCGGCCGTCGCAGCGAGGCGCACTGAGCGCCAGCTGTCATCCTAACGCCGCTTGAGGATTCACCAGGAGGAGTTGCCATGACCCTACGCTTGAAACCGCTGGCCGCCGGGCTGCTGGCGGTCGCCGTCGCCGCCTGTTCGCCGGGCGCCGCCTCGCAGCCGAACACGAACTCGGATGTGTCGGCCACCGCCGGCTCCAGCGAGGCCATCGTGACGTCGACGGGATTCACCTGCCCCGCGCCGAGCCCCAAGGTCGAGGTCACGTCGAAGGAACTCAATCTGTTCGTGTGGACCGAGTACATCCCGCAGGACATGATCGAGTGCTTCGAGAAGACCTATGGGGTGACCGTCAACCGCGAGGAATATTCCTCGAACGAGGAGCTCGGCGCCAAGCTCGACGCCGGCGGCACGAACTACGACCTCGTCCAGCCCACCGACTACTATGTGTCGGTGCTGATCCGCAAGGGCCAGCTCCAGAAGCTCGACAAGAGCCGGCTCACGATCCTGAACAACATGGATCCGCAGTACATGGATCTGGCTTTCGACAAGGGCAACGAATACACGCTGCCCTACCAGGGCGGCACCGACGCGATCGTGGTCAACACCGCCAAGGTCAGCAACCCGCCCCAGTCGTGGGCCGATCTATGGAAGCCCGAGTACGTCGACGCAGCCCGCATGGTCTTCCTCGACGACTCACGGGTCACGATCGGCATGACGCTGCTGACGCTCGGCTACGACATCAACTCCACCGACGAGGCCCAACTCCAGGAGGCCAAGGCCAGGTTGCTCGAACTCGTCCCGGGCATCAAACTGTGGGACAGCGACAGCCCGAAAACCGCCCTGATCGCCGGCGACGTCGATCTCGGCCTGACCTGGACCGGCGAGGCCGTGCTCGCCCAGCGCGAGGTCCCGGACATCCAGTTCGTGTACCCGAGCGAAGGCGCCATCCTCTGGCAGGATAACTACGCCATCCCGGCCGGCGCCTCGCACCTCGACGCCGCCTACGCCTGGCTCAACTACACCTACCAGGGCGACGTCTTCTGGCTGATGTTGCGCGACTTCCCGTACAACAACCCGGACAAGGCCGCGCTCGACTACGCCGCGAGCGCCACCTTCGACGTCACCGACCCCGACGGCAACCAGACCACGCCCAAGGCGCTATATGAGGCCTACATGGCCTCGACCATTACGAACGTGCCGGCGGACGTGTTCGCCAAGGGTCATCGCGTCGAGGACGTCGGCGACGCCACGGCGCTGTACGACCGGATCTGGACCGAGATCAAGGGCGGGAACTGAGGCAAGACTGCCGGCCGCGGTCTGCCGCATGCCAAAGCACTGAAACAAAACCGGGCCGCTTCACGCGGCCCGGTTTCGCTTTGTCCATACGCGAGTCGTCAGCGTTTATTGCCGCGCCTAACAACTCGCTCGTAGGCGCGTTTCGTTGGTGTGCACGGGCGAGTTGTCAGGTGGCTCAAGGCCCGGGCCGGATCGGGGACGCGGATCACGGCAGATACGCTGCAGATGGTGGCCGATCACGCGGAAGCAGCAGGAATTCGCTCCGCGACATCCGTGCTCATCCGCGTGATCCGTGTACAAGACCGGGCGCCGGCAGGCAAACTGACAACTCTTGCTTGCACACGTTTCGTTTGGCGCTCTTTCACTCGTGAGGAAAACAGCTATCATTCAGGCCGCGTGTTTGCATCAGATCAATAAGGAGAGAAAGAGAAATGAACGCTTCCGGGTTTCGTCGTGGACGCCGGGCGACTGCCGGCGTGCTGCTGCTGAGCCTGGCCTTCGCCGCCTGCGCCCCGGTCACCACGCCCGTTGAGCCTACGTCGTCGGCCGCCGAGACGGCCAAGACGACGTCGACGGGCTTCGTCTGCCCCGAGCCTTCACCCCGGGCCGAGGTGACGTCCAAGCAGATCAATCTGTTTCTGTGGACCGAGTACGTTCCCGCCGACATCATCGAGTGTTTCGGCCTTGTGTATGGCGTCGAGGTGAATCAGGAGTTCTTCTCGTCGAACGAGGAGCTCGACGCCAAACTCCGCGCCGGCGCAAGCGGTTACGACATCGTTCACCCGAGCGATTACATCATCAACGTGATGATCCGCAGCGGCATGCTCGAGAAACTCGACAAGAGCCGCCTGCCCAACCTCGCGAACATCGACCCCGGCTATCTCGCCCTCTATGGCGATCAGGCCGACTACGTGTCGCCGTATCAGCTCGGCACGCAGGCCATCGTCTACGACAGCGCGCGGGTGACGAACCCGCCCACCAGCTGGGCCGATCTGTGGAGCCCGGATTACGCCAACCGGCTGGTCATGATCGACGACACCCGCGTGATCATCGGCATGACGCTGCTCACGCTGGGTTACGACATCAACACCACTGACCCGGCGCAGCTGGCCGAGGCCGAGGCCAGGCTCAAGGAACTGGCGAAGAACAACGTCAAGCTGTGGGACAGCGACAGCCCGAAGACGGCGCTCATCGCGGGCGACGCCGATCTGGGCGTGGTCTGGAACGGCGAGGCCTTCCTCGCCAAACAGGAGCTTCCGACGATCGAATATGTGTTGCCGACCGAGGGTGCGATCCTGTTTCAAGACGGCTTCGCGGTGCCCACCGGCGCGCCGCACGCCGACGCCGCCTATGCCTGGATGAACTATCTGCTCCAGGGCGACGTGGCCTGGCTGCTGCTCAAAGACTATCCGTACACCGTGCCGAATCGCGCGGCGCTCGACTACGCCAAGGCCAATCAGCCCGACGTGTACGCAGCCTATGCAGACTCGAACATCACCAACGCCTCACCCGAGGCTCTGAAGAACACGCATCGGGTCGAGGATGTCGGCGACGCACTCCAGCTCTACGATCGCGTCTGGACCGAGATCAAGGGCGGGAACTGACGGACGGCGGGCCGTGGGGGTGGCCGGGTGGCCGGGTGGCCGGGTGGCCACAAGGGCCACCCCTACGGCCACCCATCCACCCTTACGGCCCCCCATCCACCCTTACGGCCACCGCATCCACCCGACGGCCACCCATCCACCCGACGGCCACGCGGCCACCCTTACGGCCACCCGAGGGCCACCCCAACTACCCAACGGTCACACTGCGGCGGCCCACCGCCGGCGTACGGGCCCTCAGCGCGCGAACGGGAACATGAACCGCAACGTCGCCAGGATTCTGAGAACTGCGTAGAACATATTAGTCACCTCCAAGTGCTAATTCGGCGCCTGTCGGGCGCTCGAACGCGCCCGACGTCGCCATAGCCTCGGCTTGCGCCGGAGGCAGAGTCGCCCACACGGCCAGCAAAGCGCCGGCCAGAATCAGCCCGGCCGAGGCCTGGCCTTGCGGGCTCAACATCTCGCCCAGATACACGGCCGCAAAGACCGCGCTCCAAAGCGGCTCGATAACATAGATGAACGCCACGGTCACCGGCTGCAGATGTCGCTGCAGCTTGAGGGTGACCGCGTACGGGATCACGGTCGTCACGACCGCGACGTAGATCAGCACGCCGAGATCCGCGGCCTCGAAACGCGCCACGGTCGTCCGGTCGGCGAAGATCAGACACTCGACGAACGCCAGCGCCGCGCCCGTGATCAACACGACGGCCAACAGGCCGCGCGTGTCGGCGGCGGGCCGGGTCGTCTCGCGATCGGTCTGAAAGATGTTCCAGGCGTAGATCGCGGCCGCGACCAGCGCGATCAGGTCGCCCAGGTTGACTCCGGCCCAGCCGCCCGCGAAGACCAGGCCGATCGCGCCGACCGTCGACAACGCGCCGGCCACCCAGGTCATCGTGTGCAGACGCTGATTTAGCATCACCCGCGTGATCAGGGCGCCGATGACGCCGCTGAGCGCGCCCAGGAACGTGGTGTTCGTCGCCGACGTGAAGCGCAAGGCCTGCAAGCCAAGCGCGAAGCCCAGGTTGGCGATCACGCCCAACAGCACACCCGAACGCCAGGTCTGCGCCGTCAGACGTCGACCTCGCCACAGCAGCGCGAACGCCACCGGCAACGTCAACGCTTCGGCGGACGCCATGAAGATCCAGGGATCCAGACAACTTAGCGCGCCCTTCGCCACCGGGAAGTACGTGGCGTACAACAGCGTATTCAAGAAAAACGCGACAACCGCTACCTTCCGCATACCCTCAACCCAACTTCTCTCCGACGACGCGCGGGGCGTCGTCAGCTTGCATGTGTCTGTCATTTCGATCACGTCGACGGCAGGAACGGCAAAGCCACACCAGGGCGCAGGCCGGGGCGAGCGACGGGGAACAATTCACTGCGACACCGCGACGCGCACACCTGGCTATGAGATGGCCAGCGTGCCGGGTCGGCGGGGCGCGCAATCCGATATGCCGTGGCCGCGCCTCAAACGAGGCGGGACGGTTTACGGCGCAGTCAAATTGTCAGGGAAGCGATGGCAAGGTTCGGCAACGCTTGTCCATTCGATCCGTTGTAACCGGTCCATTAGGCTCCGTCGCTACGGCTGGCACGATCGTCTGTGCCACATGCAGCCGCGCGTGTCTTCGCTGCTTGTTAGGGCCCTTGACGTGATCTCCTTTTCAGGTTGCCTTTGAAACTGTGGGAGGCCCCAGGTCGGAAGGCAAGACCACCGACCCCGCCTCAAGACCAGTGCGCCTCCGGGGGATGCGCGCACTGCTGGCGCTGGCGCCGGAACATTCGGTAAGGGCCACCTCCCGTGATGCCGTACGCCAACGAGTTCGACCGGGATAGCCTATCACACCGCGTCAAGGGGCGTCAAGCTGGAGGCCGAAAAACCGCGGGAATCTAGGGGGTTTTCGTGGCACGTGGGGCCCTGGTCGTTCACCGTCGCTGTCTGTGCCATGATCGATGCGCTTCGCGCCGGCCTCCCGTTCGTCATCCCCAGATGTCACTTGACGTCCCCGCAACCTTGCTCATACAATCAAAGTCGATCCTAAATCGACTTTCTGCGGGGGAGAGTGCGAGCGGTTTCGACCGCCGCCACCGACGGGGCAAATGGCGGGCTGTCGCAAGTCCGCCATGAATCTCTCAGGTCAAAGGACCCCGCAGACCGATCACCTCTGAAAAGCCGGGCCGGTTCTGGGCCCGCACCGACGGGGCAAGGGCGCCGATCAGCGCCTGAATCTCTCAGGTCGACCACACAGGGGACGCGCGCAGGTATCTGCGCGCGTCCTTTTTTGTTGCCTTGGAGGAAAGCACCATGAACGTACCAAGTGACCTCAAGTATGCGAAGAGCGACGAGTGGGTGCGGGTGGAGGGGGAGACGGCGACGGTGGGCATTTCGGACTACGCCCAGAACGCGCTGTCGGACATCGTGTACGTGGACCTGCCGCAGGTGGG
>JBGAJV010000071.1:0-31054 GCA_044224715.1 Anaerolineales bacterium | reverse complement strand
TGGCGCACTTCGCGTCTTCGCCGTGTCTGCTTGACGTACAATGGGCACTTGCCGACCCCAAAGTTGGTCTGGGCCAAGGTAGAACACCACGTGTCGTCATTTCGCTATCTCGATCGCATCACCGGCCTGTTCGTGGCCGTCCTGATCATTTCAAACGTCGCTTCCGTCAAAGTCGTGACGGTCGGGCCCTTTACGTTCGACGGCGGCACCCTGCTCTTCCCGGTGGCGTACATCTTCGGCGACGTCCTGACCGAGGTGTACGGCTATCGCTCGAGCCGACGCGTCATCTGGACGGGTTTCGCCGCGCTGGCGCTGATGGTGCTGACTCTGTCGCTGGTCGACTGGCTGCCGCCGCAGAACGCCGCGTTCAGTGCGGTGTTGGGCCAGGCGCCGCGCATCGCCATGGCGAGCCTGGTCGCGTATTGGGTCGGCGAGTTCACGAATTCGTTCGTCCTGGCCAAACTCAAGATCGCGACGAGCGGCCGGTGGCTGTGGACCCGCACGATCGGCTCGACCCTGGTCGGTGAAGGCGTCGACACGATCGTGTTCGTGCTGGTGGCCTTCCTCGGCGTCTGGTCGACCGACGTGTTGCTGGCGGTGCTGATCTCCAACTACGTGTTCAAGTGCGCGGTCGAAGTGGTGTTCACTCCGATCACGTATGCCGTCGTCACGCGTCTCAAACGCGCCGAGGGCGTCGACGTATACGACACCGAAACCAACTTCAATCCCCTGGTGTTACAGTGACGTGCCGCCGCGGGTGATCGATTCGAACGGAGCGTTTGCATGAACCCTGATCCCCTCAAGGCCGGATTTGTCGCCGTGGCCGGCCGGCCAAACGTCGGCAAGTCGTCGCTGATCAATGCTCTGCTTGGCCAGAAGATCGCGATCGTCTCGGCCAAGCCGCAGACCACGCGCCGCAACCAGCTCGGCATCCTGACCGACCCGGGCGTCCAGATCGTGTTCGTCGACACGCCCGGTCTGCACGAAGCGCGCAACCCGCTCGGCGACTACATGATGGATGCCGCCGGACGTGCACTGGCCGACGCCGACGCCGTGCTATGGATCGTTGACGTCTCGGTCAGACCCACGGCGGGCGACAGGCACGCCATCGCGCGCATCCTCGCGGCGGCGCCCGAGGCGCCCATCGTGCTCGCGCTCAACAAGTCCGACAAACTCAAGCCCGCCGACGTCATCGCGAACAGCGATGCCTACCGGGCGTTGGCCCCCGGCGCGGCGTGGATGCTGATCTCGGCCACCCGGGGCGACAACCTCGACGAGATCCGGGCGATGCTCGTCGCGGCCTTGCCCGAGAGCCCGGCGCTGCTATACCCGGAGGATGAGGTCACGCAGACGCACCTGCGCGACCTGGCCGGCGAGCTGATCCGCGAAGCGGCGTTGAACGCGCTCGAGCAGGAGGTGCCGCACGGCATCGCCGTCAACGTGGTCGACTACGATGAGAGCCAGCCCGGCGACGTGCGCATCAGCGCCGAAATCATCGTCGAGCGTGACACCCACAAGGCGATCGTGATCGGCAAGGGCGGCACGATGCTCCAGCGCATCGGGACAAACGCCCGCCGCGAGATCGAAAACCTGATCGGCGCGCACGTCTACCTCGACGTGCACGTCAAGGTCGAAGCCGGCTGGCGCGAGAGCGCCCGGCTCGTGAAGCGGCTGGGCTATAAGCCGGAGGATTGACGGCGACGAACCGCGCTCGCCGTTCGTCGCTCGTCCGGAGCATTCATGACCGAACTCGACTTCCCCTTCAGCAAACGCTACGGCTCCGACGAGATGCGAGCCGTCTGGTCGGATGACCACAAGCGGCGGCTGTGGCGCCGCATCTGGGTCGCCCTGGCGCGGGCGCAGACCACGGCCGGGCTCGTGAGGCCCGAACAGGCTCAGGATCTCGAAGCGCACGCCGACACGCTCAACACGGCCCGCGCGCTGGCAATCGAAGCCGAGATCGGCCATGACGTCATGGCCGAGGTGCGGGCCTTTGCCGAACAATGCCCGGTCGGCGGCGGCATCATCCATTGGGGCGCGACCAGCGCCGACATCACCGACAACGCCGACGTGCTGCGGCTGCGCGACGCGCTCGGCCTGGTCTCGAGCCGGCTACACACGGTGCTGACGGATCTGGCGACCTTGATCGTTGCCAACGCCGATCTGGCCTGCATGGCCTACACCCATCTCCAGCCCGCCGAGCCGACCACCGTCGGGTATCGCCTGGCCGTCTACGCGCAGGACCTGCTTGAGCACGAGCGCGCGCTCGCTGGAGTTTCGGCCGGCCTGCGTGGCAAAGGCCTCAAGGGCGCCGTCGGCACGCAGGCTTCGTATGGCGAGATGCTCTCCGGCACGGGCGTGACCCCACATGAGCTCGAGGCCCATGTGCTCCAGTCGCTCGGGCTCGGCGCGTTCACCATTGCCACCCAGACCTACCCCCGCGTGCAAGACTACACGGTGCTGGCCGCGCTGGCCGGTCTGGCGGCGTCATTGCACAAGTTCGCCTTCGACCTGCGCGTATTGCAGTCGGCCGGGTTCGGCGAGATGGCCGAGCCGTTCGGCGCGAAGCAGGTCGGCTCGAGCGCCATGCCGTTCAAGCGCAACCCGATCAACGCCGAGAAGATCTGTTCGCTCGCGCGTCTGGTGGCCGCCATGCCGCAGGTCGCCTGGGAGAACGCCGCCGACTCGTTGCTCGAGCGCACGCTGGACGATTCGGCCAATCGGCGCGCCGCGCTGCCTGAGGCTTTCCTGGCGATCGACGAAATGTTGCGCACGGCGCACAAGATCCTGGCCGGGTTGCGCATCAACGCCGACGCCTGCGCCGCCAACCTCGCCCGGTTTGGTCCGTTCGCGGCCACCGAACGCGTGCTGATGGCCGCGGTCCGAGCCGGTGGCGACCGCCAGCATCTGCACGAGCGTCTGCGCGAGCACAGCCTGAAGGCCTGGGCGGCGATCAACAGCGGCCAACCCAACCCCCTGCCCGGCGCCCTCGCCGGCGACATGCAGATCCTGCGCCACCTTCAACCGGCGCGTCTCAAGGAACTGATGCAGGCCGACGCCTACACCGGCACTGCCTCCGAACGGGCGCGCGACATCGCCCGCGCTATTCGAGCAAGGCTCGAGACGGCCTAGAAAAGCGAAACGCCCGGTTGGCTACCGGGCGTTTTCGTGCAACGCGGCGTCCACGTGATCCGCGCACAGACGGACGTCCCTACGCTCAAGACGACGGCGTGATCTGCGCGGCGCCGGCCTCGGACTCCGCGCCGGCGGCCAGCAGGTCTTGCGCCACGTCCGTCACGCGCAGGCCTTGCGCACGTTCGGCGGCCGCGGCCAACGTGTCTTCCGAGATCGGGATGTCGCGCCAGACCGCTTGCGACAGGCGCCGTACTGAGTCGTCGACCGCGGGGTGCGACGTCGCCAGCGCGATGAGCGTGGCCGCCTGGTCGCTATGACCGGAGACGGCCGCGACGCGCGCGAGACCGACGAACGCGTCGAGCACGAACGGCTCGTTGCCCATCCCAAGATGCAGGCTCAAAGCCTCTCGCAGACGTCGCTGCGCCAGTTCGAGCTCACCCTGGAACGCGTTGGCCCAACCGAGGGCCGTCAGCGCCTGTGCCCGCAGCCAGGCGTTCTCCATCTGATCCGCCAGCTGGAGGGCTTCTGTGGCGAGCGGCACGCCGGCTGCCGCGTCGCCGATCAGGACGTGGGCGCGACAGCTGTTGATCAGGAAGATGGCCTGCGCAAACCGATTTCCGGTGCGGCGCACCAGGGGTAGCGCCTCCTCGAAGCGCCGGAGCGCGGCCCGATCGTCGCGTTCGGACGATTCGACGTTGGCCAGGCTGTTGAGCGCCGCCGCCACCGCCTCGAGATCCTCGGCGGCGCGCGCGATCGCCAGGCTCTCTTCGAGCACGGTGCGCGCCTCAGCCATGCCACCCAGATCCGCCCGTGCGTTACCGAGCAACCGCAGCACGAGCACCAACACCGGCCGGTCGCCGACGGCACGCGCCCGCGGCAGGATGCCGCGCAGCCGCTGCTCGGCCGCCGCGAACTGGCCCTGCCAGGCATCGACGCGCGCGAGGAGCGCTTCGGCTTGCAGGGCCGCGACCTCGTCACCAGCCGCCTCGGCCAGGCCCGCTGCGTGCGTCAACTGTTCGCGCGCGCGATCGGGCTGGCCGGTGTCGGCCGCGACGCGCCCGCGTAACAGCGGGATCTGGATTTGCAGACCGCCAGGCGCCGTGTCGTCGCGCTCGAACATGTCGGCCGCGCGCTGCAGATGGGTCTCGGCTTCTTTGTAGGCATTCACGCCAAACGCCGCCTGCGCGGCCCGGAACGCCTGCCGCGCGGCGCGTCCGAAGTCGCCGGCCAGCTCGTAATGTCCGCCGATCACGTCGGCATACTCGCCGGCGCGGGCCCCGGCCGCGCGCGTCAGCCAATCGCCCGTCTCGCGGTGATAAGCGCGCAATTGCCGGCCGAGTAGGCCGTTGTATACGACGTCGCGCAACAAGTTGTTCTTGAAGCTGAACTCACGCCAGGCGGCGAACGTCGACGCCGGCCGCAGAAAGATCAATTCCCGGCGGCGCAGATCGTCGAGGAGTCGATCGAGGTTGGGCAGCGGGATGCCGTCCGCGACCTCGAGCGCCTGAAGCGCGCCGTCCCAGAAGACGCGCCCGATCACGCTGGCGCGGGCCAGGATGACGCGTGCGCCGGCGGGCAGCCCCTCCAGACGAACCTGCAAGGCCTCGGCCAGCGTGGCCGGCACGCGCAGCCGCGCCAGCCGCGCCTCACGCACCTGCCAGGTCGGCTCGCGCGGCACGATCACGCCGTCTTCGAGCAACACCGTGATCAGCTCCTCCAGGAAGAACGGATTGCCCTCGCAGCGCTCCACCAGCATGTCGATCAGATAGTTCGGGAGCTGCGACGCCCGCGACAGCAATTCGCCGGCCAGCCGGCGGCTGTCGGAGCGCGACAGGGGCGTCAACGTGATCCGTCGATGCAGAGGCAGATCGCGCCCCCACTCCGGTCGCTCGTCGAGGAACTCGGGCCGGGCGCTGGCCAGGATCATCACCGCCGCACGCGGCGATAGACGCACCCACCGTTCGAGCAACTTGAGCGAGGTCTCGTCGGACCACTGCACGTCTTCGAGAATGATCAACACCGCGCCGCCGCGCACGGTGGCGCGGAAGAGCGTCTCGAGCGCCGCATCGGCGCGATCCCGCACGAGGTTCGGGCTGGCGCCCACGTTGAGCGTCGAATGTGTCTCACCGCCGAGGCCGAGCACCGGCACGATCGCATTCAGGGCCTCGTCGAGCTCGGTCGGCTCGAGGATGAGGCCCAACCCACGACGCAGTTTCTCACGCGCCAATTCGGGCGGATCGCTATGCCGCAGTCGGCAACGCTCCGCCAGGATGCGGCTGATGAGCCCGTACGGCCGCTGCACCATCTGCGGCGTCGCGCGACCCTGGAAGAAGTAGAAGTCCGGCACCTCGAGGACATCGGCCCAGGTGTCGAGCTCGTGCAGCAGACGGCTCTTGCCCAGGCCGAGGTCGCCCAGCAGCGTCACCCAGCGCGCGCCGCGCCCCGCCAGGGTTTCGAGGAATTCGCTCTGCAGTTGCTTGAGCTCGTTCTCGCGTCCGATCAACCGCGACGACGCGCCGGGCACGCCGCGGTCTTCGAGCCAGAACGCCTGCTCGCGCAGCCCGAGCACCTCGAACACCGCGACGGGCTCGCGCAGCCCGCTGCCCTCGAGCCCCGGGATCGCGCGAAAGTCGAAGCGCCCGCGCGCGCGGCGGTGGGTCTCGGCGTCGATGACCACGCTGCCGACCGGCGCGATCGACTGCAGCCGGGCCGCGACACCCAGCGCCTGGCCCGAGAGCAGCATGCGTCCGTCGACGTCGACGTGCGCGGCGCCGCGGCTGCTGGCGATCGACAACACCGGCTGACGACCCGCGCCGATCGGTTCCGCCAGATCCTCGGTCATCCAGGCGTCGAAGTCGCGCGCGACTTCGAGCGCGGTCTGCAC
Organism: Anaerolineales bacterium; assembly: GCA_044224715.1. Taxonomy (GTDB): domain Bacteria; phylum Chloroflexota; class Anaerolineae; order Anaerolineales; family UBA6663; genus UBA6663. Next base: position 25,035 of record JBGAJV010000071.1, on the reverse strand, counting down.
CGCCTGCTCGGCGTCGTCCTCCATCAGGCTCAGGGCGCCCCAAACCGCCAGCAGCCCGCGCGCCGAGCGCTCGTAGATCAGACCGCCGCGCGCGACGCACAGCTCCTCGGTTCGGCGCAGCCATTGGCGCATGAGACGCGCGGCCTCGGCGCTGCCGAGGTTCTCGACCAGACCGAGCTCGAGGTCGTTGGCGCCCAACGCCAACACGGTCAGCGGCCGCTGATACTCGAGCACGCTGGTTTGCGTGGTCGTCTGGCTCCGGCTCGCCACATCGTCGGATCGTGCGGGCGTCGCCAACGGGCTCCCGGCCAGCGCTGCCTCGACCGCCTCGACCAGCTCGATGGCTGTCGCGTAGCGCTGCTCGGGCGCCTTGGCCAAGGCCCGTGTGAACACGGAATCGACGGCCGGCGGCAGGGCCGGGTTGAGCGATGTCGCGGCCGGCGGGGCATCGTACACGTGCCGGATGAGGATGCCAAGGGTTTGATCGGCCGAGAACGGCACCTGGCCGGTGAGGATTTGATAAATCACGACGCCGAACGAGTACAGGTCGGCCCGATGATCCAGGTCGCGACCCATCGCCTGCTCTGGCGATACGTAATCGGCCGTGCCGAGCAGCGCGCCGCCCGTCACGTCGGCGCCCGAGACCCAACGCGCGATGCCGAAGTCGGAGATAAACGGGTTTCCGTCTGCGTCGAGCAGGATGTTCGAGGGCTTGATGTCGCGATGGATGACGCCCTGACGATGGGCGTAGTCGAGGCCCGAAGCCGCCTTGCGCAGCAGATCGAAGAGGACGCCGCGCTCGATCGGCCCGCGCCGCAGCCGGTCCTTGATCGTGCCACCGGCCAGATAGCGCATGACGATGAACGGTGGGTCGTGCGCGCCGTCGAAGTCGTAGATCGGCAGGATGTGGGGGTGTTCGAGGCGCGCCACCATCTGCGCTTCCTGTTGGAAGCGCTGGACTTCCTGCGGGTTCTGGCTGAGCGACCGCTGGATGACCTTGACGGCCACGACGCGTTCGAGGTTCAACTGCCGCGCGCGGTAGACGGTGGCCATACCGCCGCGCCCGATCTCCTCTTCGAGCTCATAATCACCGAGCCGTTTTCCCGCCGACATGCGCCGTAGTGTATCATCACCGGAAAATGACGTTTAAGAACAACGTGACCCGATTGCTCGACAGTCGCCGGGTTTCCTACACGATCTTCGAACTCGATGGGGACAAACACAGCGCCGCGGACACGGCCGCGCGCCTTGGCGTCGCCGAGGACCACGTCTACAAGACCCTGGTGGTCCTGCGCGAGTCCCCCGCCAAGAAGCCGTTGCTGGTGATGGCGCCCGCCGGGCACGAGCTCGATTTGAAACAGCTCGCGGCTGCCGTCGGCGAGAAGAAGCTCAAGATGGCGACGCAGGCCGAGGCCGAGCGGCTCACCGGATTGCAGGTCGGCGGCATCTCGGCGCTCGCCCTGATCAACAAAGGGTTCGAGATCTATCTGGCCGAAAGCGCGCGCGACCTGCCCTTCATCCACGTCAGCGCCGGCGACCGTCGCGCCAACCTCCGCCTTGCCGTCGCGGATCTCGTCGCGCTCACCCGCGCACGGTGGGTCAAGATCTGACCTTGCTCCTCCGAGGGGCGGTCACCGATAAGATTCCGCCTGCAGCGTGAACAACCGTGCGTACGTGCCGCCCTGCGCCAACAGCGTGTGGTGCGAACCGCTTTCCGTGATCGTGCCGCCCTCGATGACGAAGATGCGATCGGCCATGCGTACCGTCGAGAAGCGGTGGCTGATGAGCACCGCCATGCGGTCCTCGGTCAGGGCCCTGAACTGCTCGAAGACGCGCAGCTCGTTCTCGGCGTCGAGCGCGGCGGTCGGTTCATCGAGCACGATCAGCTCGCAGTCGCGCATGAAGGCGCGTCCGAGCGCGATCTTCTGCCACTGCCCGCCCGAGAGATCGCGGCCGCCCGAGAACCAGCGCCCGAGTACCGTGGCATAGCCGTTCGGGAGCGGCTGGATGACCTCATCGGCGCCCGACTTGCGCGCGGCGGCCACGATGCGCTCGAGGTCGTCGAGGGCCTCGACCTGGCCGAAGCCGACGTTTTCGGAGGCCGGCAGGTGATAGCGGACGAAGTCCTGAAAGATCACGCCGATCCGCTGGCGCAGTTGCAACAGGTCGTACTCGCGCAGGTCGACGCCGTCGAGCAGGATCTGGCCGTCCGTCGGGTCGTATAGACGCGTGAGCAGCTTGATCAACGTGGTCTTGCCGGCGCCGTTCGGCCCAACCAGTGCGACCTTCTCGCCCGGTTGCAGGTGGAAGTTGACGTTGCGCAGCACGTCCTGGGCGTGGCCCTCGTAGCGAAAGGACACGTTGCGGAATTCGATGCCGCGTGTGAAGCGCTCGGGCACCGGTCGGCCGCCGCCTGAGGCGTTCTGCATCGCCGGGGTCAGTTCGAGGAACGCAAACAGGTTGCTGAGGAACAGGCCGTTCTCGTACAGGCTGGAGAGCCCGTACAGGATCGCCTGAAAGCGGCTCTGGCTGCTGCGCGTGATCGATAGAAACAGCGTCATATCGCCCAACGTGATCGCCGCGCCAACGGCGCGCCACACGATCCAGGCATAGGCGCCGTAGTACGACAGAGTCGCGAGCAGCCCCCAACCCAGCGACGCGAAACTGCGTTTCTGGGCGATCGATTGATCCTCGCGCAAGAACTTCCAGAACAGGTCCGCGTAACGCCCGAGCAACGGCTCGCCGAGGTTGAAGAGTTTGACTTCCTTTACCGCGTCGTAGTCCGTCAGCAGGTGTTCGAGATAGTTCAAGCGACGGGCTTCCGGCGCACGCCAGCTGAGCACGCGAAAGCTCAACTCGGCGTACCGGTTCTGTGCCAGGAAGGCCGGCACCGTCGCCGCGAAGATCAGGAGCGCCAGCCACGGGCTGAAACCGATCAACAGCACCACGAACGAGCCGAGCGTGATCAGGTTTTGGATCAGGTAAAACCCGTTGTCCACGATCTGCAGGCTCCGCCAGTCGGCCTCGCGGCGCGCGTTCTGCAGCTTGTCGTAGTATTCGGCGTTCTCGAAGTAGGCCAGATCGAGGTCGAGCGCTTTACGGATGATGCGCGTATTGATGTTGACGTTGATCCGCGCGTGGAGGATGTGCTCGGCCAGCGTGCGCGCCTGCCCGGTGGCGGTGTCGAGCACGACAAGCGCCAGCTCGAGCAGCAGCCACGGCGCCACCGATTGCAGCCCGGCCATCGGGTCCACACCGGATTGGGCGCCGCTGACCACCGCATCGACGATCAGCTTGCCGACGTACGCCTGCCCGGCCGGGATGCCGGCCCCGATCAACGTGCACGCCACCATCGCCACCAACGAGGCGGGATGCCCTTGCCAGACCAACTCGAACGCCCGCCCGACATTGACGCTCGCCGAGCGGATCTTGGCCGGGTACTCCTGCCTCCAGGCGCGCCACCGATCTCCTAAAGTCACCTGCGTGTGAGTCATAAGGAATCAGTGTAGCACGCCGAAACCGTCGTCGGGCCTAGCCAAACAGCGAGTGTGCCCATGTAAGATGTCGGGCCGAGACCCAGCCGCGGATTTCGCAGACGCTTGCGTGAGCGAGGCCGCCCAGGCTTTGGCGGCCAAATCCGCGAAATCTGCGGCAAGACACACTGACGATTCGTGCTCGCACACAACGGCCAGTAAGCACGAGCGACTTGTCTGGCGCGGACACCGGCCGCGCCGATCAGAGGGGGGTGATGAGACAAGGGCCGAGTGGACCGTGGGTCAGGGCTTCGCCCTGACCCACGGTCAGGGCTTCGCCCTGACCCACGGTCCACTCGGTTTCTGACCCGACTGCCTGCCGTCAGGCCTGCGTCACCGGCGCGGCGGGTCGGTCGCGGAACAGCGCACCGCCGATGACACCGCCGATCGCGCCGAAGACCAGATCGGTCAGGACGCCGAAGACGTTAAAAACCGACGCCTCGACACCGGACATCGCTTCCCGGGCTCCGCTTTCGGCAGGGGCCAACTGAGCGAACGAGGTCGCCAACGCCTGAGCGCCAGCCAGGCCGACCAGACTCAAGAGCAGCCCAAAGACGGCGTGCCAGGCCCCGGCCGCCACGCCGATGCCGATCGCCTGGCCCAGTGTGACGGCGCTTGTCTGCCGTCGATAGAACCAGACGGCCAGCAGCGGCCCGGCCCAGAATCCGGCGCAGATCAGACAATTCACCAGATTGATGATCGGGAGATTGACCAGGACCACGCTGGTCAGGCCGCCCAACAGGCTCGCGAGCAACAACATCCGCGTGTTCATATATCGGCTCCTTACGTTCGACGTCAGGCCGAATGCGCCTGCGCATCGAGCCATACGGCGGTCGGCGGGCTGCCGGCGCCGCAGTCTGCGATCGGTTTTCGAAGGCAAGCGGGGATGCGGATCAGAACGCGAGACACGGGCGTTGACATCATAGGGCGCGCATGGCCGGCGATCAAGACCGGATATGTACGGCGGCGGCTGTGTCGTCCAGGCCTTCCGCCCAGCCGCGCCAAACGGTGCTACAAATTCCCGGGGATGCGCTTGGACCACCCCATCCAACGGAGGAAACCATGCTCAGTCAAGCGATGCAGAAAGCCATCAACGAACAGATCACCCTCGAGTTTGCGTCGTCGTACGCGTATCTGGCCATGTCGGCCCACTTCGAAACTGCGAGCCTCCCGGGGTTCGCGTCCTGGATGCGCCTGCAGTACGAAGAAGAGCTCGGCCATGCCATGCGCCTCTTCGACCACATCCACGACCGCGGCGGGGCCGTGCAACTCGCGGCCATCAGCGAGCCCAAGGCGAAATTCGTCTCGGCGCTTGAAGCCTTTCAGACCGCGCTCAAGCATGAGCAAAAAGTGACGGCCGCGATCCACAAGCTCTATGCGCTCGCCAAACGCGAGGACGATTACGCGACGCAGGTGATGCTCGAGTGGTTCGTGCGCGAGCAGGTCGAGGAAGAAAAGAACGTCAGCCTGGCCGTCGACCAACTCAAGATGGCAGGCACGGACTCGGCCGCGCTGCTCATGCTCGACGACCGCTTCGGTCAGCGCGCCCCGGAGGCAGGCGAAGCGGAAGCGGAGGCGTAGCCCGCTGAAGCGCGCGGAGCGCGAACGCTCCTGCGCTCCGCGCGCGTTTCAGCCGAGGGCGGATCGGAACCTGGCGACGACCTTGTCGACGTCGTCGGCCGTGACCCAGTAGTGCGTGACCAGCCGGAAGCCGTACGGGCCGGGATCGAGCACGATGCCGTCGGCGCGCAACGCCTCGGCCACGCGCGGGCCGGTGATGCCGCGGGCCGGGTCAAGCTGAAGATAAACCATGTTGGTCTGGGGCGTCGGGTTCTCGAGCGTCAGACCGGGCAGACCCTGAAGCCCGGCCGCGAGCCGGCGGGCGTTGACGTGGTCATCGTCGAGCCGTTCGACCATGTGCTCGAGCGCCACAAGCCCGGCCGCGGCGATCACGCCCGCCTGCCGCATGCCTCCGCCGACCATCTTGCGATAGCGCCGGGCTTCGGCCATCGTGTCGGCGTCGCCGCACAACATCGAACCGACCGGCGCGCCGAGCCCCTTCGACAGACAGAACATCACGGAGTCGACGTGTTCGGTCAACACGGTGGCCGGCGCGCCAAGGGCCACGGCCGCGTTAAACAACCGCGCGCCGTCGAGATGAAGTCTGAGGCCGTGTCGATTGGCCACGGCCCGCGTGGCGGCCATCACGGCCGGCGGCACCACAACGCCGCCGCAGATGTTTTGCGTGTTCTCGAGACAGACCAGACGCGTGCGCGGATGATGGTAGTCGGAGGCGTCGCGGATCGTAGCCTCGATGTCGGCCAGAGCCAGCGAGCCATCGGGTTGATTGGGCACGACAGCCGCCTGCGCGCCGACAAGCGCCGCCAGACCACCCACTTCGTTGAGGAAGATATGCGACTTGTCGCCGACGATCACTTCGACGCCGCGCTGGCCGGCGCAATGCACCATCAACGCCAGCAGGTTGGCCATCGTGCCCGACGGCACGAACAGCGCCGCCGCTTTGCCGGTCAACACCGCTGCGCGTTCCTCGAGGCGGTTGACGGTCGGATCGTCGTGATAGACGTCGTCGCCGACCTCGGCCGCCGCCATAGCGCGACGCATCTCGGGGGTCGGCACCGTAACGGTGTCGCTGCGCAGGTCGATCAGGCCGTTTTCAAAAGGCATAGCAACCTCGATGGCGTTTCGCGGTGTCGATAGACACTCAAGGGCCGAGGCACCGCCTCAGCCCTTGTGGATCGCGACACGATTTGCTGGATTATGGCGTTGGCGTCGTCTGCAGCCACTGCTGGGCGTATTGCCAGAGCGATAAACCGCCGCCGAACAACACGGTGCCCCAGATAACGGCCATCACGACCTGCCACAGGCACCCGAAGCCGCTGATGCCGAGGGCGCTCACGGCCCAGACCAGCACGCCTCGCGACTTGCGTTCCCAACGCAGGTACAGGGCGACGGCCGTCGCGACAAGCGCCAACAGCAGGAACGGCAGACCCATCAGGGTGGTGCCGGGCACCGGCAACAGCGCAAAGATCACCCACACGCAGGCGATGATCAGGCCAGCGATCGCCCAACGGCGGGCCGTGTTCGACGGCTTCGGCTCGGACATGTGGCGTGGCGCGCCCTCACGGCGTCTCGGATGGCGACGGGTTTCGCCCCCGCAAGTCAACCTCGCAAGGATACCTCAGTACTTGCGCACCAGCGCCTTGTAAAGATCAGGCTCGCGGTTCTGCAGCGTCTGGAACTCCTCGCGCCGCTGTCGCACTTCACGCAGATCGATCCGCGCCACGGCGTAGCCCTCGGCCGGCTCGTTGGTCTTGGGATCGACCTCGCCCGCCATCGTCGCATAGACCTGCCCGCGCGGGCCGACGATCATCGAGTCGCCGAAGAACGAGTAGGTGACGTCGTCGCCGACGCGGTTGGAGGCCGCCACGAACATGGCGTTCTCGTACGCGCGGGCCAGACAGTACGTGCGCCACTCATCCTGATGCGGCTTCTCGTAGCTGCCGCACACGATCAGCAGTTCGGCGCCCTCGAGCGCCAGCGACCGCGCGGCCTCGGGGAACGCGAGGTCGTAGCCCATCAGCAACCCGACGTTGCCAAAAGTGGTCTCGAAGACCGGGTATTTGAACCCGGCCCGGAAGGTCATGCGCTCCTCGCCCTTGAGGTGCGTCTTGCGGTAGTCGCCGATCACCTCGCCGTCTGGCCCGATCAACACGGCCGAGTCGAAGATGATCGACTCGACTTTTTCTTTGGACGGCAGGCCGAACGCGATGTGGACGCCGAATTCCTGGGCGCGCTGCGACATCACGCCGGTCGAGACGCCGGGGACGCGCTGGGCCATGTCGACGAAGCGCACGCCGCACTCGTACCCGGTGGTGATCAGCTCCGGGAAGATGATCAGATCCACCTTCTGCTGGCTGGCGATCTGGGCGACCAAATCGGACATGCGCGCGAGGTTTTCTTCCATCTCGCCCAGCTTGGGCTTCATCTGAACTGTGGCGACGGTGACTTCTCTCATGGTGTTCCCTTGCTGAGGCAAAAACCGAGGAAACCGCGTCGTGAGCGCGGTCACCTCGTTGGGTTGAAACGCCGGTTGCCCGGCATTGTATCATCCACGCAGGAATTCGAACAGGTGTTCCATATCGGCGGGGAGGGGTGCCTCGAAGGTGACGGGTTTGCGCTTTCCCGGCAGCGCCAGGGTCAACCGGGCCGCGTGCAGGCACTGGCGGCCGATGGCCAGCGACGGCTTGGCATGCCCGTAGACGGTGTCGCCGACGATCGGGCAGCGCAGATAGGCGAAATGCACGCGGATCTGGTGGGTACGGCCGGTGAGCAGGTTCACCTCGACCCAGCTGTGCCGCCCGCGGCCGCGGGTCTCGAAACGCTCGAGCACCTTGTACTCGGTGATGGCCATTCGCCCCTTGGCGGCCGGCACGACCGCCATGCGCTGTCGATCGCGCAGATCGCGGCCGATGGCGGCCTCGATCCGGCCGGTGTCGGTGGGCGGCCAGCCGTCGAGCAGAGCCTGGTAGACCTTGGTGATGCGCCGGTCGGCGAACTTGGCCTGCAGATCGCGGTGGGCGCGGTCGTTCTTGGCGATCAGGATCAGACCGGAAGTGTCCTTGTCGAGCCGGTGCACGATGCCGGGCCGCGCCTCGTCGCCGACGCCTTCCAGCTCAGGGTCGTGTCCGAGCACGGCGTTGACCAGCGTGCCCGAGGCGTGCCCGGCCGCCGGGTGGACGACCATGCCCGCCGGTTTGTTGATGACGATCACGTCGTCGTCTTCGTAGATGATGTCGAGCGGGATGTCCTCGGCCACAGCCGAGGCGGGCGCCGGCGCGGGCACGTCGACGACCAACTCTGCCCCGGCCGCCACGGAATAGGCCGGGCGTTCGACAACGACGCCGTTGACTGTGACGTTTCCGCCCTCGATCAAACGTTGCGCCTGGTTCCGCGACACGTCCGGGACGTGGGCCGCGATCAGGCGATCGAGCCGATCAGGGCTCGGTGCCGGGAATTTGTGGATCATGGCGCTCGGCCGGGCTGAGAAGCATGGTCAGAAGCATGAGCACGACGCCGATCGTGATGCTGGCATCGGCGATGTTGAAGATGGGCGCGTTCCAGATCGCCAGGAGACTGATGAAGTCCGTCACCGTCCCGAAGAACAGCCGATCGATCAGGTTGCCCAGGGCGCCGCCGAGCTGCAGGCCCAGGATCAGGCGCAGCGCCCAGGCGTCGCCCTGAATTCGGAACGAGTAGTACACGATCGCGACCGCCACCACGATCGCGACGACGGTGAAGATCAGGCCGCCGGCCTGAAACATGCCAAATGCGGCGCCCGTGTTCTGGATATGGAGAAACTGGGCCCATTGGCTGAGGCCCGGGATGATCTCGTAGGTGCTCCCGACAGGGATGTTCGCCCGCACCCACGCCTTGGCCAGCTGGTCGATCACGATCACCAACACTGCCATCAGGTAAATCAGATACTGGTTCAGAGTTCGTTTCATGGTCCTGCCATTTTAACCGAAGACACCGGGAGTGCCCCGATGTACCCCGATGTCGGCGCGTTCCGCGCCGACATCCGGGGTACATCGAGACTCTGTGTTGACATCGCAATTGGCCGCGGAGTACAATGCGACGAGTTTGGGATTGAGAGAAGAAATGGACGCTGGACCTAGTTCGCACAAACAGACCCTTTCCCCCCTCCCCTGATAGGCTTCCGGAGCCTGCCCCGCTGTTGCGCCCGTAGCTTGCGCCAAACAACGTGACATCTCCCCCAACCGCCTATCCGGCGGTGGGATGGGCCTGGCCATACTGGCCCGGTCAGGCTGACGTTTATGTTGAGCGTCAGACGTGGAGGTGGCTCATGAATCAACTGATCATCGACGACGCCGTGGAGCGCGTGCGCGCAGCCCTTGAATCGGGCAAGGTCGACGACGCGATCTCGTATCTCAATACGCTGCACCCGGCCGACCGCGCCGAAACGTTCGCCGATCTCGGCGCCGATGATCAGCACGAATTGCTGCCGCGCCTCGACGCCGAATCGACGGCCGAGATCCTCGAGGAGCTCGAGGATGACGACGCGCTGGCCGCCGCCACCCACCTCTCGCCCGAGCGTCTGGCCGACGTCCTGGACGAGATGGAGCCGGACGCCGCCGCCGACATCCTCGGCGACCTGCCACCCGAGCGCGCCGCCTCGGCCCTGGCGGAGATGGAAGAGGCCGACGACGTTCGACCCCTGCTGGCTTACGAGGACGACACGGCCGGCGGTCTGATGACGCCCGAGTTCTTCGCGCTGCGCGAGACCATGACGGCGCAGCAGGCGATCGCCTTCCTGCGCGCCCGCGATCCGAACGCCGAGTCGCCGTATTACCTCTACGTCGTCGACGCCCAGGATCGACTGGTCGGCGTGCTCGGTCTGCGCATGTTGATCACGTCGCTGCCGAACGTCCTGGTCGGCGACGTCATGATCCGCGACATCCGCACGGTCCAGGCCGGCACCGACCAGGAGGAAGTCGCCAACCTGATGACCAAGTACAGCTTGCTGGCGCTGCCCGTCGTGGACGTCGACGGCAAGCTGGTCGGCGTGGTGCGGTCGAGCGACATCGCGCACGTCATCGAAGAAGAGGCCACCGAGGACATCCACCGCCTCTCCAATATCTCCTCGGAAGGCGACCTCGGCCCGTGGAGCCCAGTGCGCACGTCGGTGCAGCGCCGTCTGCCCTGGCTGTACATCAATCTGATCACGGCTTTCCTGGCCGCCTGGGTGGTGAGCCAGTTCGAGGCCACGATCGCGCAACTCGCCGTGCTCGCGGTCTTTCAATCGATCGTCGCCGGACAGGGCGGCAACGCCGGCACGCAAACCCTGGCCATCATGGTGCGCGGCCTCGCGCTCGGCGAGATCGAGATCGGCGACGTCGGCCCCGCGCTCCTGCGCGAGATCGGCATCGGCATGCTCCATGGCGTCGCCGTCGGGATCGCCGTGGGCATCGGCGCGTTCCTGTGGAAGGGGATCCCGTTCCTGGGCGTTGTCATCGGTCTGGCCATGATCGGCAACATGATCGCCGCGGGCATGGCGGGCACGCTCGTGCCCCTGACGCTCAAGTGGCTCAAGCTTGACCCGGCGCTGGCCTCGGCCGTGCTGGTGACCACGGTCACCGATTGCGTCGGGTTCGGGTTGTTCCTCGGTCTGGCGACCGCGTTTCTGCCCCTGCTGAAACCGGCCTAGGCGACCGCGCCGTCCTCGTCGCGGCGCGCGATCCCGGCCAAGGCGGCTTCGACTTCGGCGACGGTCTGCACATCCGGCACCGGCCGACCCGTCTGGGTGTGCAGCGTGGTCAGGATCCTGCGCCCGAGCTCGGCCCGGTTCGGCAGCGTCGCGCAGCGATCCAGGAACTCCGCCGCCAGGGCCCGGTCGCGCGCCGACCAGCTCTCACCGGCGCCGGGCGCCGCGACGGCCGGCGACTCGGCGACCGACTCGACCAGCGCGTCGACGCTCAACGCCGACCGCTCCCAGACGACCATGGTGCCGGCGGCCAGATCGCCAAGCCGACGCGATCGCGCGTCGATGAACATCGATACGATGCCGACGCCATACGCCGCCGGCATGAAATCGACAAGCCGCACCAGATTGCGGATCAAGACCTCGACGATCGTGATCGGCTGGCCGTTGGCGCGCAGCACACGCAGGCCGACCCAGCGTTTGCCCGGCGTCTGTCCGTTCCAGATCAACTCGAAGAAGATGTAATAGCCCCAAAACAAGACGAAGCTGATCAACACCAACGCCAGCGAGGCCCAGCTGAGCAGGCCGGTCGATGACCGCAGATCGCGGATCGCGATCACGAAGATCAGCACGACCACCAGCACCTGCAACAGAAGGACCAAGAGGCTGTCGACGAGCGCGGCCATGAAACGCGACCCAAGGCCCGCCATCGCATACCCGAAGTTCACGTTCTCGGGCGTGGCGACTGTGTAATCATGATCGGACAGTTGGCTGTTCATCGATCGCTCCTCGCAAACATAGGCCGGCAACGGTCCACGTATGGCGCGACGCTCCTTTGAGAGTGACCGCGTGACCGGTGATATCCGTGTCCGAGGTCAAGCCTCGCTCTGGCGGCGTCTGACAACGTGCTCGCACAGACCGCTCGGGCGCCGATATTCTGTCGCGGCGGGGCTGTGGTACGCTAGCCCACCATGCTTCCAGCCGCCGCGTTCATCCAGCGCCGCCAGGCCGACTGGCGACAACTCGAGGCCCTGCTGGGTCGGGCCGACGGGCCGAGCGTTGCGCTGTCGCCCGATGACATTCGCGAACTCGGCCTGCTGTATCGCGCGGCGGTGTCGGACCTCGCCCTCGCGCAGCGCGACTATCCCAGCCAGCCGTTGACGCAGTATCTCAACCGACTCGTCGCGCGCGGCCACGCGTCGCTCTACCGCAGCGAACCGCTGGCCATCCGCCGGATCGTGCGCTATGTGACGCACGGGTTGCCGCAGACATACCGTCGCCTTTGGGTCTTTGTCGCGCTGGCCGGGGTGCTGATGTTCGGCCCCGCCCTGGGCTCGGGTGTGCTGGTCGCGGCGCAGCCGGAGCTCGCCCGGGTCGTGCTGCCCGTCGGCGCGCAAGACGTCATTCCGATCATCGAGGACGGCGAGCTCTGGACCGATATCCCGATCGAAGAGCGGCCCTACGCTTCGGCGTTCATCATGCGCAACAACATCCAGGTGTCGATCCTGGCCTTTGGCGGCGGCGTGTTGCTCGGCCTGTTGTCTCTGTACGTGCTGGTGACTAACGGCTTGATGCTGGGCGGCCTGCTGGGTCTGACCCATCACTATGGGCTGGCTGGCGGGCTGTGGGATTTCATCATCGCCCATGGCGTCGTTGAATTGAGCGTGATCTGCATCGCCGGCGCGGCCGGCCTGCGCCTGGGTTGGGCGATCCTGCAACCGGGGTTGATGCGGCGCCGCGATGCGCTGGCCGCGGCGGCCCGCGACGCGCTCAAGCTCCTGCTCCCGTGTGTGCCGCTGTTGATCGGCGCCGGCCTGATCGAGGGCTTCGTCTCGCCGAACGCCGACATCCCGTTTGCGGTCAAGCTCGGCGTCGGGCTGGCGACGGGCGCTTTGCTGCACGGCTATCTGTTGCTCGCCGGGCACGAGCCGCGCGATCGAAGACGACGTTCGGCTGAACGCGACCCCCGGCCCGCGGTATCGGCGCAATGACCGGGGCGTCATAGTCGCATCCTCGCCTTGATCTCCAGATAGCGATTGACCACAGCCAGCGACAGTTGATCGGCGGGCACGTCGAGCGTGAGCACGCCCTGACGATGCAGGGCCTCGAGCAACGTCCGACGTTCGTCGAGCGTCTGCGCCGCGGCGACCTGGCGGTAGACGCCCGCCACGTCGGCCGGGGGCGCGGCGGCGGCGGCGGCGACGTCCGGGTCGGCGATGGTGACGACCAGCACGAGGCTTTGGCGCGCAAGCCGCCCGACATGCGTGGCCAGGCTGGCCAGCGCCGGTCCGCTCGCCAGGTCGGTGAACACGACGACCAGCGCGCGTTTGCGATGTCGTCGACGCAAGTACGCCAGCGCGCGGCCGTAATCGGGCTCGATCGGTGCAGCCATCACGCCGTAGAGCGACTCGAGCATCCGATAGAACTGGCCGCGTCCGGCCCGCGGGTCCAGGTAGGCGCCCACGCGATCGGCGAAGGTCAGCACGCCGATCTTGTCGCCCTTGGCGGCGCCGACATAGGCCAGCAGCAGCACGGCGTTGAGCACGTAGTCGAGCTTGGTCAGCGCCGCGACCGGGCTCTGCATCATGCGCCCGACGTCGACGACGGCGATCACGCTCTGGCTGCGCTCGACCTGGTATTGGGTCACGATCGGCCGGCCGTGCCGCGCCGTCGCCTTCCAGTTGATCCGCCGATACTCGTCATCGGGCTGGTAATCGCGCAGCCGCTCGAACTCGTTGCCGGCGCCAAGCATCCGGCTTGCCCGCACACCGACATCGCGCAACCGATTGCGTCGGAGGCTGAGGTCGTAGCGCCGAACGTCGTACAGATTCGGGTACACCTTGACCGGGTTCGCGGCCGGGTAACGTGCCTGGCGGATCAGCAGACCCAGCGGGCTGCGCCAACGCAGCACGAGATCCGCGAACGCGTAATCGCCGCGGCGCAGGGGCCGAACCGTATAGGTCCCGGACCAGGCGCCGCCGACCGGGCACGATCCCGCGAACACACGCCGGCTGATCACAAACGCGTCCGGCGCCTCGTCGCGCAGCCAGAACGTCGCCGGGCGTTGGCCACGCTCGACCACCTGCAGCCGGACGACGTTGTCGGCGTCGAGGCTCAGCCGCCGGTCGTGGGTGCGGCCGACCACAAAGCGCGACGCCCGCCCCGCGGCGCGCCAATCGAGGGTCAGCACGACCAGCGCGCCAAGGAAATAGGCGAACGCGACCCAGCCCAATGCCGGGATCCACGTCGCCAGGGCGAGCACGGGCGCCGTCAGGCCAAGCAACAAACCGCCACGCAAAGTCAGAGCCATGTCGATCGGCGCGTCCTTCAGCGCGGAACGTCGACCTGACCGAGCACGCGCACCAACACGGCATCGGCGTCGAGCCCTTCGATCTCGGCCTCGGGCCGGAGGATCAATCGGTGCCGCCACGCCGGCGTGGCCAGGAATTTGACGTCGTCGGGCGTGACGAAGTCGCGACCCTGCAGCGCCGCATACGTCTTCGCGGCAAGCAGCAGCCAGGTGGCCGCGCGCGTGCTCACGCCGAGCAGGATATCGGGCGAGCTGCGCGTGGCCGCGCCGAGCCGCGCGATGTAGGTGAGGATGCCGTCTTCGACGATCACGGTCTGGACGGCCTTCCGTGCTGCCGCGAGGCGCTCGGCCGTGAACACCGGCTGCAGCCCCGCCGCGGCCAGAGCGTGCGCGTCGAAGCCGTGGTGATACCGGCGCAGGACCTCGACCTCGGTGTCCAGCACTGCATAGCTCACCACGATCTTGAACAGGAAACGGTCGAGCTGCGCTTCGGGCAGCGGGTAAGTGCCTTCGTACTCGATCGGGTTCTGGGTGGCCACCACCATGAACGGTTGGGGCAGCTCATACCGAACGCCGTCGAGGTTGATCTGCCGTTCTTCCATGGCCTCGAGCAGCGCCGATTGCGTTTTGGCGGGCGCGCGGTTGATCTCGTCGGCCAGGAGCACCTGCGTAAACAGCGGGCCCCGTTTGAGGTTGAAGCGCCCGGAGGCCATGTCGAACACGCTCGTGCCGAGCAGGTCCGACGGCATGAGGTCGGGCGTGAACTGCACGCGCGTGAACTGGGCGTCGATCAGGTGCGCCAGCGTTTTGGCCATCAAGGTCTTGGCCGTGCCCGGAACGCCCTCGAGCAGCACGTGACCGCCGGTGAGCAAGGCGGTGAGCATCAATTCAAAATGCGGCTCGAGACCGACGAGCACTTTGCCCGATTCGGTTTGCGCGGCGCGCGCCCAGGCGCGAAGGTCTTCAAGGCTCATGGGTGTCGGGTCTCCTCGTTCAGGCGACGGGCGGCGGTATGGGCCAGGCGCACCAACTCGGCCTCGTCTTGGGTATCGTGCAATCGGGTCAACAGCCGCTCGAGCTCGTCGTCGGGCGCGTCCGGCGCCACGGCTTTCAGACGGGCCAGGAAATCGGCGTCATCCAGCTTGGGATCGATTCGGTAGCGCTGGCCGAGCGCGCGCTTCAGCCTCTGACGGTAGTCGTCGGCGGCGGCGCGGCGATGTCCGGCTCGACGGGCCAACTGCCCGAGCGCATCGACGTGCTCGAGCGGCGTGCGGCGCACCAACTCGGTCGGCGGCGGAACCGGCCGGCCAAAAGGTCGACCGCGGAGCCACAGCGCGACGACGAGCAGGACGATCGCAAATAGCACCGCGCGCCCGCCGGCCGTGCGCAGCAGCCAGGCTTCCGGGCCGATCACCTCGGCCTCCGGCGCGCCGACCGCGGCGCGACGACCCAGATGCCATTCGTCGAACCGCACGCGCGCCGGCCGTGTGCTGGTCACCAGGTTGAGCGCCAGTCGGGCTTGATCGGTGTCGCGCAACCCCTGATTCGTGAAGGCCGCGATCGTGGTGGCCAGGGTCACACTCCCCTTGCCGATCGGGAACGCGACGGCAACGAGCGCGTCGCCGGCGACCAGCACGGGCGCCGCATCGGCGCGGCGGCCGACGAGCGTGGCTGCCGCGTCGTCGACGCGCGTGAACACCGGCGCCGCCAGGACCGGGAGGGCTGCTTCGATCGGCTCACGCGACGGCCCCAGGGTGTAGCCGAGCCGAGCCATCATGGCACTGGCCGCGAAGCCGTCACCCACGATGACGACGCGTCCGCCCGAGACCTCCAGCGATTGCTCGAGCGACACCCATTCGTCGTCCGTGAACGGCTGGGTCGGCTCCAACACGAGCAGGACCTCGTCGGCCTCGGGCGGCTCGAACCGCGATTGCGGCGCCGTCACGACGTCGTACTTCAGGGCCACCAGCCACTCGGCCAACGCGCTGGCGCCTTCCGCCGCCGCCGAGATCGCCGAATGGGTCGGCACGGCGGGGCTGACGCGTAACATGGCGCCAAGCAGGGCAAGCGCCACGAGCGCCACCACCAGGAGCCCGGCGAGGGCGAGGTCCCAGCGGCGTCTCATGTCCGCCCCCGCAACGCATTGACGGCCGCCGAGTAGGTGGCGAACGACTCGGCGCTCAGCGTCTGCTCGCCGTACCACACCCGATCGAACACGTCGATCACGCCCGCCAGCACGGTAGCCAGGTCCGGCCGATTGCGCAGGTGCAGGAGCACCTCGTGGTTCGTCAGCGCCCGGTCGAAGCGGAGCGCGCCCTGCTCCTCGAGCGCCAGGAGCGTCGCCAGGTACAGAAGGCGCACTGCCTGACGGAGGTCGCCCGCCGCGGCCAACGAATCGGCTTTGTCGAGCGCTTCATCGGCGGTGGCGACCTCGGTCGGCGCCGGCGTCGTCAACCGACCGCGGTCCCGGATGACGACGCGGCGCAGCCGCCAGCCCACGGCGCTCAGCAATACGGCCCGCGCGATCGATAGACCGATCAGCCAGGCTGCGCTGAGATCGGGCACCTGAACGGCGGTCGTCGCGCTGCGCAGCCACTCGATCAGGCGGCGATACAGGTCATAGAGCCACTGGCTCCAGGCCGGCGGCTCGGGCAACGCGTCGTACTTGCTCTGGGCCAGGATACGAGCCAGCGTGTCGAGGTCGGCGTCGGTATGTCCGGCGCCGGTCCAGGTGTCGCGGACCGTCCGCACGCCGGCGAGGAAATCCACGAGTTCTTTCGGCGCGGCATCGGTCTCCGAGAGCCGCGCGCTCACGACCGTTGTCGCCACGGCCAGCACGCGGCCGTCCGGCAAGGTGACGCTGTCGATGCGGCGCCAGGCCTCGGCCTGTTTGTCGAGGGCGGCCCGCCCGGCCGCGTCGATCGGGTCGGTCAAGCCGGCGACCACGGCCACGGTCTCGGCGAGGCGCGCGTCGAAGGCGTCCAACGAGACCGGCGCTGGCCGAGCGCTGGCCGGGCTCGCCACAAGACCGAGACAGATGAGGAGCGCCGCCAGGCGCCGCGCGCCGTTACCGGCCCAGCATCGACGCCAGCGCAAGGATGCCCCCGTACAGCACGCCCCACAGGGCGGCGACGATGGCGAACAGCGCCACCGTCATCAAGAAGAACTGGCCCATGTCCTCGTTTCGGAAAAAGCGCTCGTTCAATTCCAGCGGCGCGTCGCGCAGGGCCGCCGTCAGGGAGTCGCCGCTCCGCTGGTAGGCACGGACCGACAGATCGAGCCCTTCGAACCGCGTGCGCAGGTCGAGATACCAGAGGCTCGTATACAAGACCGACACCGGATAGACCACGACCGAGGTCAGCGCCGCCGCCAACACGCCGCCCACGGTCCCGGTCGCCAACGACGGCAGCAGATCCGCCAGATCGCGATAGCCCATCCCCTGGATCGGGATCAAGACGATCAGGGCCACGACGGCCAGCGGCCCGGCCATGACGACCTGATCGAAGATCGACGTCAGGTAGATCACGCCGACCGACGTCCAGACGCGCCGTCGCACGAGCAACCAGCAGCGCTTGATGGCGGCCAGGGCCTGGCGACCCTCGACGAGCAACACGGTCACGGCCATCGGCGAGATCCAGCCGAAGATCACCATCATCGGCAGGCCCGTGCCCCACCCGATACACGGGATGACGAACCAGATGAATAAAACGACGTACAGCCCGAAAAGCACGGCGAACAGCGCCACGAGGTTCCAGGCCGGCGCGCGCAGCCGCCCGAGCGCCTGGCGCAACGTGAGGCTTTCGCCCTGCAGATCGGCCAGGAAAACGACGTTGACCAGCGGCACGACCAGGCCGAACGACAGCGCCGATTGGAGGACGTTGGCGAGGTTCTGGGCGATGCTGCTCACGAAGTTCAGGGTCTGGTAGGTCGCCAACGAACTCCGGTCAAGCGTCTCGGGGTCGCTCAACCCTGGCAGGATGCTCATGGTGACGTAGCCCTGCAACGCTGACGCGGCGAGGCTGAGCAAGATCCCGGGCAGCAACCCGACCGCAGCCACGATGAAGTATTGCGTAAACCGTCGGCGGTACAAGCGGATGGTCAGATCAAATAGTTCCGCAACCGTGCGCGCGCGAAAAATCATAGACACCCTCACGTCCCACGATTATAGCCAGCGGCACCCCACAGCGCCGCATCCCCCGGAGAGACCTCCCACGCAAAAGACTACGTGCAATCCGCGACAACGACCCGATCGGCTCGTATCCGGTGCGATGCCCGGTCATCTCATGCGATCAGCATCGCGTCGCCGAACGAAAAGAACCGGTAGCCGACGCGTTTGGCTTCCTCATAGGCGGCGAGCATCCGCTCCCGCCCCGCCAGGGCCGACACCAACATCAACAGCGTCGACTTGGGCAGGTGGAAGTTCGTGATCAACCCGTCGACCACGCGCCAGGAGTAACCCGGCGTGATGAAGAGGTCGACCACGCCTTCGAATGCCGTCAACGCCCCGCCCTGCGCCACGCTTTGCGCCGCGGCCTCGAGCGTCCGCGTGGTCGTGGTGCCGACGGCAATGACCCGCCCGCCGCGCGACCGCGTCGCCGCGATGGCGGCAGCCGTCGCCGGCGGCACCGTGCACCACTCACCGTGCATGTGGTGTTGACTGACGTCGTCGACCTGCACGGGTTGAAACGTATCCGAGCCGACGTGCAGCGTGACCTCGGCCCGCGCGACTCCGGCGGCGGCCAATCGATCGAGGAGCGCGGGCGTGAAGTGCAGGCCCGCGGTCGGCGCCGCCGCCGAGCCCGGCACCCGGGCATAGACGGTCTGATAGCGCTCCGGGTCGGCCAGCCGCACGTGGATGTAGGGCGGCAGCGGCACCTCGCCAGCGCCGCCGAGCAACGCACGCACGTCCTCCGAGAACGCGACGACGCGGCGCGGTCCGTCCAGCACGTCGACCACCTCGGCCGTCGCAGCGGCGCCGTCGAGCGCATAGCGGGTGCCGACACGCGCCCCCTTGCCGCCGACGAAAGCCTCCCAGCGCAGCAGATCGATCTGCCGCAGCAGCAGGATCTCGCCACGGCCGCCGGTCGTCTTGTGCACCGGCAGTCGGGCCGGGATCACGCGCGTGTTGTTGAACACAAGCAGGTCGCCGGCGCGCAACAGGTCGGGCAAGTCGCGAAACATGCGATGCGCCAGGTCGCCGCCAGCGCGCGGCAGCACCAGCAGACGCGACGCGTCGCGCGGCTCCAACGGCGTCTGGGCGATGAACGACTCGGGCAGGTCGTAGTCGAAATCCGAGAGATGCATGCTAGATCGCGATCGTGCGTGGCGGCGCGCCGGCCGCGCCGCGCCTCGAAAAAGCTCGCGTCATCGTCGCCACAACCGGACGACGACGTTGAGCACGATCGTGAGGATGACGCTGATCACGATCGACGAGGCGAGCGGGATCGACACCCGGAAATTCTCGCCGCCGAACGACAGATCGCCGGGCAGGCGCCCGAGCGGCAGATTGAGCCGCGCGAAGCCCCAGATCACGGCGCCGATAACGACAATGACGACGCCAAGGATGACGAGCCATCGACCCAGCTGGCTGGAATCCATCGGCCTGTCTCACACCAACCGCGGCTGATCGCCGACGGCCGGCGGCTCGATGCCGAGGTGCGCGTACGCCGATCGCGTCACCGTGCGGCCGCGCGGCGTGCGATCGAGGAACCCCTTTTGGAGCAGGTACGGCTCGACCACGTCCATGATGGTGTCGGCCTCTTCGCTGATCGCGGCCGCGATCGTCTCGAGCCCGACCGGGCCGCCGCCGTACTTCTCGATGATGGCGCGCAGGACGCGGCGGTCGATCTCGTCCAGGCCAAGCGGATCGACCTCGAGGAGATCGAGCGCCTCGGCGGCCACCGCTTGCGTGATCACGCCCGTCGCGCGCACCTGGGCGTAATCGCGCACGCGCTTGAGTAACCGCAGCGCCACACGAGGTGTGCCACGCGCGCGCCGCGCGACTTCGGACACGCCGCCCGGCTCGGCCTGGGCGTCGAGCAACCGCGCCGCGCGGGCCACGATCGACTCCATCGCCGGCTGGTCGTAATAATCAAGGCGGAAGGTCGCGCCAAAACGGGCGCGGAGCGGCGCCGTCATCAAGGCCAGACGCGTGGTCGCGCCGATCACGGTGAAACGCGGCAACGCCAGACGGATGCTGCGGGCGCTCGGGCCCTTACCGATGACGATGTCCAGCGCGAAGTCCTCCATCGCCGGATACAACACCTCCTCGATCGCGCGCCCGAGGCGATGGATCTCGTCGATGAAGAGGATGTCGCCGGCGCGGAGGTTGGTCAGGATCGAGGCCAGGTCGCCCTGGCGTTCGATGGCCGGACCGGCCGTCACCTTGACGTTGACGCCCATCTCGTTGGCGATCACGTGCGAGAGCGTGGTCTTGCCCAGCCCCGGCGGACCGTAGAACAACACGTGATCGAGCGGTTCCTTGCGCCCGCGGGCGGCGTCGATCAAAATCCCCAGGTTTTCGCGGACCTTGTCCTGCCCGACGATATCGCCGAGTTTCTTCGGTCGCAGCGCGTGATCGACGTCATCGGGCTTTTTTTCGGGCCCCAGCAGGCGCTCATTTGTTTCAGTCATTGCTGGGATTATACGCGGTCCGCAGTACACAGCCGGTCACTCAGGGCAATCGCGTCTTGTTTCCCGGTTCAATTGATCTGCCGCGAATGATGCGAAGGCCGCTCCACAGAGCCGATCGTGTCATTCGCGGCCCAACGCCTGACCAGGAAGACCTGATGTGGTGCCGGCCCAGGCATTGCTGCGGCATCAAGCGCCGCGCCCGGCCGCGGCACGGCCACCCACTTTAGGGATTGTTCTGAACCGCGGGAAGGAAAAGAGTCGCCGGATCGGTGCTGAACCGGAGTGGAACCGACCCTTGGTCAACCCGTGGGTCGATCGTACCGGTTCCGCCGTTGAAGAGCGTGTAGCCTTCCACCTTGACGCCAGCAGGCAACGAAAGGCTTGCCAGATACGTAAAGTCGGTGAAATTGGTGATGAGTGGAGCCGGTGTCGCCCAACTCGGCGGCGGGGACGCAGCGACGGAATCGCTGAGCAGGCGCTTAAAGCCGTAGGGTTCAAGGGTGATCGACAGACTATAAACCAACACGCCGTTGTAGTCATATCCGCGCAGTGCAACGGTGCGGGTCACGTTGGCGGTGTTATACAAATACAAGACGGTCGCCGTGGCGTCGTTATCAGTTGGGACGAAGTACACCAGGGTCTCTCCAGCCACTGGCGTTGCCAGCGCCTGAACACCGTCCAGTGGGCGATCCGGGTTTGGCGGCTCGACCTCGTCGCCAGGCGTCGGAGTCGCCTCTGTGCCCGACACCTGAAGCAAAAAGCTGCCCTCTGCCGGCTGGTTTGGGACAGCCGTCAAAGTGGTCAGGGTCGGCCCGACCCATAAGAACAGGAATGCCAGAAGTAGCCCGGCGATCAGCCCGATGGATACGCGCCCGCTCTTTGACATACTTGCCTCCATTGGGATAGCAGGGAGTGGCCAGAGACTCATAAATGATAAACGCATTCCGCGATCATCTTCCCGAGGCGGTCGCCCAGGGCAATCTCAACTCATATCCTGGTTCAATTGATCTGCCGCGAACGACGCACTTTCGCGTAAGGGCTGTGCGATCCGGCTATGCGCGTCATTCGCGGCGAAAACTCCTTTCTCCCACTACGGTGTGATTGCCCTCGGCGTTAGCCGCGCGAGGCCCCTGCCTCAGAAGCCCTCGGACGCCAATGAAAGGTTCGGTTTCGGCGGTCTGGTTGGTGTGATGCGTCGCTCGCAGACGCCCGGCGGCTTCCTGTACAATGGGCCAACTTACCTCGGAGAAGCTCATGAGCGCCAACGTCTTTCCATCCAAACACCCACTGGTGGCCCACAAACTGGCCCTGTTGCGGAGCGTCGAAACGCAGCCCAAAAAGTTCCGTGAACTGGTGCGCGAGATCGCCATCCTGCTGGCCTATGAGGCCACGGCCGATCTGGATGTCAAAGAAGTCGAGGTCGTCACGCCGATGGCCAAGACCGTCGGGCACGAGCTGACCTACGATATCGGCCTCGTCCCGATCCTGCGCGCGGGCCTGGGCATGGTCGAAGGCGTGTGGGAGATGGTGCCGCAGGCCGAGGTCTGGCACATCGGCCTCAAGCGCAACGAGCGGACCCTCGAGCCGATGCAGTACTATGCCGTCAAGCCGGTCGAGCCGCATGTGCAGGTCTGTCTGATCCTCGACCCGATGCTCGCGACCGGCGGCTCGGCCTCGGCGGCGATCACGCTGCTCAAGTCGTGGGGCGTCAAGCGCGTCAAGTACGTGGGTCTGATCGCGGCGCCGGAGGGCATCGCCCGGCTGCAGACCGATCACCCGGACGTGCCGATCCACGTCGGTGCCGTCGACGATCGGCTCAACGAGGTCGGCTACATCGTTCCGGGCCTCGGCGACGCTGGCGATCGTCAGTTCGGGACGGCGTAATCCAGGCGAGCGCGGGTGCGGAGAGCGTCGCTCTCGCGCACTCCGCACCCGCGCTCCCGCGCTCTCCACATGCTCCCCGTCCTCACCTTCGTCGCCGCAGTGACTCTCAGCGTTGTGGGAACGCTGGTTGGCCTGTGGGCCGGCAAGCGTTTCGGCATCGTGCAGGAGCCTGGCGGACGGCGAAGACACCGCAATCCTGTGTCGCGTCTGGGCGGTCTGGCATTGTTGCTTGGGTTTTGCGGAACAGGGCTGGGTCTGTACCTCTTCACGCCGCTGCCACAGGACGTCAATCTCCATCTGCCCCTGGCTGGCGCCCTGATCGGCACTGCTTTCGCTGCTCTCTGGGGTTTGGCCGACGATGTGCTCGAGCTACCGCCGCGCCCGCAGTTCCTGCTGCAGGCCGTCTCCGCCCTGATCGCCATCGCCGCGAATCTCGTGATCGGCACCGTGACCCTGCCGGCCGCGCTCGATCTGGGCGGCAAGATCGACTTCGCCTGGTTCATCAGCCTGCCGCTGACCGTGTTTTGGGTGATGGGCATGATGAACACCGTCAACTGGCTGGACGGCCTCGACGGCCTGGCCGCCGGCGTGTCCGCGATCGCCGCGGCGTGTTTCGCCTGGCACTCGGCGGTCAACCTGGGGCAGCACGAGGTGTCGCTGTATTCGCTGGCGCTGGCCGGAACCTGCGTCGGCTTCTTGTTCTTCAACTTCCATCCCGCGCGCATCTTCCTCGGTTCGGCCGGAGCGATGGGCCTCGGCTTCGCGCTCGCCGGGCTTTCGATCATCGCGCCGGCGCGCGTGATGACGGCCCTGCTCGTGCTGGCCATCCCGATCGCAGACGTGGCCTTTCAGATCGTCGATCGCTGGCGGCGCGGGCAATCGCCCATCCGCGGTGATCGCGGCCACATTCACTTTCGTCTATCCGATCTGGGTCTGCCCCAACGCCCGATCGTGCTCGGCTATTACGCCGTCTGCATCCTCTACGGCCTGGCCGCGCTGTGGGTCGAGTCGCGCTGGGTCAAGGTCGGCATCTTCGCCGCGCTCGTCGCGGGCGTGTTCCTCGTGCTGACCTGGCTGCGTCGCCGCCAGGCGCGGGGGGCCGCTTGATCGCGTGAACCAACGCGCAACGGGGTAAGCTCGCCATCGAACCCAGCCTGTCGCGTGTCGCACACGCCGTCAGCAACGAAGACCGGGGAGGCCTTGGGCCTCCCCGGTTTTTGTGCTCACGTCGCCCGAGGGCGGTTACTTCTGAAGCGTCGTCAGGTAGATGGCGCTGATCGGATCCGCGCACGCGAACCCGGTGCACAACTGATACGAGGAACTGGTCAACAGCGAGGTCGTCGCGCCAAAGGTCACACCGGTCAGGGCGTAGCTGGCGGAGCTGCTCGATACGCCCGATCCGGCCGACCCGCCCTCGAAGGTGTTATTGGCCAGGCGATACGACGACGATGTCAACGCGGCCCAGGCCGTGCCGCCGGCGAACAGGATCGCCGTCGCCGCGAGGCCGAAGGATAGCCAGCGTTTGCGTTGCATAGCGCCTCCTTAGCGCACGATCAGCGCGACTTCGATCACGCCGGTGCCGCTCGTAAGTTCGCCCATGGCCTTGCCCAGGATGGCGCCAGGCACGTACTCGGTCGCCAGCATCGCGTGCCCGCGCACCGACGACGTGGTCAGCAGGTCGCCGCGATGGATGGGCCCGTTCGCGGCCGTCACCTTGACCGGGACGATGCCCACGAAGGCGACCGGCACGGTGCCGTTCGGGTTGTCGTGCAGTTCCGCGGTGCCGCCCAAGAAACCGGGCTGCGTCGAGTACACGCCAAGGACTGCCGTAGAGTACGGCTTGGTCGCGAGTTCGACGGCGCGATCCTTCGAATCGCTGATCACCAACACGTCGCCGGGCTGCAGCCGCGCCGCCGCGCCGTCGACTTCGATCCGCTCGGCGAAGTCGGCGCCACTGGGGGTGAAGCTGCCGTCGGCCCGGACATTGCCATCTGCCAACACGCGGAACTTGACATCGCCACAGGTTCGCGACGACGGCGCGGACGAGACAGTACAAGCGCGAATCATGTCACCGCCGTTGGAAGCCGAGAAGATGACGAGATTGCTTGCCCCGGCGCCGCTGGCCGCCACGGTCAGCGTGCCGTAATCGACCGACACTGCACTTCCTCCGGACGTCGTATGGCCCGAACCAATGACGGCCCCGCCGATCAAACTCATCGCGAATGGCGAGCCGGTGAGTGGCTGGCGGGGCGACAGTGTCTCGCCATTCACCGTGATCTCGGCCCACAGGGGTTGTGCATAGATCGACGGATCAGGGCCACCGCCGGTGGGTATCGTGGCCTCACCGACCGGGAAGTTGAAGAGGCCGTTGGTCACGGCGATGGTCGCAGTATCGGTGTAGGCCCGCGAACAGCCGAGCCCCGTGCCCGCGGAAC
>JBGAJV010000002.1:0-206909 GCA_044224715.1 Anaerolineales bacterium | reverse complement strand
ACCATAATCTATCAAGTGTACGCCAGATGGCGCCGCAGCGGTTAGCGGCGGCGACCGCTGCGGCCCTAAAATTGCCTCGAATAATGCGTCCGTTGAAAACAACAGAAACGGGATGGACACCAGATCATGAGATCAGCGCTGTTTGAAGTTGGCGTCTGGGACGGGCATGAGCACGCCCAGTGCGCGGCGATCTTCACCCACTGCTCCGTGCGCGCGGATTCGGCGTCGACATCGTCGATACGCTCGAGGTCTACCTCGACGTCGAGCGTATGCGTCGCCTGGACCTGATCGTTCAGACCCGGACGATGGGCCGCTCACGCCGGAGCAGGAAGGCGGGCTGCTCACGGCCGTCAAAGCGGGCGTTGGTTTCGCGGGTTGGCACGGCAGAATGTCCGACGCGTTCCGCGACAACGTCACCTACCAGTTCATGGTGGGCGGTCAGTAGGTGGCGCACCCGGACAACATCATTGACCACGACGTGCACATCGTCGATCATGACGACCCGATCACAGCGGGGCTGGCGGACTTCCGCATGCGCTCCGTGCAGTACTACATGCACGTCGACCCAAGCAACGATGTCCTGGCGACGACGGCGTTCTCGGGCGTCCACGCGCCCTGGATCGCCGGCACCACGATGCCCGTAGTCTGGACGCGCCATTGGGGATCCGGGCGCGTGTTCCACGCCACCGTGGGCCATGTCGCAAAGGACTTCGACGTCCCCGAGGCGCGGACGATCGTCGAACGCGGCTTGGCCTGGGCAGCGCGCTAACCCGATCGGTTGCGTGGCTGACGCGTCGATCCCGGGCGGGACTATACTCCTGGCCATTCGAAACTCTCGCAGAGCCCGATGGGTGAGCCCATGACCACATCCTCAGAAGTCCGATGGGAGCGATTGGAGCAGGATCTTCTCGCGGCGCTAGGTTGTACGGCGCTCGAGGGAAGAGTCGCTCGACCCGCATACCGTCTGCTGGTTGTCCCGACCTTCTATCCGCCCTGTTGCTTTCAGTTCCTTTTCGGGGCGCCAGAGGCCAGCTTCCGCTTCGCCATGCTGCCGGGCGTGACCAACCCGGTGTCGGACTTCATTTTGAATGCACAGGGCTCGAACGAAATCGCCGCGATCGAAGAGGCGATGTTCTCGAGTCTCGACGCGACGAGGAGCCTCGATGCCGAGGCCGAGCGCGCCTATCTGGGTCGCTTCGCCGCGCTCCCCGCGCCGACGGCGGCTGCCGGGGATCTGGCCGCCCGTGATGGTGTCGCGATTCGTCTCGATTGGCGCGGCGTCGATGCGCCAACTGCCCTGCTTCGCGCCCAACTCGCTTCGGTCAGCGCCTCGCCCGAGCTCGCCGCCTGGCTCACTGTTTTCTTCGATGGGGCCGCGACCCACGCGACTGACTGGCGCTTGAAGAATCAGTTGCGCCGAGTCCGATCCTGCTTCTTCGCCGAAGGATGAGCGGACTGCCGGGCCCGGCTCTGTGGCCACGTCGAACGCGATCGATCCTTGCGTCGCGGCCTGACGCTCAGCTGCAAACCGCTCAATAGCACGATCGGCAAGGCAAACGCCACGACGAGAAGCAGGCTGAACACCAATGGCGCGTACCAGGCCTGACAGACGGTGGCGTCCGCCGCTGCACAGACCCCGGCAGTCGCGGACCAATACAACGGCGCCACCATAATGCTCAGCGCCGGCCAGGCGATCGAGGTTCGCAGGTATCCGCTGACGAAACCGGCGACATGTGCGGCCGTGACCGCTCCGAGCATCCAACCCCAATCGACGGCGGTCACCGGTTGAAGGATCTGCGGCAGCGGGCTCGGATCGTTTCCCCGGACGACGAAAAGCCCCCAGAGGCCAAACACGAGTAGCAGCGAGGCCCAGGCGCCGCGAAACGCCGGGTGGTCATAGACCGTGCGGTACGAGTCCATAGTGGGTCATCACTCCGCGTCCTGCGCGTATAAGTTCAGATCTCGATCCAGCGGCGCCACCTGCCCGGCACCCCGCGTCGCCGCGTGACGGCGCTCCGTGAAGCGCATGCTAGAATGTCGCCGCGCAGAAACCCGCTGCCCTCCGACGTGGCGATCGTGACTGCCGAATCCCTATGCAAATCCACCGTGGCGACGTTTTTTGGGTTACCCTCGACGTGTCTGAGGGCGAAGAACCGGCCATCCCGCATCCACACGTCGTGGTGCAGGACGATGTCTTCAATCGGTCGCGCATCGACACCGTGATCGTCTGCGCCCTCACATCCAACCTCAATCGCGCCAAAGATCCGGGCAACGTGCTGCTCGAGCCGGGCGAGGCCGATCTGTCGCGTCAGAGCGTCGTGATTGCTTCGCAGATCTCGTCGATTCCCAAGACGCAACTGGGCGAATGGATCGGCAGGCTGTCGGAGACGCGCGTAGACCAGATCCTGGCCGGGTTGCGTTTTCTGCAAGCATCATACTTCACTGATTGAAGTCGGCGGGGCGTCGCCGGCCATGGGCGTGCGCGAGCGGGTTGTCAGCCGCGCAATCCGCGATATAGCCGCCGACGACTCGCGCCAACACATCCCTCAGACAAATACTCGTGCCGTCGACCAAGGGCGGCGCCACCAGACCAGGAGGCCTCTGATGACACATATCGCTCGTTGGGTGGCGATTGCGGGCGTGATCGCGATGAGTGCCGCGATCGGCTATGCCCTGCTGACCGGCGACTTCGCCCGAGAAGGCGCGGCTCTCACGGCCATGCCATGGGGGATCGTGAGCCTTGTCGATCTCTACACCGGCTTCGCCCTGTTCGCGTTGTGGGTGCTATACCGCGAAGCCGCACGCCCGGTCGCCTGGATCTGGGTGGTGTTGATCCTCGTCCTGGGAAACCTCGCGACGGCGGCCTATGTGCTGTGGGCGTTTCAACGCAGCGGCGCGGACGCGCGCCGTTTCTTCCTAGGCGCGCGGGCCTAGCGTCACGGGTCGAGCATGGCGATCAAGGTACGGGCCAGAGCGACCTCGCCGCTGCGGATCGCCGCCGCGATCGCGTTGAGAGTCGGCGCGACAGCCGGGTCGGACCGATAGCGGCGCCGGAGATCGAGCAACCGACCCGGAAGGTCGAGGTCGGCGGCCACGAACGCGAACCCGGGTTCGATGGACGCGCGGCGGGCATCTTGCAGGATTTCGAGATACCGTGCGCCGAACTCGCGCGTCGGCTCGAGCACCGTGCCCTCGCCATAATCGTTCCAGGTCACGAGTTGGATCACGTCCGGATCGGCCGCCAGCGCGAGATCGAGCGTATGCCGTAGCGTCGCGCCGTCCGCGGCGTCCAGATAACCGTAACTGACCCCGGCGCCGGCTTCGGCATAGATGTCGTGGAAGCCCGGGAACGCCGCGGCGACCCGAAAGGCATCGCCAGCCGTGTTCGTGTAGAAGTCCCGCAGATAGGAATCTAGCGCTTCAGGCGTCAGCTCGCCGCCCGCCGCGCGCGACATCGGCGGCCAGGCGAAACGCGCCGGTTCGTCCGCGATCACGGGATCGTCCTCGGTGACCAGCAGCGGTCGCGGCTTTCTGTTGACGAAGATTCCGTCCCAATCTTCAGCGGTGTCGAAGTACGGCGGGTTTCCGAAAACGAACAGCACCGGGCGACCGGCGTGCACCAGATAGTTCGGCGACTGCAGCCATTCCGTCGCCAGGTAGTCCACGACCTCGCGGCCGTGGTCGATGGCACGGCTGGGTCGGATCTGGCCGTCGGAGACCCGGAACCCGATGCTGCGATCCTCGTAACAGATCGCGAACAGAAGACCCGCGCGGCTCACGGCGTCGAACAGCATGTGCGTCGCGGCGTTGATCAAGGCATAGTCGCGATAGTTGTCCGGGCCGTACCAGTCGACGATAACGCCGTCGATTCCGCTTAGCTTCATCAACCCGAGCTGATAGTCGAGCACGTCGGGGTCGCGCGAGTCGTAGGGGCCGATCACAGGGTACACCTGCGATGCGATTTCGGCGCGGCCGGCGTCATCGACTGTATTCGGGTTGTAGTGATTCATGGTCCAGTGCCAGCCCCAGGCGCCGCTCACGTTGGGGGTCTGGTACCACGCCATGTAATGCGCCAACACAAGCGGTCGGCTCGTCTGGCGGTCTGCCGGGTCGGGGGTCGGCAGTGCGGAGGCGGTCGCCAGCGCCGGGATGCTCGTCGGTGTTGGCGGGACGGACGTGGCCACCGGCGTTGGAACCGAAGTCGGCGCCGCCTCACATGCAGACACGATGACCGCGAGCGCCCAGACCGGGATAACAGACAACGCCCGCCGGAGGCGTGCGCGCAAAGGTGGGCGGAAACGTCCGTTTGGCGCGGTCGTCACGGCAGACGATCGCCGCGAGCCGTCACGTACAGCCGATACCAGTCGTCGCGCGACATCAGTTCGGCCTGACGACCCGCATCCGCACAGGCTGCGATGCGCGCCGGATCAATCGTGCCGATGACAGGCTGGATGACGGCCGGGTGCCGCATCAACCAGCCGAGGACGATCGCCTCACGCGTGGTGCCACGCTCGGCAGCCATCCGGGCCACGAGCTCGGCAGTCGCGCGGATAGCCGCCGGCTGATCCGACACATCCCGGCCGGAGAAACGTCCCTGTGCCAGAGGTCCCCAGGCCTGGATCTGCACACCTGACATCTGGCAGTACTCGAGCAGGCCTTCGCCAAAATGCGCGCGCGTGCCCGCCTGCTGGTTGACGTGCACACCCTGATCCAGCCAGTGCAGGTGCGCCAGGCTTAGTTCGAGCTGGTTCGCGACCAATGGATCCGGCAGCGCCTGCTGTAGAAACCGCATCTGACCGGCGTCCATGTTTGAGACGCCGAAACCGCGGACCTTGCCTGACGCTTTCAGCCCGGCGAAGGCCTCGGCGATCTCGTCGGGCTCCATCAAGGCATCGGGCCGGTGCAACAACAGCACGTCCACATATAAAGTTCCCAGGCGGCGCAGGATGCCGTCTACGGCCGACAGAATGTGGTCGCGGGAGAAGTCGAATCGGCCGGGCGTAGCGCCCTCTTGGAGTCGAATGCCGCACTTCGATTGCAGCACGATCCGTTCGCGGAGTGCCGGCCGCGCCTTGAGCACCCGTCCGAAGGTCTCTTCGGCCTTGCCAAACGTGTAGATATCGGCGTGGTCGAACATGGTGATCCCGGCCGCGAGCGCGGCGTCGACGGCGTGCTCGGCCGTGGCGACGTCTTCGGCGCTGACCGGGTTCCGATTCCAGCCGCCACCCAGCGACATGCATCCCAAGACGAGTCGGCTGGCCAACGGCACGTGTTTCGACAAGGGCAAGGTCTTCATGATGGCATCCCGATGGTGATTCGAAGCGGATGCGAAAGTATATAACCTCGCGCCGCGGGCGACCGCTATCGCGTCGGGCGAAACTCGACCGCGACCACGGCGGCCACGATCAGGCCGGCCCCGAGCAGTTGCGCGGCCGTGAGGGCCTCGCCGCGCACCAGCCAACCCGCGAACAGGGCGACGACCGGCACCAGGTTGATGGCCAGCGCGGCCCGGCCCGCCGGGAGCCGGCTGAGGGCCAGGTTGTACAGTCCGAACGCGCCCAGGCTGACGGCGACACCCAGGTAGACGATACAACCCCACACGAGCAATGGCACCCGCGCCAGCTGGTCAAAGCCGTCGACAAGAACGGCCGGCGCGAAAAAGACGACGCCAACGGCGGCCTGTAGCCCTGTGAGAAACCAGGGGGGATAGCGGTCGCTGAGGCGCTTGACGCCGACCATCGACACCGCGGCGCTGACCATGGCGCCCAGCTCCAGGAGGTTGCCCAGCACGGGGTCGGGCGCGGCCTCGGTCGAAGTCCCGGTCAACGAGAGCAACGCCACGCCGACCAGCGAGAGCGCGATCGCCCCACCCCAACGCGGGCTCAATCGCTCGCCGAGCCACAGCCAGGCCGCCGCGCCGACCAGAAGCGGCAGGATTGCCGACACCACCCCCGCCTGGCCCGAGGTGGTGTATCGAACGGCGTAGCCTTCGCAGAGGTAATACAGACCGGGGATGCAGATCGTGATACCCAGCAACCACCGCCAGTCGCCGGCACGCGTGGTCGGGCGCGGGACCCGCGCCCAAAATGGCGCAAAGACCAGACTGGCGACAACCATCCGTAACCAGATCACGATCAACGGCGTCAGCGCCGTCAACGCGATCTTGGTCGCGACAAAACTGGTGCCCCAGAAGACGACGGCGCCGGCCAAGGCCAGCGGCGCGACGAGCGAGTCGGAAGCGGGTATGCGGGCGGACATCGAACGGCGTTCCTTTTGTGCGCGAGGTCCGCTCACGATACGGCGTTCAAGCGCGGGCGTATTGGACGATCGTGCTCAACACCCGTCGGCCGCCTCGGCCCGGTACTGCGCCGGAGTCGCGCCGGCGAAGCGCCGAAAGACACGCGCGAAATGGCTCTGATCCGAGAACCCCGCGTCGACGGCCGCCGACGCGATCGGCGCGCCGTCGATCAACAGCTGTTTGGCGTGCTCCACCCGCATGAGCGACACGAATGCATGCGGCGTGAGCCCCATCTCCGTCTTGAACGACCGCGAGAAGTGCGCACGGCTCAAGCCGATGTCGGCTGCCAGCGTCTCGATCGACGCGTCGGTCACGGGCTCGCGCGTCAATCGACGACAGAGTGCGCGAATCGGAGGCTCGTCCTCGGCGTCGGGACAGTCGTCGACAGCCCCGTGCGCCTTCACCTGCGCCATAGCCTCGCTCACGTCGCATCGCAGAGAGCCCGGGTGCTCGGCCTCTTGCAGCCGATCGAACAACTGGGCCAACCGCAGAAACAATGCCGGATCGTCGATCAGCGGTGAGGGGAAGCGCAGGATCCGGTCTTTGGCGAGATCGAACCACGTCGTGCCGACGTAGAACATGCGATAGGACAAGCCCGTGGCGGGCGTCGGGTGACAGGCGTGGACGGCGAATGGCTCGATCGTCACGATCTGACCCGCTCGCGCGCTGAACCGCGACCGGCGCACGGAGGCATCGGCCAAGCCGTGGTCGATCAGACCGATCGAATACGCCGCGTGCATGTGCGCGCGAAACGTGATCGACCGATAGCGCGACTCGCGCAGTTCGAGATCCGGCAGTTCGGACGAGCGCCAGAACGCGATGGCATGGTTTCGGGGCGGTCGTGGCATCGCCGCAGCATACCCGGTTCCAGCACCGCTGAGAAGGCGACGGGTCAACGCCCGGCGACCCCCGCCAACTCACGCCAAACTGGCGCCGCGGCACGCGCCTCGAGGCTGGCCTGCGCCTGCGCGGCGGCCTGACCGATCACGGCGGTGTAGGTCGGATACGCGAAGGCCATCCCGGCGACTTGGCCCACCGTGAGCTCGCCCGCCATTGCCGTCGCCGCAACGTGCACGATCTCCACGGCCTGCTCGCCGACCACGTGAGCGCCGATCAGGCGCCCATCGTCTCGCCTGACGATCAACTTGCAGAATCCTTCGCCCCTGCCGTCGATCACGGCGCGGTCGACACGGGCAAACGGCACTGTCGCGACGACGACGCCATCGCCGAACTGCGCCACGGCCAGCGCCTCGGTGAGGCCGACCCCGGCGTAATCGGGATCGGTGAAACCGCCATGCGGAACCACGGTCGCGGGTTGGGTCAATGGAATTCCCGTTACGGCGCTTTCAGCCGCGATCCGGGCTTCGATTTGCGCGGTCTGCACCAGCATGACCCGACCAGTGATGTCGCCGGCGGCGAAGATGTGCGGCTGGTTCGTCCGCTGATGGGCGTCGACTGTGACGAAACCGCGCTGAGTTGCGACGCCGGCCGCTTCGAGGCCGAGCGCATCGGCGTTGCCCACCCACCCGGTTGCCGCGATCACACAGGCCGCGTCGATGCGCAGCTGGCCCGTTGGCTGCGACAAGGTGACGCGCAAGCCGTCGCCAGCGTGCTCGATCCGCTCGATCGCGGTCACCGACGTGTGGACCGAGATACCGCGCCGCGCGAAGGCGTTGGTCACGGCCGCCGAGACGGCCTCGTCTTCTCCGGGCAGGATCCTCGGCGCCAGATCGAGCAGCGTCACGCGCGTGCCCAAAGCAGCGAACACCGATGCCAGCTGGCAGCCCGTGGCCGCGGCGCCGATCACGATCATGGACACCGGCGTGTGCTGCAGCGCCCAGACATCGCGATGAGTCAGCGCCAACTGCCCACCCGGCACGGAGAGCGGCCGCGGACGACCGCCCGCGCACAACACGAATCGATCGGCACAAAGCCGCTCGCCGCCGGCCAGCACAAGCGTGTGGGCATCGGCGAATGCCGCCTCTCCGACGCCATCGCGAACCACCACGCCCGCTCGGGCCAGGTGCGCGACGAGATCCTTCTTCGCATGGAGATCGGCGACGGTTTGGCGTGTGCGCGCCAGAAGCCGGTCCAAATGGATGCGCGCATCGGCCGCCTCGAGCCCATAGGCCTCGAAGAGCTGCGTGTCGCGCGCCAGGCGGGCCGCGCGGGCCAGGACTCGGGTCGGCGCGCAGCCGTCGTTCGTGCACGTTCCGCCAAGCCGACCGCGCTCCACCAGGGTCACGCGCGCGCCCAGTTCGGCCGCACGCAGGGCCGCTGTTACCCCGGCGGGCCCGCCGCCCAGTACAACAAGGTTGAGTTCTACGTCTTGTGAAGTCATGGCTGTATCTCGTCTACCGGGCATCACGATCTTGTTTGTGATATTTATCACAATATACCTGCGACGTCCACCTGACCTGATCCAGATGGGGAGTTCAGCCTGAAAAAAAGGGGACTCGACGGCGGAGGCGAGCCGTCTAGCCGTAACCGAATCAACGCACGTGCGTGAGCAGTGGCCCGGCGGTTTTGACCAGAGTCACGCCGCGGGGCGCAGGGGCACCCACCCCATCACGCGCGTTCCAGAACCCGGCGTGGACTCGATGTGTAATTCTCCGCCCAGGCTCAAAGCGCGCGCCTGCATCGATTGAAGTCCAAATGAGCCGGCCACGCGCGCGGCGCTGCGGCGCGCCTCGGTGAAGCCGCGACCGTTGTCTTCGATCGTCATGGCCAACCGATCACCTCGCGCTTCGAAGACGATCCGGACCTTGCTCGCCTGGGCGTGTTCGGCGATGTTGTCGAGCGCTTGCTGGAGGAGCAGACTGACGTTGTTCTGCGCCTCAGGAGCCAGCCGACCGTCGAGATCCTTGGGCACCTGCAGCGCCACCGTGAGAGTCGTCCTTCGTTCGAAGTCCGTGACGATGTCGCCCAAGACGGTGTCGAGCGATTGACCCTCGTCGGGCGGCGCGAGGTTATCACGGATGCGGCTGACGACCTGAGCGGTGCGCTCGGTCTCCAACGCACAACGATCGAGCAACTCGACGGCGCGCTGAGGATCCGCCCGCACCGCGTCCTCGGCCGAGTCGAGCAGGAGCTGGATCCCCCCCAGCCGCTGCTGAACCGTGTCGTGCAGGTCCTGCGCGATCCGGAACCTTTCGCGCTTTTGGGTCTCGGCGAGCAGGGCCGGCACGTGTCGCAACTCGGCCATTTGCAGACTGGTCGTCCAGACCAGCGAGACCTGTTGCGCGAGCAGGGTCACGATCTCGAGATCGCGTTCATCGAAGACTTCCTCGTCCCACCGTTTGCCCAGGACGAGCAGGCCCAGCATGAGTTGCGGACCCGTCAGCAACACGGCGACTTCGGCGCCGCCTTCGGCCAACGGCTCCAACCAGGTCGGCGCATGTGCCAGGTCGCCGCGGAGGCGAAGCGGCCGCTGGTGACCGATCAGGGTGGCGCTGAAATCACCGTCGGGCGCCAGCGCCAGAGGCAGATCGCCCCAGACACCGGCCTGCCCTGCCAGCGTGAACTGCGAGTCATGCCAGCGCCACACGGCCACCCGGTCGAGTTTGAGTTCGACCCTCAGGGTATGGCAGACCACCTCAGGCAGCGACGCGAGATCGACACGGCCCATCAGACGTTCGCCAAAGCTCCGCGCAGATGCGTAGCTGGTTCGCTCCCACTGAAGCAGCCGACTGAATACCCCTTGCCAGGTCGCCTGGGTCGCCCAAAAGACGCTTGCCATTAGACAGACGACGAAGACCGGGATGAACGCTTCGCTGAGCGAGCGATCCGGCAGGCCAAGGGCCTGTCGCACCAACCAGCTCCCGACGCTCGAGAGCAGCGCCCCGAGCCCGAGGATGACCACGACCAGGAACAAGGGATGCGCGGTGCGGAACGTGCGGTAGCGAAGGATGACGAACGCGTAGGATGCGGGTATCGCAAGCAACAGATAGCGAAGATCAAGCCCGGCCAGGATGATGGCGGTCTCCACGCCCGCCATGTCGAGGATGAACAACACGATCGGGAAGCTCGCCAGGGCCATCCCAACCGTTACGACGAACAACCCGCGACGGATGGCGCGATCTCGTTCGGTCGCCCAACTCCAGATCAGACGCCCGACAAAGAACGCCAGGCTGAGGCTCAACAACACGCTCAGCGACAGGGTGAAGGCCAGACCGTCGAGCGCGGCCACCTGCGGCGACCAGCCCATTCGATAGATCCACAGCCGCGACCCACCCCAGGCCAGCCCAAGCATGAGACCGATCGCCTGCACGGCGTTCACGATCCAGGCGGGCGCCCGACGCACGGGTCGCGGAAACTGCCAGCCGAACGCGACAACCGCGGCGCCCAGCAGCGGCCAGGCGAGATTGGTCGTGGCGTTCAGCAGCCAGATCACCGGCTCATCGTCCCAGAACACGCTGACGAACGGGGTCCACAGGGCCAGCGCCAGCACACAGAATAACCAGCTCGCGGCGCGATTGAGCCGGTCCGTGGGCTGACCGGTGTAGACGATCACGGCCAACACCCACAGGGCCAGGTTGACCACGATGATCGGCATTTTGACGTCGAGGTAATCGGTGAGGGTGAAGGTCACGACCGGCACGCGAACTTGCTCGATCTCACCACGGCGCTCAAGGGTCAACGTGACCGTAGATTCCCCGCGGGCCGCCGCCGTTGCATAGACCGCCGCCTGGTTAGGCCAATAGGGTTGACCGTCGATCGCGACAAGCATGCTGTCGATGAGACCCAGGTCCACCGCCGTTATCCACGAACGCGGTGTGTTCGAATCGACCTGGATGCGATCGGATTGTGAGGGGAGGTATTCCTCGAGGAAGCCGCCGAACGGACGACCGATGTCGCCGGCCATCCGCAAGGTCGCCAGCAAGCCAAGCACGAGCGTGGCGGCAAGTCCCCAGCCGAGCGGGTCGCGCCACCACGAGCGGGGGATCACGTCATGCTCCCCGTCTCGAAGTCACGGATCATACACGCCTTCACGAGCACCGTGCTCTGCCGTAAATGGGGCGCGGCAGTCGACAACTCGCTCAGCCCGAGCTTTGCATACACGCGCCCG
Source organism: Anaerolineales bacterium (assembly GCA_044224715.1). Taxonomy (GTDB): domain Bacteria; phylum Chloroflexota; class Anaerolineae; order Anaerolineales; family UBA6663; genus UBA6663. The sequence continues at coordinate 195,543 of JBGAJV010000002.1, read as the reverse complement.
ATGAGCGAATCGGCGCGCTGGACGCCAAGCTTAGCGGCGATGCCCTGGGTGTTGTGGGAGGCGGCCAGCAGGTTGGCCGTGCGAAGTTCCTGTGGAGTCAACGTCGGGAAGCGGCTGAGGACGCGCTCGACCCAGGGACGCTCTTCTGGATCCAGCAGACGATACAACTCATCGATCAAGGCCGGCCGCTTGGCGCGCACTTCGGGGTCGATCTCGACCTTGCCTTCCAGCACTTTATTGATCGCTTCGATCAGCGCGTTCGACCTCCGGCCCTTGAGCTTGTACGCGAGTCCGCGCTGGCCGGCGCGGATCATGTCCCACACGCCGTCGAGATGGTACTCGTATGCCGAAAGAAACACGATCCCCATGGCGGGTCGTTCAGCTTTGATGCGTTGCGCCAGACGGACCCCGAAGTTGTTGGCCGTCCAACGCACGACCTGCGCCTCCGGCGGGATGGAGATGTCGACGACGGCCACTTCGGGCGCGGGTTCGCCAAGCGCCAGAGCCAGCGCCGTCGCCTCGTCGCCGGCCTCCAGCACCTCGAACCCCTTGCCGGAGAGATTAAGGCTCAGCCCATCGCGCATGAAAACGTCGTCATCGACGATCAGAACGCGAACCAGGGGGCGTGTCGGGGAAGAATCTTGGTCCACCATATGATCGTTCACAGGCAATATTATCCAGCGCGCTTGATCGGGTCGGAATTGCGGCGTGAGTGTACCATTGTGTACCATGATCGAGGCTCTGGCGTTTGACATGCGCCGGTGGCCTTGCTATGATAACGATACCCTGTTACCGATACCATATTCGGTTTATCGGCCCAGACTCATCTTTCGCCCGACTCCGGTTGACCCATCAGGAGTAAGACCATGTCTGACTTTTCGCCCGCCCCAGATGCCGTAGACTTCCGGCGCGTGCCGAGGTTGACCATCGGTTCGAATGGCAGCATTCCCGTGCTGGGTCTTGGTACGTTTGGCTCGGATCGCTACGGCCCGGACGAGGTGGCCGCGGCCGTAGTCGGCGCGGCTCAAGTCGGGTATCGCCACTTCGACTGCGCGGCGGTGTATCGCAATGAGCCCGCGGTGGGCGCTGCGCTGCGCGACCTGTGGGCTCGGCGTCTCGATCGCCGCGACGTTTGGCTGACGTCGAAAGTTTGGAACGACAGCCATGAGCGCGTCGTGGAGGCGTGCGCGCAGTCACTTGAGGACCTCGGCGTCGACTACCTTGATCTATATCTCGTACATTGGCCTTTTCCCAACCACCATGCGCCGGGCGTTGATGTGTCGTCACGCGACCCACACGCCGTCCCCTATGTGCATGAGCGCTACATGCGAACCTGGCGACAAATGGAGGAGCTGGTCAAACGCGGCTGGGTGCGCCATATCGGGACGTCGAACATGACGATCCCGAAATTGCGGCTCCTGCTGCGTGATGCGGAGATCAAACCGGCCGCCAATGAGATGGAGTTGCATCCTCATTTTCAGCAGCCCGAGCTCTTCGCGTTTGTGAACGCACATGGGATGGTTCCGATCGGGTACAGCCCGATGGGTTCACCGGCGCGGCCCGAACGCGACCGCACTCCGACCGATACCGTCGACTTGGAAGATCCCGAATTGACCGCGATCGCCACACGGCTCGGGCTGCACCCCGCGGCCGTCGCGCTGAAGTGGGCGGTGCAACGCGGCCAGGTACCCATTCCATTCTCGGTGAAGCGGCCGCAATACCTGGCCAATTTGCAGGCGGTCGTCGGACCGCCGTTGACGGCGTCAGACATGGCGAGGTTGGCGGGCATCGATCGGGGCTGTCGATTGATCAAGGGCCAGGTCTTTCTGTGGCCCGGGGCTCGCGGGTGGGAGGATCTCTGGGATCCTGACGACGTTATCGCGTCGTAACCGGCGCGCCGCGTTCCTTCTACGACGAGAGTACGATCATGGCTGCACAGCATATCCTGACGCTCGACATCGGCACTTCAAGCGCCAAGACAGTCTTGTGGACTCTTGCTGGCGAAGTCGTGGCTCAGGCATCGCAGGCGTATCCCCTCTCGCGGCCGGATCCCGTGTGGGCCGAAATCGACGCCGAGATCTGGTGGCGGGCCGCTTGCGATACGATCCGGGCCGTTTTGGCCCACGGCGGTGTCGGCCCGGGCGACATCGCCGGGGTCGGCGTCGACGCCGTCGGTTGGACCCTGGTTCCCGTCGATCGCGACGGCCAAGCGCTACGCCCGGCGATGATCTGGCTCGACCGTCGCGCCGGCCCCGAAGCGCTTGCGATGCAGTCACGACCAGATGCCGCGACCCTGATCGACCTGGCAGCCAATCCGTGCGACCCGGCTTACATCACGCCCAAGCTGCTCTGGTTTCAAGCACACGAACCGGCGCTCGCCGAGCGTACAACAGCGTACCTTGGCGCCACCGGTTATCTGGTATCCCGGCTGACTGGCGCGCTGACGTGTGACTACACGCAGGCTTACGGGTATCACTTCTTCGACATGCGACGCGCTCAATGGTCGGCCGAGGTCGCACGGGCTCTCTCGATCCCGATAGAGAAGATGCCGCCCCTCGCCGCCTGCACCGATATCGCCGGCACCGTGACACGGACCGCGGCCGACGCCACAGGCCTACGCGCGGGAACGCCCGTCATCGTGGGTTGCCTGGACGCCGCGGTCGGGGCGCTCGGGAGCGGGGTCACGCGGTTAGGGCAGACAAACGAGCAGGGCGGCCAGGCGGGGGGCATAGCGGTCAGTGTCGATCGTGTCGTCGTTGAACCGCGCTTGATCTTCTCCCACCACGTGCTTGCCGGCCAGTACCTGCTGCAAGGTGGTACAGTCGGCGGTGGATCGCTCGGGTGGTTTCGGGATGTGCTGGGGCACATTGAAACCGCAGCCGCGCACATGACGGGCGAAGACGTCTTCACGTTGCTAAGCGCCGAGGCAGCCCGCGCGCCGGCCGGAAGCCATGGCCTCGTCTTTTTGCCGTATATGGCCGGCGAGCGCACACCGCTTTGGGATACGCAGGCGCGCGGTGCGTTTGTCGGTTTGACCTACAGCACGATCCGGGCCGATGTCGTGCGGGCGATTCTCGAAGGATGCGCCTACGCGGTGCGCGACAATGTCGCTGTCGCTGCCGAGAGCGGCGTCGATATCACCGAATACCTGGGCTCCGGCGGCGCGACCCAGAGCCCGGTCTGGTGTCAGATCAAGGCCGATATCTATGGCCAACCCTTCGTCGTAGCACGGCGGAAGGATGGCGGCGAAGGCGGGCACGCCATGGGATTGTTGGCGCTCACAGCTCAAGGCCTTGGCCTGGTCGACGACGCCGGCGCCTGGGTGGAGCATCTACTACCAAATCGCCGCGTGTTCGAACCAGACGCGGTGCGTCACGCGCACTACTCCGAAATGTTCGAGGTCTACCGCCGGCTTTCGCGTCTATTGGTTGCCGAAACGCGAGCGCTGGCGTCTTTGGGTCGATCGGGACCAACTCAGGATACCGGACGTTCGAGGTGAACTCATGAAGGCGGTCGTGCTCGAAAACAAACGGCGCATGGTTTACGCCGATCTACCGCGGCCGCGTGTGGGCGACGGCCAAGTCCTAATCCAGGTGCGGGCGGCCTCGATTTGCGGATCGGACATCAGTCGATACAGCAAGGGCCACCGCCTGTATCCGATCGTGTTGGGTCACGAGATCGGCGGGGTCGTAATCGAGACGGGCGCCGGAGCACCTTCGTCATTGCTCGGACGGGCCGTGTCGGTGGTCCCGCTTGTCCCGTGTCGAACGTGTCGCGAGTGCCTCGCCGGGCGCTTTTCGGCTTGCAGTCGCTACTCGTTCATCGGGTCACGCGAGCACGGTGGATTCGCGGAGTATCTGGTTGTTCCGGCCGACAATGCCCTGCCAGTGCCCGGCGGTCTGAGTTTCGAACAGGCTGCCCTTGTCGAGCCGGCCACCGTGGCGCGCCACATCCTCGACCTGGCCGGGTTTCGATTGGGTCAGACCGGAGTGGTGCTTGGCGCGGGTTCCATTGGGCTCATGGTCGTACAATGGTTGCGGATCCTGGGCGCTCGCTTGATCATAGCCACCGATGTGGTCGAAGAGAATCTTGCAGCGGCGAAGGCGCTCGGCGCGCATGTGACGTTGAATCCGCGTAAGGTTGATGTGCCCAGCGAGGTGCAGGCGCTGACCGATGGCGGTAGCGACGTCGTGGTCGAAGCTGCCGGCTCGCCCCAGGCGTTAGGCGATAGCATCGCGATTGCCCGCCCGCGCGGGAACGTGGTCTGCGGCGGCAACCAGCCCCAGGATGCGAACCTGCCGATGACCTGGATCGAAAACTTGATGCGCAAGGAGCTGAGCGTGCATGGATGCTTCATGTCGTATTCGGCGCCGTTCCCTGGGCACGAATGGACCGACACGATCCGGGCACTGGCGGACGGCGGCCTCGACATCTCCGGCATGGTCTCGCACCGCATCGGTCTCGCCGATGTGCCGGCGATGTTTGCCGACCTGGCCGACCGGCGCATTACCTATCGCAAGATCCTGATTTCGCCGGAGGGCGCATGAGCCTTGTCAATCTACTTCCCTGGTTGGTCCGCGCGCAAAGAGAAGGTTGGGCTGTGGGCGCCTTCAACGCCAACACCCTCGAACAAATCCAGGCCATCGTCAAAGCTGCGCAAAGCGAATCGGCGCCAGCTCTGATCCAGATCAGCCACCGCGCGTTGCTGCATGTCGGAAGCGGCAACGCCATGCTGGGTCTGCGATACATGGCCGAGATCGGCCGCGTGGCCGCGCAATCGGTCGGCGTGCCGGTCGGTCTACACCTCGACCATGCCGACGCCGACGAGGTGTTGCTGGCGATGGGGCTCGGCTTCACGTCGGTCATGTTTGACGGTGGCAGCCTGGCTTTCGACGCCAACGTCGACGAGACTCGTCGGCTGCGCGCCATCGCCCACGATCTAGACATTTGCCTGGAGGCCGAGCTCGGCGCCGTGCCGCGGGCCGATGCCTCCGGGAAGCTCGACGAAGACGTCGAGCTGACACGGCCCGCCGACGCGGCGGCCTTCGTCGCCGCGACCGGCGTCGACAGCCTGGCCATCGCGCTGGGCTCGGTCCATGCCGTGCGCCAGAAGACCGTGACGCTCGACCTCGAGCGGCTCCGCGAGATCCGGGCCGCCGTGGACGTGCCGCTTGTGCTGCATGGTTCGTCCGGCGTGACCGACGACCACATCCGCCAGGGCATCGCGCTGGGATTGTGCAAGATCAACGTGGCCACCCAGCTGAGCCAGGCCTTCACGGGCAGCGTCCGCGACGTGCTTGGCAACGCAGACGAGATCGACCCGCGCCGATATCTGGGACCGGCGCGCGCCGCCATGATCGAGCGCGTGCGTGAACGCATGCGCTTCCTGGGCGCGACAGGCAAGGCGTAAGTCATGATCCTGTGCGTGAACCCTAACGCCGCGATCGACAAAACAGTCGTGGTGCACGGGTTTCGGTTGAATGCCATCCAACGTCCGGAGTGGGTGCGGTCGAGCCCAGGCGGCAAAGGCTGCAACGTCGCGCGCGCCCTGAAACGTCTGGGCGGCGAGCCCGTGGTGACAGGCTGGGTCGGCGGACACGCCGGCGCCTTCATTGAAGAGGGTCTGAAGGCCGAGGGCATCGGCACGGCGTTCGTACATGTGCCGTTCGAGTCGCGCACGTGCCTGTCGATCGTCGATCCGCACGGACCGAGCCTGACCGAGCTGTACGAGCGCGGCGAGCCCGTGTCGGAAGCAGACGTGGCAACGTTGGTGGAGGCGTACTCGCAGAACATCGGGAGCTATGAAGCCGTGACCCTCTCGGGCAGCCTGCCGCCGGGCGCCCCGCCCGATCTGTATGCCACCTTGATCCGCGCGGCTCGGGCGGCCGGGGTACGCGTGCTCCTTGACAGCAGTGGTGTCGGGTTGGCGCAGGGCCTGCCGGCGCGCCCGGATGTCGTCAAGCCAAACGTGCACGAGTTCGAAGAACTCACCGGCGCGACGCTGCGAACGCCACTCGAGGTGGCCGATGCAGCGCTGGAGTGGTCGGCGCGCATGGGCTTTCGAATGATCGTGTCGATGGGGGCTGAGGGCGCCGTGGCGGTCGAGGATGGGAGGGCCTGGCTGGTGACGCCTCCAGCGATCGAGCTGGTCAGCGCGGTCGGGTCGGGCGACAGCCTGGTAGCCGGATCCATCCTGGGATTGACGCGTGGCGACGCTCTGCCGATGGCCGTGGCGCGCGGCGTCGCGGCCGGTGCAGCCAATGCGCTTTCGTTGGGGGCGGCCGTGTTCACGCTCGAGACGTACAACGATCTCCACGGGCGAACGACCGTACGCCCGTTGCGGCCCTGAACTCACATTCCGTCGACCGAATAGGATGATGGCGCTTTCGGGTGATCCGCTTGACTCAACGGCCCTTATGGGTATATGGTAACGATACCCTGACATCGTTATCATTGCACCGCTGGTCAACACGGTGTATGATGAAATCGATTACACGCTTATGGCAACCGTACGCGATGTAGCCGAACGCGCTGGAGTCTCGCCGATCACGGTCTCGCGCGTGATCAACAACAGCGGGTACATCAGCAGCGCCACCCGGGCCAAGGTCGAGGCCGCGATCGCGGAACTCGGCTACGTGCCAAACGTCCTCGCGCGCAGCCTGCGCTCGAAGCGTTCGCACACGTTGGCTTTTGTCACCACCGACATCACCAACCCGTTCTTCACCAGCATGGCGCGCGGCATTGAAGACGCCGCAAGCGCCGCCGGATACACGGTGCTCTTCTGCAACACCGATGAGAGCGTCGAGAAGGAGGACCGCTACGTCCAGCTTCTCCTTCAAAAGCAGGCCGACGGCATCCTGCTGGTGCCAGCCGGGAGCTCCCCGCATTCAGTCCAACTCATCACGGAGCAGGATACGCCGGTGGTGGTGCTCGACCGCGGAATCGGCCAACTTAGGGCCGACGTTGTGCGCTGTGACTCGCTGCGCGCTGCGACCGACCTGGTCAGGGTGCTGACTGAGCGCGGCCACATCCGAATCGCGGTGCTCGGTGGGCCGATCGGGATCTCGACCGCTGACGAGCGCGTCCAGGGTTATGAGCGCGCCATGAAGGCGGCCGGTCTCTCGACGCGCGACCTGATCTTCCGTGGGCAATTCACGGAGGCCAGCGGGTTCGAGATGACTTCGACCGCACTGAAGCTTTCGCCCCACCCCACAGGATTCTTCGCCACGAACAACTTCCTGGCGCTTGGCGCGCTGCGGGCCATCGAGGCGTCCGGGCGCTCGGTTCCCAAGGACATCTCCCTCGTCGCCTTCGATGATGTCATCCCGGTGTTGGCGAAGTATGCGTTTCTGACGGTCGTCGCCCAGCCCGCTTATCAGATGGGCCAGCGGGCCGTCGCCCTGCTCCTCGAACGCTTGCGGAGCGATGTGCAACCGCCGTTCCGCGAAGTCATCCTTCCAACCGAGCTGATCATCCGCGGGTCGGTCGAGCCTGCGCCGCGATCCTCGCATGCGCCGGCCGCCGCCGACTAAAAGGAAACCGCCATGGACGGTGTTCTGGTGAGCATGGAGGGAGTGAGCAAGGCCTTCCCGGGCGTGCAGGCGCTGAACCAGTGCCGGTTCGAGTTGCGCCGGGGCGAGGTACACGCGCTCGTCGGCGAGAACGGCGCCGGCAAGTCGACGCTCATGAAGGTCCTGGCTGGCATCTACCACCCCGATGCCGGGACAATCCTGTATCGCGGCCACCCGGTGCACATCGGAAGCCCAGGCGCCGCTCAGCACCTCGGGATCTGCATGATCCACCAGGAGCTGAACCTGATGCCGCATCTGACGGCGGCCCAGAACATCTTCATCGGGCGCGAGCCGCGTCGCGCGGGGCTGGTGCTTGACGACCGGCTGATCAATGAGCAAACGCAGGCGCTTTTCAAACGCATGCACCTCGATCTCGATCCGAGGGCGAGGGTATCGGACCTGACCGTCGCCAAGCAGCAGATGGTCGAGATCGCCAAGGCTTTGTCGTTCAACTCCGAAGTGCTCATCATGGACGAGCCCACGGCGGCGTTGACCGAAAGCGAGATCCACGAGCTGTTCCGCGTGATCCGCGATCTGAAAGCCAAGGGCGTCGGGCTTGTCTACATTTCGCACAGGCTCGAAGAGCTCAAGCAGATCTCGGACCGCATCACAGTGATGCGTGATGGCAGCTACGTCGACACGGCGCTGACCAGCGAGATCCCGGTCGAGCGCGTGATCAGCCTGATGGTCGGGCGCACGATCTACGAGTCGGCGCCCGAACTGCCCGAGCACCCAAGCGACGAGATCGTGCTCGACGTGCGCGGCCTGAACCGCGCCGACGAACTCAAGGACATCAACTTCACGCTCAAGCGCGGCGAAATCCTGGGCTTCGCCGGCCTTATGGGCGCCGGGCGCACCGAGGTGGCGCGCGCGATCTTCGGCGCGGACCCGATCGACAGCGGCGAGATCTACGTGAACGGTCAGCGCGTCCACATACGAAGCCCGAAGGACGCCGTTGCGCACGGAATAGGCTACCTTTCGGAAGATCGCAAACGCTTCGGTCTCTCGACAAAGATGGACGTCGAAACCAACGTCGTGCTGGCCGCCTTTGGCAGGTTCACGGGCCTGCTCGGCTGGGTGCTCGATCAACAGACGCGCGTGATCGCGCAGCAACACGTCGGCACGTTGTCGATCAAGACGCCGAGCATCAAACAGAAGGTCGTCAACCTTTCGGGCGGCAATCAACAGAAAGTCGTCATCGGAAAGTGGCTGACGGCCAACAGCGACATCCTGATCTTCGACGAGCCGACACGCGGCATCGACGTCGGCGCCAAGAGCGAGATCTACAAGCTGCTCAACGAGCTCGCCCGACAGGGCAAGTCGATCATCATGATCTCGTCGGAGTTGCCCGAGATCCTGCGCATGAGCCATCGGATCATCGTCATGTGCGAAGGCCGGATCACGGGCACGTTGACGGCGGCCGAGGCCAATCAAGAAGCCATCATGACCTTCGCCACGCAGCGCGGCGAACGCGCCTTCATTCACCCAGAGAACGGGAACGCCAGCCATGAAGAGTGACACCCTGCCCGCCCCCAGCTCCGTCGGTCGCCTGCTGCGCTCGGACGCGTCGCAGCGCTTCCTGGCGTTCGGCGCCCTGATCGTGCTGTTCGTGGTGTTCACGCTGGCGTCGCCGAACTTCTTCCAGTTCAGCAACATCGTCGGCATCCTGCTGGCGACGGCCGTCAACGGCATCCTGGCGCTGGGCGTGACCTTCGTGATCATCAGCGGCGGCATCGACCTCTCGGTCGGCACGACGATGACGTTTTCGGCGGTCATGACCGGCGTGCTGATCACGAACATGGGTCTGCCGATCCCGGTCGGCGTGATCGGCGGGTTGCTGGCCGGCGGCCTGGCCGGGTTCATCAACGGCACCGTGATCTCGCGCATGAAGATCCCGCCGTTCATCGCGACGCTGGGCATGTTCAACGCCACGAAGGGCCTGTCGCTCGTCATCTCTAACCTGACCCCGATCTACTTCAACGACGCCGCCGGCTTCCGCGACATCGCGATGGGCTCGGTCATCGGCATCCCGGGCTTCGAGATCCCGAACGCGGTCTGGATCATGTTCGGGGCCGCAGTCATCGCCAGCCTGGTGCTGTCGCGGACGGTGCTGGGCCGCTACACGTTCGCGATCGGCAGCAACGAGGAAGCGGTGAGGCTTTCGGGCGTGCCCGTGGCGTGGTGGAAGACGGGCGTCTACGTTGTGTGCGGCCTGTTCGCGGGCCTGGCGGGCGTGGTGATCGCGGCCCGATTGAACTCGGCCCAGCCGAGTCTGGGCGCCGGCTATGAACTCGATGCGATCGCGGCGGCCGTCATCGGCGGCACGTCGCTCAGCGGCGGCGAGGGCACGATCCTGGGCACCGTCATCGGCGCCTTCATCATCAGCACGCTGACCAACGGCCTGCGCATCCTCTCGGTGCCGCAGGAGTGGCAGCTGGTCGTCACCGGCGCGATCGTGGTCTTGGCCGTTTACCTTGACCTGATCCGGCGCAGGCAGCGCTAAGCGCCGAGCGCCTGCGCCGTCAGGACCCGATCGCGTGCAATAGTGCACGATTGCGCGCGGTCGAGGTCATCGGCAGATCCTGCCGATCGGGAGTCGCAGAGTTCGAAAGGAGGGACCGTACACAACGACGATCACTCACGCTTACCCGGTTTGATTTCCGTCCCTATTCATAAGAGGAGAACCTCCATGAAGAGCTACAAGATGCTCTCCACAGCGCTCAGCCTGATCACGGCCGCCGCGATGGCCGGCGCCTGCACACCCGCCGCCACGCCGACCGCCGCCACCGGCGGATCGACGGGTGACGCCAAGCCCTACATCCCGGTCATCTCGAAGGGCTTCCAGCACCAGTTTTGGCAGGCCGTCAAGCTCGGCGCCGAGAACGCTGCCAAGGACCTGAACGTCAACATCACGTTCGAAGGCCCCGAGAACGAGTCGCAGGTTGACAAGCAGATCGAAATGCTCCAGACCGCGCTCGACAAGAAGCCGGCCGCGATCTGCCTGGCCGCGCTCGACAGCAAGGCCGCGATCCCGCTGCTCGAGAAGGCCAAGGAGGCCGGCATCCCGATCATCGGCTTTGACTCCGGCGTCGACAGCGACATCCCGGCGACCACCGCCGCGACAGACAACATCGCCGCCGCGGGCATGGCCGCTGACAAGATGGCCGAGCTCATCGGTGGTTCCGGCGAAGTAGCCGTGATCGTCCACGACCAGACCAGCCGCACGGGCATCGATCGCCGCGATGGCTTCGTCAAGCGCATGGAAGAGAAGTACCCGAACATCACCATCGTCGACATCCAGTACGGCGGCGGTGATCAGCTCAAGTCCACCGACCTGGCCAAGGCCATCATCGGCGCGCACCCAAACCTGAAGGGCTTCTTCGGCGCGAACGAGGGCTCGATCATCGGCGTGCTCAACGCCGTGAAGGAGCTGGGCATGGAGAAGAAGATCGTGGTCATCGGCTATGACTCCGGTCAGCAGCAGATGGACGCGATCCGTAGCGGCGTCGAAGCCGGCGCGATCACGCAGGACCCGATCGGCATCGGCTACAAGTGCGTCGAGTCGGCCGTCAAGGCCATCAAGGGCGAGACGCTGCCCAAGAGCATCGACACCGGCTTCCACTGGTACGATGCGAGCAACATCGACGCGGCTGACATCGCCCCGTTGCTGTACAAGTAAGGCCCTGGATCCACTCGGATCTCGGTTTTGATGTTTGCGATCGCGGTGGTCCCCGTCCGGTAACGGACGGGGATCACCGCCGACCTCCCTCCATGCGCGCACCCGAAACCACCCTCCACCTGGCGCCCACCTACTTCGGTGAACGCGAACGCCTGTTGCTCGAGCACAGCACGCTGAAGGCCAGCGCCTTCCGCTACGACAGCGGTGTCTGTGCCCTGCGGCTGGTCCATGACGTCGGCGAACTCGTCATGCTTCCGTTTCAAGGACAGCAGATCTGGTCGGCCAGGTTCCTTGGCCGCGACCTGACGATGCGGTCCATGTTTGATAGGCCCAACGCCACTCGAACCTACCTCGAAAACTACGGCGGTTTCCTGATCCACTGCGGAGCCACCGCCATGGGCGTGCCGACCGCCAGCGACACCCACCTGCTCCACGGCGAACTACCCAACGCGCCGTATCAGAGCGCCTGGATCACAGCCGGCACCGACGAACAGGGCCCGTACTTGGACATCGGCGGGCGCTACGAGCACATCGTCGCGTTCAGCCATCACTACACCGCCGAGCCTGTGGTGCGACTTCGCGCTGGCTCGAGCGTCGTCGAGGTGTCGCTCCAAGTCACAAACTTGAAGCGCAGCGAGATGGAATTGATGTACCTGGCGCATGCCAACTTCCGTCCCGTGGACGGCGGCAGGCTTGTGTACAGCGCTCAAGCCGACCCCGCGCACGTGCGGGTCCGCGCCAGCATCCCATCGCATGTCCGTGTCAAACCCGGCTACGCCGAGTTTCTCGACCAGCTCCGGCGTGATCCACAAGGCCATCACCTGCTCGCGCCGGGTCTGGCTTTCGATCCCGAAGTGGTGTTCTTCGTCGACTATCTCGCCGACGCCGAGGGTTGGGCGCACACGCTTCAGGTGCATCCGGACGGTAGCGCCGACGTGATCCGTCATCGACCCGAGCAGTTGCCCAAGGGCGTACGTTGGATCTGTCGCACGCCGGATCAGGACGCGATCGGCATCAGCCTGCCGGCGACCGCCGAACCCGAAGGCTATTCGGCCGAGAAGGCCAAGGGCAATCTCGTGATCGTGCCGCCCGGCGGCATCTGGACCTGCAACCTCGAGCTCGGCGCGCTCGACGCGTCTGCCGCCTCCGCCGAGCGAGCGTTGATCGAACAATTGCTGTCGAAACCGACCTAACGACGCGCGCCCGGCCGGTTGGCCCGCCGCGTGTCGTCTTTCTGCCGTCACTCTTTTCCGGTTCGCATCAAAGGATCCTCCACCCATGGCCCTTCCGATGACTTCTCCCACCCATCGTCTCGTCGGGCAACCGCCCAAGATCGGCATCCGCCCGACCATCGACGGCCGGCGCAATGGCGTGCGCGAATCGCTCGAGGAGCAGACCATGGCGATGGCGCGGGCTGCCGCCGAGTTCCTGACGTCGAACCTCCGGCATGCCAACGGTCTGCCAGTCGAGTGCGTCATCGCCGACACCACGATCGGCGGCGTGGCCGAGTCGGCGCGGACCGCGGACAAGTTCGCGCGCGAGGGCGTGGGCGTGTCGCTGACGGTGACGCCGTGCTGGTGCTACGGGTCCGAGACCATGGACATGGATCCGCTGATGCCCAAGGCCGTGTGGGGGTTCAACGGCACCGAGCGCCCGGGCGCCGTTTACCTGGCTGCCGTGCTGGCGGGCTACTCGCAGAAAGGGCTGCCGGCCTTTGGGATCTACGGTCGTGACGTGCAGGACGCCGGCGGCGTCGGCATCCCAGCCGATGTCGGCGAGAAGCTGCTGCGGTTTACGCGCGCCGGGCTGGCGGTAGCCTCGCTGCGCGGCACGTCGTATCTGGCCATGGGCGGCACGTCGATGGGCATCGCGGGCTCGATCGTCGATCAGCCGCTCTTCGAGACGTATCTCGGGATGCGCGTCGAGAGCATCGACATGAGTGAATTCACGCGTCGGATGGCCGAAGGCATCTTCGATCCCGATGAGTTTGCGCGCGCATACGCCTGGGTCCGCGCCAACTGTCCGGAAGGCATCGACACCAACCCGGCCGATAGGCAGCTATCCCGCGAGCAGAAGGACGAGGACTGGCAGGAGTCGGTCAAGATGACGCTGATCGCGCGCGACCTCATGGTGGGCAACCCGCGTCTGGCCGAACTGGGCTTCGGCGAGGAGGCCCAGGGCCGCAACGCGATCGCCGGCGGCTTCCAGGGTCAGCGTCAGTGGACCGACCACTTCGCCAACGGCGACTTCATGGAGGCCATCCTGAACTCGTCGTTCGATTGGAACGGCATTCGGGCGCCCTATATCCTGGCCACCGAAAACGACGCCCTGAACGGCGTCACCATGCTGTTCGGGCACCTGCTGACTTCGACCGCGCAGGTCTTCGCCGACGTGCGCACGTACTGGAGCCCAGACGCCGTCAAACGCGTCACCGGGCACACCCTGACGGGCCGCGCCGCGGGTGGGTTTCTGCACCTGATCAACTCCGGCCCGGCCGCGCTCGATGGGACGGGCCAGCAGGAGATCGGCGGTCAACCGGCCATGAAGCCGTTCTGGGAAGTGACCGCCGAAGAGGCCGACCGTTGCCTGAAGGCCACCACCTGGCATGCGGGCGTGCTCGAGTACTTCCGCGGCGGCGGCTGGTCCTCGCGCTTCAAGACCCGCGGCGGAATGCCGGTGACGATGGCGCGTCTGAATCTCGTGAAAGGGCTCGGGCCGGCGCTGCAGATCGCCGAGGGCTGGACCATCGAGCTTCCAGACGACGTCCATGAGACGCTCGATGCGCGCACCAACTACACCTGGCCGACGACATGGTTCGTCCCGAACGTCACGGGGCAAGGCCCGTTCCGCGACGTGTACAGTGTCATGAACGCCTGGGGCGCCAATCACGGCGCGTTCGGCTACGGGCACTATGGCGCCGATCTAATCACCTTGGCGTCGATGCTGCGCATCCCGGTGTACATGCACAACGTCGCCGAGGACGCCGTGTTCCGGCCAAGCGCCTGGAACGCGTTCGGAACGGCCGGTCTCGAAAGCGCCGATTTCCGGGCGTGCGCGAACTTCGGGCCGTTATACGGCAAGTACGCCTAGCGAGTCAGGCCGAGGCCGCACCCCCAGCGAACCGTCGCGAGCGGCCTGATCCAAAACGAACCGCAAAGACACGAGGGGCGCGAAGATACTTTCTTTGGATCTTTGCGTCCGTCGTGTCTTCGCGGTTTAATGAGGCGCAATCCTATCGGAGTCCCAACCGTGATCGAAGCACCGTTTCCTACACTAGACGCCATGTTGAGCGCGATCGGCGAAGCCGGCCAGCGGCTTTCGGAGATCGACGCCACCGAGGGTGCGGCCGGCAATATCTCGGTGTACCTCGGCTGGCCTGTCGAGCTCCGCCACCAGTTCACCGAGGTCGCGCCGATGATGTTGCCGGTGGCCGTGCCCGAGCTGGCCGGCGCCACGTTCATCGTGACAGGCTCGGGCCGACGGCTCCGCGAGATCGCGCATGATCCATACGCCAATCTGGCGTGCATCCAGATCGATCCCGGCGGAACCACCGGCCAGGTCTTGACGTCGCGGCAGCGCCAGTTCGCGCGTCCGACCACCGAGTTCAACACACATCTCGCGGTGCATGCCGATCAGATCAGGCGCACCGGCATCAACTTCCTGGCTTTAGTCCACGCACAGCCCCCCCACATCACCTACCTCAGCCACATCCCGCGCTATCGCGATACTGCGGCCTGCAGTCGCGCCCTGCTCCGGTGGCAGCCGGAGACCCTGATCCAACTACCCGAAGGCCTGGGCGTCGTTCCCTTCGAAGTGCCGGGATCTCCGGCCCTGATGACGGCCACGGTCGACGGCCTGTGCCGCCATCAACTGGTGATCTGGGCCAAACATGGCGTGGTCGCCCGCTCCGACGCGTCCATCATTCGCGCCGTTGACCGCATCGAGTACGCGGAAACGGCCGCGCGGTACGAGTATATGAATCTGATGGTCGGCGAGCCGGGCGAGGGCCTCAGCGACGACGAATTGCGCGCCATCGCAAGCGCGTTCAGGCTCAAGACGGCGCTGTTCTAGATCTCCGGTGCGAACCCGGGGATCACCGGCGACCGCGCGCGGCGATCAAACCTTGGCGGGATCGGTCTGCGGAATCGTCTCCAGTCCGACGGCGGGCCCGGCCGTCGACGACTCGCGCAGGATCAGTTCGGTCGGGATCCGGTAGGGACGGAACGGGGTCTCGTTTTCCAGATAGTCGATCAACTGCGTGGCCGCCGCGGCGCCCCAGGAATGCCGCGAGGCGCCGATGGTCGTCAACGTGGGATGCATGAACCGCGCGATGCGAATATCGTCAAAGCCCACGACGGCGATATCTTCTGGTGCGCGCAACCCGTGAGCGCCCAGCGCGTTGATGAACCCGATCGCCATCTGGTCGTTGGCGCAGAACACGGCCTGTGGCAGGACCCGCCCGGCGATGATCGCCGTCGCGATCTCATAGCCCGACTCCTCGGTGAAGTTCCCGGCATACGTGTCGACGCTCACGTCGTGGCGATCCGCCTCGGCGAGGAAAGCCCGCGTGCGCTCCACCGCGTCAAACGAGTCGGCCGCGCCGGCGACATAGGCCAATTTGCGCGCCCCTTGCCCGTAGAGGTGGGCGAAGGCGGCCTTGACGCCCTGCTCGTTGTCGACCAGGAGCGGCAGGATGAACTCCGACTCAACCAACCGGTCCAGCACGACGATCGGGAATCGATCGGAGGCCAGCTTGACGAGCACGTCGCTACGAATCTTCGAGTCGAACACGATGGCGCCGTCCACCTGGCGCTGCGTCAGGATCCTGCGGACCGGGCGGCTCTCCGGGCAGACCAGCAACTCGTAGTCCGTCTGCAAGATCGTCGCGTGGATGCCCTCGAGGATCTCCTCGTAGAACGAGCCGCCGAACCGGGTGATGAACACGCCGATCGTCCGAGTCTTGCGCTTCTTGAGATGCCGGGCGAAAGCGTTTGGGTGATAGTTCAACTCCTCCGCGGCCCTGAGCACACGTTGACGGGTCGCGGCGCTGATCGTGCCTGTGCCGTTTAGCGCATAGGAGACCGAGGTGATGCTCGCCTTGGCCCGCTTCGCCACATCTTTGATGGTCGTCATCGGCGAGATCCTCTAGTTTCCTTTACGAATGCCCAATCGATCCAGACCGGTCGGGATCGCCGCTGCGTTCATCACGGATCGGTAGACCAGATCACCCTGGTAGTTCGCGAGCATCAGGAGCGACACACCCTTGTCGATGCCGATCACGTCCGTGTCGAACCAGTTCTCGGTCAGGTTGAAGGCGTCGACGAAACCATACGGCCCCTGCAACTCCGGCAACGACGCGTAGTAGAGCATGGCTTGTTTGGCCTGATCGGGCGCGAACATGATCGACGCGACGGCGCCGTAAGGCGGCACGGTATCGTCAATCTTGTGTTGACGATTGTCGAAGCCCGAGGGCGGCGCGCCGTACAACCCGTTGTACCCGTCCGGTCCGTCCGAGGCCGAGAGCCCCCAGGCGTCCGGCCCGAGAGTCTCGTACTTCGAGTCCATGTACACCGCGAACTCGTACTGCGCCAGCGTCGCGTCGACCGAATTCTGGTACCAGTCGACGCCGTCGGCGTCGGAATAGCCGCGAAAATCGATCCAGGCCTGGCTGAACTGGTACGTGAAAATCGAGCCGAACCATGAGTGGATGAATTCGGGGCCTTCTCGGAAATTATCGCGGTGGCGCGTGAACGACTCATAGGGGCCGGCATCCGTAGCGTGCGTGCGCGAGCCGGCGGCCAGCACATACAGCATCAGTTGTTCGGCGTAGAAGTCCCAGTGGCCCTCGAAGCCTTTCCCCGGTCGATAGGCCATGTAAAACATCTGTTTGTCCGGGTCCAGAAACCACGGGAAATTGACACCGTCATACAACGTCTGCGCCTTGGCGGCCACCGTGTCGCCGAAGTACTCTCCGGCGGTGAGCACGCCCATCAACAGGATGGCGGTGTCGATCGACGACACCTCGCTCTCCCAGGCACGCTTCCCGGTCTCGAGGTCGAGGAAGTGGTAATAGAACCCTTCTTCGCGATCCAACGCAAGCAAGGTGTCGAGCGTCCGGTCCGCGCGCTCGAAGCCTTCGTCGCGCGTGATGTAGCCCTTCTCGATGCCGATGGTGTACGCCGTCAACCCGAACCCGACCGCGGCGATGCTGGCGATCCCCTCCGAGCCCGGGTAGCGATCGCGGATCAAGCCATAGCCCGGGCTGCCGGCCGTGGTGTTGGCCTGTTCCCAGAAGAATTGGAACGACCCCGACATCTCGTTCTCGATGATCGTGTCGATGTCGACCGGCGTCGGCCGTTCAGTCGGGGCCGGCGACGCCGTGGGCACCGGCTCCGCTGTCGCCGTCGGGACCGAGGTCGGGCTGGCGACCGGCGCGGCCGGCTGGGTCGCGGGCGCCGGCGTGGCGGTTCGGGTCGGCGCGCCGCAGCCGCTCAGGATCAGGGCGAGCGCCGTCAACAATCCGAATGTCTTATTCACCCGTGATGCCTGTCCTTTCAACCGACTCGACGAACCAGCGCTGCATCACGAAGTACATCACCAACAGCGGCAGGATGTTGAGGAACGTGCCAGCCAGCTTGACCGCCTCGTTAAGCCGATCGAGCACGTTGACCGTCCCGGGCGGGTACAGGTTTTCGTACGCCTGCGAGAACTTGATAAGCTGCATCGGCAGCGTCGTCAACGGGATCGGCAGGTCGAGCAGCGACGGCTTTGTGTTGTCCAGGAAGATCACCGTCAGATATGTCTCGTTCCAGTACCACACGACCGAGAAGATGATCGCGACGATGAAAGAAGGGATCGCCGCGGGGAGCCCCACGGTCAGGAAGATACGCAGATCCGAGGCGCCGTCGAGCCGGGCCGCTTCCTCCAGGACCTTGGGCATCGACAGGAAGGTCTGATAGAAGATCAGGATGAAGATCGCGCTGTTGAAGCCCTGCGCGCCGAGCGCCGGAAGGATCAACACCAGGATGCTGCCGAGCATGCTCCGGTCCTCGATCTTGATGCCCTGATACGTCAGCATCTGCGGGATGACCGTGCTCTGCGATGGGATGATGAATGTCGCAAGCACCAGGGCGATGATCAACGTCTTTCCCGGGAACCGATAGCGCGCCAATCCGTAGCCGACCACCGAACAGACGGCCGTTTGAAGCACCGAGGGCAGCACGCTGACCAGGATCGATGCCAACAGCTTGGTCGGGTAGTCGAGCACCTTGAGAGCCTTGTCGTAGTTCCCCAGGAAGAACTGCGTTGGCACCCACTGCACCATCGGATTGAGCAGGTCGTCGGCCGACTTCAGACTGGTGACGAACATAAACAAGAGCGGGTAGAGGTACACGAACCCGATCGCGATCAGCAGCGCGTACAACACGATCGTGAACACCAGCCCGTAACTGGTGCGGTTTCCGAACAGCACAGCCCGCCAGTATGCCAGGGTCTCGGATTTCATAGCGCCCCGCCCTTACTT
Source organism: Anaerolineales bacterium (assembly GCA_044224715.1). Lineage (GTDB taxonomy): Bacteria > Chloroflexota > Anaerolineae > Anaerolineales > UBA6663 > UBA6663. Next base: position 176,771 of record JBGAJV010000002.1, on the reverse strand, counting down.
TCCGGTCTGCCGCGATTGGAAGCTGAAGAAGAAGTACACGATCGCCAGCAGCACAACCAGGATCACGAAGTAGATGAACGACATCGCGCTGGCATAACCGATGCCGCCCTCCACCGCATAAGTCTGCTTGTAGATGTATTGCACGACCTTGTTCTCGGAGAAGTGCGAGAGCGTGATGACCGTATACACGGCGATCACGAGCGTGGTCGGCGCCAGGGACGGCAGCGTGATCTTCCAGAACGACTCCCAGGCCGACGCGCCGTCGATCGCCGCGGCTTCGTACAGGCTTTTGTCCACTTTTTGGAGGCTCGACAGGTAGATCAGGATCTGCACCCCCGAGAACCACAGGATCAAGATGAACGAGGTCAGCAGATACTCGATCGGCGTGCGCACCGACGAGGGCAGCTGCGCGAGAAAATCGGCGACAGCCGCCACCCGGGTCAGCCCGGCGGTCGACGTCGCACCCTGCTCCGTGAGCTCCTTGATCACCGGTCCGCTTGTGATGACCACCGGGAGAAAGAAGATGGTGCGGAAGATGCCTTTGCCCTTGAAGTCGAGGTTGAGGAACAGGGCGATGATCATCGAAAAGATGACGATGATCGGCAGCGAGACGAGCGTCTCGATCATGTACCCGATGAGCAGTTCGACGAAGGTCGGATCGGTCACCAACGCCCGCGAGTAATTGGCCCAATCGACGAATTGCGTCGACACGCCGGTGGCCTCGACCGTCACCTGGTTCAGGCTGTAGATGAAGGTCTGCAGCAACGGGGCGAGCGTGAAGACCGCGAACCCGACGATCCAGATCATCACGAACGCGTAGCCGTAGAGGGCCTCGCGGGTGCCATGGCGCATCTCGACACGACGGAGTGAGGGTGTGGAACTCACGGCTGTTTCTCCACGAGCGCTGCGTCTTTTGGCCCGACCCGGATGCCGCCCGCCTGGAAGACGGCGTCGGTGTAATTGACGACGATCTGTTTGCCGTTGCCGTAGGTGGTCGACACCACACCCGGCGCCAACTCGGCGCGCGCGATGATCGGCTGACCCTTGACTGGCCCCAACAGGCGGTTCAGCCAGTCGTAGGCCACGCGGACGTCGTCGCCCCATTGGGCATACGACGAGGTGTAGATCCAGCTCGCGCTTGTGTTGAGGATCTTGGCCGTGACGTCCTGGGTCAGGAAATATGCCGGATATACGCCATAGTCGGCCTGTCGCAGCAGGTCGGCCCGCGCATTCGACGAGAAGTTCAGAGCCGGGCCATAGTACGGCACGTAACCGGCGAGCACGATCTGTAGGAACGGCACCGACTTCGACGTAAACAGGAAGCCGTTGTCGGAAAGCGGGATGTCATAGTAAGCGTTCATCGATCTGAACGCGAAGTCGCTGGGCCGGTAGAACGCCAACCGCTGCTGCGTCGCGGCCAGCAACGCCTCGTCAGACCCGATCGCCGCGTCACGGCTTAGCTCCTGCCCGTCGCGAAAGTCGCTGTACACAGTCGCCCCCAAGCCCTCCAGCGCCAGGCCGCCGCTCGGGAAAGCCGTGGTCAGCGAATTCGACAAAGACGACAGCCGGCGTTTGAGCGCCGACGCCGTGAAGTAGTAGTGCACGAGCTGGCGGTCATAGCCGATCAGGTTGACGTTCGTGATCGCCATCGCCAGGTCGTTGCGGGGCGAGTAGCCGCCCTCGTCGCGCAAGGCCGCCTGCGGGTTGAGGTACAGCGACAGGTGGCCGTTCCGCGCGCCAAGCGTTTTCGCCAGTGCCTCCAGCTGCGCCGCCGAGCCCAGACCACCGTCGACCGAAAGTGTCTCCGGCGGCATCGACGCCGCGCCCAACGGCTGCCAGCCGTAATACGTCACGTCGACCCCGGGCATGCCCAGGTCTTTGAGAATCGCACCCATCTGCTCGACCGTCGTCATCGGGATGAAGCGGTACCACAGCAGAACGCGCTCCTTCTCACCCCCCAGGAACTCGAGGCGCAGGCCGATCTGATCGCCCGCATCCATCCGCTTCTGGAGATCGCCGCGATCGAGCAGGTACTGCTGGTAACTGCGCGCCATCCCGACGTAGTCGGCCGCGGCGTTGGCCAGGAACCGGTAATGGATCTTGACGTCGAACTTGTTGGTGACTGGCTGGATCGCCGTCACGCCGGCGCCGGATCGGTTCGTGGCCTGAAAAAAGCTCTCGTTATAGATGAAGGCGCTGTAGATGAAGTTGAACTTTGTGGTGACCCCCGCCGGATGGGCGTTCACCTCGCCATAGGCCGCGCCGTCCTCGACGACGGCGATATAGGCGTTCCGCGTATCGTCGTGAGCCATGCCCACGACCGGGATCGAGATCGGCAGGACCGGGTTCACGGTCGGATCCCACGGGGCCTCCGCGATCATGCCCAGATCCTGGCCGTAGTAACGGCCATAGAAGATGTTCTTCGCCTTGGTCGTGGCGGCGAAGTTGATCAGGCTGCCCGAACCGTCCGGCAGGAACATGTAGCCGGGCACCTGGTCTTCCTTGACGGCGCCCAGAAACGGATACACGTGTACGGCACCCAGGCGATAGTCCGGATCGGTCTCCTGGATCCCGGATTGCGGCACCTCGACCCGCACGCCGGCCGGCTCCAAGACGACCCGCACGGTCAGACCAATGCCGAATTTAGTGAAAACCACGGCCGCTTCGAAGCCCTGATCAATCGCCTTGAAGTCGAGCGTGTGCTCGCCGTTCGTGATCGAGACGCGTTTGCTGATCGCCTTCTTGTCGAGGTAGTCGATGCTCACGCCGCTCTGCGCGAAAGCCGTCCAGGCCTTGTTGAGTTTGTCGTCCTTGGTGGTTTCGACGAGCCCCGAGTTCCAGACGTAGCCGTTGCGCTTGTCGACGACCTGGAACCCCAACGTCTCGCGGTCGGCGAGCAGCGTGAAGTCGGCGTTCTCGGCGATCGGCTCGAACGACGCCCCGACAGGTTGCGCGACCTTGTCGACGGCGTTCGGCGCCGCCAAAGCCGGCGGCAGGCCCGAGCCGGCGACGGCAGCCACGACCATGAACGCGAGGAGGAGGCGTCTGCGGTTAGGCACGGAGGCCGATCTCCTGGAAGATGGCATAGATGAACTCGTAGAGCTGGTTAAACAGCACATACAGGATGTAGCCGGTCAACATGAACAGGGCCATCGTGAAGACCGTCGTCAGGATGTTGCGCACAGTCTCGGAGAACGAGTAGTTGTGGATCTCCTTGACCATGATGAAGAGCATGATTCCAACCCAGGCCCACATCAGATCGAGCGAGAAGGTGTAGATGAACACCTCGTTCTGCGTTAGCACGTTCGAGAGCAATGCGATCGGCACCGAGAAGAGCGCGAACGGGAACAGGCTATACGCGCTGCCGATGATCACATCGCGGACGCGCCCCTCGCCGTCGCTGATGGTCGACACGAGATAGTTGGCCGCGTTCCAAAGCGCGATCACGAGCAGCGCCGGCACGATCTCGTCCTCGATCCGGAAGTACGCGAGGGTCGAATACGGGCTGAAGACGAAGCCCGTGACGTAGACGATCAGCACCCGCGCCACAAGCACCCAGGCATAGACCAGGAAGGCGAACCGCAGGCTGCCGCGCTCCTTCGTCTTGATGTAATAGAAGCTATCCGACGGCTGGCGGATGAACCGGAACATGAACACGAAATCGTCGATCAACCTGAAGCGCCGCAGACCGCTGAGCCAGGCCCGTCCTGGCGCCGACCACTGATAGCGGCGATCGAGCCGGCCGCCGACCTCCAGCACGATCCACAGCCCCAGCAGCCAGCCCAGCACCTGCGGCAGCGTGCGCTGGAGGGTCACGTTGCGGAGCTCCCAGTATGCCTGGGAGTATCCGTTCCGATCCTCGGCGGTGCGATAGGCGGTCAACGCCTGGGCATAGTCGCCGGTCTTGAAATACGCGTCGGCGATGCCCTGGTACGACATGACAAATGAGCCGTTGTAGGTCAACACCTCCTCGAAGTACGGCTTGGCGTCCTCATAGAAACCGTCCATGTACAACCGCACGCCCTGGTGCACCTTCTGCGCGAACGCCGTCGCCTGGAACACGACCACGGCGCTACGGTCCTTATCCAGCACATAGAGGTTGTCGCCGTTGCCGTCGATCGCGACCGGGTTCGTGAGCGTGCCAAGTCGCTCGACGCCCTCGCCCTGCGAACCAAACACGAACAGCAACGTCCCGTTCTGGTCGTATTCGGCCATCAGGCCCGATTGATCGATCGCCTGGACGAGGCCCGTGTTGTCGACGTGCAGGTCGCGGAACGTGCTCCGCCCCCAGGTGCTGGGGAAGATATTCTTGCCCGAGACCGTGTACTTGCGGATGCTCTCGAAGCGATCGGTGCCGGCCGTGACCGTGTAGAGCAGCGACTGGCCGTCGATCGCCAGGTTCGAGGGCGAGGCGGCCTCGTTCTTGACGAACTGGTCGAGCTGCGCCTGGGTGAGGAACAGCCGCTGCAGGATCATCTTCAGCGACATCGACGACGCGTTGGCGCCGAAATAGCCGATGAAGTTCCCGGCCGTGTTCATCTGAACCAGGCCGTTGACCGAGCCCTCGCTGACGATGAACAGGTTCTTGCGCGCGTCAACCGCGATCTTGCGCGGCAGGAACTCGCGGTCCTTGCCGAAGAGGGGCTCGGACGGGCGGCCGAACTGGGTGACGAGCTTGCCCTCGCGATCGAGGATGACGATCTGATTACTCGCGCCGTCGGCTACGTACATCGTGCCGGCGTCGTCGACGAAGAGACCGGTCGGGCCGGCGAGCACGTCCGCGCCATAGGTACCAACGACCTGGAAGTCGTCGAACTTGACAATGCGCTGGTTGCCCGTGTCGGCGATGTACACCATGCCGTCCGGCGTGACGAAAAGGTCCTCCGCCTCGGAGATGTCCAAATCGATCTCGGTCACCGGCTGGTAGGCGTCCTGGGTCATCACCAGGAAGCCGCCCGGCCCCGCGGCCCAGGTGTTGTATGGCGAGCCGGCCTCGGCCGACCGGCGCCCGGCGCCAAACAGCGCGGCCACGACGGCCAACCCGACCACGATTTTGATCCGCCAGCGGTTCCAGAGCGCCTTGACCTGCACGGCCGCCTCCGCTTACTTCAAACCCGAATGCGACATCGTGCTCATCACCTGGCTCTGCAGCAGCACGAACACGACCAGGTTGGGCACGAACATGATCAGCGACGCCGCCGCGGCGATGCCCTGCCCGGCGACTGTGTTCGCGCCGGAGGTGTTGGTCGCCGTGAGCGTGGTCACGAAAAACGCAAACGTCTTGATGCTCTCATCGTTGATGTACAGCGTCGACGTCTCGGCGTTGTTCCACGTCGCCTGGAAGGTCAGGATCGCGATCGTGGCCACCGCCGGCAGGATCATGGGCAGAATGATGCCCCAATAGATCTGCACGTCGTTGGCGCCGTCGATCTGCGCCGCCTCGACGACCTCGTCGGGCACGCCGTCGATGAACTGCTTGATCAGGAACAGACCGACCGGCATCGCCAGACCGGGCAGGATGTGCACCCAGAAGTTGTCGAGCAGGTTTAGGCGCTCGATGATCAAGAAGCGCGGGATCGTCACGGCGATCGGCACGAACATCAGCGCCACAGTGTTGATCGCGAAAAGCGCCTTCTTGAGCTTGAAACGCTTCTTCGAAAGCGCGTATGCCGCGGTCGTCGACACCAGGATCGAGGCGCCCACGGTCAGGATCGTCACCAGGATGCTGTTGAACAGGTACCGACTGACCGGCACGCCCGACGTCGACATGCGCGCGAACAGATCGGTGAAGTTCTTGAGTGTCGGGTTGACCACGAAGAAGCGCGGCGGATACGCGAACAGCTCGTCCGGCGGCTTGAACGCGTGCGAGAAGATGAAGACCATCGGCAGCAACATGAACACCACCAGCGGCGCCAGGATCACGTAGAACTTGATCTGGCTCGGGTGGAACCCTTGCGGGTTGATCCCGCTGTTGCGGATGTTGACCTTGAACAGTCGGCGTCGTAGCGTCGCCATCTGGGCTCCTAGTCGTCGCTCGAGAACAGCCGGTTGGCCAGCCGCGAGAAGAACAGCACCATGAGCAGCAGCACGACCGACACGGCCGCGGCGTACCCCATCTCATACCGCAGGAAGCCGAAGTCCTCGATATGGTTGACGATCAACTGCCCGGCGTATTGCGGCGTCGGGTTGCCGCCCGACAGCGTCACGCCGATCGCGCCAGCCTGAAAGGTGCCGACGATGGCCATCACCGCGCCGAACAGCATCTGCGGCTTCATCGACGGGATGGTGATGTTCATGATCTCCTGGAAGCGGTTGCTGATCCCGTCCAGGCTGCCGGCCTCGTACAGTTCCGGGTTGATCTCCAGGATTCCGGCGAGCATGGCCAGGAACCCGACGCCCATGCTGCTCCACAGCGTGACCACGATCATGATGATCATCAGGTACTGCGGCGAGGTCAGCCATTGAACCGGCTCCTGGATCAGGTTGAGGCCGAGCAGGAAGCTGTTCAGGTACCCGTTCTGGTCGCCGCTGAAGATGGTCTTCCACACGACCGTCATGGCGACACCGGTCGTCATCGAGGGCGAGTACAGGATGAGGGCGAGCACCGTGCGCGGCATCTTGGGCAGCTGCGCCAGGATCCAGGCCAGCATAAACGCCAACGCATACCCGCCCGGTCCGACGATCACGGCGAACTCGATCGTGTTCGGCAGGACGTACCGCATAAACACGTCGTCCTGCGTCAGCAGCACGATGTAGTTCTTGAGCCCGGTGAAGATCGGGGGCTGGATCGTGTCGAAGAACGTAAACGACAGCGCCACGGCGGCCAGCACCGGCAACACGATGAACACGATGAACGCCAGCGCATACATCGACAGAAAGCCGTAGGCGCTGCCCTCCCGACTGAGCCAACCGCCCATCGGCGGCGTCTTGGGCCCGGTCAGCGCGGCCGGTTGGCGCGTCAAGATGTGGGGTTCACGGGTTTGGGTTGTCATCCGCCGACTCCATCCATCGCTTGACGGTTTCGATCGTCGGGATCTTGAAGGTCTTGACGATCTGCCCGTCCTTCATGTACCCGAACTCTTCCATCTTGCGCGCGATCTCGCGGTTGATGACGATCACCGAGCTGTCGATCGCCACGCGCGGGTTCACGCCGTCGAACACGATCCGGTTCCAGGCGTTGCTGAGTTCGCGTTCCTGCATGTAGCTGCCGGGTAGCTTGACCGGCTCCTGCAGCCACTTCCACTGCTCGAGGATGACGTCCTTGTGTGCCTGCGGGATCGCCGAGAACGCAAAGGCATCGAGATTCGCCGACGACCACAGGTAATCGTCGCCGTAATTCAGCACAAGTTGCTGCTGGAAATCGGTCTGGGTCTCGGTCGACATCCACCACTTGAGGAATTTCCACGACTCGTCGGGCCTGTCGGTGTTGGCGAACACGATGCTGGCCTGGGCCGACCCCGTCGCGTAGCGGTACTCGTGCCCGTCGGCCGCCACCGTCGCCGGATAGAGATCGATATCCCATTGCCCTTCGATCTCAGGCGCGGCGGTGACCAGTTTGATGTAGGTCTCCATGTTCGACACGCCGATCGGCAGGCTGCCGTACCGGAAGCTCTCGTAGAAACTCGAGGTCGTCAGCGGCATGCCGTAGAGCGTAAAGCTTTCGGCCATGAACTTGACGCCCGCGATCGCCTCTTCGCTCTGCAGGCCGGTGGCGAAGCCGTCGTTGGCGTAGAGTTGGGCGCCCTGGTTGAACAAATACGGTGCGGTGAACAGGTAGTTTTTGAAGCCGCTGCCGCTCGACAGCGGGGTGTTGTAGTTCAAACCGTAGCGCTGCAGCTCGGGCAGGATCTGGATCACTTCGTTCCAGGTGTGCGGCACGGGAATGCCAAGCGAATTCAGGATGTCCTTGCGATAGAACGTCACCCAGAAGTCCTGCGTCTCCGGGATCGCATACACGGAGTCGTTGATGATGTAACTGAGCAGCGCGCCGGGCGTGTAGATCCGGATGAACCCGTCGAAATCCGGGTATGAGCGCAAGTCCTTGAGCGCGTTGCGCACGGCCAATTCGTAGGGGATGTTGGTGCTGACGCCCAGCGCGACGTCGGGCTGGATGCCGGCGGCGTTGGCGAGCACCAGCTTGTTCTCGTCGGGCATGATCGAGAACTTGACCTTGATGCCCGTCTCAGGCGTGAACGACTCGTCGGCCATCAATTGCAGCAGATCGACGTATTGCCGCGGCCGGTTCACCCACACTTCCAGCTCATCGTCGCCTGCCGCCAGCGATTGGTAGGGATTCGGCTGAAACGTGTAGAAGAAGCGCTTGACGTCCTCGGTCAGCGAATCGGCCAATGACACCGTCGGCTCGACCGGGCGCGCGTCCAGTGAGTGAATGTAGATCTTGTCGAGCGCCAGCGGCTGGTTTTGGAGCTGAGGCAGGATCTTGCCCAACAACTGCTCCGCCGAGCCCGAACCCTCCGACAGCCGGTTCATCCGGTTGGGGACCTTGTTGGGCTCCTGCGCGAGGAAGTCGAGGCTGTCGATCGCCATCTGATACGTGAGGACTTCCTCGGAGCTCTCGCCGCCGTTCACGGCCAAAACGGCCGCCTTGTCGGCGCGCAGGCCGTCGGCGATGGTGGTCAGACGCTGTTGGAGATCGGGGATGTAATCCGCGATCTCCCATTCCTTGAACTGGTCGACCTGATTGCCCGTCAGCTTGCGGATCTCGAGCGACAGGTCATTGATGTCGATCAGCGCTTTCTGGATCCGATCGGTGGCGACGGCGTAGGGCGCGTCGGTCGCCTCGATGCCGATCACGTTCGTCCCCTGATGCAGATAGATCCGGTACGGCTCGCTCCCACCCAATGTGACGTTCTGCCAGGTTGTGCTGTACGTGAACGGCGCCGCGTTCAATTCGGCGAATGGCACTTCGCCGTTGATCGTGATCCGGCGAAAGACCGTGTAATTGCTCTCGGTGTTCTGAATGGCGCGCAAGGTGACGGCATACATGCCGTCCTGCGGGGCTTCGAACTCGTAATACACGCCGCTTCCGCTGCGCTTCCAGCTCTCGCCGCCCAGCGTGTTCAAGAGCAGCCGGTAAGTGTCGTACGGCGTCACCTCTTGGCTGCGGCTGCTCACCGGACGCACGGAGGTGTCGTCCTTGAACGAGGAGTGCTCGGCCTCGAGCGTGATCATCGCGCCGGCCACATCCGCCGCCATGTGCGATCTCAGGTAATCGGCATAGGTCGGTAGCTTGGCAGCCGGCGCGAAATAGACGCTGCCGACGTACAGGGCGCCCTGATACAGCGTGAAAACGACGTCGTGGCGCCCGGCCGTGAGATCGAGCTGTACGGGATAGGGTTGATGGAAGCCCGGGTCGCGCATGGGCACGCTCGACCACCGGACGATCTGGTCCTGACGGATCAGGGCCTCGTTCCCGTACCGGTCGAGCGGGAATTCTTCGGTGCGGTTCTTGTAGAAAACGGGAAAGATGATCCGCCGCGCGTCCTGGTTCGGAAAGGCGCCATCGACCTGCAGCTGGCCCTCCGGGCGGTTCATAAAGGAATCGGCCGCGGCCGCATCGAAGGTGAGCGTGTACGTCCCAGCGGCCGGGACCTCAATGGCGAAGCGCAGTTCACCGCCTTGATCCAGAGCGACGCTCGGGTTCGCGTAAGCCGCCGACACGGCGTCGTTCGCCAGGGGCAGGCCGAACGCGTCGGCGCGGATCTCGATCCAGTCGGTCGCACTGCCAGGCGCGCGATCGCGCGCCGCGCCGCCGCCGGCGAGACCTGCGCTCCCGTCCATCGACCCGGCGCCAACGGGCGCGGGCAGCGACAGGGCCGCGATCAACAAAGCCCCAAGGATCCGTGACGCGCGACGTCGTCTCATGGGCCCCTCGTGCTGGCGGGCGCTTTCGCCCCGTTCGACCGGGGCGCCGCGGTGGTGTGGCCGCGGCGCCCCGGCAGGTGCTCAAACGCTTACTTGCCGACGGCCGCGGCGGCGTCGTCCAACGTCTTGTTGGCGAACGCCTCGAGGCGCTCCGCGTAGTCTTCGTACTTGAACTTGCCGTCGTTGGCGAAGTTGAACATGAACCACATGTTCACGTCTTTGTCCTCGCCGATGTCGATGCCCGGCTTGCCTTCCCAGCGCGCGTTGATGTAGCCCGGCACCAGTTTGGCCAGCGACTCGATCAGGCTGCCGTTGAGGTTCTCGAGCGCGGTGTTGACGCCCGGCTTGTCGACGAACTGGCGGTAGAGCTCGAGCGACGCGTCGTCGAGCGACACCGGCATCTTGGGCGCCGTGCCGGCGGCCTCGGCCAGCTCCGCTTCCTTCGCGTAGGCTTCCTTCGAGAAGGTCATCCACTTGGCGAAAGCGTAGGCTTCATCGACGTTCGCCGCGGTCTTCGACACGACGATCGCGTCGGCGACGAGCGCCTGGTTTCCACCGGGGATGCCGATGAAGTCCCAGTCGAAGGTGGCCTTGCTCACGTAGTCGGGCAGCACCCAACCACCGTCCCAGCGCACGGCGACTTCCTGGTTCAGGAAGGCTTCCCACGGACCGGCGGACTTGAAGTTCTTCTTCTGGTCCTCGCTCAGGCCCTGCCAGGTGTACGGGCGCAGCTCGCCCGCCTTGGCGATGGCCGCCTTGAAGGCCGCCGAGTTGTAGTTCATGTGCGCGCCGTCAAAGCTGAACCACTTCAGGTTCGCGTCCTGCGTGCTGGGATACCAGCCGATCACGGGCTCCATCTCGTCCAGGCCGAGGATGCCCTTGTCGACGTTGGTCAACTCGGCGGCGGCGGCTTCGAAGTCTTCGACCGCCACGCCGTACTCGGGCGCGTCAAGGTTTGCGGCCGCGTACAGATCCCTGTTGACGAAGTAGCCCATCACGAACTGAGCGGCCGGCAGGCCCAGGGTCTTGCCGGAGTACGAGAACGCGTTCTTCAGGACCTCGGGCACGTCCTGATAGTCCGCGTCGTCCGCGACGTAGCTCGACAGATCGGCCAACCAGCCGTTCTGGGCATACAGCGGGACGTTGTTGGCCATGAACACGTCAGGAAGCTGCCCCTTGGCCGCATAGGCCGTCAGGACCGCATCCCACCCGCCTTCGGCCGACATGTCGACGTATTCGACCGTGACGTTCGGGTGCGCCTCGACATAGGCGGCCACGAGCTGGCGCTGGATGTTGTTCTCTTCCTCGGTGCCGACGTTCCAGTTGGCGTATCGGATGGTGACCGGCGCGGCCTCGGCGGTGGGCTCGGCCGTGGGGGCTTCGGTCGCGGGAACGGCGGTCGGCTCGGGCGCCTTGGTCGGCTCTACGACCGCGGTGGGCTCGGCCGGGGCGGTCGGCGCGACGGTGGCGGCCGGCTGAGCCGTGCACGCAACCACGCTGGCGACGACCAACGACGTCATCGTCAGGTTGATCCACTTCGTGAACGCTTTCATCATCTCTCTCCTCTTGATGGTGTCAGATCATTCAGCCATTGTCGGTGTGCAGCCGCTTCACGCGATAGACACCTCCTTTGCGACGAGCAGGCGCTCGCCTGCGACCGAAAGTTGCGTGTGTCAGCCGATCGGGCCGAGCGTGACGTCGACGCGATGGGTCTTGCCATCGGCGAAGACCGGGACGACCTGCCCCGTGATCGGCTTGTCGTCGACGAAGACGGCGGTCACGCCCTTTGAAACCCCGTCCGGGTTCTTGACCACGATTTCGTACACGGCATTCCGGAAGACCCGCGTCACCTTGAAGCCCGGCCACTGCGCCGGGATCGCCGGATCGATCAACAGGCCCTCGGGCTGCGGCCGAATACCCAGAATCCAGTGCGTGGCGACGCGGTGTAGCCACTGCGACGAACCCGTATACCAGGTCCAGCCGCCGCGGCCGTAGTACTCGGAGAGCGGGCCGTCGATGTTACCCGGCGTCACGTACGGTTCGGCCTTATAGGCGTCGATGTCGCGGCTGCGATTGGGCGGACAGATGCGCCGGTAGGCCTCGTAGGCCAGCTCCGGTTGCCCGGCCGCTGCATAAGCCCACACCGACCAGGTCGCGGCATGCGTGTACACGCCGCCGTTCTCGCGCAGACCCGGCGCGTAGCGGGTGACGTAGCCGACATCGCGCCGCGGGCGTGTGAACGCCGGGAAGTTGAGGAGCGTGCCATGATCCTTCAACAGGTACTGGGTCACCGACGCCATCGCCTGTTGAACGCGATCACGATCGGCGATCCCGCTGATCACGGCCCAGTTGTTGGGCATCAGGAAGATCTTGCCCTCGTCGTTGGCGCTCGAACCGAGCAACAGCCCCGCATCCGTGGTGGCCATCAGATACCACTCGCCGTCCCAGCCGTGCCGGTTCAGCGCGTCTTTCAGACTGGCCCGCACGACCACACACTTGTCGGCGAAGGCTCCGTCGCCACGGCGACGCGCCACAGGCTCGAAGTTCCCGAGGATCATGTACAGGAATTCGGCGACCCAGAAGCTCTCGCCGCGCAGCAGCGTTCCGACGGCGCTCAGGCCATCGTTCCAGTCATGGTCGCCCATCAGCGGGATGCCGCGCGGCGAGAAGCGCGAGAACGAACGCTCGATGGCGCGTTTGCAGTGGTCGTACAGATCGCCCGAGCCGCCGTTCAGGTACGGCACGACTTCGTCGAGGATCGCGTAATCGTCGGTTTCCTTGAGATACGAGTCGAGGATGAAGGGCAGCCAGAGCAGGTCATCGGAGCAGTTGGTCCGCGGCCCGCCGCCGCGGATCGAGAACCACCAGTGGTAGACGTCGCCCTCGGCGAACTGGTTGGCCGCATGCAGCAGCAGCTGTTTCTTGGCGAGTTCGGGTTCGCTGACGAGGAAGATCTGGCTATCCTGCAATTGGTCGCGGAAGCCGATGCCGGCCGATACCTGGTACAGCGCCGATTTGCCCCACAGCCGGCACGACATCGACTGGTACTTCAGCCAGTAGTTGGTCATGAAGTTCAGGGCTTCATCCGGCGTCTCGACGCGCTCGCTGTCGACGAAGCGTGACCAGAACGCGCGCACCGCGCCCAGCGCCTGGGTCGCCTGCTCGACGCCTGTGTACCGCCCAATTAGGGCGTTGACGTCTTCACGCCCCTGCTCGGCGGCGCCGAGCGTGAAGACCACCGTCTGGCTCTCGCCGGGCGCCAGCGTGACGACGACCTGCAGCGCCGCGATCGCGTCTGTGAAGCGCCCGCTGCGGCCGGCGAGAGTCGGCTCCGCCATGGCGCGTGGCCGGTCGTCGTTGCGATACATCCCGATGAACGTTTCTTTGTCGCAGTCGAACGACTTCAGCGGTTCGCTGACCGCCATGAACGCCGTGTAGGGCCAATCGGTGTTGTTGTGCCGCCCGAGTTCGTCCGCAAAGCCCCACAGACACTTCGTGGCGAACACGGCGCGGCGTTCGACATCGGCCGACGTCTCGATGAACAGCTTGTGGAATTCGCGATGCTCGTCCGGGGCGAAGCCGAGCAACCATTCGGCGTACGAGGTCACGTCAAGGTGCCGCGTCTCGGCACTCATATTGGTCAGCCGAAGTTGGAACACCTCGACCGGATCGTCGGCCGCGACGAAGACCGTCAGTTCGCTGGCGATCTGCTCGACTTGCTGGGCAAAGACCGAGTAGCCCATCCCGTGCGTGACCGTGTACGCCTCATAGGCATGCATCACGGGTTTGTAGGCGGCCGACCAGTAGCTGCCGCGATCCAGATCACGGATGTAGAAATACTTGCCCCAGTTGTCCTTGACCAGATCCTGGAAGGAACGCGTGATTCGGTTTTGTCCGGCGTTGCCCCGCCAGCTGTACCCGGAGCCGGTCTGCGACACCATCATGCCGTAGTCGCCGTTGCTGATGATGTTGCCCCAGGGTCGCGGGGTCTGCGGCGTCGTAATGACGTACTCGCGCCCGTCGTCCGAGAAATGGCCGTACGCGCTCTCGAATTTCCTCGTCATCATCCACCCCCCCGCGATGTGCCGCCGGCGCTCTCCGCGTTACTCCGAACGGGTGATTGCCTGTCGATTCTTTGAATTTAGTGAAACGTTTCACTCATCAAGGCAAAGATAAACTCCCTTTGCAGAGAGTTTAGATTTTCGGAGATTTACCGGACTTTCGGCCGAGTCAAAAACTAACATAGCTTCCGCGTCATGTCAAGATCGTCGCGGCCCGTTTAGGGGGGCTAACGCGATCGCACGCCTGTTCCTTGACCCTGCCCGTCATGAAGGGCGGGCTGTCGCGTGGCCTGGGTCGGCGCGGGGCCGTCACGCGTCAGGATGCGTCTCCGTGTTGGACGCACGTACGCGGGCCGACGTCCTGATGAAACCGTCATGCCGTTCACCAATTGCCAGGCGTGACGCCTGTGTGTTACAACACGAACTCGCGCAGGACCACCGAGCCAGGTCAAGGAGGCAATAGCGTGACCACCTTCTCCGTTCGCGACGGACAGTTTCGACTTGACGATCGCGCCGTGCTGATTCAGGCCGGCGAGTTTCATTACTTCCGCACGCCGGTCGATCAGTGGCGGCACCGACTTGAGTTGTTGCGGCAATCGGGCTTCAACGCCGTGGCCACGTATATCCCGTGGCTCTGGCACGAGCCAGCTGAGGACGCGTTCGACGTGACCGGGCACAGCCATCCGATGCGCGACCTGGCGGGCTTTCTGGATCTCGCAACCGAGATGGGTTTCTGGATCATCGCGCGACCCGGCCCCTACATCATGGCCGAGACGCACAACGAAGGCATCCCGCAGTGGCTGTTCGAGCGCTACCCGCAGGCGGCGTACGTCGATCAGAACGAACACCGCCAGAACATCGTCAGCTACATGCATCCCGATTTTCTCGACCGTGTCGGTCGCTGGTATCGAGCCGTGTTCGACGTGCTCAGCCCGCGCCAGATCACGCGCGGCGGCCGCATCGTGCTGATCCAACTCGACAATGAGATGGGCATGATCCAGTGGGTGCGCAACATCTTCGACACGAACACCGACACGCTCACCCGCCTGTCGCGGTTCTTGAAGGCGACGTACGGCGATCAACTCAAGCACCGCTACTCGGTTCGGCCCACGCCGACCGCGCTGCGGCGAGCGCTGACCCGCCCCAAATCGCCTGACGGTCGCGCCGCGGCCGAGGATTATCGGCGCTTCTACCGGCCGTATCTGCGCGAGTATTTCGAACATCTCTGGGACACAGCGCGTGCGTGCGGTATGGACGTCCCACCGGTGGTCAACATCCACGGCTTTGGCAACGGTGGAAAGACGTTCCCGATCGGGTTATCGCAGCTCGTCGACGTGATGGCGCTCCCGGGCGTCGTCAGCGCGACGGACGTCTACCCGATCCACATCGACGAAGGGAACTTCGCCGAACTGGTGCTGGTCAACGAAATGACCCGCGCGTTGCACAACCCCGAGCAGGCGCTGTTCTCCATCGAGTTCCAGTCCGGCGGCTTCAACGATTTCAGCAGCGCCCAGAGCTCCCTGCCCGACTTGCACACCCGGCTGTGTCTGTCGGTCGGCATGCGGGCGATCAACCATTACCTGTTTTGCAGCGGCGAGAATTTCGTCGAGTTGTCGAACGTCAAACGCCACGACTGGGGCCACCCCGTCCGGCCGGACGGCTCGACGCGTCGCCCATTTGCGCGCTACGCGCGTCTGTCGCGGACGCTCGCGGCATATGGTCAGGCCCTGACCGACGCGCGGCCCGAGCCCGTGACGACGGTCGGCTTCGTGCTCGACCACTTCATGACCGAGGTCAATAACGCCCAGACGCGCGAGCACGCCAACACGCTGACGCAGCGGCGCGACACGGGTCTGTTCGACATGATCGGCCGCGGCCTCGCGCTTACGCATCGCGCCTATACCGCCATCGAGCTCGAACGCGCGGCGCTTGACCCGACACGGACGCCGGCGCTATGGGTTTCGATGGCGGCGCCGTGCTCGGCGTCGGTCCAACGCAAGCTGGTGGCCTACCTGCGGGCCGGCGGAAAACTGGCCGTGATCGGCCAGATGTGCGTCGAAGACGTCGAGCACGCGCCGTGCACGGTGCTTGCGGATGCGCTGGGCATCACGGGCGTCCAACCCGGAGCGACCGACCCGCTCACGGTTTTGGCCGTGCTCGGCCACGACGATGTGCCGGTCAACTTCTATGAGACGTACTCAGGCACGTTCGATGAGGTCATCGCCACCGATCGCGCCGAGCGCACCGTGGGCTTTATGCAGCGCGTCGGCCAGGGCCAGGCGCTCGTCTTGGGCACGGCGATCGGCGCCTTCACCCTCGACGACCTCGACCTGATGACGCGGATCGCCCGGCGGCTCGATTGCCAGGCGCCGTTCGCGCTGAGCGAATGGGCCGACGTCCGCTTGTGCCGTGGACCGGCCGGCAGCTTCCTGTACGCGAACAACTACCAGGACGACCCGATCGAGACCACTGTGGCCTATCGTGGCGAGGCCCTCTTCGACGGGCGGGTCGTGCACGTTCCCGCGCGCCAGGGCGTCATCCTGCCGCTCGACTGGCAGGCCGGCCCCGGCGTGACGATCAGCTATGCGACGTCCGAGATCGTGGCGGCTCGGGTCGAGGCCGACTCGATCCGGCTCGTCACCGCCCTGACCACCGCGATCGTGAGACTCACGGCTCCGGGATACGGCGTCGAGGTCGGCCGCGAGGTCGCGCGCGCGGCCGACGGCGCACTCACCATCGAGACGACACAGGGCGAGATCGTGCTGACGCGACGCTAAGGCGGCGCTCATGCGGATCTGACACGCTGGGGCGACTCAGGAGGAGCGCCGTGCTGAAACGTCTATCGACAGGGTTCGCCCTTGGCGCCATTGCCGCGGCACTGGCCGCCTGTAGCGCGTCCGGCCCGCCAACACAGGGTCCGCTGATCGCGTCGCCGGTGCCCGCCGTGGCGACCGTCACGATGGCCGTGACAACGCCCGTCGCCGAGACCACCCCGACCCGTCTCGCGCCAGCGGAGTCCGCTGCCTCGTTCGCCGACTTATTCCCCGTGGGCGCGGCCGTCTCGCTGGTCGTCGACCAGGTGGGCTTCACCGAAGGCCCGCTCTGGCTGCCGGATGGGCGCCTGATCTTCAGCCGGATGTCGGACAATCGCGTGGCCGTAATCGAAGCCGACGGTTCGCTGGGCACCTTTCTGGATCCGTCAAACGGCGCCAACGGCCACGCTTTCGACTGGGATGGCCGGATTCTGCAAGCCGAACACGCCGGACGCGTGACGCGTCTCGAGACCGATGGCTCGATCACGGTGCTCGCCCAGGCCTACGACGGCAAGCGCCTCAACAGCCCGAACGATCTCGTCGTACGGTCCGACGGCGCCATCTTCTTCACCGACCCGACCTTTGGGCTGAACGGGCGTGCATCCGAACTCGGCTTCCAGGGCGTGTATCGGCTGGATCCGACGACGGGCGACGTGCGGTTGCTGACTCAGGAACTGCCGATGCCCAACGGCATCGGGCTAGCGCCGGACGAGGCGACGCTCTACGTCAGCGACACCACGCTGGGGCAGGTCTTCGCCTTCGATCTGGAGTCCGACGACACGCTCGGTCCACGCCGGGCCTTGGGGCCGGGCATCGACGGGTTGCTGGTGGACACGGCCGGGCGCATCTGGAGTTCGAGCACCGACGGCGTGCACGTGCTCACACCCGACGGGCGCGATCTGGGCGTCATCCCGCTCGACCAGGGCGCCACGAACGTCGGCCTGGGCGGGCCCGAGGGCCGCACCCTCTTCATCACCACCAGCTCCGGTGTGTACAGGATCGAAACCACGGTCACCGAAGCCGCGCCCGGCCATTGACAATCGTCGTGGCTGGGTCGCCTCAAGGGCTCGCGACGAAGAGGACAAGCAGCGCGACGGGGAGCGCAGCCAGCACGGGAAGGAACAACCCGGCGGCGAGATCCTGTATCCCGGCCCGAGCGAGATGCGCGCGGGGCATCGTCCAGGCCGGGGCGTACACCATGGTGCCGTAGACGAGCACCCAGAACCCGGCGCCGAGCAGGTTCTGCGGCCCAAAGGCCAGGGTCTCGGCCAGCAACCCGTTACACCCGAAGAGCAGGAGAACGGCGAAGGGCGTGTAGGCGCGACGGCGCAGCAACAGCGCCCAGACCACGAACATCGGCACGAACACGACCACGCTGTGTCGGGTCACGACCTCGACGTAATCGCGTAAGGCCGTGATCATAGCGCGGCCCGACGCGTCTCCAAAGAGCCCGGCCGCGCCGGACAGGGTTGTGGCCACGGCCTCCTCGATCAACGCCAACACCATCGCCAGCAACACAAAACGCGCCGCGGCGGGGAGCGGCAGCACTCGCCGACACCAGCCGGCGAGCGGCGCGCGCCAGTGCCACAGCGCGCCACCGATCGCGCCGACCCAGACGAACAACAGCCCGAACGCCATGCCCACGATCGCCCGTGCCACAACGTCGGCTGCGGCGCTGATCCACAACAGCCCGTAGAGCGCGAGCGACCAGAGAATCAACCCGGCAACGACTGCGGCTTTGATACGAGTCGAGGTCATGATCGTGGACCGCGATCATACTCGATCGACCGCCTAAACGACGAAGGACGAAGATCGCCTGGGTCGCGACCTTCGCCCTTTGTTTGTCGGTTCGCCGTTCGGTTACGGGCGTCGCGGACCGCCGCCACCGCCGGGGCCGAAGCCGCCGCCGGAGCCGACCTGCGTGACCGCGCCCGAGACCGTGAACGCCGCGGCTTCCGTGCCCGCCGTGTACGACCCATCCTGAAGCAGCCCGTCCACGATCGTGCCCGACGCAGTGCCGCCGGTATAAACGGTGTAGGACGCACCCGAGACCAGCGCCGACGATGAAACCACCAGTGACTGGAAGTCCTTGGCCGGCGTGAACGTCAGCACGTTCTGGCCGCTGCTGTCCTGGATGTTGACCGTCGTGCCGCCGGGTTGCGTGGCGGTGAAGAAGATCAACACCGAACCCTGGCTCGAGTCGGTGCCAGGCGCCTCGGCCATGCCCGAGCTACCCGCGGCGGCCAGGAGCCCGCCCGAGATGGCGAAGCTGCCGTTGTAGTCGATGGCGCCGTTCATCTGCTCGGTCGGGCCGCTCACCAGCACCGTTCCGCCGGTCATGACGATGCTGCCATTCGAGTCGAGCGCGTCGCCGTAAGAATTCACGACCAGGGTGCCGCCGTTGATGGTCAGCAGCGAGCCGTCGTTTTGCATGCCGCCGCCGCCAGCACCGCCGAAGACGTCGCCGGCACCGCCGGCCGAGGCATTGAGCGCGTCGTCGCTGGCCGTCACATGCACGGTGCCCGCGTCGAGCGTGATGCTGGCGGATTCGATGCCCTCGTAGGCCTTGGCGACCGTCAGATCGCCGCCGTTGATGTCGATCGCGATATCCGCGTGCACGCCGTCGTCGGCGCTCGCTACCGTGAGCGTGCCGCCATTGACCGCGATCGTGCCGTTCGAATGGAGCGAGTCGTCGGCGCTGTCGATCGTGACCGTGCCGCCGTCGATGACGACGTTGACCATCCCCTTCATGCCCTTGGCCGACGCATCGGCGGCCAACTGCGCGCCGCTGCCGCCGCCCGCGGTGAGCGTGAGCGCCCCATCCGCCACGGTGACATCGGTTTCGGCCGACAGGGCGTCGCCGCCCGAGACGACCGTGATCGAGCCGCCCTGGATCGAGATGTAACCCTTGGTCGCGTCCTCGGTATTGTCCGACTTGAGCCCATCACCCTGAGCGGCGACGGAAAGCGTGCCGCCCTCGACGACCAGATAGTCCTTGCCGCGAATACCGTCGTCGACGGCCGTCACGGTGATGGCGCCGCCGGCGATGATCAGGCCGTCCTTGCTGGCGATGCCGTCATTGGCGTTGCCGTTCACGATCAGCGCGCCATCGCCGAAGATCGTGAGGTCCGCGGCGCTGAAGATCGCGGCGTTGGGTTCGTCGACGTCGGCGCTGGCATAGACGTACGTCGCTGCGTCGGAGACCGTGTTCGTCGTGCCGGCGGCCAGTTCGATGACGACCTTGTCGGCGTTGGCGACGACCAGAGGCGAGCTGGTCGAGCTCGATAGTGACACGCCGTTGAGCACGAGCCGCACCGTGCCCTCGTCGGCTGTGTCGACCACGATCTGGCCGTCGGCCAGCGAGCCCGTGAGCGTGTACGTGCCAGCCGCCGTGATCGTGGCCGTGGTGCCCGAGACCGTCACGCCGCTGCCGTCAGCCGACAATGTGTCGCCGTTCGCCACGATCGCGGTGCCGGCTTCCGTCGACGCCGCGTAGTCGGTGGCGTCTTCGTGGGTGTCGGCATTCTCGGCCTGCGTCTCGGCGACCGAGGTGGCGCTCGCCGACGTGGACGACGTCGCCGCCGAGGCGTTGGAGACCGTGGTGCTGCCCTGGGCCGTCGTGCCGGTCGTGGCACTGGTGTTCGATGTGCTGGTCGTGGCGCTGGTGCTGGAACAGGCCGCCAACGCGACCGCCACGAGGGTCGCGAGCGCCGTGCGTTGTATCGTCATGATCGAGTCCTCCTCATCCGTATTGAGCGACACGCCTTGTGTCGCCCGACGACGCGCTCAGAGTAGAGAACTCGGGTATAGATTTGGTGAAGAGCAGAAGCAGATCCGGTTAATCCGCGAGATCTCTCGATCAGGCCAGCAACCCGATCACATCGTTGACGTGGTGCCGATTGTGGAAGTGCGTGAAGAACAGCATCCCGCGAACGCTCAGCGTCCCCAGCAGCGGATGCGGCAGCGCCAAGCGATCCAGGTCGCGCGATGGCCAGGTGTGGAGCCGCCGCTGCAACTCTCCGGCAGCGACGCCCCAACGCCCCAACAGGTCGTGGCGGACCGACTCAGGCGACGCGCTTGGCGTCGGAGCTGCTGGAACGAAACGTCCGGTCGCACCCGCGCCGCCTCGCAGCAAACCGAGATACCGTTCATATAACTGCGCATAGCTCTCGGCTTGGGCGGGCGCCGCCCCAAAGGCCAGGCGCAGGGCCGGGCGCGGCAGCCCAAGTGCGCGCGCGACGGGTCGGATCGAACGGATCAGGTGATCGAGATGCTCGGCCGGCGCCCAGGCCGCCGGGTCACGCCGGATCGCGAACCGGTCGACCGGAACGTCGGCAAAGAAAGCGCTTACGGCAGTGGTGCTGGCGCCCATCCAGGCGACCATGTCTTCGAGCGCAGGATCGTTCGACGTGTCAGTTTGAATAGCCATGCTGGCTCCCCGGGCGACGCAATTGATCCAGATAGTTCTCGACGAACGCCGCGGCGCGCTTCACCTGATCGGGATCGTCGAAGAGGCGACCGATCGCGATCGCGCCCTCGCACACTGACACGAGGACGACGGCCGTCTGGCGGGGGTCGACGTCGGCGCGCAGTTCACCGGAGCGGATGCCCCGGCGCACGTGAACGGCCACAAAGCGCAATAGATCGCGGAGGGCTTCGTGCGCGCGCGCCGCCAGATTCGGTTGACTATCGTCGGCGTCCAGCGCCGTGTTGAACACCAGGCATCCGCCGGGCGTCACCGGATCGGATGCGATCCGCAGCAATTGAGCCGCGATCGCCGTCAGGCAGGCATGGGCGTCGGGTGCAGTGGCGACAGCGGCCGACAGACGCTCCCGAAACCGAACGACGTAGGCGTCGAAAGCCGCCAACGCCAGGTCTTCCTTGCTGCCGAAGTGGTTGTAGACCCCGCCCTTGCGCAGGCCAGTCGCCGCGAGGATGGACTCGAGCGACGTACCGGCGTAGCCGTGCGTGTTCAGGAGCGGCAGGACCTGATCGACGATGTATGCGCGTGTGCGCTGACCCTTGGTGTTCATTTTCAGACCGATCGGTCTGATTCTAGCGCCTGTGTGTTTGCGCGTCCACTTGAGAACGGCTGCGGGCAGTCCCCGATCGGGTGAATGGTGATCGCCCTTTTACCCAGAATGGCTATGCGCAGCACGGCGCTGGCCGCGGGAAAACGAGCGCGAAGGCGCAAACTATACACACGTCATCCAAATTCGGGCCATCCATCACTAGGGCTGTGTGCCCGTTTCGAATATGCATAAGGGTTAGTGTCCAGGTGTGCCATGTCGGCACTTATGTCGACCACATTCCCGCAGGCCTGGATCTGGAGCCCCAATGGCAGATAAAACCTTTGTGACGATCGACGGCAACGAGGCCGCGGCTTCGGTTGCCTTTCGATTGAGTGAAGTCGTCGCGATCTATCCCATCACGCCATCATCGCCGATGGGCGAGTTCGCGGATCAGTGGTCGGCCGAGAACCGGGTCAACCTGTGGGGCACGACCCCGCTGGTGGCCGAGATGCAAAGCGAAGGCGGAGCGGCGGGCGCCGTGCACGGCGCGCTGCAGACCGGGTCGCTCACCACGACCTTCACCGCGTCGCAGGGCCTGCTCCTCATGCTCCCCAACATGTTCAAGATCGCGGGCGAGTTGACCAGCACGGTCTTCCACGTCGCGGCGCGCACGCTCGCCACGCACGGGCTCTCGATCTACGGCGACCACTCCGACGTGATGGCCGCGCGCAGCACGGGCTGGGCCATGCTCGCCAGCAACTCGGTCCAGGAAGCGCACGACTTCGCGCTCATCGCCCAGACGGCGACGCTCGAAGCCCGCGTCCCGTTCGTGCACTTCTTCGACGGTTTCCGCACCTCGCACGAGGTGCAGAAGATCCAGTACCTGCCCGATGACGTCCTGCGCAACATGACCGACGACGAGCTGGTGCGCGCCCATCGCGCCCGCGGGCTCACGCCCGAGCGCCCGGTGCTCCGCGGCTCGGCTCAGAACCCCGACGTCTTCTTCCAGGCGCGCGAAGCCGCCAACCCGTACTACCACGTCGTGCCGGCGGTGGTCCAGAACGCTATGGATCGCTTCGCCGAGCTCACCGGCCGCGCCTACCGGCTGTTCGACTACGTCGGCGCGCCGGATGCCGAGCGCGTGATCGTCGTCATCGGCTCGGGCGGCGAGGTCACCGAGGAGACCGTGGCGGCCCTCGGCGCCGATGCCAAGGTCGGCGTGCTCAAGGTGCGCCTGTACCGGCCGTTCGCGTCCGAGCTGTTCGTGCGCGCCCTGCCCGCCACGGTCAAGACCCTGGCCGTGCTCGACCGCACCAAGGAGCCCGGCGCCACCGGCGAGCCGTTGTACCAGGACGTGATCACGGCCCTCTCCGAGTCGGTCGCCCGCGGCGATCTGAAGGCGATGCCGCGCGTGATCGGCGGCCGCTACGGCCTGTCGTCGAAGGAGTTTACGCCGGCGATGGTCAAGGCCATCTACGACGAGATGGCCAAGGACGCTCCGCGCAATCACTTCACCGTCGGCATCGTCGACGACGTCATGCACACCAGTCTCGACGTCGACCCTGGCTTCAGCACCGAGGATGCGTCCACGGTGCGCTGCATGTTCTACGGCCTCGGCGCTGACGGCACGGTCGGCGCCAACAAGAACTCGATCAAGATCATCGGCGAAGAGACGCCCAACAACGCCCAGGGCTACTTCGTCTACGACTCGAAGAAGTCGGGCTCGACGACGGTCTCGCACCTGCGCTTCGGCCCCAAGCCGATCCGCTCGAGCTACCTGATCACACGCGCAAACTTCATCGCGTGCCATCAGTTCAACTTCATCGACAAGTTCGACATCCTGTCCTCGGCCGAACGCGGGGCGGTCTTCCTGCTCAACAGCCCGTACGGCGCCGAGCGCGTATGGGAACAACTCCCGCGACCCGCGCAGGAACACATCATCAAGAAGCAGATCAAGTTCTTTGTCATCGACGCCTACAAGGTGGCGCGCGAGACGGGCATGGGCGGTCGCATCAACACCATCATGCAGACCTGCTTCTTCGCCATCAGCGGCGTGCTGCCGCGTGACGAGGCGATCGAGCAGATCAAGTACGCGATCAAGAAGACCTACGGCAAGCGCGGCGACGCCGTGGTCAAGAAGAACTTCGAGGCCGTCGACGCGACCCTGGCCAACCTGTTCGAGGTCAAGATCCCGGCCGTCGTCAGCAGCACCCGCGCGCTCCACCTCGCCGTGCCGGACGCCGCGCCCGATTTCGTCCGCCAGGTGCTTGGGCCGATGATCGCCGGCGTCGGCGACGACCTGCCGGTCAGCGCCCTGCCCGCCGACGGCACCTTCCCGACCGCGACCACGCAGTGGGAGAAGCGCTGCATCGCCCAGGACGTGCCGGTCTGGGATCCGGACGTGTGCATCCAGTGCGGCAAGTGCGTGTTCGTCTGCCCGCACGCGGTCATCCGCGAGAAGATCTACCCGGTCGAGCAGCTCGAGGCCGCGCCCGCCGGCTTCAAGTCGACGTCGGCGAAGTGGAAGGAATATCCGGGCTACCGCTACACCCTGCAGGTCTCGGTCGACGACTGCACGGGCTGCAGCCTGTGCGTCGAGATCTGCCCGGCCAAGAACAAGTCGCAGGCCAATCTCAAGGCCATCAACATGACGCCGCTGTTCGCGCCGACCGACGGCGTCGGCGCCGACGTCGTCGGATCGGACGGCGCCGCCTTGAACGGCGATGGCGCCGTCAAGCTCGACGGGCTGCGCGAGATCGAGAACCGCAACTGGGACTTCTTCCTCAAGCTGCCCGAGGTCGATCGCACCAAGCTCAACCTGAGCACGGTCAAAGACACACAACTGCTCCGCCCGCTCTTCGAGTTCTCGGGCGCGTGCGCGGGCTGCGGCGAGACGCCCTACCTCAAACTCGTCTCGCAGCTCTACGGCGATCGCGCGGTCATCGCCAACGCCACGGGCTGTTCGTCGATCTACGGCGGCAACCTGCCGACCACGCCCTGGGCCACGAACGAGCACGGCCGCGGCCCCGCCTGGGCGAACTCGCTCTTCGAGGACAACGCCGAGTTCGGTCTTGGCATGCGTCTGACGCTCGACAAGCAGACCGAGTACGCGCGTGAGCTCGTCGCGCGGCTGGGCGAGGCGCTGCCCGAGGCGCTTCGCAAGGGCCTGCTGGAGGCCGATCAGGCCAACGAGGCCGGCATCCAGGCGCAGCGCGAACGCGTCGCGGATCTCAAGAAGGCGTTGAACGCCCTGCTGCTCAAGGCCGACCCGGCCACGCAAGCCCCGGCGCGCGAACTGCTCAGCCTGGCCGACGTGCTCGTCAAGCGGACGGTCTGGATCGTCGGCGGCGACGGCTGGGCGTACGACATCGGTTTCGGCGGCCTCGACCACGTCCTGGCCTCGGGCCGCAACGTCAATGTGCTCGTGCTCGACACCGAGGTGTATTCGAACACCGGCGGTCAGGCCTCGAAGGCCACGCCGCGCGCCGCCGTGGCCAAGTTCGCGGCCTCGGGCCAGGGGCGCCCCAAGAAGGACCTGGGTCTGCTGGCCATCTCGTACGGCAACGTCTACGTGGCCCGCGTGGCCATGGGCGCGAACGACGCGCAGACCATCAAGGCGATCCAGGAGGCCGAGGCCTACCCGGGCGTCAGCCTGGTCATCGCCTACACGCACTGCATCGCGCACGGGTATGACCTGAAGTTCGGGCTGGATCAGCAGAAGAAGGCCGTGCTCTCGGGCTATTGGCCGATCTTCCGCTACAACCCGGCCGCGCCCGAGGATCAGAATCCCTTCACGCTCGACTGCAAGCCGCCGTCGTTGACGCTCGACAAGTACATCTACAACGAGACGCGCTATCGCATGCTCCTGCAGACCAACGAGGAGCGCGCCGAGATGCTGTACAAGCAGGCGCAATCGGACGTCGAGCGCCGGTGGCGCCAGTACGAAATGCTGGCCCAACCGCACAAGCCCGCGGCCTAAGCTCATACAGGCTGGCGCGGCGGCCCCACCGCCGCCGCGCCAAGCTTGTGGGGGGAACCCATGCCCGACCTTTCAACCCGTTACCTGGGACTAAACCTCAAAGGGCCACTGGTGCCGTCGGCCTCGCCGCTCTGCCGTGATCTGGGCAAGCTGAGGCAGATGGAAGACTCCGGCGCCGGCGCCGTCGTGCTCCATTCGCTCTTCGAGGAGCAAATCGCGCACGAATCGAACGCGCTCGACTTCTTCCTCACGCACGGCGCCGACAGCTACGCCGAAGCGCTGTCGTACTTCCCGGAGCCCGTGGCCTATCGCCTCGGCCCGCAGCAGTACCTCGAACACATCCGCAAAGCCAAGGCCAGCCTGAGCATTCCCGTGATCGCCAGCCTGAACGGCATCTCCACCGGCGGCTGGTCTCGCCGGGTCACCGATGTCGACTGGATCCGTTACGCGCGTCTGATCCAGGAAGCCGGCGCCGACGCGCTCGAACTGAACTTGTATTTCGTCCCGACCGATCCGGATCTGAGCGGCGATCAGGTCGAGGATCTGTACGCCGACCTGCTGATCGACGTCAAACGCCTCGTCGACATCCCGGTGTCGATGAAGCTCGGACCCTACTTCAGCAGCTTCTCGAACATGGCGCGCCGTCTGGCGCACGCCGGCGCGAACGGCCTGGTGCTGTTCAACCGGTTCTACCAACCCGACCTGGACATCGAAAACCTCGAGGTCACGCCGCATCTGGTGCTCAGCCATCGCGACGAGTTGCGCGTGCCGCTCCGCTGGTTGGCGATCCTGTACGGCCGGATCTCGGCCGATCTGGCCCTTTCGACGGGCGTCCACACTTCGGAAGATGTGATCAAGGGCATCATGGCCGGCGCCAGCGTCACCATGATGGCCTCGGCGCTGCTGCGCAACGGCATCACGCACTTGAGCGCGGTTCAGGACGGCCTCATCCGCTGGATGGACGAGCACGAATACGAGTCGCTGACCCAGATGCGCGGATGTCTGAGCCAGAAATCGGTGGCCTTCCCGGCCGCCTACGAACGCGCCCAGTACGTCCAGATCGTCGGCACGCTTGACGCCGGTCGATAGTGCCCCTCGCCTGACAAAACGGGCCGGCTATGCCGGCCCGTTTTTGATTCCGCGCCTGACTGACCAAGAGGGCCGGTCCACCATGCCCGTGGCGAAATTGCAGACAAACACGGTGGCATTTTGCCGTGAGCTTCATCAGTAGTCTCCCCTGACGAACCCCACTAGATTGTGACACCTTGCACAGGTATCTTGTTCGAAGTTACGCATATACGCCTATCCATATAGGCCAACATGCGAGGCGGTGGGTAGATGAACAACAACCTCGAGCGCGAAGTCGACCAACTGCACGCCGAGATCTGCGCCGGGCTGGCCGAACCAACCCGGATCCTGATCCTGTACGAACTGTCGGAGCGAGCGCGTAACGTCACCGAACTCTCCAACGACCTGGGCCTCAGCCAGCCCCTCGTCTCGCGCCACCTGAAGGTGCTCCGCGATCGCGGGATGGTGACCGCCACCCGCATGGGTCCCGCCGTCGAGTACCAGCTGTCGGACCATCGCCTGATCGAGGCCCTTGACCTCCTGCGCGCCATCCTCCGCGATTCGCTGACGCGACGCGCCGGGCTGGTCGACGCGTTCAAGAACGACTGAACCTTCAAGAAGGAGCACTGCATGAAGACCCTGTTGATCCTCGGCGCCGGCACGGGCGGCACCATGATGGCCAACAAGATGGCCCAGAAGCTCGATCTGAGCGAGTGGCGCATCGTGGTCGTCGACAAGGACGAGACGCATTACTATCAGCCCGGCTTCCTGTTCATCCCCTTCGGGATCTACGGGCCCGACGACGTTCGTCGCGCAAAGCGCCGCTACCTGCCCCAGGGCGTCGAGGTCATCTTCTCGGGTATCGAGCGGATCGAGCCCGAGGCGAGCCGCGTGGTGCTCAGCAAGAACAACCAGGTCATCAGCTATGACCAGCTGATCGTCGCCACCGGCACGCGCATCGTGCCCGAGGAGACGCCCGGCCTCAAGGACGCTGGCTGGCGCCAGAACGTCTTCGACTTCTACACCTTCGAGGGCTCGGTCGCACTGTCGAAGTTCCTGCGCCGCTGGGAAGGCGGCCGCATGGTCGTCAACGTCGCCGAGATGCCGATCAAGTGCCCGGTCGCGCCGCTCGAGTTCCTGTTCCTGGCGCACGCCTTCTTCACCGAGCACGGCATCCGCGACAAGGTCGAGATCGTGTACGCCACGCCGCTGCCCGGCGCGTTCACCAAGGCGCGCACGGCCGCCATCATGGGCGACATGCTCAAAGATCGCGGCATCGCGATCGAGCCCGAGTTCATGATCTCCGAGGTCGACAACACCCGCCAGGTGGTCTCGTCGTACGACGGGCGCGAGCTGAACTACGACCTGTTCGTCACGATCCCGGTGCACATGGGCTCGACGGCCATCCAGGCCTCGGGCATGGGCGACGCCCTGCACTTCGTGCCGACCGATCGCCAGACTCTGCAAAGCAAGAAGTGGCCGAACGTGTGGGTGATCGGCGACGCCACCGACCTGCCCGCCTCCAAGGCCGGCTCCGTCGCGCACTTCGAAGCGGACATCCTGACCGAGAACCTGACCCGCGCCATCGATGGGCTTGCCCCCGAGGCCAAGTTCGACGGCCACGCCAACTGCTTCATCGAATCCGGCTTTGGCAAGGGGTTCCTGATCGACTTCAACTACGACACCGAGCCGCTGCCAGGCAAGTTCCCGCTGCCCGGCGTGGGCCCGCTCGATCTGCTGAAGGAGACCGAGGCCAACCACTGGGGCAAGATGATGTTCCGCTGGATCTACTGGAACATGCTGCTGCGCGGCGCCGAGCTGCCGATCGACACGCACATGAGCATGATCGGCAAGCACAACTAAGGAGCGGCCATGACCAACACAGTCAGCGTCAACGCCGAAGACCTGGCGCTCCTGCTCAAGAAGGTCGACACCTTGACCGACACGGTCAAGGCCCTGACCGAGCAGGTCGAGGCGCAGCGCCAGAGCACGGCCGTTCTCGAAGAGCTGATCCAGGATGTCGCGCCGATCGCCAACCAGGCCTTCAAGACCGTGGCCCGCGAATTGGCCGACGTCGGTGACGAGTTCGGCGGCGAGGATCTGGTGTTCCTGATCAAGCAGGCCCTGTCGAACACGCGTCGGTTCAGCGCTCTGCTCAACCAGCTCGAAGCGGTGCTCGACCTGCTCGACGAGGTTCAGCTGCTCAGCAAGCCGGTCGTCGGCACCGCCGTGCGCACCGTCCACGAGCTCGAGCAGAAGGGCTACTTCGTCTTCGCGCAGGAGGGTGTGCGCATCGCCGACCGCGTGGTGACCGAATTTACCGAAGAAGACGTGCGCGCGCTCGGCGACAACGTCGTCACGATCCTGCGCACTGTCAAGAACATGACCCAGCCCGACATCATGGCGTTGGCCAATCGCGCGGCCGACAGCCTGCACGAGACCGATACCGTCGAGGGCAACGTCTCGGTCTGGTCGCTGATGCGCGACATGAACGATCCGAAGGTTCGCCAGGGGCTCGCGCGTCTGATGCGCGTGCTGCGAACCTTCTCCGAACAGCCTGGCGGCCAGGCATCGTCCAACTAAGCCGTCGCGCCTGGCCGCCGCGCCAGGCCGACATCGAGCCAAGGAGCATCACATGTCGAACAAAGTTCTCGCAGGCGTCACAGTCGCCGTCAACGCCGAAGGGTTCATGACCAACCCGGCGGAGTGGACCAAGGACATCGCCGTCGAAGTCGCCAAGGAAGAGGGTCTGGCCGAGCTTTCCGAGGCCCATTGGAAAGTGATCGATTTCTGCCGCAGCCACGCCGAGAACGGCAAGAGCCCGACTCTGCGCACGATCACCAACGGCACCGGGCTGACCACCAAGGACCTTTTCGCCCTCTTCCCCAAGGGCCCGGCCAAGAAAGTCGCGCGGATCGCCGGCCTCGGCAAGCCCGAGGGTTGTGTCTGAACCAGGCAATTGCTGATTGTTGATTGGCTCTCAATCAGCAATCAGAAATCAACAATCAGCAATTCCACATATTGGAGACTCACCACAATGACCACCGAAAACCGCCACATCGCCTTTATCTGCTCGAAGGGCACCCTCGACATGGCTTACCCAGCCCTGGTCATGGGTTGGGCCGCGCTCGGCAACGGCATCGATGTCACCATCTTCTTCACGTTCTGGGGCATGGACATGATCCGCAAGACGCGGGTCGATCATCTCGAGATCGCGCCGGTGGCCAACACTAGCATGAAGATGAGCATGATGGGCGTCGACACCGGCAACCTCGGCATCCCGAACATCATGGGCGTCATCCCGGGCATGACCGCGTTTGCCACCAACCTGATGAACGACAAAATGAAGAAGCTCGGCGTCCCGCCGGTGCGCGAGTACCTCGAGATGCTCTCAGACGGCGGTGCCAAGATGTACGCCTGCAAGATGTCGGTCGACATGTTCGATCTCAAGCAGGAGGATTTCCTCCCCTGTGTCGACAGCATCGTCACGGCCGGCGACTTCATGGACATGACCGACGGCGCGCAGATCATCTTTATCTAGGTCGTGACCTCGGGCCGCGACTTGGGTCAGGACAAATCAAACGGTCTGGGCCAGCCCAGGCCGTTTGATTTGTCCTGACCGCGCCTACGCCGACGCACGCTCCGCGAGGTTCTTGCGCGCGCCGGCCAGAAGACGCCGGGCACGCACATCGGCCACGTACGGCTCGAGCAGCGCGATCGCCTCTCGCCAACAAGGCTCGGCTTCGGCGCGGCGGCCCTGCGCCGCCACCACCTCGCCAAGGACGCCAAGCGCGTTGGCCAACTCCACCGGATCTTCGATGCCGCGCAAGAGGCCGACGGCCTCGCGCATCTTCACTTCAGACTCCTCAAAGCGGCCTTGCGCCTGGAGCACGTTGCCGAGGTTGTTCACCGCGAACGCGGCCAGGGTCTGATGCCCTGTTTTCCGAAGCGCCTGCACATCAACGCTGCGAAAAGCCGCCGCCGCAGGCTCAAGTTGACCGAGGCTGAAGTGCAATGTGCCGCGCGAAAGCTCGACGCTGGCGATCTCACTCTCGGCGGCTTGCAGCGCTTGCAGTCCGGCGATCGCAGCCGCAAAACACATAATCGCCTCATCGCGTTGACCAGCCCGGGACAAGGCGTTGCCGAGGTTGTGCTGGAGCCGACACACGTATAGACGAAGATCGAGCGTCTCGGCCAACGCGAGCGCCTGGCGCATCATCATCGCGCCATCCCCGGGCCGCCCGAGCGAAATCGCCACTTGACCGAGGGTGTTCAACGCGGACATCACCACCCGGCGCTCGTCGGGCAACCCATCGAGCACGTGCAGGACTTCCCGCCCGAAGCGCTCAGCGTCTTCGTAATGCCGGAGATAGCGATGCGTCTCGGCCAGATTTGCCAGCATGTAGGCCCGAAGCACGGGCGCCTTGAGCGCCTCCGCCTGTTCGGCCGCAGACTCGATCGTTGCGAGCGCGCGCTGGTATTGGCCATCGAGGCGCAGGCTTTGGCTGAGATGCCCCGTCAGCCGACAACGGAGCTCAGGGTCCACATCGGCCGCGACGGCCCGCTCAAGCAGTGGGATCCAGGTGCGCCAGCCCGAGCGTTGCTCCATGACATCGAAGGAGTCGAGCATGAGGCGACAGGCGTCAGTGGCCGCCGCGGGCACATCGAGCGCAAACGAGAGCGCGCGAATCAGGTTCGACCAGTCGAGGTGCGAAACCGGTCTCGCGCCTGAATTCGGGACCCGCACCGCGGCCCAATAACGCAGATTGGCGCGGATGCTCGTCCGGAAAAAGTCGGCGCGACGCTCAAGTGAGGCGAACATACACGGCGAGGATAGCACAGGCCGGGGCTCATAGCGGATCAGGGCCGACAACGGATGAAACGGACGGTTGTTGCCGCCATCAACGGCTCGCAGGGGGCCTGAGTCGCCAGAACCGGCCTCCAGGCTGGATGTGAAAGTTGTGGGAACGATGCCGAAGACCGCCCCACCCATTTCTCATCTGTCGCGCGACAGCCCAGCCGAGAGCACGCCGCCAACCTGAGATGTGCCCAGACAAAGCCACTGGATACGTCGACCGAATTGGCGATCGCCTCTGGCAAACGGCTGTGTCCAGCTCATCTGTGGCTCACCCTGCATGATCTCGGCGTCTGCGTCCGCTTGCTGCTAGACAATCCGTCGCACCACAGACGGCGCGAGCACTGAGTTCGAGGAGGTTGTCCTGGATCCCGATCTGGGCGCGCTGCCCGTGTGGCTCATGTGATTTCGGAGGCAGTCGCTGTCGAGCTCACCGGTCATCGCAGACTAGCACACCCATGCGCGGATGCCAGCCGCTCCGCCGGCATCGGCTCGCCACGTTGCCCTGGCGTCAACCCTCCGCTGCATCCGTTGATCGGTAACATCATCATCCGCTGTCAGCGCTGATCCGTTGTCACCTTCGGGCGCGGCGCCCGAGCAAGGCCCAGAGGAAGTCCTCGCCAAAGGCGCCGGAGGCGGGATCAGCTTTGCGCATCGAGCGCAAGACCTCGATCTCGGCCAGATAAGCGCCCCAGAACGCGCGCAACTGCGCCTCTGAGTAACCGAGACCGCCGCCGAGGCTGCGGCGCTCGTAGACCTCGCGATCGGTGAAACCGCTGCCAGCCTCGGGCTTGAAACATACCAGCCCGAACGCGCCGCCGGGTCGCAGCGCACGCAGCACGATTTCGACATAGCTCCGGCGCCTGTGCGGCGCGATATGGTGGAAGCAGCCCGTGTCATAGACCAGGTCGTACGTGCCTGGGGTGAACTCCAGGTCGAAGATCGATCGGCAATGTAGCGTGACGTTCACATCGGCGGCCGTCACATTCTCCTTGGCCCAGTCGATGGCCTCGCGCGAGAAATCGACGGCGTCGACGGCAAAGCCGTTGCGCGCCAGGTAGATCGCGTTTCGACCATTTCCACAGCCGAGCTCGAGCGCCCGGCCCGCGCCGAGCCGTCCGGACCCAGCCCAATCCACGAGGGTCTCATCCGGCGCCGTGACGAAGAACGGGCACGGCTTCGACCGATCCGCGTAAAAGCCGCTCCACCAATCGCCACCGCGGTCGGCGACCAGTTCATCCAGGAGACCAAGCAGGTCATGTTCCGAGTAGATCAGGTCGCTCATGACACCTCCCTGCCGATCATAGCGGATCAAATCATCCAAAACAAAAACGATGCCCGCCATCCCCCTGATGACGGGCATCGCCCCCTGACGCAAGAACGCGCGCTCAGTCGAGCCAAGCGCGCTCAGTTGCGAGTCGTGCGCTCGATCAGCTTGCCGTCTGGCCCGACGACATCGACCACCATCGGCATCTGGCCGGCGGCGTGGGTCGAGCAACTCAGGCACGGATCGAAGGTGCGGATCACGGCCTCGACGCGATTGAGCGCGCCGTCGGTAACCTTGCCGCCCCGGATGAACTGCTTGGCGGTTTGCAGCACGCCGCGGTCCATGGCCATGTTGTTGTTGGCCGTGGCGATGATCAAGTTGGACCAGGTCATCAAACCGCTCTCGTCGATCTTGTAGTGGTGCAGCAACGTGCCGCGCGGGGCTTCCGACATGCCCACGCCCTCGCTGCGGTTCGGGCCGGCAAAGGCGCGTACGCGCTTGTCGAGGATATTGGGCATCTCCAGGATCTGCTGGATCTTCTCGATGCCGAACAGGATCTCGATCAGGCGAGCATAGTGGTAATAGAAAGAGCTCAGCGGGACACCGCGCTGCAGTTCGCGGAACTCGACCCATTCCTTCTCGGCCAGCGGCGTGCCGACATGGTCGATCAGGTTCAGGCGAGCGAGCGGCCCAACGCGATAGATGCCGTCGGGGTAGCCCATCGGCTTGTAGTACGCCGACTTCAGATAGCTGTAATTCTCGACCTTTTCGCCGATGTAGTTCGCGTAGTCGGCCGGCTCGAGGTTGTCGCCGATGATCTTGCCGGCGGCGTCGACGATACGGACCTTGCCGTCGTAGTGTTCGAGACCGCCGTCCTTCGACACCAGGCCCATGAACAGGGTCGGGAAGTTGGCGAAGGCCCGGATCTCCTCGCGGAAGTTCTCCTGGACCGGTTTGAACCAGGCCAGGGTGCGCTGCAGACGCGTCAGCGCCTCGGGGATGTCGGCGAGGATGGCGTCGCGGAGCTCGGGCTTGAGCGGCTCGGCCAGGCCGCCGGCGACGATCCACCCGGGGTGGACGCGCTTGCCGCCGAGGCGTTCGATGACCTGCTGGCCGAACTTGCGCAGCCAGATGCCGTCCTGCGCCACCTGCATGTTCTCCGCCGCCACGCCGAAGATATGGCGCTTGGCGGGATCCGCGTCCATGCCCAGGAGCAGGTCGGGGCTCGACAGGTGGAAGAAGCTGAGCGCGTGCGACTGCACGATCTGGCCGAGGTTGATCACCCGGCGCAGGTTCGCGGCGACTTCGGGGACTTCGACGGCCATGAGCGCGTCGCAGGCCTTGGAGGATGCCACCAGGTGGCTGACCGGGCAGATGCCGCAGATGCGGGCCATCAGCGCGGGCATTTCCTGGAACGGGCGGCCCTCGCTGAACTTCTCGAAGCCGCGCACCTGGGTGACGTGAAAGTGCGCGTCGCTGACCTCACCCGCGTCGTCGATCTGGATGGTGATCTTCGCGTGACCCTCGATCCGCGTGACCGGATCGATCATGATTTGCTTGGTCATGGTGTTCTCCTCGCCTTACTTGCCGAACCGGGTCAACGACGGAACGTCGGGTGTGCGGCCGGCGAGCAGTTCGACCAGCGCCGCGAAGATCGTGTCCGCGCTGGGCGGGCAGCCCGGCAGGAACACGTCGACCTTGACCACGTCGTGAACGGGTCGGACGCGATCCAGCAGCGGCGGGACGACCAGCGTCGGCACCTGCGGATCCATCGTGGCCAGCTCGAAGTAGGCGTGTTGGAGCACGGCCTTCTTGCCGACCAGGTTACGCATCGACGGGACGTTCGCCGTCACTGCGCAGTCGCCGAAGGCGATCAGGGTCTTGGTGTGCGCCCGGATCTTCTTGATCTTGTGCAGGTCCTCTTCGCTGGCGACGGCGCCCTCGACGAGGGCGACATCGACCTCATCCGGGAAGTCCTTGAAGTCGACCAGCGGGCTGTAGACGAGCTCGGCCTGTTCGGCCACCAAGAGGAGGCGCTCATCCAGGTCGAGGAAGGACATGTGGCAGCCGGAACAGCCGTCCAGCCACACCGTTGCGATACGCGCTTTTGCCATGGGTTGGGTCTCCTGTCTGCTAGGGCGCGATCAGCGTCCGCTGCTATTGCGCACACGCGCCATGGCCGCGAACCGCGGCCGGGCGTGAACCATCTCGGCCACCGACTTGCCCTTTTCCACCAGGGCGCCGGTCGGGCAGATGTGCACGCACTTTCCGCAGGTCGTGCACGTCTCGGACTCACCCCACGGCGTGCCAAGATCGGATATCAAGCGCGCGCCGACGCCGCGACCCTGCAGATCCCACACGTGCGCGCCTTCGACTTCGTCGCAGGCACGGACGCAGCGGGTGCACAGGATGCAGCGGTTGTGGTCGAGGGTGAAGCGGCTATGCGACGCATCGACGCTCACCTTGGGGTACAGATACGGATACCGGATGTGGTCGACGCCGAGCTTCTGTGCCAGCCATTGCAGCTCGCAGTGCCCGTTCGAGACGCACACCGAGCAGATGTGATTGCGCTCGGCGAAGAGCAGTTCGATGATCGACCGGCGGTACTTGGCCAGGCGCTCCGACTGCGTGACCACTTCCATGTCCTGGACGACCTTGACCGCGCACGCCGGCGTGAGTTTGGGCGAGCCCTTAATCTCGACCAGGCACAGCCGGCAGGCGCCGACGTCGCCGAGGCCCTCGTAGTGGCACAGCGCCGGCACGAAGATGTCGTTCTCCCAGGCCACCTCGAGCACCGTCTGGTCGCTGCGCGCCGAGATCTCGCGATCGTCGATCTTGAGCGTCACGACGGTGGCTTCAGTCGTTGTCGGGCTCATGCCGTCACCTCCAAAACCTTCTTGCCCGCGCCCGACTTCAGGTTCGAGCACACGCCTGCCGGGCAGGTCTTGTGTTCGATATGCGCCAGGTACTCGTCGCGGAAATAGCGCAGCGTGCTGATCACGGGGCTCGGCGCCGTCTGGCCGAGGCCGCACAGGCTGGTCGAACGCACGACCTCGCACAGCTCCTCGAGCTGCTCGAGATCCGAAAGCGTCGCCTGGCCTTCGCAGATCTTGGTCAGCAGCGCATGCATCTCGACCGTGCCGACCCGGCACGGCACGCACTTGCCGCACGACTCGGTCATGCAGAATTCCATGAAGTAGCGGGCCACGTCGACCATGCACGACGTGTCGTCCATGGCGATCAGGCCGCCCGAGCCCATGATCGAGCCGAGCTGGACCAGGGTCTCGTACTCCACCGGGCGATCCAGGTACGCTTCGGGGATGCACCCACCCGACGGGCCGCCCGTCTGGACGGCTTTGATCGTGTGCCCCTCGAGCGGGCCGCCGCCGATGTCGTAGACGATCTCGCGCAGCGTGATGCCCATCGGCACTTCGATCAAACCGGTGTTCAGGACCTTCCCGGTGAGCGCGAAGACCTTGGTGCCCTGGCTCTTGCCGCTGCCCAGCGCCGCATACCACTCGGCGCCGTTCTTGACGATCGGGGCGATGTTCGCAAAGGTTTCGACGTTGTTGATCAGCGTGGGGTAGCCCCACAGCCCGGAGGCGGCCGGGTACGGCGGGCGCGGGCGCGGCGAGCCGCGGCGGCCCTCGATCGACGCGATCAGCGCCGTTTCTTCGCCGCAGACAAAGGCGCCGGCGCCGAGGCGCACGTCGACCTTGAAGCTGAAGTGCGTGCCGCCGATATTGGCGCCCAGAAGACCGGCGCGTTCGGCCTGCTTGATGGCCAGCTTGAGGCGCTTGACCGCCAACGGGTACTCGGCGCGGACGTACACGAAGCCTTCGCTCGCGCCGACCGCGTAGCCCGCGAGGGCCATGCCCTCGAGCACGCGATGCGGATCGCTCTCCATCACGCTGCGATCCATAAAGGCGCCGGGGTCGCCCTCGTCGCCGTTGCAGATCACGTACTTGCGATCGCCGCCGGCCTTGGCCACCGTGCTCCACTTGAGACCGGTCGGGAAGCCGCCGCCGCCGCGGCCGCGCAGACCGCTGCGGGTGATCGTATCGACCACCTCGGCCGGCGTCATCGTCGTCAACGCGTTGAGCAGCGCCTGGTAGCCGCCGACCTGGATCGAGTCTTCGAGCCGTTCGGGATCGACCACGCCGGAGTGCTCGAGCACGATCTTGTGCTGGCGCGTGAAGAACGGCTGATCGGTGTCACAGGCCAGCGCCTCGACCGGCGCCGCGCCCAGGCTCTCGACCACGGCCGGAACCGACTCGGAGCTGACGTGCGCGTACGTGCGCGTCTCGGCGCTCTCGCCCTTCGACTCGACGTAGACCATCGGGCCCTGCGCGCACAGACCGCAGCACCCCACCGCCTTGACACGCACGTTCTTCAGGCCCTTGGCCTTGACCGCGGCGTCGAAGTCCTTCTTGATCTTGTCGCTGTGCGAGGCCAGACAGGCCGTGCTGGTGCACACACCGACCACATGCGCAAACGCGTCGCCGGCGGTGGTTTCTTTCTCGGCCGCCTGAGTGAGTTCTTCGGGGGTCATGCCGACCTCCATTGCGCCACCTGCCCAAGCATCGGCGCCGATTCCATCTTGCCCGACACGGCGCCATCGAAGACACCGGCCGGCGCGAGGCCGCAGGACCCGATACAACGCGCGGCGAGAAGCGAAATCTTGCCGTCGGGCGTGGTCTCACCCACCTTGACGCCGAGCTCCTGCTCGAGCTGGGTCAACAACTGGCCCGAGCCCTTGATGTAGCAAGCCGTGCCGAGGCAGATCACACACGTGTGCTCGCCCTGCGGCTTCAGGCTGAAGTAGTTATAGAAGGTCGCCACACCAAGCACGCGGCTCAGCGGCACGCCAAGACTGCGCGCCACGAACAGCAGCGACTCGGGCTCAAGGAAACCAAAGGACTCCTGCGCGGTGTGCAGGGTTTCGATCAAAGCCGCCGGTGCGAAGTTGTAGCGTCGCATGGTGGCTTCCACGAGGCGCCACCGCTTGTCATCGGTTGGCGGCGCCACGCGTGCGCTCGGTGTCGGCATAAGACCTCCTGGCCAAACAAGGATGTTCGGGGCACAGTACCCCCGGTCACGTATCCTACGGATTACCCTCACCATCCAACACTGCCAACCATCCCATTGGGACACGCCAAATGACACAGAAAAGCGCAAAACACAGCCATTCCCATCACCCAAGCGGACCAACCCATTTCGGCTTATCAGGCCCAATCAGATCGCACTTCTGTGCTTCGGGATGCGTGACGCCGGTTCAATTCTGGATACCCACCATGAGCGCGAGCATGAGTTTCGTCACTGGCTTGACCGCCGACCCGCCATTACCGTGAGGCCGATATCTTGGATTCTGGCGAAAACACACGGGACCACCCAACGTGATCACCTCGCGCGTCTTGATCGTCGGCGAACACAGCCTCGTGAACCTCGGGCTGACAACGCTGCTCTCTGGACAACCGACCTTCAAAGTGCTTGCCGAAATCCAGCCCGATCAGGCGGTCGCGGCGGCTTCGGCTCGTCGGCCCGACCTCGTCATCCTCGATATCGATAGCACGAAGTTCAATGGTCTGGAGGTCTGCGCCGGGTTGTGCGCCCTGCCCTGTCAGCCGGCCGTGGTGGTGCTGACCGGCGCGCCGGACGAATCGCTC
Organism: Anaerolineales bacterium; assembly: GCA_044224715.1. GTDB lineage: Bacteria > Chloroflexota > Anaerolineae > Anaerolineales > UBA6663 > UBA6663. The sequence goes on along the minus strand of JBGAJV010000002.1, from coordinate 138,165 downwards.
GTCGTTCGCGCGGCGCAGGCGGGCGCCGCCGGCTTCGTGCTCAAGCAGGCCCACGCGACCGAGCTGCTGGAGCACATGCGTCTGGTCCAAGATGGACACTGGCTTCGCGACACGGCTCAGTACCAGGCCGTGCTGGACACCGTCCGCCGCGCGGCGCGGGCGGCCGATCCGACAGCGTTCGCAACGCTGACGCCGCAGGAGCGCCACATCCTGCTGCTTGTCTCCGAGGGCCGCACCAACCACGAGATCGCTCAGGCGCTACAACTCGGCGAGGGCACGGTCCGCAACTACATCAGCCACATTCTCGAGAAGCTGGGCTGCGCCAACCGCACCGAGGCCGCGGCCTTTGCGGTGGCGCATCGCTTGAGCGACATCTGGCCCGAGGCTTGACGGCCAAAGACACGCGATACAAACGAAACCGACGGACCAAGGTCCGGCGGTTTCGTTTGTATCGCGTTCTTTGGGCGCGGTCAGTCGACCTTGACCAGCCCTTCGCGCTGAGCGATTTCGACCATCTCGTGCGAGCGCGAGATGATCGCCGCGGCGCGGGCGTACTCCTCATCGTGGGTGGTGGTCACGCGCGCCACGCCCTGTTCGATGGCCTTCATCGCCACGGCAGCGGCTTCGCGCGGGTACAGCTCCCACTCCTCCATCGCCGGGATGATGTACTCGGGGGTCAGGCCCTTGGCTTCGGCCATGGCGGCCAGCGCGCGGGCAGCCTCGATGCACATCTCGTCGGTGATGGTCTTGGCGCGGACGTCAAGGGCGCCGCGGAAGATACCGGGGAAACCGAGGCTGTTGTTGACCTGGTTCGGGAAGTCGGAGCGGCCGGTGGCAATCACGGCGGCGCCGGCGGCCTTGGCCTCCCACGGCCAGATCTCGGGCGTCGGGTTCGCGCAAGCGAACACAATCGGATCCTTGGCCATCGTCTCGACCCATTCGGGCAGGACGATGCCCGGCCCAGGTGTCGCCAACGCGATCACGACGTCGGCGCCGACCATGGCTTCCTTGATGCCGCCCTGCCGGCCTTCCTTGTTCGTGATGTTGCAGAGCTTCCACTTGTTGGCGAACTCGTCCTTCTTGGCCTCGATGTCTTTGCGATGCATACCGAGGATACCGCGGCTATCGACCATGCGGCAGTTCTCGGGGTTGGCGCCCGAGGCGAAGACCAGGCGCGCGCCAGCCACGTTGGAGGCGCCGCTGCCGACGAACGTGATGCTCACGTCCTGGATCTTCTTGCCGACCACCTTGAGGGCGTTGATCAGACCCGCCAGGGTCACCATGGCAGTGCCCTGCTGGTCGTCATGCCAGACCGGGATGCTGGCCTTCTCGCGCAACTCGTCGAGGATGCGGAAGCACTTCGGTTGAGCGATGTCTTCGAGGTTGATGCCGCCAAAGCCCGGCTGCAGCAACAGCACGGTCTCGATGAACTTGTCCGGGTCCTTGGTGTCGAGCATGATCGGCCAGGCGTCGACGCCGCCGAGATACTTGTAGAGCAGCGCCTTGCCTTCCATGACGGGCAAACCCGCCTTGGGGCCGATGTCGCCGAGGCCGAGCACGCGCGTGCCGTCAGAGATGACGGCCACGGTGTTGCCGGCGTGCGTCAATTCGTAAACCAGATCCGGGTTCTTGTTGATCGCCAGACACGGCTGGGCGACGCCCGGCGTGTACCAGATCGCGAAGTCTTTGTGGCTCGATACGCGGCAGCGCAACGCCGTCTCGACCTTGCCGTGATACCGCTGATGCAGGGCAATCGCCTGCTCCTCGGCCTCGTGCGCGTGGGCGAGAAGCTCATTGGTCTCGGACGCGCTGATGTGGTTGGTCATGACTTCCTCCAATAGGCACAATTGGCTCACCCTACTCACGTCTGTGAAGCGGCACCAGTAAGTTTGGTAACGTTCTCGCGATGAAGAATGACGCATGACACCCATTTGGGGGTGATGAGGCTCCTGGCCGGGCGGTGCCACGGTCAAGCGGACCAAGTTCATCGACGTTATCCATTCACTGCAGCCGACCCGGAAAGTCGTGTGCGCAGTCGGGCCTGATCGCGGTAGACTCGAACCCGACGACGTGGAGGGCCGTATGGATACCGTCACGTATCTGTGCACGGGCTGCCAGCTGCGGTGTCAGCTGGTGGTCGCCGTCATCGACCACCAGGTTCAGAGCGTGCAGGGGAATCGCTGCCAACGCGGTCGCGATCTCGCGCACAATCGCATCAATGCCAGGGCCGGGGAACTGACGCTGCGGTTGCGCGTCAGCGGAGGCGCCGCGACACGGGTCGAAGCCCGCGCCTCGCAGCCTGTCACGCCGGATGTGGCGCGCGCCATCGCGCTGGCCGTACGCGCCTTGAGGCTCCCGGCGCCGGTGCATGCCGGCGATTGCGTCGTGAGCAACGCGGCCAACCTCAATGTGGACCTGATCGCCTTGAGCGACATCGACGCCGTTCAGACGCAGCCGCGCCGCAAGGCCGCCTCGCGCACGGCGCGCCTGTAGCCGCACATCACCGGGCAGAGGCGTCGCGAGCGATCCAATACGAAAGCGCCCGTTCCAGACGCAGCCCGACCCGCGCCACCTGTGCCGCGACGACGTCCGTCAACGTTTCGCCGACTTCGAGGTTCAGTCCGCCCGTGCCCGCCAACCAGGCGCGTTCGGGCGTCGTGCCGAAGTACGCGCGCGTGAAGCCGAGCAGCTCGGCGGGGCCAAGATGGTGGCCGATCGCACCGGGCCGCGCGTCCACCGGGCGCAGAAACCGAAAGCGGCTCGCGCCGGGCGCGAGCCGCTGATCGATATCCACAAAGACGACGCGTCGAGTCTGCCGCACGAGATCCGTGAGCTCCGGCGTCAATTGAACACAGGTCGCCAGCTCGACGCCCGCGCGAGCCGTCAGCCGATCGACCACCTGCCACCCGAACCCGTCGTCACCACGCAACGGATTGCCGATACCCAAGACGACTGCCGACAGCATGGCGCTAGAGGCCGGTCAACGCCTCCTCAGCCTCCTGTTCCCAGAGCCGCACGATCATGCGGAAGATATCGGACTCGGTGACCACGCCGATCACGCCGCCTGACTCGTCGATCACGACAAGCCCGCCGATCTTCTTTTGCAGCATCAGCCGCGCCGCATCGAAGACCGTTTCGTCGGGCCGGATCGTGGCCACGGGTTTGGTCATGATCCGCTCGAGTGTCAGCTTCGCGAGCAGATAGTTTAGCTCAAAGATGCTCAGGCTGGTGGCCTCGGAGGGTTCCGCGCCGCGCACATCGCCGAGCGTGACGATGCCGACAAGCTTGCCGTCTTGCACCACGGGCAATCGACGAATGCGATAGCGCGTCATCAGCGCGTGGGCTTCGGGCACCGTCGTGGTCGGTTCAACCACGACGGGATCCTTGGTCATCCAATCCTTCACCAGTTGGGTCTTCATGTGAACCTCCTGGAACGATGCAGCGCTCGGACCCTTATCACCCAAAATACCCCTAAGACTCCTCGGGTCCTACTGCCGGCTTTCCCGCTCCAAGGGGTTGAATGTCACCATTTTCACCCACAACGCGCGCCGGAGAGCGGAGTGAGAGGCGTTCGCTGACTCGTTCGCCGGACCACGAAATCGGGTGCGTTCAAGCGGCGTTGCATGATGTTTGACACTGGCGAGCCTGTTGCCCCGCCCTAGTCTTGGGGGTATTATTGTCCCCTGGAATGAGGCGCACAACTAAATCGTCCGGTGTCACCGGGCGTCTCATCGTTAACTGTCTGGAGGAAAGACATGGCCAAGACTGCCGTAAAGTCACGCGCTAGCGCCGCCAAGAAGCCGGCGAAGCGCCCGGTCGCCAAGCAGGCCGCGCCTAAGGCGGCGAAGGCGCCCAAGTTCGTCTATCTGTTCGGCGAAGTGGAAGCCGCGCAGCGCTATGCCAAGACCTGGGACGGCGTTCGCTCGTTGCTGGGCGGCAAAGGCGCCAACCTGGCCGACATGACCCGCGCCGGCCTGCCGGTTCCGCCCGGTTTCACCGTGACGACGGAAGCCTGCAATGCCTTCCTCGCGGCCGGCGAGAAGTTCCCGCCCGGCATGTGGGAGCAGGAAGTCGCTGCGCTGCATCAGGTCGAGAAGCTCGCGGGCAAAAAGTTCGGCGATCCCAAGAACCCGCTGTTGGTCTCCTGCCGATCCGGCGCCAAGTTCTCGATGCCGGGCATGATGGACACCGTCCTCAACATCGGCCTCAACAATGACGTGGCCCAGGGCATGATCGCGCTTACCGGCAACGAGCGCTTCGTCTATGACGCGTATCGCCGCCTGGTGCAGATGTACGGCACGGTCGTGCTTGGCGTGGCCGACGAACCCTTCGAAGAAGTGCTCGAGCATCATCGCGAGAAGCACGGCGTCGCCAACGACGCCGACCTCCCGGCCGAGGAGCTCAAGGCGATCACCGAGGAGTTCAAGGCCATCGTGCTCAAGCATGCCGGCATCCCCTTCCCCGAGGATCCGCTCAAGCAGCTCGAGCTGGCCACGACCGCGGTCTTCAAGTCGTGGAACGGCAAGCGCGCCTTCGATTACCGCAAGGCCGCCGGCATCCCGCACGACCTGGGCACGGGCGTCAACATCGTGACCATGGTCTTCGGCAACATGGGCAACAGCTCGGGCACGGGCGTCGCCACGACCCGCAATGTGTCCGACGGCTCGAAGGAGCTCGAGGGCGACTTCCTGATCAACGCCCAGGGCGAAGACGTCGTCGCCGGCATCCGCCAGACCCTGCCGATCGCGGAGATGAAGACCGCGATGCCCAAGGTCTACGCGCAGTTTGCCAAGATCGCCAAGCAGCTCGAGAACCACTACCGCGACGTCCAGGACGTCGAGTTCACGATCGAACGCGGCAAGCTGTGGATGCTCCAGACCCGCGACGCCAAGCGCACCGCGCAGGCCGCGATCCGCATCGCCGTCGATCTGGCGAACGAGAAGCTCATCACGCGCGCCGAGGCGGTCAAGCGCGTCGCGCCCGATCACGTCGACTTCTTCCTGCACCCGCAGTTCAAGGCCGAGGCCAAGAAGGCCGGCAAACTCATCGCCACGGGCCTGAACGTCTCCCCCGGCGCCGCCGTCGGCCAGATCGCCTTCGACGCCGACACCGCCGAGCGCTGGGCGCACCAGGAAAAGAAGGCCGTGATCATGGTCCGCCCGGAGACCAAGCCGGACGACGTGCACGGCATGCTCGCCGCGAAGGGCATCCTCACCAGCCGCGGCGGCCGCACCAGCCACGCCGCGCTCGTCGCGCGCCAGTTCGGCAAGCCGGCCGTGGTCGGCGTGCTGACGATGGACGTCGACGTCGAGAACCGCCAGCTGACCACCAAGGACGGCGTCGTCCTGAAGGAAGGCGAGTGGGCCTCGATCGACGGCACGACCGGCCAGGTGTTCGCCGGCCAGATCGAAGCCGTCGTTCCGGACTTCAACGATCCGTACCTGATCAAACTGCTCAAGTGGGCCGACGAGATCCGCAAGCTCGAGGTCTGGGCCAACGCGGACTATCCGCGCGACGCCGAGCGCGCCCGCATGTACGGCGCCCAGGGCATCGGCCTGTGCCGCACCGAGCACATGTTCTTCGAGACCGAGCGTCTGCCCTACGTGCAGTCGATGATCCTGGCGAAGACGCCCGAGGATCGCGCCGCGCCGTTGGCCAAGCTCCTGCCCTTCCAGCGCGAGGACTTCGCCGGGCTGTTCAAGGCGATGGACGGCCTGCCCGTCACCATCCGCCTGATCGACCCGCCGCTGCATGAGTTCCTGCCCAGCCACACCGACCTGCTCCGCACCGTGGTCGAGGCCGAGACCCTGATCGCGGCCCGCGAGCGCGAGCACAAGGCGCTGAGCGAGATGCTCTCGAAGCGTCAGAAGATGTTCGACGCGGTCGAGGCCGTGCGCCAGGCCGCGTACGAGAACGCTGCGCCCGTGTCGCCCGACCTGCCCAAGCGCGAAGAGCAGGAGGCCGACTTCAAGGCCATCGAGGCACGCATCTCCGAAATCGAAAAGGTCAACGCCGAGGCAGCCAAGAAGCTCGAGAGCGACAAGCACATGCTGGCCGCCGTCGAGAGCATGCACGAGCAGAACCCGATGCTCGGCCTGCGCGGCGTGCGCCTTGGCATCCACATGCCCGAGCTGACCCGGATGCAGGTGCGCGCGATCTTCGAAGCTGCCTGCGATTGCGCCAAGGCCGGCATCGATGTGCACCCCAAGATCATGATCCCGCTCACGGCCCACAGCAACGAGCTCAAGCTCCAGCAGACCGTGCTCGAGGAAGAGGCCAAGCAGGTCATGGCCGAAAAGAAGATGAAGGTCGACTACATGTTCGGCACCATGATCGAGATCCCGCGCGCCGCGCTGGTCGCCGACAAGGTCGCCGAGTACGCCCAGTTCTTCTCGTTCGGCACCAACGACCTGACCCAGACGACCTTTGGCATCTCGCGCGACGACGCCGAGACCGGCTTCCTGATGGAATACCTGGACAAGTCGATCCTGGCCGAGAATCCGTTCGCGTCGATCGACCAGGTCGGCGTCGGCAAGCTCATGAAGATGGGCGTCGACCTGGGCCGCCAGACCCGCCCGTCGCTCGACGTCGGCATCTGCGGTGAGCACGGTGGCGATCCCAAGACCATCGGCTTCTGCCACAAGATCGGCCTGAACTACGTCAGCTGCTCGCCGTTCCGTGTGCCGATTGCGCGGCTCGCGGCGGCGCATGCGGCCCTCGGCGAAAAGGCCGACCATCGCTGAGCGCTGAAACAAGAAAAGGCGGGTCGGGGCGCTGCCCCGACCCGCCTTTTTTGTTTCAGCGCTCAGCGCGAATGAGGCGCGACGCGGCGAGACCGGCAAAGAGCAGGACAGCGATCACATTGAAGGTGCCGCCCCATTGTCGGACCGTCAGGTCGGGGAGCAGATCACCGACCAGGCGCACGGCCAGCGCCAGATGCAGGATGACCAGCGGCGCGTAGAGTATGGGCGTGTAGAGCGACACCATGCGTCCCGTCAACGCCGGCACGATGATCGGCGCGTGGCCGAAGATCATGGAGAAGATGAATCCAAGCAGCACGCTGTGCAGGACGGCGTCGTAGATCCCGCCGCCGCCCGCGGCCGGCAGCACCGCCCACAGCACACCGCCGACGAGCAGCCAGGCATGGCCGACGAGCAGACAGGCCGCCACATAGCGTGTGAGGGCCCTGGCCTTGATCGTTTGACGCGCCAGATCGAAGCGCAGCAGCCACAGACCGGTGAGCGCCAGCCCGACTCCGGAGAGCCGGACCCCGCCGTCGAGCCAGAAGAGCGACACCAGCAGCCCGGCGCCGAACACGGCGACGGCGCCGACGAACAGGCGCTTCACCGCCAGGGTGTGACGCAACACTCGCCCGAGCTCGAGCCGTTCGGCCGCGACCGTCAACGCCAGAAAGCCGACCCACCAGGGAGAGGCGCCATGTACTGAGCCGCGCACAAGCCAGACGACGTTGCCGACGGCCCAGCAGGCGGCCGCGACCGCCAGCAACCAGGTATGCAGCGCCGGCTGCATTCGGGCCATGCGCCAGCACACCGCCGTGAGGACCAGAGCCGCCAGCACGAGCAAGGCTCGCCCACCATCAGGCAGCACGCCGATCAACACCACGAGGGCGCCCAGCCCCGAGAGCAATGGCGCAGCGTAGGGCCAGCGCATCGGCGTCAACGCCCCCAACGCGACAGCGCGCTCGAGCGCGATCAAGGTTCCGAGGAAGCCTGATACCATCAACGGCCCATGCTGGCCCGCGCCGGTCGGCAGGATCGCGGGCAGCGCCAGGCCAAGACGCAGCAGCCCGGCCCACAAACCCGCGAGCAGGCCGATGACGGCCCCGGCGAAGGCGATCTGCGCGAGGCGGTTCATACCGTGACGCCCGTGGCGCTGGCGCGGCCCGCAGCGCGGATGCGCCAGATGCCGTAAGCCACACGCCAACCCAGGATGAACAGCGTGCCGAACCCAAGCGTCGCGCTGATGAATAGCGTCGGCACGACGGCGCGATCGAGCCACAGCGCACGCAGCCAGATCCCAAGCGGGAGCGCGATCAAGAGCGCCTGGAGCGTGGCCAACAACCAGCGCCCATAAGACGCGCGGGTCACCGGCGCCAACGCCCCACACCATAGTGCCGCGACCACCCACGGTAGTCCGAAGACGATCAGCGCGCGCAGAACCGTCCAAACGATGGTCGGGTCATCCAGAAAACCATGATCCTGCTCGCCGATGACGATAAAGGCCAACAGCATCACCACGTCGCCGACGATCTGCCAGCGATCCACATTCTTCAACATGTCTCTGCTCCTCGGGTGCCGCATGGGACGCGGTCGACCGTCTCGATCACGGCACCCGCGTGCCCAAAAACACGAGCCGACTCTCGGCTTCGATCCCACGCACCTCGTCGGGCCCGGCCACCACCGTCGCGCCTGGGCCGATCGCCTCGCGCAACTCGCCGACCGTCGCCCAGCCGGTGCCTTCGAGGATATGGTACACGGCCGCGGGGCCGGCATGCGGGCCGGCCTGTTGGCCGGGCTCGAGGCCGATCAGGACGACCTTGAGCCCGGGGCTGCTGTGCCACACGCGCGGCAACGGACCCTCGGCGCTGAAACGCACTTCGCTGCGGTAATCATGGTGAATGGGTGACATGGGCTTGATCCTAGTGGTACACTGGATTAATTCCAATGACCAACGTCATTATTTCAATTGCAGAAAGGCTGCGAGGCTCGCCGCTTTTCCAGGACGTAGAGGACCGCGACCTGCGGACCGTGGCCGCGCGCTGCACATTGGCCAGCTATGACAAAGATGCCCTGATCTTCCAGCAAGGCGATCCTTGCACGCACGTGTTCATCGTCGATCGGGGCCAGGTCAAGATCGTGTTTCAAGACGAAGACGGCCGCGAGGTCATCATCGAGCTGATCGACGCGGGCCAGGCGTTCGGCGGCGGCGTGCTGCACTTCCCGGCGCAGCCGGCCACCGCGCGCGCGATGGAACCCAGCACTGTCATCAGCCTCTCGCGCGAGCACTACAGCGACTTTCTCCGCATCCATCCGGCCATCACCCTGCGCCTGCTCAAGATGCTGGGCCAGCGCCACTACACGATGCTGCAGGGTCAGGCCCTGGCCGGCACGCGGGTCGAGCGTCGCATGGCCTTCGTGTTGCTCAAGGTGGCGAGCAAATGCGGCGAGGCCTGCGACGAAGGGACACGCATCACGTTGTCGCTTTCGCGGCAAGACCTCGCCAATTTCAGCGGAACGACGCTCGAAACCGCGATCCGCACGATCTCGCGTTTTTCCAATGAAGGGCTCGTGCGCACCGAACGCGGCGGGCACCTCGTGCTTCTGAACGAACATCGGCTGCGGGAACTCGCGCAGTCGGGCTGAGGGAGGCGTGGGGCGTGGCGCGAACGACGCTGCCACGCTCCACGTTGTTTCACTTCTCCAGAGTGCGCAGATAGGCCACGATGTCAGCCAGATCTTGATCTTTGAGGGCCGGGTTTCCACCCTTGGGGGGCATATCCACGCCCGTAGTGTTGAGCGGATCGGACGACGGCCGGCCTTTGCTCAGGAACAGGATCAACTCGGCGTCGGGCATGCCCTTGGCGAAGTCGCTGGTCACGAGGTTCTTGCCGAGGCCCTCGACGCCCGTGGCGTCGGGTCCATGGCAGGCCGAGCAGGTCTGGCTAAAGGCGGTGGCGCCCTTGCCTGCATCGCCTTTGAGCGAGGCGTACTTTTCGGCATCGGCGCTGAGCGTCGGGCCGCCGGCCGGCGCGGCGCCGCCGCCGCAGGCGCTCAGGACGAGCGCGGCTGTGGCCGCCGTGACGGCGGCGAGCAAACGAACGGATTTCATTGTTCTCTTCCTTCCCATCTTGAACAGCGCAACGGAGCTATGGGCTGGCAGTGTGCCCGCTCCCATGCGCGACCTCATGCACGTAGAGTTTGACGTCGTTCAGGTCCCACACCTGGCCCTCGCGCTCGGCCGCGAACGCCTCGGCGGCCTCTTTGGTGGCGAACGCCGCGACCCCGTATCCCATCGGCGACACGAGGCTCGCGCTTTGCACGTAAACGGCCCCCTCGGCATTGATCCACTGCTGTGTCTGATAGTCGTGGACGAAGTACTCGGCCACCTGCTTGTCGGGCCGCTCGAAGTGATACTTGAGCATGTCGCCCACGTCATCGAACTTGAAGCTCGTGCCGTCTTTGAGCACGCTGGCCGTGGCATACGCCGGATCGCTGATGATCATGCCGCAGCCTTCGCTGACGTCCTGGCCGTACGCGATCTCTGGCGGTTGGATCCCGGCCTCGGCCGGCGCGCAGCCCACCGACGCCAGGGCCAGAACCACGGTCAGCGCCGCCATCCACAGGTGTCGTCGTTTCATAGATCGCTCCTGCGCGTGAAGATCGCGAAAGCGGCCGAGAACGCGCCGGCTGCCCAGACGAGCAGCAGACCGGCGAGCGCCCACGGCAACGCCGCGCCGATCTGACGCGTCGCATATTGCCCGACGGCGCCAAGCACATCCAGGCTGCTCTGCAGGCTGAAGATGGCGCCGAGCTTGAAAGCCTGCAGCGGGTTGGCGATCAGGGCGGTCAGCAACATGGCGGGTGTCGGCTTGAATGCCAGGGTCGCGCCGATCACGCCGAGGTCGCTCAGAAAGACGAAGGCCAGCCAGATCAGCAGACCTATTCCGAACGCCGACGCGGAGCGCTTGGAGCTGACGCTCACCACGAACCCGACGCCGAGCATCGCCCACCCCAACAACAACGTGTAGGCGGTCAGGGCCAGGAAGGCCAGCGCATCGCCGCCCGGGCCAAATGCCAGCGCGATCGCGGCGAGTCCAAAGCCGAGCAGAACGGCCAGCGCCAGGGCCAGACCCGCGCCAACCGCCTTTCCAGCCAGCACCTCGCCGCGCGTCACGGGTTGGCTGAGCACGTACAGGAGCGTGCCGCGCTCGCGATCGCCCGCCACGCTGCCCGCGCCGATGCTCAGGCCGAGCAGAGGGACGAACAGCAGCAATGCGTTGACCAGGCTGGCCGCGGTGCGGCCGAAACCGCCGAGCCCCGCGTATCCGGCGGCCGCGAGGCTCGTGCCGGAAAGCGCCGTCGCCAGGCCGGCGAAGCCGAGCACGTAGGCCCAGAGCCACTTGTGGCGCAGGCTCTCGCGCAATTCACGGCGAGCGATGGTCCAGATGGCCGTCGGATTCATGCGCTACCTCCGCTCCCAGACGCGCCGGGCTTGAGCCGCGCCTGCACGATCTCGACGTCAAGCACGGGAATGCCGTGCGACGCCAGCGCCGCGAACGGCCTTTCCTTGTCGTCGGCGGGCACCGTGACGACCACACTGCCGCGGCCGTTGAGGTGCGCGGCAATGCCGTGCGCCTTGAAACAGGCCAGCGCGTCGACTCGTCGCGCCTCGGGCACCCACAGCAGCAGATCAAGATTGGGCATCAGCCGGCGCAGCAACGCCTTGGGCGCGAGCGCGGCCACGAGATGGCCCTGCTCGAGCAAGAGCACACGGTCCGCCAGGGCCTGGACCTCTTCGAGGCGGTGCGACGAGAAGATCACGGCCGTGTTGCGTTCGCGCGCCAACCGCCCGACCTGGGCCAGGTATTCGCGCTGCGCGTCGGCGTCGAGATTGGCAGTCGGCTCATCGAGCAACAGCAGTGCGGGATCGCCGAGCAGCGCGGCGGCCAGCGCCACGCGTTGCCGCAACCCGCCCGACAGCGTCGAGATGCGGCGGGTCGCGTACTCGGTCAGGCCGACATCCGCGATCGCCGCCGCGACGCGCGCTTGCGGCGCGGACTTGAGCCGAGCCAGATACGTCAGCGTGTCGGCGATCGTCTCGTCGTAAAGCGCCACATCCTGCGGCACGTAGCCGATGCGCGCGCGGGCCCGTTTGCCCGCCCGGCGCACATCGTGTCCACAGACCGTGACCTGGCCGTCGAAGGCGATCACGCCGAGGATCGACTTGATCAGCGTGCTCTTGCCGGCGCCGTTGGCGCCCCAGAGCGCGATCGCCTCGCCCGGACGGACGTCGAAACTGATCGCGGCGAGCGCCTGAGTGCGCCCATAGGCTTTCGAGACTTCTGCCACCGACAAGACCGGCGCACGTTCGGGGGCTGTGTCGCCGTTGGACATGGCGTTCTCCTCAAGTTTGCGTGGACCGCGAGCCAAAGCGACAAGGCCTAGCGCCAGGACGGTCAACGCGACGGCCGCCCATGGCAACTCGCCGGCCGTGTGCGCGCGATCCGCAAGGAATTCCGGCAACGGCCCGGGATCGAGCACCGGCGCGGCATCTTCCAGCCGCGGCTGCGGCTTGAGCACGGGCAGGGCCCGCCCGGCGAACTCGATCGCCTGCGCGGCGGGGCTGAAGAAGAAGGCGCGCAGCAGGGGCTCATGGTCCGCGATGCCTTCGAAAGTGCGCTCGGAGCGATACGGCGTGTCGCCGATGCCGTCGCCGTCGAGGTCGTACCCGGCGTAATCGCTCCAGGCGTTGCCGTGCCAGCTGTTCACGCCGGGCGTGCCGCTGCCGGCCAGGCTCATCTGCTGGGTGTTCTCCCAGAACGCGTTGCCCGTGATCTCGAGGCCTTTGACCGCCGGCATGAGCGTCACGCCGACGTCGTTGTAGGCCACGATGTTGTGTTCGACGCGGGCAAAGCCGTCAAGCGAAAATGGCGTGCCGTCGAAGAACAGACCGCCGCGGTTGTCGGCGATGACGTTATCAGACAGCGTGATGCCGTCGCTTTCCTTGAAGCCGACGCCGTAGCCGCTCGGCCCCCATTGACCACGGATCGTGTTGAAGCGCAACGTCACGTCGCGCGAATACATCACGTAGAGCCCGGTCGAGTTGTCCTCGAAGTCGTTGTGCTCCACGCGGGCGCCGTCGCAGTACATGAAGTGCACGCCGTAACGTCCGTGCGTGACGCGGTTGTCGCTCAGCACGAGGTTCTTCGAATACCATAGGACGATATCCCGCGCCTCATGGACTTCGTTCCCGATCAGCTGGACGCCGTCGCTGTACCACACCCGGATGCCGTCGCCCTTGCGGGCTTCGTCAAAGGCAGCCTTGCTCGTGATGTCGTTGTCACGCACGACGACGTCGTCGGCCTCCTTGACGTACACGCCGAAGAGCACTTCCTCCAGTCGATTGGAGGCGATGGTGACGCCTGCTCCCGAGACGGTGATACCGGCGTGATCGCGGTCGGGCTCGGGTCCGCTGCCACGCACGATGAAACCCTGGAACACGATGTCGGGCGCATCGAGGCTCACCACGGTGCCCTGGCCGCCGCCGTCGATGACGGGCGAGTCAACGCCGATCAGCGAAACCGACTTGTCGACGACGAGCGCCGGATACGCGCCGCCGTGCACTTCGATCGTGTCGCCGGGCGACGCAACCGCGAGTGCCGCGGCGATGGTGTCGAAGGCCTGCCCGACGCCCACCGTGAGGATCTGCGCCCCGGCCGCGGCGTCGGCCGCCGCGACCGGGAGGTGCGTCGCCACCAGGCAGAGGACGGCGACCAGACGGCACAGGCCGCCCAGACACCGCAATCCACCGGTGAAGACGCGGAACGCGTTCATGCCGTGGCGCGCTCCGCGGCCAGGCGGCGCCGGGCTTCCACGATCGGCCGATACGCCGCGCGATGGAAGTACAGGCCCACCAGGACCACGATCGAAGCCACGACGGCCAGCCACAGACCGGCCTCGCCCTGCGCGATGGTGCCGAACTGGCCGATCTTGCCCTCGCCGAAGAGCGGCGGCGTGAAGGGCTTGATCGCGCCGCCGAGGGCGGAGTTCGGGTCGATGCTGTGCCCGTATCGGTACAGGATCATGTACAGGTCGACCAGGAAGACCAGCGGGTATGCCAGCGCCGGGATCGCGAGAAAAGCCGCCCAGCGGTTGTGGACGAAGACCGAACCCACAAGCAGCAAGCCCATCGACGCGATGGCGACCATGCTGATCGAGCGTTCGAGTTGGCCGCCCTCATCGAGCGGGGGCATGCCCAGGTAATGATTGAGCTCGTCGGTCTCGAAGACGTCGCCCTCGAGGTGGTTGACATACACGTCCACCCGCAGGCCTTTAGGGTATTGGGGCGCCAGCATCTTGAAGCTCCAATACGGCAGGAAGATCGAGATCGAGAGCATCAGCGCCGCCAGCATCATGAGCGCGCTGGGGAGCAGAAAGTCGATCAAGCGCCGCGACGTGCCATCGGGGAGGAGCACGCGCACATCGGGATCCAGGATCGAACGGAACATGGTGCCTCTTCTTGCGAGGGGTCTCGGCCGGCGGTTGACCCACCGGCCGAGACCGGATACCCGAAAGACCTTACGGTTTGACCAGGAAGTAACCGAGCATTTCCAGGTGCAGAGCCGAGCAGAACTCGGTGCAGTAGTACAGGAACGTACCGGACTGCGTCGCGTCGAACTCGACCGTGCGAGCCTCGCCCGGCTCGAGGCTCAGGTTGATGTTGTACCCGCTGAGCGCGAAGCCGTGCGTGGCGTCGGGTGTGCGCTCGAGGTTGGTCAGGTGCCAGATCACGTGGTCGCCCTGATTGATCTCGATGCGCTCGGGCGTGAAGTGCGAGCGGACGACGGTCATCCAGATCTCGACGTTCGTGCCGTTGCGCTCGACGCGCGCGTCCTTGGCGTCGGTGACCGCATTCGGGTCGACGCTCCACGTGTCGGGGTTCCAGCCGACTTCGGGGTACACCTCGACCGGCTTGAGTTTGTCGGCCTTGATGATCTGAGCGTAGTGGGGCTCGCCGATGCCGATCGGGAGGTCGTAGAGCACGCGCATGTGCTCGCCCGTGTTGCCGATGTCGATGAGCTGGAAGTTCTGCGGTTTGAGCGGGCCGACGTTGTTGAACCGGTCGATCGACCACTTGCTCATCGCCACGAGGTACTTGCCGTCGGGCGTGGTCGTGTCGCCCTCGGCCGCGGTCAGGTGGCCGACGTTGTACTGAACCGCGAGTTTCTGCACAAGCGTCCATGGAGCTTCGGCATGTTTGTCGGCGTATTCGCCGCCGAGCGTCCAGCGCGCGACCATCGAGTCGAGGAACAGCGTGGTGTACGCGTAGCCCTGGTTATCGAACACCGTGTGCAGCGGTCCCAAACCGAGTTCGACCTGGGCTTCCTTCGCCGTGTCGAGCGGGATCACCGGCACGCCGTAGGGATCGGTCTCAAAACCGCCCTTTTCGGCGGCCTTCTGGATCTTGTCGAACGAGTAGATCGTCACATGCGGGTCGAGCTTGCCGCCGACCACGATGTAGGCGCCGTTCGGCGTCACGTCCGCGCCGTGCGGGCTCTTCGGCTCGGGCACGAAGTACAGCACGCCTTCCTTGGCGGCCACGTCGAGCGGAAGCACCTTGATTCCGTTCACGTCGTTGGCCTTGCCGGCCGCGACGAGTTCGGCGGCCCGCTTCCAGTTGATGGCGTGCAGGTAGTCGGTGTCGTTCTTGGTCGTCCCGGCCTCGAACGGCGGGTTGCCCAGCTCGACGCCGCCCGTCGCGCGCTCAGTGTTCAGCGAGTTGCAGAACATCCAACCGTCGCTCACGGCCTTGCCCGCGTCGCAGAGGTCCTGGAAGTACGGCGGGAGCTCGATCTGAAAGCTTTGATCCTGGACCACGCGGCCGGCGACGCGGTCGAACTTCCAGAACGTGATGAACCCACGGTACGTGTCGTTGTAGCTCTCGACGGGCTGGTACTCCCAGCCGGCTGGCATCGCGTACTGCGGGCCCTCGACGACGTAGTCGGTATTGGGTGTGACGAAGGAGCCGCCGTGATCGCTGAGCGTGTTCGGGTTCTTGACGATCTGCTTGGTTTCGAAGTCGCGCAGGTCGATCACGGCCATGCGGGCGTTGGCCTTGTCGTTGATGAACAGGAACTGGCCGTCGTACTCGCCGTTTGTCTCCGAAAGGTTCGGGTGGTGCGTGTCACCCCAGTTCAACTCGGCGCCGTCGGGCATGTCGCCGCCGCGAAGCACCTGCGTGGTCTCATCACCGTAGCCATAGCCCTGCCAGGGCTCGGGCGCGAAGACCGCGATCGTGCGCAGGATGCGCATCGACGGCACGCCGATGACGAACACCTGGCCGCTCTGGCCGCCCGACGAGAACATGATGTAATCGTCGGGATGACCCGATGGCTGGTAGGTGCTGACCGCGGCGTAGATATCGTCGGCGGTCAGCCCACGTTCGGCCGCCACAGCCGCCGCGTCGGCCGGTAGCGCACCGGCGGCCGGGGCCGCAGTGGGCGCGGCCTGTTGCCCGCAGCCGACCAATAAGGCCGCCACCAGGGCAAGGGACATGCGTCGTTTCATATCGTCCTCCATAAGGGCAAAGCGCACACCCAATGCGCTCAGCGTGATGAAGGCGATTGTGGGTCAAGGTGATGGGCTTTGGTATGAGCCCCGTCATATCGGATGAGAATCGATTAAAGAAGATGACAACCGGCGAGGGAATCGATGACGTCTTCGACGTCGGCGCCGACAACCCAATCCGACAACTCAGGCTCGCCCGAAAATAAGGGCGCCCATCCGAATGGGATGGGCGCTCGACCGCGGTGCCGTTGAGGCCACGAGGAGGTGATCAAGATCGGGCGTCGTGAGCCGCAGCCAGCAGCGCGCGCAGATAGCCGATCGTATAGGCTGTGCCGACGCGACGGTCGTCGGTCATCTGCGGAATGTGATCCGGGATGACGACGCCGTCGAAGTCGATATCAACGAGGGTCCGCATCACGGTGTTCATATTCATGTAGCCATCGTCGACGAAAGTTTCGACGAAGTGCGGCAATGGGCGATCGACGTTGCGGAAATGCACCTTGAACAACTTGCCCTGGGCCGCGAACGCGCGCAGCGATTCAACGACGCCGCGTCCCATCAGCGGCCCGCCCTCGAGCCAGCAACCCACGCACAAACAGACGCCGACGTTCGGACTATCGGCGAGCTCAAGCGCCCGTTGATAGCCGCCGAAACTGCTGAATATGCAACGCGGCACGCCGCCCAACTCGGGCACGGGCGGATCGTCCGGGTGTATCCCGATCCGCACGCCGACCTCCTCCGCCACGGGCGCGACCTGCTTGATGAAATGCGCGAAGTTCTCCCAGATCTCGGCCTCCGTGTACGTCCGGCCCGCCGTCAACGGCGCGAAGAAGCGCCGGCCGATCCATTCGCCGTGCTCGGCCTGCTCGAGATCGAATGCGCGCGCCTTCGCCCCACCTCGGGTCAGCTCGGGTTCCGTGCTCCAGATGCCGTTGGCCATATGGGCATACGTGGTGTACGGGATCCCGGCTGCGCCAAGCGCCCGCAGGTGGCGCTTGTATTGCTCGATCTTCTCGTCGCGCTCGGGCAGGCCGAGGACGATGGCGTCTTGATTGTGGACATCGAAGTTGCCGAAACCGTAGATCTTGAGCCCGGCCTTCTCGAAGAGCTCGCGCCGACTGGCGTAGTAGTCGGCGCTGCTGTGCGCGCCGTCGGTCCACAGGACGACATACTCGACGCCCATCTGTCTGACGAAGCGTAACTCGTCGTCGGTGGGCTCGGGCGACATCTGGGCCGCGACGTTCACGCCGGCGGGGATGGGCAGCATCGGACGGTTGGCCATGGGAGCCTCGTTGGAGGGGAGCCTGCAGAGTGGGCCACAGGCACGCGAGGCCGGGATTTTAGCATCCGTCAGCAGTCCATCCAACCGCTCTATCCCCGGGACGGGGGCGCGCACACGAGTGCTTGCCGATCGGGCCAAAGCGACCGAAGATACCCGACGACTTCAGCCGACACCGGGATCTGTATGACCCTATTCGATTTGACCTTCCTTGCCGTAGTCTGTGGGTCGTTGGGTGGCCTGGCCCTCGCGGCGTTCCTGTTGATCACCCGGCGCTGGCGGCCGGCACTTCTGCTCGGCGCGGGCATGCTGGCGACGTGGTTCGTCTATGGCGTCGTCCTGGTCGGCGTCTCGTTGACGTCGCCGGCGCGCGTCCTGGCGGTCGGCGAGGATCGGTGCTACGACGATTGGTGCATCGCGGTCGTCGACTCCCAGGCGGAGCCCGTTGGCTCAAAAACGAGCCTGTCGGTCACGCTTAGGCTGTCCAACCGTGCGCGCCGAGTCGCGCAACGCGAGAATGGCCTGATCGTGTACGTGCTGGACGACGCTGGGCGGCGCTACGACCCGCTCGTGGACACGGCGACGATGCCGTTCTCCACAGTCCTCCAGCCTGGCGAAGAACTGCTGACCGTTCGCGTCTTCGACCTGCCCGCGGGCGCGCAGGATCTCGTGCTCGTGCTGGACCGCGTCGGCTGGGACCGCGTGCCTGGAGTATTCATCATCGGCGACGACTCGAGCTGGCTACACGCGCCGGCCCGGGTGCAACTGCCCGATCCTTAAGCCAGTTCCACCCCGTCTTCAGTACGGGCTGTGGTACAACTCCAGCGTGCCCGACGTTTCGCCTGCTCCTTACAGCCTCTACCTCCACATCCCGTTTTGCCAGGTGCGGTGCGCGTACTGCGATTTCAATACGTACGCCGGGTTAAGTGACCTGATCCCGGCCTATGCGCGCGCACTCGCGACCGAGGCCCGCCAGGTCGGCGTGGCGGCGGGCCGTCCGAAGGCCCACACCGTGTTCTTCGGCGGCGGCACGCCGTCGCTGTTGCCGCTCGATGCACTGGCGCACATCCTCGACGCGATCCGCGACGGTTTCGCGCTGGCGGAGGACGCCGAGCTCACGCTCGAGGCCAACCCCGGCACCGTCTCGCGCGACTACTTGCTCGGGCTGAGGGAACTCGGGATCAATCGGCTGTCGTTCGGCGTTCAGTCCTCGCACCCGCACGAACTCCGGTTGCTCGATCGGCTGCACCTGTTTGGCGACGCTGCTCAGGCCGTGGCCTGGGCGCGAGCCGCGGGCTTTGAGGCCCTGAACCTCGACCTGATCTTCGCCCTGCCGCATCAAACGCTGGACCGCTGGCGCCAGACCGTCGAACGCGTACTCGCGTTGGGGCCCGATCACGTCTCCGCCTACGCGTTGTCGCTCGAACACGGCACGCCGATGCGGGCCTGGGTGTATCGCGGCCTGCTGCCGATGCCCGACCCGGATTTGGCCGCCGATATGTACCTGTTGGGCGACGCGCTGCTGCGCCAGAACGGCTTTGCGCAATACGAGATCTCGAACTGGGCGCGTCCCGGCCAGGCCTGTCGCCACAACCTGCAATACTGGCGCAATCTACCCTACCTGGGCTTCGGCGCCGGCGCACACGGGTATGCCGGGGGCCAGCGCTACAGCAATGTGCTCGCGCCGGCCGCGTACATCGAGCGCATGTCCTCCGGTGCCGCAGCGCCGTTCCCGCTATCACCGGCGCATCAACAGACCACGCCGATCTCACGCGACGACGAGATCGGCGAAACGATGATGATGGGCCTGCGGTTGACCGGCGAAGGCGTCGCGCTCGACACCTTTTCGGCGCGGTTTGGACAGGCTTTACCCGATCGGTTCGGACGCGAGATCAAGCGGCTATCCGCGCGCGGCCTTCTCGAGTTGACCGAAGACCGCCTGCGCCTCACGCCCGAGGGCCGGCTCTTGGGCAATCAGGTATTTCAGGCGTTTGTGTAGGGGATTGTCACGGCGAGACACGACGCGGCCGGGGTTTCGACCCGACCGCGTCGTGTCTCGGCCACCTCATGCCGGGTTGAGCACGTCGGGCGCGCTTACGACTTGCGCTGCAGCAACTGCCCGGTCAACTCCTCGAGCGCCTGCGCGGCGGGGCCGGTCAGCGCGGCGGCCTTGAGGCTGGCGATGGCCGCGTCGGAGTGTTCGCGCGCCAGGTCACGCGTGTACTGTTGGGCGCCCATGGTATCCAGCTGTTCGATCCATGGCGCGACGTCCTCATTGCTCTCGGGCGGCACGGCGTAGGCCTTGACAAACACGTCCGAGCGCTCCAAGCCGTAGACCACGGGCAGGCTCTTCTTGCGAGTGTGCAGGTCGGTCGCCGCCGATTTGCCCGTCACGGCCGGATCGCCCCAGATGCCGAGCCAATCGTCGTGGATCTGGAACGCCAGGCCGAGGTGACGACCATACGCCGACAGGCGCTCACGCACCGATTCGTTCGCGCCGCCGATCCGCGCGCCGATGCGCGCGCACGCCGACACCAGGGCGCCCGTTTTTCCTTCGATCATCGTCAGATATTCGTCGACCGAGACGCGCGCGCGTTTCTCGAACGCCATGTCGAGGTGCTGGCCCTGGGTCAGGTGCAGACAGGTGGCGTCGAAATCGGCCAGCACGTCGAGCACGACGACCGGCGAGAGGCCCAGCGCCGTCAGCCGATGCGGCGCCAGATGCGCGAGCGTGAACATCGCGTCGCCGGCGTTGATCGCCTGCGGCGCGCCCCAGAGCTTCCAAACCGTCGGGCGCCCTCGGCGCAGCGGGCTATCGTCCTGGATATCGTCGTGCAGCAGCGAGAAGTTGTGCAGCAGCTCGATGGCCGCGGCCGCCGGCAGCGCCTGGCTCCAATCGCCGCCGACCGCCGCTGTGGTCAACGCGGTCAGGAGCGGGCGAATGCGCTTGCCGCCCTGGCCGGGCGGCAGCGCCTGGTTGTCGGTGTCGACCCAGCCCATGTGGTAGGTCAACATGAAGTAATAAGCATCGAGCACACTCGAGCCGGACCCGATGGCGGCGCGCAGCTCGGCTTCGATCGCCGGAAGATAGTCGGCACTCAAAACGGAAAGCGACATGGTGTACTCACACGAGAATGGGCGCGGGTTTTAGGCCGATGTTTCAACGATGACGGGTCTGGTCTGTAGATCGTCGATGGTCGCGCACCCGGTCGCGAACATCGCGATCTGCAACGTATCGGCGAGCTCACCGAGCTTCTCGACGACCGCGTCCGGCCCCTGATCGGCCGCGCGCAGCAAAGGCCCGGCCAGACCGCACAACGAAGCGCCGAGCGCCACGCACTTGGCGACGTCGACCCCGTCTTTGAGCCCGCCTGAGGCGATGACGCGCACACCCGGCGCGGCGGCACGGACCTGCCGGATCGACTCGGCGGTCGGCAGCCCCCAACCGACAAAGGCCGCGGCCACGCCCCGCTGACGGGCCGTTTCGGCGCGATGCATCTCGACCTGCGACCAGGACGTGCCACCGGCGCCCGCCACGTCGATGGCGGCCACGCCCGCGTCGGCCAACCGGCGCGCGGTCTCGCCCGAAAAGCCCCAGCCCACTTCCTTGGCGATGACGGGCACATCCAGTGAGCGCGCGACCTGTTCGATCTTGCCGAGCAACCCGGAGAAGTCGACGTCGCCCTCCGGTTGCACGGCTTCCTGGATGGCATTGAAATGGAGGATCAAGGCGTCCGCGCCGATCATGTCGACCGCGCGACGGCAGTCGTCCACACCGTAGCCATAGTTGAGCTGAACGGCGCCCAGGTTCGCAAACAACACGATGTCGGGCGCGACGTCGCGCAGGCGAAACGTCTCGCTGAGCGCCGGGTCCTCAAGCGCCGCGCGTTGTGAGCCGACGCCCATCGCGATGCCGGCAGCCTGGGCCGCGATGGCCAGGTTGCGGTTGATCGGCCCGGCCGCGCCGGTTCCGCCCGTCATCGAGGAAATCAGCAAGGGCGCGCTCAGGCGTTTGCCGAACCACTGCGTCGTCATATCGACGCGGCGGAGGTCGAGCTCCGGAAGGGCGTCATGAACCAGGCGAAACCGCTCCAAACCGGTGGTCAGCGCCGATCGGACATCCTCTTCCAGATTGATGCGAATGTGATCCGCTTTGCGCGCCGCAGTGCCCGCAACTTTCGTCATGTATGCGTGTTATCCACCAGGGTGGGATTTTGGGCGCGAACGGCCCTGGTGGGCGGTATCGTACCAGCTTGACAAGTCCCTGCCAAGATTTACAATCGGGCCTTAATCGCCCCCTAGCCTACAACTCTTTTGAGGAGAGATTCGCAATGGCCGACACATATGAAGAGATCAAGGGCATTATTGTCAACCTGCTTGGCGTCGACGCCAGCAAGATCACGCCTGAGGCACGTTTCCGCGAAGAACTCGAAGCCGACTCGCTCGACCTCGTCGAGCTGATCATGGCCTTCGAAGAGAAATTCGGCGCCGAGATCTCGGACGAGGACGCGCAGAAGATCACGACCGTCGGCGGCGCCGTCACGTACATCGACGAACGCATGAAGAAGGCCTGAGCCGACTTCGACACGACGACAAACGAATCGCCGCACCGCGACAGGACGCCTGTTGCGGTGCGGCGATTCGTTTGTCTGGGCTCAACCGCGCACGACGCCGACGGTTCGCGCGACGTAATCTGGAAAGACGTCGGCGATGGCGGCGTTTCCGAGCCGCAGTCGGCACACCTCGGCTAGCACGTCGCGGTAGTCGGTCGTCACGGCCAGATCGCCAGGGCCGACGCGCTGATCGACCGCAAGCCCGGGCCAACGCCCGTGCACGCGACCGCCGTTGACGGCCCCGCCCAACAACAACATCGCGCTGCCATGGCCGTGGTCGGTGCCAAGGCTTGCGTTTTCGGCGACGCGTCGGCCAAACTCCGACATGACGACGACGGTCAGTCGATGGAGATGATCGGCGAGATCGGCATGGAACGCCGCCAGACCATCGGCGAGATCGCGCGCCAGATTCGCCATCCAACCCGCCGAGCCGCCCTGAGCGAAGTGCGTATCCCACCCGCCCAGGTCGATCGCAGCCACCTCGAGGCCGAGGTCCGCCCTGACGAGCATGGCCGTTTGAAGAAGCGCCCGGCCGAAATCGGTCTGCGGATAATGGGCGCCGTTGGCCGCCGCGTAGCGTTCGGGGTCAAGCCGCTGCACCTCCGCGGCGACCGCGGCCGTTGTCGTGCCGATGGGGCCCAGCCCGGCGTCGCGGGTGTAGGCCTGGGCGACGAGCCTCTGAAACGTCGCCAGCGCGTCGGGATCGCCCTGAAAGTGAAAGTCCGTGATGGACTGCAGCGCCGCGGCCGGGACGCTACCCAACAGGCTGCGCGGTGTGATCGCGCCGAAACCGACCGCGCGCAGCGGCGAGACGTTGCCGTTCTGCAATGTGGCCAGGTGCCGGCCGATCCAGCCGGACGCCGGGCCGCGCTCGTCGTCGACGCCCCGCTCCATGAGCGCCATCGCCTTGAAGTGGCTGCGCGACTCGTCCGGCGCGCCGCACGCATGCACGATCCCGAGTTCGCCCGTCGACCACGCTGGCAGCAGCGCGCCCATCGTCGGATGCAGGCCGAAGAACCCGTCCAGGTCGAGCGCGCGCTGCCCGGCTCCGGCCGTCGTGTCGTCGGGCCGTGCGATCGCCAGCGTCGGACGTGCGTCGTAGTAGCCGCGCTCGCCATGTGGGACGACGAGGTTGAGCACATCCGCTGCGCCGCGGAGGAACACGACCACAAGCACGTCGCCGCGCACAGAAGCCGTCGGTGGCGCAAACGCGAGCCGCGGCATCCACGCCGGCCAAAGAGCCGGCGTTGCGTCGGCGCCCACACGAGTCAGGAAGTCGGATCGGCGAGCCGGCGTGTACAGCATCAGAGCATCTCCTTCACAGCGCGGGCGGCAGTGGCAGGCCCGGCGCCACGGCGCCAGCTCTTGAACAGAGCGTAGCCAAACGCCGCGAAACCCAGGGGCGTGGTGACCAGATACACCACCCAGTTGGTGTGCCAGCGCAGCCCAAGGACCTCGGCCACCGCATAGAAGGCCGTGGCCGCAAGGGGCAGCATCGCCAGGCCCAGGTAACGACCGGGCCGGATTGGCTCCGTCGAGAACAAGGCCAGCGCGACGCGATCCTGGCGGCGATGTCCCCAAAGACCCAGCGCGGCCAGCCCCAAAATCAGGGGCAGCGCCACGAGAGCGATCGGCGCGACAAGGACGGCGACGAAAGCAAAGTACAGGGCGAAGATCAGGGCAACGATCACCATCGCGACACGGCTGGGTCGTTGTAGCGCCGGGGCAGCCCACTCGAAGACGCCGTGCGCGAACGTGAACAGCGCGGTCGTCGTCCAAACAAATCCGGCGAACGCCAAGAGCGGCGTCGGTCGGCCGCCGGGTTCCGCCCACAACGCGATCGCCCAAAGTCCGTAGAACGTTCCGGCCAGGGTGGCCAGCCGGGCCGTGGCCCCAAACGACTGCTTCAGGGCCGCGCGAAACCCGAACCAACCCACGCCCACACTGAGCAGTGCGTGCCACGCGAGCCCGGTCCACGAAATCGAGAGCGGCAGATCATCATACGTCGTCTGCACAAACACGCCCTCGACAAGCCAACCAAACACTGCAGCGGCCAGATACAGCGCCCACACCGTGCGGATACGCGCGGCGCGGATCAGCGCCAGGACGACGTAGCCGGCCAGGCTGTAGACGACCCACCCGATGAGCCAATCCTTCAGCGTATCCTCCGGCCGGACATGCGCCCAGAAGACGTGCTCGGATGTGTACATCAGGATGTAACCGTTGGCCGCCGCGGCGGCGATTTGTCTGAAGAACGTTTGCATCGGTCAATGCCACTGAAAACGCGGCGCGGCCAGAAGCGCGGCCGCCAGGATCTTGCGCGTGCCAAGGTCCGCGTCGGGGAGCTCCGCGACCAGCGCGTCGCGCTCGCTCTTCGGCAGCGCCGTGCCAAAGAGCAAGGTAGCCAGCCGATCAACGGAGTCGCCCAGCGGCAGACCGTCGCCGCACACGCTGGCCCAGTTCACGCCCACGGCGCCGACAGCGTCATTGCCGAGCCCCCAGGCGAACGCCCAGCGCGGCATCAGGTTCGCCGACCAGGCCTCATCGCGATCCGGGTAGCCGTCCGGCGTCGGCCAGGCAAACGGCAACTGACCGAGCCGCCGCAGCGGATCCCACAACGTGTCGCCCGAGCCCACCGTCGCGTTGAACTGGCGCAGACTCGAGATCAGAAAATCGACGGGGCGTTTGAACCGAGGGGCCGAGATGCCACGGGCCAGACCGTCGAGCAGCAACACACGCAGGGTTGCCGTGATGTCGCCGCGCGAGGTCGAGAACGCGGCAACGGCCTTGGCCTCGAGCGCCGCGTCGGACGTACCCAGGAAGCGGCGAGCGAGCTTGTGCACGACGAACCGCGCCGTGGCGGGATGCTCGGCCAGCCGATCGAGCGCATGCTCGACCTCGGCCTCGCCCGCCGACGCCACACGCTCTCCCAGCCAATCCTTGTCGCCGTCGTCGTGCGACTCGGGCTTGTACTGGAATCGCCCCCAATAGCGGCCCTCGGTCACGACCGACCAGCCCGTCAGGCAGCGGGCCAGTTCGGCGACGTCGCGCTGCGAGTAGCCGCCGTCGACGCCAAGGGTGTGCAGTTCCATCAACTCGCGCGCGTAATTCTCGTTCGGGTGAGCGCGATCGCTGACGTGATTGTCCAGATAGACCAGCATCGCTGGCGAGTGCGCCGACGCGCCGACCAGATCCCGGAAGGCGCCCAGCGCGTTCGGGCGGATGACGTCGCGCTCGTCCACGAGTTTGAGGACGTGACAATCCTGCTTCTCGACGCTGATATTGAAGTGATCGGACCAGAATTCGACGACGCGCTCGTACAACTGGCGCCGGCTGTGGACCTGACGCAGCAGCGTAGCCCGCCGCAATTCGCCCGGCACCAGATCGAGATCGACATCGTCGAACAATCGATCGCTGAGGTCGCGCAGAGCGTTCGCGTCGAGCGGCCAGAGCGACAGCCGGGTGAGCTGCAAATCGGCGACCGTGTCATCCAGCCGATTCGGCGCCAGCTGTTCTTCGATCCACGCCGCCAGGCCGATCTCGGTCGCGCGCGCCAACTCGTCGGGGCGTGGGCCGTAGGTCAGGCGATTGAGCGCCGCGAACACCGTCGGATCGACCGGCGCGAGGCCGTCGAGCGCGCCCGGCACATTGGTGATCCGCTCGGCCAACGGCCCGCAGGCACTCAAGAACGCACCGCCCGCCGCCAGGGCCGACAACCGCAGAAACGTCCGCCGCGTGACCATGCCGGGTCCTTTCAGCGGGATTCGGCGACAAGGGCCGGCGCGGGCACGACGTCGATCGGGCGCTCGCGCGGCATCCAGCGCACGGCCGCAAACGCGCCGGCGCCCACGCTGAGGAGCAGCAGCACCGGCGTGACCAGGAACCAGCCGATCACAGGGAAGGCCATCGCCAACTCGGTAAGTGCCGCGCCGACGAGGAAGCTACGAAGCCCGTCGCCGCGGCCGATGAGCGCCGCGAAACCGGCGGCGCCGACCCCGGCAAAGGCCAACGCCAGGACGATGCCGGTATAGCCCAGGAACTGCGCGACGCCGTTGGGCAACGCGAGCAAGACGGCGATCGGCAACGACGCCACGACCGTCAATCCGACTCCCAGCGCAAGACTGCGCCCGGGCGTGCGTGTGAGCCGCACACGCGCGCGGTCGACCGCCTCGGGCCAAACCCGCCACACCACGGCCAAATAGGATGGAAACGCAGTTGCGAACAACACGAGCACGATAGACACGCCGATCATGTCAGCCATAGAAAACTCCTTTGTGCGTACGCAGGAGATACCGGCCAGCCTGCCGGGAAGTTGCAATCGAAAACCGATGATCTGCGTGGGAGCGTGACGTGACACGAAACGGGGAGGGTGTCCATGGGTCGAGACGAAGCCTCGACCCATGGACCTCCCCGTTTCCTGCCCAACGTTCTGCCGGGCTGAGCTGTCAGGCTGATTGAGCCGGATCGGTCCGAGATAGGAAACTGAGGATCAGACCCCCGAGGCTCATGAACAGCAGGAGCGGAAGCACCAGGAACGTGCCGACCAGCGGCAAACCGGCCCCGAGCGACAAACTGGCCGCGCCGAGCGCCACGCGCCCCGCCAGACCGCCTTCGGGCGACAACCGCGCGCCGACCCACTGGCTCAAACCCGCAAACCCGATGCCGACCAGGATCAGCACGGCGATGAGGATGGCCAGGCCGGGCACGGCCCAGAAATCGGCATGCGTCGCGCCCTGCAGGGCGAAGAACGGCAGCGAAATCGCGACTCCGAAGCCCAGGTTGAGCGCCCCGACCCAGACGGAGCGGCGGGCGTGCCGCGTCAGGATCTCGGCGACCCGGCGCGTTCGGCCACGCAACAGCCCCGTGACGGCGACGGCAAAGGCCGTCAGGAAGACGGCGAGCAGCCCAACGAGCACAGCGTATTCGGCAAGACCCGACATGATGATCTCGATTCCTTCTAGCGGCGCCTCGATCGGCGCGCCGACGTCTGATTGAGCAACACGCTATTGCCGGCGACCCAGACGAGCGCGGCGCCGGCGACGCACGCGCCCAGCCACAGCCCGTTCGCACCCGGATACAGCCCGCCGTCGACCAGCAGACGGCTGAAATCGCTCAACGCTGCCAGCCAGCCCGTCATGGACGCCTGCGCATCGGCCAACGCGGTTGCCGGCGACCATACCGGGAGCCAATCGGCCACGGCGACCCTGGACAGCAAACCAGGCATCGCCCAGGCGACGGCCGCGATCCCCAGCGCGACCTGGGCCGCGAGCGCCAACCACAACCAGGGTTGCGCGGCCGAAGCTTCGCGGACGGCGAGGCGTTTTATCACGGTTGAGGCGATATCCGGCGTATGTCCCGGCGCATCGAGCGTGGCGAGCAGACGCTGCGTGTTTGCGACACGCCGGCTGGCCTCGATCAGGCCGGGTCGGTCGACAAGCGCGCGCTCGAGGTCCTGGCGGTCCTCGGGCTCGAGCTCGCCGGCCGCGCCGGCCCACAGGCGATCGAGCTCGTCATCGGTGAGGGGTCGGTCCAGATCGTCCATTCAAGCCTCGTCACGCAGATGCCCCAGGCGCTCGGCAAGCAGCCGACGCGCCCGAAACAGATACGATTTCACATCGCTTACCGGCAGACCGAGCGTCGTCGCGATCTCACTGTAGCTCAGATCCTGGAAGTGCCGCAATTCGACCACGGCTCGGTGGCGCGCCGGCAGCGCCAAGAGCGCCGAGCGTATCGTGGCCTCGCGCTCGCGGCCTAATTGCGCGGTCTCGGGCCTTTCGGAGGCCGGCCCTTCCGGGCCACGGTCGTCGCCGTCATCCAGGACATCGGTCGGACGCGTAGCAGCCAGCCGGTTCAGGCACCAGTTGGTGGCCACTTTGCGGATCCAGGGGCCGAACGGCCGCTCGAGGTCGAACGTGTCGAGCCGGTCGTACGCACGGATGAAGGTCTCCTGGGCCGCATCTTCGGCAGCCGCGCGCTCGCCGAGCAGCCGCCAGCAGACGCGAAAAACCGCGGCCTCATGACGTCGCACCAGCTCGCCATAAGCCTGCACGTCGCGATCCCGGGCCCGGCGCACGAGCGGCCGATCGTCATCCGCAAGCATTCCTGGAGTGTAGTACAGGCCAGTTGGGGCGAAAGTTGCACGGAGTCGGCGCGAAACGAGGGGACGAGCGCTTCGCACCCGCCCCCTGGTTTCGCGCCGATATTGTCCATAATGGAGCCGAAGGGGTCCGACACTCATTAAGGACACAAGCGGACCATCACGCGGCCAAGACCGTGGTCGACCTAAGGGCAGGCGCGCTGCCATACTCGCGGCGGTTGACACGTGGCGCGCTCGCCCTCCCCGCCGAGCCCGCCCAGGCCACCCGGCTCGAGTCCCACGCCCCGCGGCCACAGATCGACTAAACTTGCACCTGGCTTAATGATCTCTTGAGGTTCTTGACCTAGTCTGCCATCGACCTATGGCGACCATACTCCTGATCGAAGACGAGGCCACGGTCCGCGAGACCCTGGCCATGAATCTGCGGGCCGAAGGCTACACGGTGCTCACCGCCGCCGACGGCATGACCGGTCTGGATCTGGCCCGGGACGAAGCCCCTGACCTGATCATCATGGACCTGATGCTCCCGAAGCTCGACGGTCTGTCGGTGTGCCGAATCGTGCGCAAGGACTCGGATGTGCCGATCATCATGCTCACCGCGCGCGGCACGGAGATGGACCGGATCACGGGGCTCGAGACGGGCGCGGACGACTACGTCGTCAAGCCCTTTAGCCTGGGCGAGTTGATGGCCCGGGTGCGGGCGAACCTGCGACGCTCCCACGCCGACCATCGCGCCCAGGCGACGCGGCTCGTCGCCGGTGAGCTGACGTTGGATCTCCTGTCACGCCGGGCGAACAGCCAGGGCACCGAACTCAAACTGACGCATCGCGAGTTCGACCTCCTGGCCGAGTTGATGCGCAATCAAGGCGCCGTGCTCTCGCGCGACCTGCTGCTCAACCGCGTGTGGGGCTTCGACTACGTCGGCGACAGCCACACCGTCGACGTCCATATCCGCTGGCTGCGCGAGAAGATCGAGGCAGACCCTTCCACACCGAGACGCATCACCACCGTCCGCGGCGTCGGCTATCGGTTCGAAGGATGACGGCGCTCGACTGGGTCACCCTGATCGCCGTCGCCACCGCGATCGGCCTGCTGGCATGGCGCTGGCGGGTTGAACGCGCGCGCGCCGAAGAGTGGCAGACGGCGGCGACGATCACCGATCGGCGGCTGGCCGAAGCGCGGCAGACGCTCGAGCAACTCGAGTCGCAGATCGCGGCGCTCGAGATGGCGCAGATCGACGGCATGCTCGTGCTGAATCCGCAGGGCAAGATCCTGCGGCTGAACGCGGCCGCGCGCGAGATCTTCGGCGCGGGCGCCGTCCCCGGCGAGAGCTTGATGACGGCGTCGCGGTCGGCCGAACTCGACGAACTCGTGAGCGACGCCCGGGGGCATCAGGGCGAGATGGACGCGCAGGTGAGCCTCGCGGGACAGCCCTATCGCGTTCGCGCCCGCGTGGCTGACGGAGGAACCGTCGTCGTCGTGGTCCGCGAGATGAGCGAGCTCCAGCGACTCGGCCGCGCGCGACGCGACTTCATCGCCAACATTTCGCACGAACTACGGACGCCGCTGACGTCGGTGCGTCTCGTCGTCGAGAGCCTGCTGACGGGCGTCGCGCAAAGCCCCGACGACGTGCGCGCGCACCTGGAGAAGATCAATACCGAGGTCGCCGCGCTCGAGCAGATGTCGCAGGAGCTGCTCGATCTGGCCCAGATCGAGTCGGGTCAGGCCCTCGTGCGTCTGGTGCCCGTCAACGTGCACGAACTGATGGACAACGCGATCAGCCGGCTGCGACCACAGGCAGATCGAAAGCGTCAAGAACTCAGCGTCCACGTCACCGGAACACTCGAAGTTCTGGCGGACGTCGACCAGATCTCGCGGGCGCTTGGGAACCTCGTCCACAACGCCATCAAGTTCACACCAGACGGCGGGACGATCCGCTTGACGGCGCGTCGACAAGACGCCGACATCGTCGTGGCCGTTTCCGACAACGGGCCAGGAATCGCGTCAGCCGACCAACCGCGCGTATTCGAGCGATTCTTTCGTGGCGATCGCGC
The DNA here is from genome assembly GCA_044224715.1 of Anaerolineales bacterium. GTDB lineage: Bacteria > Chloroflexota > Anaerolineae > Anaerolineales > UBA6663 > UBA6663. Next base: position 107,815 of record JBGAJV010000002.1, on the reverse strand, counting down.
CCGGCTGCGTCAATCGGGCACGGGGTTGGGCCTCGCCATCGCCAAACACGTGGTGGAGGCGCACGGCGGTCGCATCTGGGTGGAGAGCGAAGGTATCCCCGGTCGGGGCACGACGTTTTTCTTTACGCTACTTCCGAACGCCTGAGCGAGAGAGCCCTTGAGCAGGTCTTGATGCCGGCTTGAGGGCGCGGCCCGATATTGGAGATGTGGGCCTTCGTCGGCCCCTCCTCCTTCGAAACGCCCAGGCCGCTGGGCGTTTTTGTTGATGGAAGTGACCGTTGGCCTGGTTTGAGGCAAAAGGACTGAACCAGACAGCGCTGTGGCGACGGCCGGTGCACTATTCGGCGGGTTCACGCGCTGGTGCCGGGGTTTGCATCGCCGGGCGCGTCGGCGCATTCACGCGAACCTGGAAAAGGACCGCCACCCCCACCACGATCAAGAACGCGCCAGCCAGGAACGCCCACGACATGGGCAGCCCGGCGCGGACCGCCCAGACGCCGAGAAACGGCGCGATCAGTCCGCGCAGCCCGACGACCGTGTATTGAAGGCTCGAATAAGACCCGAGGTCATCGGGATCACAGAGCTGAATCACGGCGTTCAGCATCCCCAGATCGAGACCGGCATTGAGGAACCCGAGCGCGGCGAAGGCCGGGATCAACGCCCACGCCGAGTTCGCAAACGCGTAACAGACCGGGATCACGACGCCGATCAGGAAGATCCAACGCAGCACCTGAACGCCACCGGCTCGATCGATCCACCGTCCCAGGACCACATAACCGATCACAAAGAACACCGAGTTGACGGTGGTCAGCGCCCCGATTTCGGTATATGAGAGATGCAACTGGTCGACCTGGACCAGCGGCAAAAGCGGTCCGATCGAAAGCCAGCCGATGCCAAACGCCACCACGGCCAACAGAAACACGACGAAACGGCGATCGCGCCGAAGGATAGCGGTCAACGCGCCGCCCGAGGTGCGCGACGGCGGCATCTTGGACTCGTCCAGTCGTAAGCGCGAGAACAGCACGACAGCGCCGATCCCGCCAATGGAAACGATCGGGAACAAGGCCCGGTAGCCGATCGTGTCGAGCAGCCAGCCGAGCACGGCCGTCGCCAGAAGCGTCACGATCGACAGCGCGATGCGCACGTTGGCCATCACGCGCCCGCGCAACTCCACGGGGAAGACGGCCTGCATGATGCGGACGTAGGTCGGCGAGGGCACGGCCTCGACGATCCAAAACAGCGCCGTCACCGCCATAAAACCCTGCCAGCCCGTCACCAGGCCGATGAGCAGGAACGACCCGCGGCTGATGGCCCAGGCGGTCAAGGCCATGCGCTTCATGCCATATCCGCGCGGGAAAAGCAACGCCAACCAGGGCGCGACCACAAAGCCGATGAAAGGTTGCGTGGAATACACCGCGAGCCAGTCGGCTGAGGCCCCGAGGTTACGAAGCACGACCGGAATGAAGCCCAGGCTGGCCACCAGCGGGCCAAACGAAAGCGCCGCAAAGAGATCGGCAAACTGATTGTGGCGGACATCCGGCGGCAGGTAGCCGAACAGGCGCGTCGTCAGAAGGCGCCACTGGTGCCGAAATCCGCCTGAAGCTGAGGAAAACACGGTTGGATGCACCCGGCGGACCAGGGCCGGGTGCGCGATTGCTGGCCGGGGCTCGAGTCCGATCGCGACAATTGTACTCAGACAGACCGTGAGGCCTAGTGACAAACGCCTGTGCGTCGAAAATGGCCCGTGTGGGTGACAGACCGACACGGCTGCCGACGCAATCGCTCTACGTCAAAGCAACTTAATGTTCGCTTTCCAATAGTTTGAACTACCCCGGATAGAGTTCCCGACTGATGAAACACAACACGCGACATCCCCATATATCGCATCGCCAGGTATCGCTCCTGAGCGCCGGCCTGTTGGCCGCCAGCCTCGTCCTCAGCGCCTGCGGCCAACCGACGCAGGCTGCGCCAGGCTTGATCACGCCCAAGGGAGACTCCACAGCCACGACCCAACCGCAACCCGTCGAAGCCACCGCGGTTCCCGAAGCCACCACCGCACCCAATACAGGTTCCGGACCCTGGCAGCTCGCCACCCTGCCGGCGCCGGCTGATGCGGCCGGCGACATCATCTCGGCGGGCAGCTCGACGGTGTTCCCGCTCAGCCAGCGCATGGCCGAGCTCTATCAGAACGACGGCGGCGGCAACGTCACGGTCGACAGCATCGCCGGCGCCGGCTTCGAACGCTTCTGCAAGACCGGCGGAAAACCGACATCTCCAACACCTCGCGCGCCATCAAACAGGAAGAGATCGACAACTGCAAGGCTATCGGCCGCGACCCGATCCTTCCGCGTCGGCACCGATGCCCTCGCCGTCGTCGTCAGCGCCGACAACACCTTCATCGACTACCTGACCTTCGCGGAGCTCGCCACCGCCTACTCCACCGCCAAGACCTGGGCCGACGTCCGCGCCGGCTGGCCCGCCCAGCCCATCCAACGCTACTCGCCCGGCACCGTGCTCCGGCACCTTCGACTACTTCGTCGAGGCCGTCATGCGCCCCATGTTCGGCCAGGACAACAGCGCCGACAAGAACGCCATCCTCAACGCCGACGGCGCTCAGTTCTCCGAGAACGACTCCACCCTCGTCGCCGGCGTCGAGGGCAACCAGTACGCCATCGGCTACTTCGGCTACGCCTACTTCGCCGCCGAGGGCAGCAAGCTCAAGGCCGTCTCCATCGTCCCGGCCAAGGTCGAAACCCCCAACGCCGACGCCGCTGTGGCCCCGAGCGAGGCCACCGTCAACGCCGGCACCTACCCGCTCGCCCGCCCGCTCTTCATCTACTCCGACGCCAAGATCATGGCCGACAAACCGCAGGTCGCCGCCTTCATCGGCTTCTACCTGACCCACGTCGATGCCGAGATCACGGACGTCGGCTACTTCCCCGCGCCGGATGAAGCCCTGAAGCAAGCGCTCGGCCATTGGTATCTCGCCCAGGGCATCACGGTCGATCCGTCGGCCGTGGCCGGCGACATCATCTCGGCGGGCAGCTCGACGGTGTTCCCGCTCAGCCAGCGCATGGCCGAGCTCTATCAGAACGACGGCGGCGGCAACGTCACGGTCGACAGCATCGGCACCGGCGCCGGCTTCGAACGCTTCTGCAAGACCGGCGAAACCGACATCTCCAACGCCTCGCGCGCCATCAAACAGGAAGAGATCGACAACTGCAAGGCTATCGGCCGCGACCCGATCCCCTTCCGCGTCGGCACCGATGCCCTCGCCGTCGTCGTCAGCGCCGACAACACCTTCATCGACTACCTGACCTTCGCGGAGCTCGCCACCGCCTACTCCACCGCCAAGACCTGGGCCGACGTCCGCGCCGGCTGGCCCGCCCAGCCCATCCAACGCTACTCGCCCGGCACCGACTCCGGCACCTTCGACTACTTCGTCGAGGCCGTCATGCGCCCCATGTTCGGCCAGGACAACAGCGCCGACAAGAACGCCATCCTCAACGCCGACGGCACTCAGTTCTCCGAGAACGACTCCACCCTCGTCGCCGGCGTCGAGGGCAGCCAATACGCCATCGGCTACTTCGGCTACGCCTACTTCGCCGCCGAGGGCGGCAAGCTCAAGGCCGTCTCCATCGTCCCGGCCAAGGTCGAAACCCCCAACGCCGACGCCGCTGTGGCCCCGAGCGAGGCCACCGTCAACGCCGGCACCTACCCGCTCGCCCGCCCGCTCTTCATCTACTCCGACGCCAAGATCATGGCCGACAAACCGCAGGTCGCCGCCTTCATCGGCTTCTACCTGACCCACGTCGATGCCGAGATCACGGACGTCGGCTACTTCCCCGCGCCGATCAGCGCGCTGGGTGACGCCGTCGGGAATTGGCTCGACGCGTTGAAGCTGCTCCCCGACCTCGGGGTGTGAACGTCTGACATTCGATGGGCCGGGCGTCTCTTCACAAGGCGCCCGGCCCCTAGGCTTGTCCGCGGGTCCACATTGAATCGCCGCGGCCGAGCGCCAGAGGAACCGGTATGAAGCCCGCCAAGACGCGCGCTATGTGCGCCCACGCTGTTGCACCGCCGTCCTTATCCAGACAATTCAATGAGGCCTTATGACCCAGGCCATGTCAACCCTTCCGGCGTCGGAGCATGCCCCGTCTGAGGACTGGGCCAACCGTCTGCGCAAGAAATCGCGGCCGGGCGAAGCCATCATCCAGGCGCTGCTTTTCCTCTCAGGCGCCATCTCCATCCTCACGACTATCGGCATCGTGGTCGTGCTCGGCAACGAGTCACTTTCGTTCTTCTCCGATCCGGCCGTCAACATCTTCAAGTTCCTGACCGGCACACACTGGCAACCGCAGACCGGTGATTTCGGCGTGCTCCCGCTGGTCAACGCCACGTTGATGACCAGCGCGATCGCCATGGCCGTCGCGATGCCGCTCGGGATCTTCGCCGCGTTGTATCTGAGCGAGTACGCGGCGCCTCGCGCCAAGGCCATCCTCAAGCCCACGCTCGAGATCCTGGCCGGCATCCCGACTGTGGTGTTCGGGTTCTTCGCCTTGACCTTCATCACGCCGCTGCTCCGCAGCGTCTTTGGCGAAGACAATGTCCAGATCTACAACAACCTGTCGGCCGGCCTGGTCATGGGTCTGATGATCGTGCCCCTGATCGCGTCGATGAGCGAAGACGCGCTCAGCGCCGTGCCGCGTGCGCTGCGCGAGGGCGCCTACGGCCTCGGTGCGACGAAATTCGAGACGGCGACGCAGGTGGTGCTGCCGGCGGCGCTCTCCGGTCTGGTCGCGGCCTTCATCATCGGCGTCTCACGCGCGGTCGGCGAGACCATGATCGTGGCGATCGCCGCCGGCGCGACCTCGCAGCTGACCTTCAACCCGTTCGAGGCGGCCGAGACCATCACCGGGCACATCGCCCGGATCAGCGGCGGCGACCTGAGCTACGGGTCACTCGACTATCGGAGCCTGTTCGCCCTCGCGCTCACGCTCTTCGTGATCACGTTGGGATTGAACCTCTTCAGCCGCTGGCTGGTGAACCGGTTCCGGGAGCAATACGACTGATGGCCACCGTCGAACTCTCCACGTCGTCGGGCACCTTCCGGCCCAACCTCTCGGGTCGGCACGCCGCGGGCCGCGCCTGGCAGACAGCCTTTCTGGGCGCCACCACGGTCGGCATCCTCGGTCTGATCCTGTTGATGATGAACATCGTCAACAACGCCTTTGGCGTCGTGGCCTATGCCGACGCCAAGGATTACCGCGACTACTCGCCGGTCCCCGTCGAGCAGCTGGCCACGAGCGATCTCGTGGTGCTGCTCACCAATGAACTGTCGAAGGGCGCGATCAACAAACTGAACACCGAGCAGCCGTTGGCCGAGCGCAGCCGTTCGGACCTGCTCTCGCTGGTGTACGAGCGCATCCTCAACCGCAAGGTCGTAGCGAGTTCGACGCTCGCCGAGGCCCTGTTCGAACGCGAAACGTTCGAAGCCGAAGCGCTCGCCAAGAACGCGGATGCGCGGTTCGTCTTTCGTTCATGGGTGTCGGGCGACTTCTTGACCGAGCCGATGTCGAGCCAGGCGCTCTTCGCCGGCGTACGTACCGCCCTGCTCGGATCGCTGATGCTGATCGCCCTGACCATCGCGATCGCGCTGCCCATCGGCGTCGGCGCCGCGATCTATCTGCAAGAGTACGCCGACAAGAGCCTGGTCAACCGCATCATCGAGACCAACATCTACAACCTGGCCGGCGTGCCCTCGATCGTCTACGGCATGCTCGGTCTGGCCGTGTTCGTGCGCGCGCTCGAACCGCTCACCAGCGGCGCCCTTTTCGGCGCGGTCGACGGCAACGGGCGCACGATCCTGTCGGCGGCTCTGACGATGGCGCTGCTCGTGCTCCCGGTCATCATCGTGAACGCGCAGGAAGCGCTGAAGGCCGTGCCCGACTCGCTGCGTCAGGCTGCCTATGGAGTCGGCGCGACACGCTGGCAGACGATCTGGCACCACGTCCTGCCCCAGGCGATCCCGGGCGTGCTGACCGGCAGCATCCTGGCCGTCTCCCGCGCGATCGGCGAGACGGCGCCGCTGATCGTGATCGGCGCCTCAACGTTCATCACGGCGGACCCGACCGGGCCGTTCTCCGGCTTTACGGCGCTGCCGATCCAGATCTATAACTGGACCGTCCAGCCGCAGGCCGAGTTCCGCAACCTGGCCGGAGCCGCCATCCTGGTGCTGCTGATCCTCCTGCTCACCCTGAACGCCACCGCCATCGTGCTGCGCAATCGACTGAGCGCCCGGAGGGCGAACTGATGTCCACCACTCCTACTCTGCAGAAGACGACCATGACCGACTCCACCCGGCTCAAGCCGCTGGCGACGACAGCCGCGCCCACCACCGCCACATCCGAGACCGCGATCGAGGCAAATCGCCTCAACATCTACTACGCGGCGTTCAAGGCCATTCACGACGTCTCGATGGACGTCGAGGCGCGCAAGATCACGGCCATCATCGGGCCGTCGGGCTGCGGCAAGAGCACGCTGCTGCGCGCCTTCAACCGCATGAACGACTTCGTGCCCACGGCCAGGGTCGAGGGCGAAGTCCTGCTGCACGGTCAGAACCTGTACGCCGCGAACGTCGACCCGGTCGAAGTGCGGCGGCGCGTCGGCATGGTGTTCCAGAAGCCGAACCCGTTCCCCAAGAGCATCTACGACAACATCGCCTGGGCCGCCCGTTTGAACGGTTACCGCGGCGACATGGACAAGCTGGTCGAGGAGAGCCTGCGCGGCGCCGCGCTGTGGGACGAGGTCAAGGACAAGCTCAAGCAGAGCGGTCTGAGCCTCTCCGGCGGCCAGCAGCAGCGCCTGTGCATCGCGCGCACGATCGCGATCCGGCCCGAGATCATCCTGATGGACGAGCCGTGCTCGGCCCTCGACCCGATCGCGACGATCAAGATCGAAGAGCTGATGCAGGAGCTCAAGCAGCGCTACACGATCATCATCGTCACGCACAACATGCAGCAGGCCGCGCGCGTCTCGGATCGCACGGCCATGATGATGCTGACCGACGATGGCAGGCGCTCGGGCACGTTGATCGAGTACAACGACACCAACGTGATCTTCACGCGCCCGCAGGACAAACGCACCGAGGACTACGTGTCCGGCCGCTTTGGTTGATCCAGACCCGTCGCACCGGCACGTGTGAGGCCCCGATGACCATCGCGCCGACACCCTACCCGTCGAGCCTGCGTCGACCGAACTCCGCGCCCCACGCCGGGCTGCGCTTCAGCGTCCCGGCGCGCCACAACCCGCGGCTGCAGACCCTGGTCGAGCGCATCGACGCCGACGAGGAGTTGCGTCAACTGTGGCGATCGGCCAATGTCAACGCCGGCGAGCGCCTGGGGCTCGGCGACCACGGCGAGACCCACGTCCGGATCGTGGCCAACGCCGGTCTGCGGCTGCTTCGGCTGCTGCTCGACGGCGGCTACCGCTCGGGCGTGGTGGACGGGCACGGGCTGGCGCGCGCCGACGCCGAGGTGCTCATCGTTCTGGCCGCCGCGTTGCATGATCTGGGGCTGAGCGTGCACGCCGAGGACCATGCCGCGCTCGGCCTGGTGTTGGCCCATGCCCGGGCGACCAACCTGCTCGACGGGCTCTACCCGGTGCGGGAACGGACGGCGTTGGTCGGCGAGGCTCTGCACGCGATCAGCGCTCACCATCACGATCGCCGCGCGCTGACGCTCGAAGCCGGCGTGCTCGAAATCGCCGACGGGCTCGACCTGAGCAAAGGCCGGCTCGGCAGCCTGGAGACCGATGCGGCCGCCGTCGACGCGGTGTTCATCACACGCGGCGTCGATCGGCCGGTTCGGGTCGAAGTACGGCTCTCGCAGGCTGCGGCGCTCGAGGCCGTAAAGACGCGACTTGCCGGGCGGCTCAGCGCGGCAACGCTGGCCGGGGCCCTCGAGTTCTCGGCCACGGCGCCGGGAGCGGCGGCCCAGGTTTTCAGCATCGGCGATTGATCCAGACAACCCAACGGTCGTCGGCGAACAATCCGACGGCAGGAGCAAGCATGACTACGACGTCGCATCGCGCACATTTCGACCAGGAGCTGCACGGCCTGCAGGACAATCTGCTGCGGATGGCCAGCCTCGTCGACAACGCCATCGCCCGCGCCTTGCAGGCGCTCGGCGATCAGGACCTCGACCTCGCACGGCAGATCGCGCTCGACGACGCGCGCATCAACGACCTCCGCTTCAAGATCGAAGCCCAGTGTCTGTTGTTGATCGCGCGCGAGCAGCCGGTAGCCACCGACCTGCGCGCCATCATCGCCGCGCTCAACATCGCCACCGAGATCGAGCGGATGGGCGATCACGCCGCCGGCATCGCCAAGACCGTCCTGCGCATGGGCTCGCAGCCGCCGATCATGCCGTTGGTCGACCTCAACCGCATGGCCGACGAGAGCCGCTCGATGCTGCGCACCGCGCTGGACGCCTGCGTCAAGCGCGACTCGGATCTCGCCCAGAGTGTGGCCTGGCGCGACGACGTCATCGACGGTTTGTATCAGGACGTGTTTCGGCAGATCGTGGGCCTGATCGCCGAAGATACGACGATTACGACGCGCGCCATGTACCTGCTCTTCGCCGGCCACAACCTCGAGCGCATCGGCGATCGCTGCGTCAACATCGCCGAGCGCGTGATCTTCATCAACAGCGGCACCATGAAGGAACTCAGCGCCGGGCCAGACGAACACCTATGACCTCGCAGCGCATCCTCATCCTCTGCACGGGTAATTCCTGCCGATCGCAGTTGGCCGAGGCGATCGTCAACCACGATTTCGCCGGGCGCTGGGAGGCCAGTTCGGCGGGGACACGCCCCGCCGGCTATGTGCATCCGCGCGCCCTTGCTGTCTTGCACGAGATCGGCATCGAACACACCGGCGCGTCGAAGTCCGTTGATCAATTCCGGGGCCAGACGTTCGACCTTGTGCTCACGGTCTGCGACTCGGCCAACGAAGACTGCCCGGTCTGGCTCGGCAGCGGTCGCCGCGTGCACATCGGTTTCCCGGATCCCGCGGCGGCCGTCGGCGACGATGCCGCCGTCCTGCAGGTTTTTCGCGACGTTCGCGACGACATCCGCCAGAGAGTCACGGCGCTGCTAACGGTATAGCCCTCCACCAGGAGATTGGGCGAGGAACGAAGCGGTGCGAGGGTCGGGGCGACGCCCCGGCCCGCGCGCCCCTTCGTTCCTCGCCAGACCCAGCCGTCCATCCCAAGCATCGCGATAGCCCTGCGCCGGCAGCCGGGTTGCATCGTCGCCGCAAGCCGGGCACAATACGCCCACATGACGGACCTCGAAAAGATCCTGTGGATCAGCCTTGGCGCGATCCTGGGCGCCAATGCCCGCTACTTCATCGGGACCTGGGCTGCCGACAAATGGGGCAGCGCTTTCCCGTACGGGACGTTGCTGATCAACCTGACCGGGAGCCTGATCCTCGGCGTCTTCCTGACGTTTGCCACCCAACGCGGGCTCGTCGATCCGCGTTATCGCCTGATCATCGCCGTCGGATTCTGCGGCGGCTACACGACGTTTTCCACCTACACCTACGAAAGTATCAACCTGATGCTCGCCGGCAGCTGGGCCGCCGGGATGCTCAACCTGTTGGGCAGCGCGGCCCTGGGCATCGGCGCGGTCGGCCTGGGCATTTGGATCGGACGCGGGCTCTAGGCACGGGAGGCGGCATGCGCATCGTCGGCAAAGCCAAACGACTGCGGCTGTACATCGGGGAAAGCGATCAGTGGCGCGGCCGGCCGCTGTATCTGGCGCTGATCGAGACCCTCAAGGCCGAGGGCCTGGCCGGCGCCACCGTAACCCGCGGCGTCGCCGGCTTTGGCGCGCATGCGCGCATCCGCACCGCATCGCTCGAGGTGCTTTCCGGCGACCTGCCGCTGGTGGTCGAGGCCGTCGACGTCGAGCCGCGCGTCCAGCAGGCGCTCACCCGCGTCGGGCCGATGGTGCGCGAGGGCCTGATCACGCTCGACGACGTCGAAGTCGTCAAGTACACGCATCGCTATCTTCAGCCGTTGCCCGGCGATCGCCTGGTGCGCGACGTAATGACCCGCGACGTGGTCTCGGTGGCGCCGACGGCATCGGTCGGCGACGTCATGGATCTGCTGATCGGCCGGCAGTATCGCGCGGTGCCCGTGGTATCGGCGACAGGCGCGCCGATCGGCATCATCAGCGACGGCGACCTGCTGGGACGCGGCGGAGCGCCGTCGCGGCTCTCGGTGACCGAGCGGCTCGAAGCCGAGATCGTTCAGGAGCATCTGCGCGCCGTGCGCGCCAGCGGTCTGACGGCACAGGACATCGCGACCCCGAACCCCTTGACGGTGCGCGACGACCTTGATCTCGCGCATGCCGTCCAGATCATGGTGACGCGTGGCCACAAGCGCCTGCCGGTCGTCGACGCAAACGGGAGGCTGGTCGGCATGCTCAGCCGGCTCGACGTGCTGCGCACCGTGGCCGCGCCGTCGTCGCCGGCCGCTCAGCCCACCGGGGCGCGTCTGGGCCGCGTCGTCGGTGACGTAATGGACCCGGACGTGCCGACCGTGGATGCCGACGCCGATCTCGTTGACGTGGTCGCGCTCATGGTGGGCGCGACGATCAAACGCGTCGCCGTCGTCGACGCCGAACGTCGATTGCTCGGCGTAATCACCGACGGCGACCTCGTGGCGCGCACGCGGCCGGAGACGCGCGGCGGGCTCCTCGCGGCACTGGTCGGGCGGGGCCACGTGCCGCAGCTCCCGGCGACCGCCCGGGACGTCATGACGAAGGCCGCGCTCAGCGGCCCGCCGGACACGCCGGTGGCCGAGGCGATCCGGCAGATGCTGGCCGAACAACGCAAGCGCTTCTACGTCGTCGACGGCGCGCGCCATCTGCTGGGCGCGGTGGACCGACAGGCGCTCTTGTTGGCAGTCGCCGGAATGGCGCCGGGCGAACACTGAAGCGTTGAACGCCGCTTAATCGGGCGATGATCTACGGGGCCTAGGCTGACCTCGGATCAGGAGGTCCGCCATGTTGACGTCATCGCACGTGATCGGAACACGCCACACGGATTGCTGGGGCAGCCTGCAACGGCCACGACCGTCGACGGCCGTGGAGCCACAACTCTTGTTGCTGTTAAGCGCCATAGACGCCGGCTGGCGCGTCGAGGAACCGGTGTATCTGCGGTCACGGATGGGCGAGCGCAGCCGCCGCGCCTATCACGTGATCCTGCATCGGCCCGGCCACGTGGTCAACCTGATGACGCTGCCGCAGACACCCGAGGTGGAAGCCTTTGTTCAACGCGAGGGCTGGCAGGTGTTGACCGCCGGTTACTGAGGCGTGTCGGCCTCGGAGGCCGGCGTCTCCTTGAGCAACGGATGATCCGCGTACACGCCGTGGTACTGCGGCGGCAGCAGACGGGCGATCGCGATCATGATCTGGTCAGTGTACTGCTCGAGATCGGCGGCCTTGGCTCGTCCGTTTTGCGGCAGGCGGAACGGTTCGCCGACTTTCATGATCGTCTCGGTGCGGCGCAGACGCTTGAGGTTCTGCGTGACGCTTTCGGTGCCATAGACCACCGTCGGAACAATCGGCACGCCGGCGCGATCGGCCAGATACGCGGCGCCGGTCTTGCCCTGGATCAACGCGCCGGTGTGGCTGCGCGTGCCTTCGGGCGCCATGCCCATGGGGTAGCCCCCGCGCAAGAAGTTGAGCGATTGCTTGATCGCGCTCATGTCGGCCTCGCCGCGCGCCACCCACACCGCGCCGACCGTCTCCACGACCCAGGCGATGAGCGCGTTCTTGCGCCATTTGTCCGCCACAAAGACGATCATGCGCCGGGGCGTGTGCATAAACACGATCGGCGGATCCCAGATGCTGAGGTGATTCATCACCAGCAGATAGGCGCCCTGTTTCGGAATGTTCTCGAGCCCGATCACGCGCTGCTTCAACAAGAAGAAGGCGATCAACTTGAAAACGCGCTGCATCAGACCGTAGACAAACGGGCTGGCGTGTGTCGGCATCTCAGTAGTGCTCATCGTTTTCCCTCGACCCATACCACGTATTGAATCGCGTCATCGGCCAGCGCCGTGACGGGCAAAGCGAAATCGCGCGCGGCGCCCACGTCGAGACCGCCCGGGAGCTCGAGCCGCTGATACCCCACGGGCCGATCGCCCGACGCCAGGAGCACGACGACCACGCGCACCACGGCAGCCGGTTGCGCGCCGGCGTTGCGGATCGTGCCGCTGATGGTCCAGACACGCCCGGCCTGCGCCGCCGTATAGGCGTCGAGCGCCAGGGGCACGTACCGGTCGGCCGGTTCGCCGGACGGGTACGCCGACACCAGATCGGCGCCCTGCGCCGCCACCGATTGTACGCCGGGCGCGAACCAGACGGCGATCGGAGCGGCGACCCCGGGTGGCACGATATCGAGCCCGGTGCTTCCCACAGTCGACGTGATCGGCAAGCCCTGCGCGTCGGCAAGGATGATACGCGCGCTTACGTTTTCGACGGCGCCCGGTCCCGGATTGCGCGCCAGCACGATGCAACTCAACGCGCCGCTGGCCTGCGGCAGGCAGTTCGGTCGGCCGAGTTCGAGCGGCATCGGTGTCGGCGCGCCTTCGGCCTGAACCACCGCCGCGTCCTCGGAGAGCGGGATGATGAGACTCTGGCCGATCTGCAGCGCCCGGGGATCCAGATCGCCGTTGGCGGCCTGTAGCGCCTGCAGCGTGACGTTGTAGAACACGGCGATGCTGATCAACGTCTCGCCCTTTGTGACCACGTGCATGAATGGCGTCGGTGTCGGCGTGGGCGAGGCGATGATCACGGGCGTCGGCGCCTGACGGGACGGCGTCGCCGAGGCCGGGGCGGAGGCCGGGCGGAGCGTTTCTGTCGCCACGACGATGTCTGGCAGGGCCGTCGTGTTCGTGCAGGCCGCCAGGCTGGCGGCGAGTGTCTGTAGAACGAGCCAGCGGGTCCAGGTCACCGGACGATTATAGACTGACGACCACGCGCGAAATGGCGACCCTCAGGCGGCGAGGGCAATTTAAGTTGACGCTTATATAAGTCCGTGCTAATATTTCGAACACGCGAGCCATGGACGCCATTCTGACCGCCCTAGCCGAACCAAGACGGCGCGAGATCCTCAAGCTGATCCAGCAGCGTGAGTTGTCTTCGGGCGAAATCGCCGCACACTTCCGGTCGATTTCGGGCCCGGCCATCTCACAACACCTCAAAGTACTGCGCGATGCCCAGCTCGTCTCCGTCCGGCGTGACGGAACGCGGCGGCTGTACCAGGCCCGCCCGGAAGCTCTGGCCGAAGTTCGCGCCTATCTTGACTCCTTCTGGTCCGACGGTCTGAAGCGCCTCAAGCAGATCGCCGAAGCCGAAGAAAAGAGGAACGCCCACCGTGCTCGCACAGGACCACGCCGCGCTTGAACACGAGATCTGGATCGCCGCCCGGCCCGAGACCGTCTTCCCGTTCTTCACGGACCCGGTCAAGTTGGTCGAGTGGAAGGGCGTCAACGCGACTCTGGTGGCCAAGAACGGCGGCGTCTACCGCGTCAACCTGAACGGCCGCGACATCATCCGCGGCGAGTACCTGGAAGTGACGCCGTTTCGGCGGGTCGTGTTCACCTGGGGCTGGGAGGGCGCGAACAGCCCGTTGCCGCCGGGCGCCAGCACCGTCGAGGTCAATTTGATCGCCGACGGGAAGGGCACGCGTGTGCGTCTGCGCCACAACGGATTGCCCGACGGGCCAGTGCGCCAACAGCATCGCCAGGGCTGGGACCACTACCTCGCGCGGCTTCAGGCCGTTGCGCAGGGTCAGGATCCCGGACCGGATCCACTCGCCACACCCGCTGATCCAGCGTCGTCCTGAGGGCGATATGAAGACCCAGACCTTGCGCCAGACCGTGACCTTCGCCGCGCCACCGCATGAGGTCTTCGAGACCTTGATGGATCCGCGCAAGCACGCTCGCGTCACCGGCGGGCCGGCGCGCATCAGCCGCAAAGTCGGCGGTGTCTTTTCGGCCTTTGACGGCGAATTGTCGGGCACAACCCTGGAGCTCATCGCCGACCGGAAGATCGTGTGGAGTTGGCGCGCGGCGGACTGGCCTGCCGGCCATCACTCGCGAGCGACCTTCACGCTGTCACCGGCCCCGACTGGCACACGGCTGAACCTGCGTCAAAGCGGTGTTCCGGCCGAACACGCCGCGGACATTCGCGCGGGTTGGACCCAGTATTACTGGAAGCCGATGAAGGCGGCTTTCAAAGGAGGCAGACCGAAGATCTAGATCACCGATCCGTTCGACCACCCTACCCACGTTCGCGTTCACCCAAGCGCCCTGGCGCAGATCGTCGAGGCAGGCTAGCCCAATGGGCGGTCGATGCCCGCGGGCTGTCTGACGCCCGGGCCGAGGAGACATCCCCATGTCCGCAGAGAGCAACAAAGCCGTCGTCCGTCGCTATCGCGAGCTCCACAACCAGAACCAGTTGGATCGCCTGGGCGAAGTGCTTGATGCAAACTTCACGGCGCACAACATGCTCCCGGGTCTGCCGACCGGGTTGGACGGCGCCCGGCTGGCCCACCAGGGATTCCTTGCCGCCTTCCCCGACGCCAGGGCGACGACCGACGATCTATTCGCAGAGGGCGATCGCGTCGTCGAGCGCTATACGCTGACCGGAACGAACACGGGCCCGTTCATGGGCGCGCCGGCCACCGGCAAACCCATCCGAACCGGGAGCATCGCGATCTATCGCCTGGCCAACGGCAAGATCGTCGAGCACTGGGGCGAACACGACGGATTGGGCGTGATGCTGCAGCTGGGTTTGATGCCGCAACCCGGCCAGTAGCGCGTTCTGATCAATTGTTTTCTGGCAGCGGCTGATCGACACAGCGGGCGCCCGGTCGTTCGCACGGCGGCAACACCCCGTACCAACGACCGAGGCGCCCGCGATTGCGGGCGACCCAGAAATACAGCGCCTGCTCGATACTCGGGACGCCAGGGAGAAACGCCAGCCGCGGGATCAGCGACCACGGCGCCGGGAGTTGCGCCAACAGCAGGTTGGCGGCCTGCGCTGCCGAGCCGAGGACGCGGCCTGAACCCGCATCGATCACCCAGATGGCCGTGTCGGTCTGCGCGCGAGTCAGGCCGTGGCGCTCGCGCACGCCCGGGGTCTGCGACGGCAGGGCCAGGATGCGGCCCTCACGGTCGTGGCTCAACAGCCAGTGCACGGTTCGGGTGCAGAAACCGCAGTAGCCGTCAAACAACAGGATCAGGCGCGGCGACGAAGACATGTGGCGATTCTACCGATTCTTGCCGGACGTGCCGTTCGAGACAGACAATTGCGTTTCGCGTGTTTCGACCTACGGGTCTGGCCCCGTGCCCATCACCCGTCCTTGCCGCGGTCGAGATCAAGACGCAGCGCGTCAACCGTAGTCACCGGTTGGCGGCACACAAATCCGCGACAGACGTAAGCCGTCGCCTGACCCTGCACCAGCGGGCGATGTCTCAAGAGCGGGATCGCCGACTCATCACTCACAGGCGTATGGCGATACGCAAGAACCTGGAAGGGACGGAAGGGCTGCTGAGCCTCACGCAGCAGGGCTTGCAGGCCGGCAGGGTCGGCGCCCGTGAGCACGGCCACCTCGTGCGGCTCGCTGAGGTCGAAGATCGCGGCGCTCAGCCACTGCGCGAACCCGGTCGGGTAGCGCGAGAGAAACGGCGTGAGCGCGCCAAGCGCGCCGAGCGCCGCATCACTGTACCGGGGTTCGCCTGTATAAGCGGCCAGTTTGAGCAGCACAGACGTCATCAGCGCCGAGCCTGACGGCGTCGCGTTGTCCTGCACGTCCTTGGGCCGCAGCACAAGCGCCTCGTGGTCGTCGGCTGTGTCAAAGAACCCGCCCGTCGAATCGGCGAAGTGCGCGAGCGCTGTGTCGACAAGCTCGCGGGCCGCCACGAAATAGCGCTCGTCGGCCGTCGCCTGGTACAGCGCCACCAGGCCCTCGGCCACGGCGGCATAGTCCTCCAGGTACGCGTTCAGGTGTGCGACCCCGAGGCGCCAGCTGCGTCGCAACCGCCCGTCTGAGTCGCGCATCTCGGCCAGGAGGAAATCGCCGTTGCGACGGGCCGCCGCGAGGTATCCGGCGTGCTCGAAGGCGACACCCGCCTCGGCCAGCACCGCCAACATCAGGCCGTTCCAGCTTGCGATCACCTTGTCGTCGCGCCCGGGATGAACGCGCGCCTCGCGCCGAGCGAACAGCGCGGCGCGCGCCCGCGCTGTGGCGGCCTCGGCCGTATCGCTGGGAAGCCCGAGCGCAGCGGCCGCCTGGGCAGCCGGCTCGACCACCGACAGGATCGTGTGTCCGTCGAAGTTCCCGCCGCTCGTCACGCCGTAGACGCGCTTGAACAGCGCCGAGTCGGCGCCCAACGCCAGATCGATCTCGGCCTCGGACCAGGTGAAGAACTTGCCTTCTTCGCCCTCGCTATCGGCATCCTGCGACGCGTAGAAACCGCCGGTCGGATTGGTCATCTCGCGCAGCACGTAATCCAAGGTTTCGGTCGTCACGCGTCGGAACTCGGCCTCGCCCGTCAGTTGCCAGGCGTGCAGGTACACGCGTGCTAGCTGGGCATTGTCATACAGCATCTTCTCGAAATGCGGTACGAGCCAGTTGGCGTCGACCGAATAGCGATGGAACCCACCGCCCAGCTGGTCGTAGATGCCCCCCCGCGCCATGGCCTGTAATGTCAGGTTTGCCATGTCGAGCGGCACCGCGTCGCCGGTCAGGACGCGATACCGCAACAGGAACTCGATCGTCATCGGTTGCGGAAACTTCGGCGCCCCGCCCCAACCGCCCAGCCGGGCATCGAAGGTTTGCCACAACGCACGGACCGCCGCCGACAGATCGTCCTGTGTCGGCAGGCTCGGCTCGGGCGCAGCCAGTGCGCTCGACCTCAGGTGCTGAAGGATGTCGGCGCTGCCGGTCAGCACCTCGGCGCGCCGCTGGGACCAGGCCTCGGAGACGCCACGCAACACCTGTGTGAATGCGGGCAGGCCATGTCGCGGCCCCGGTGGGAAGTACGTGCCGGCAAAGAAAGGCGCGCCCTCGGGCGTCAAAAATACACTCATCGGCCAACCGCCCTGCCCGGTCAGCGCGACGACGGCGCTCATGTAGATCGAGTCGAGGTCCGGTCGCTCCTCGCGATCGACCTTAATATTCACATAGTGTGCGTTCATCACCGCCGCCGTGGCCGGATCCTCAA
Organism: Anaerolineales bacterium; assembly: GCA_044224715.1. Lineage (GTDB taxonomy): Bacteria > Chloroflexota > Anaerolineae > Anaerolineales > UBA6663 > UBA6663. The sequence continues at coordinate 90,512 of JBGAJV010000002.1, read as the reverse complement.
AGGATTCGTGCGCCATGACGTGGCACCAGTGACACGCCGCATAGCCGATCGACAAGAAGATCGGCTTGTCCTCGGCCCGAGCCCGCGCGAGCGCCTCCTCGCCCCAGGGATACCACTCCACGGGGTTGTCCTTGTGCTGTAGCAGGTACGGCGATGTGGCGTCGGCCAGACGATTGGGCATAGGGGCTCCGGTGCGCACGCGAATTGTATCGTTCGGTCGGTCGCACCGGCGATCACTTTCAGCCTGGACCTACGCCGTTTCTGTGAATCGATAACGGGCTTGGCCGCGAAACGGATCGCACCGACGCGAGCGATCTCCTCTTGTGGAAAGCTATGTTGTCGCGGTAGGTCTTTTTAACCAGAAAACCGGAGGCGCGTGCCCTACTCACTGGCGCTGTCGGGTGGACGAGCCCATCCGGTTTGAGTAAAATACGTGCCGTGTTCCCTCTGAACCGGCTGGTGTCCGCCCGCCTCGCCGCCCCCTGTACTTGCTTGTGTAGCTGCGCCTGAGGCGCAGCCGCCTCAGGCCGCCCACAATCCGTCATCCGCAACCCGACGCGCGCCGGCCGTCCGCGCACGCGTTCCTGATCGAAACTGGAGCAATTCTGTGAACATCGCCAATGACATCACCGCCCTCGTCGGCAACACGCCGCTCGTCCGTCTGCGCCGCGTCACAGCGGGCGCCGGCGCCGACGTCGTCGCCAAACTCGAGTACTTCAATCCGTCGCACAGTGTGAAGGACCGCATCGGCCTGTCGATGATCGACGCGGCCGAGCAGGCCGGGCTGATCAAGCCCGATACCGTATTGCTCGAGCCCACCTCGGGCAACACCGGCATCGGACTGGCGTTCGTGGCGGCCGCCCGAGGCTACAAGCTCACGCTGGTCATGCCTGAGACCATGAGCAAGGAACGACGCGCCCTGCTGCGCGCCTACGGTGCCGAGCTCATCCTGACTCCCGGCTCAGAAGGCATGGGCGGGGCCATCCGCAAAGCCGAAGAACTGGCCGCTTCGGATCCGCGCTACCTGATCCCGCAGCAGTTCAAGAACCCCGCAAACCCGGAGATCCACCGCCGCACCACTGCGGAAGAGATCTGGCGCGACACCGATGGCAAGGTCGACATCCTTGTCTCGGGCATCGGCACGGGCGGAACGATCACGGGCGTCGGCGAAGTGCTCAAGGCCCGCAAGCCGTCGTTCAAGGCCATAGCCGTGGAGCCCGACGCGTCGCCGGTGCTGTCGGGTGGTCCGAAAGGCCCGCACCCGATCCAGGGCATCGGCGCGGGCTTCGTGCCCGACGTGCTCAACACCCAGATTTACGACGAGATCGTGCGCGTCAAGAACGACGACGCCTTCGACACCGCGCGCCGCCTGGCCAAGGAGGAAGGCCTGCTGGTCGGTATCTCCTCGGGCGCCGCGACGTGGGCCGCGGTCCAGGTCGCCAAACGCCCCGAGAACGCGGGCAAGTTGATCGTGGTCATCATCCCGTCGTTCGGCGAGCGCTACCTGAGCACCGCCCTTTTTGCGGGATTGGCTGACTGAGCCGCGTTTGCCGGGAGGCGAAGATGTTCGACTCGATTCGCAAAGACATCGCGGCCGTGATGGCCCGCGACCCGGCGGCGCGCTCAGGTCTCGAGGTTGCGCTGCTGTATCCCGGCCTCCACGCGGTGTGGGGGCACCGCATCACGCACGGGCTGTGGCGGCGCGGCTGGCGACTGCCGGCCCGCTGGCTGTCGCAGATGATCCGCGGCATGACCGGCATCGAAATCCATCCCGGCGCGACGATCGGCCCCGGGTTCTTCATCGACCACGGCATGGGCGTCGTCATCGGCGAGACGGCCGAGGTCGGCGCCGACGTCACGCTGTATCACGGCGTCACGCTCGGCGGGACCAGCCTGAACAAGGGCAAGCGGCACCCGACGATCGGCGATCGCGTGGTCGTCGGCGCCGGGGCCAAGATCCTGGGCGCGATCCTGGTCGGCGCAGACAGCCGGATCGGCGCCAACGCCGTGGTGGTCAAGCCGGTGCCGGCCAACTCGGTCGTCGTCGGCGTGCCCGGGCAGGTCGTCGTGCGCACGCAGCGGCAGAGCGCGGTCGATCTCAATCACACCAACCTGCCGGACACGATCGGCACGGCCGTCGGTCAACTGCTCGAACGCGTCGAGGAGCTTGAGGAGAAAGTCGCCGTCCACCACCACTATGGCCAGGAGCACCCGGTGCATGCCCCGCATGGCGGCACCTGGCGTGGCGACGATTTCCAGATCTGATCCTGTTGCGGTCACGACCAGAGCCACCGGGCCGCGGCAACGCGGTAGCCGGTGGCTTTCGTGTGCATGCACGCGTCGATGCCGTTGGCAAGCCCGGGCGATCTCCGCCTTGGCGGGACCGACAACGGAGGAGACAACGGATCAGTCGATGAATCGGATGAATGCCTGAGAGCCTGTGTACGACGCGACCGACAAGTCGCCACGACGGCAGCGCCGCGATCGGCCCACGCGAGTGCGCTGCGGCCCTCGGGCCCCTTTCGTTTATCCGCTGATCAGTTATGCGATCTGTTGTGGCCCCCTCTCAGCCGGTCCGGGTATTCCAGCAGGATCACAAGCTATCAGCAGTGTGTTGCCGCAGATGACGCGGATGACGTGGATTTGAGAATGCAGTACCCTGCTGGCATCGGTTCCGTTTCCTTCAGCGCGATCCGCGTCATCAGCGGCTCGATTCCGCGCCCGACGACCTCCTCGTGTACAGGAGCCTTTCGACTCTGGCCCGGCATTTGAGACCTCGCGTAGAATGGAGGATATCCCGCTCGGAACAAGGGTGATCCTTCATGACCAACGCAGCGCTCGGCTTCATCGGCCTTGGCATCATGGGCCAGGGCATGGCCCGCAACCTGCTCAAGCACGGGTATTCCGTCACGGTTTGGAACCGAACACGCGCCAAGGCCGACGCGCTCGTGGCCGAAGGCGCCAACTGGGCGGAGAGCCCGGCCGCGGTCGCCGCGGTCAGCGACATCGTCTTCACCTGCGTCAGCGACACGCCCGACGTCGAAGCCGTTATCCTGGGCGACCGGGGCGTGATCGCGGGCGCACGCGCCGGCAGCCTGGTGGTGGACATGAGCACGATCAGCCCCGCGACGACCCGGACCATCGGCGCGAAGCTGGCCGAGCGCGGCGTCGGTATGCTCGATGCCCCGGTCAGCGGCGGGAGCGAAGGCGCCGCCAAGGGCACGCTCAGCATCATGGTCGGTGGCCTCCCCGAGCATGTCGACCGCGCGCGGCCCTACCTCGAGGCGATGGGCAAGACGATCACGCACGTCGGCGGGCCGGGTGACGGTCAGATGGTCAAGCTCGTCAACCAGATCCTGGTGGTCGGCAACGCGCTTGCCATGAGCGAGGCGCTCGAGTTCGCGCGCGCCGGCGGGCTCGATCTGCAGAAGACTCTGGCGGCGGTCAGCGGCGGCGCGGCGGGGAGCTGGATGCTGAGCAACCGCGGTCCGCAGATCCTGGCCAATGACTGGCGCCCGGGCTTCACCATCGACCTGCAGCAAAAAGACGTGCGGCTGTGTCTGCGAGAGGGCGACGCCCTGGGTGTGCCGTTGCTGGCGACCAGCCTGGTGTTCAATCTCTACCGCGTCCTGCAGGCCGACGGCCTGGGGCATGAGGGCAACCACGCTCTGATCAAGGCGCTGCGCAAGCTGGCCGGAGACGCGCGATGACAACGACCGCACTCGAAACCCCGACCGACTGTACGGACGGCGCCGTCGCGTTCGACGCGCTGCGCGCCAACGAATACGCCCGTCTCGACAGGGCCGGGCATGTGTACCTCGATTACACAGGCGGCTGTTTGTACGCCAGTCGACAATTGCGCGAGCATCAGGCGCTGCTGGCCGACGGCGTGTTCGGCAACCCGCACTCGAGCAACCCCACGTCTCGCGCCGCGACCGAGGGCGTCGAACGCGCCCGTGCCGCCGTGCTCCGGTACTTCAACGCCGATCCGGCCGAGTACGCCGTGATCTTCACGGCCAACGCCAGCGGCGCCTTGAAGCTTGTCGGCGAGTCGTACCCGTTCGGCCCGGGCGGCGCCTTTCTGCTGACCTTCGACAATCACAACTCGGTCAACGGCATCCGCGAATTCGCGCGCGCCAAGGGTGCTCGCGTCACGTACACCCCGGTGCGTCCTCCCGACCTGCGCATCGACGCCGACGTGCTCCGCGGCAACCTGGCCGCGCCCGCCGGCGATCGGCCAAGGCTCTTCGCTTACCCAGGGCAATCTAACTTCTCCGGGGTGCAGCACGACCTCGGTTGGATCGCCGAAGCCCACGCGGCCGGCTGGGACGTGTTGCTCGACGCCGCCGCCTTCGCGCCCACCAATCGCGTCGATCTGCAGGCCATCCAACCGGACTTCATGACGCTGTCGTTCTACAAGATGTTCGGCTACCCAACCGGCATCGGGGCCCTGCTCGCCCGTCGTTCGACGCTGGCCAAGTTGCAGCGCCCGTGGTTCGCCGGCGGAACGATCACGGTCGCGTCGGTCCAGGGCGACAAGTACTACCTGCACGAGGGCGCCGAGGGCTTCGAAGACGGCACGCTCGACTATCTCAACTTGCCCGCCGTCGAGATCGGCCTGCGCTATCTCGAGGAAGTGAGCGTCGATCGTCTGCATGCGCACCTGCAGGACCTGACGGGTCGGCTCTTGAGCCAGCTTGTCGCGCTCAGGCACGCCAACGGCGCACCGCTGGTCAAAGTCTATGGTCCAACGACGACCGAATCGCGTGGCGCGACGGTGACGTTCAACGTCTTCAATGCAATCGGACACTTCATCGATCATCGCGAGGTCGAGGCCCGCGCCAACGCCGCCATGATTTCGCTCCGCACGGGGTGCTTCTGCAACCCGGGCGACGGCGAACTGGCGCTCGGGATCTCGGCCGAAGAACTGTCGAGCTGCTTCGTCGCCAGCCGGGCCCGTCTGACGCTGGACGACTTCCGGCGCTGCATCGACGACAAGAGCACTGGCGCGGTGCGCGTCTCGCTCGGTATCGCCAGCAACGCCGCCGACGTCGATCGGCTGATCGAGTTCCTGCGCACCTTCCTGAGCTAGCCCATCGTTCGCGAACCGAGGAGGCGCCATGACCGTGTACACCGAGATCGTCGCCGGCCGCACTTTCACGTTCCCGAATTTGCGCACGCTGCTGGCCAAAGCAAGCGCTCCGAAGTCGGGCGACGCGCTCGCCGGCATCGCCGCCGAAAACGCCGAGGAGCGCGTCGCCGCGCAACGCGCGCTGGCCGATGTGCCGCTCAAGACCTTTCTCGAGGATCCGGTCATCGCCTACGAGCGTGACGACGTCACACGCCTGATCCTCGACACGCACGACCCGCTCGCCTTCGCCCCGGTCAGCGGGCTGACCGTCGGTGGGTTCCGCGACTGGCTGCTCGGGTACGCCGCCGATGGTCCGATGCTCGAGGCGCTTGGGCCGGGCCTGACGCCCGAGATGGTCGCGGCCGTCGCGAAGCTGATGCGCAATCAGGACCTGGTGCTCGTCGCCCAGAAACGCCGCGTGGTGACGCGCTTTCGCAACACCCTCGGCCTCCCCGGTCGACTGGCCGCGCGGCTGCAACCCAATCATCCGACCGACGATCCGGCCGGGATCGCGGCCGCGATCATCGACGGGCTGCTGTATGGCTGCGGCGACGCCGTCATCGGCATCAATCCCGCCAGCGACAGCCCGCAGCGCGTGATCGACCTGCTGAAAATGCTGGGCGACCTGATCGAGCGCTACCACGTGCCGACACAAAGCTGCGTGCTCGCGCACGTCACGACCCAGATGCAGGCCATCACGCGCGGCGCCCCGGTCGACCTGGTCTTTCAGTCGGTCGCCGGCACTGAGGCGGCCAACAAGAGCTTCGGCATCACGCTCGCGATGCTGGCCGAGGCGCGCGAGATGGCGCTGGCGCTCAAGCGCGGCACGATCGGCGATAACGTCATGTACTTCGAGACGGGCCAAGGCAGCGCGCTGTCGGCCGACGCCCATCACGGCGTCGACCAGCAGACCTGCGAGGCACGCGCCTACGGCGTGGCTCGCCACTTCAAGCCGCTGCTGGTGAACACGGTCGTCGGCTTTATCGGACCCGAGTATCTGTACGACGGCGCGCAGATCACGCGCGCCGGTCTCGAGGACCACTTCACCGGCAAGCTGCTTGGCCTGCCGATGGGCTGCGACGTGTGCTACACCAACCACGCCGAAGCCGATCAGAACGACATGGACAACCTGCTGACGCTGCTCGGCGTCGCGGGCTGCAACTACTTCATGGGCGTTCCCGGCGCCGACGACATCATGCTCAGCTATCAGAGCACGTCGTTTCACGATGTGCTCTATCTCCGGCAGGTGCTCGGTCTGCGCCCGGCGCCCGAGTTCGAGGCCTGGCTCACCGACCTGGCGATCTTGAAAGACGGTCGTGAGCTTTTGCCGGCCGCGCCGAACCATCCGTTGCTGGCAGCCGGACCGTGGAACGCGTGAGGAGACCCAGATGAGCGACCTGACCCCGACCGATCCCTGGCGCAATCTGAGCCGCCTGACTACGGCCCGCATCGGGCTCGGCCGCGCGGGCGGGAGTCTGCCGACCCGCGAGGTGCTGGACTTTCAGCTGGCCCATGCCCGCGCGCGCGACGCGGTGCATCTGGCGTTCGACGCAGCCGCGATCGAAGCCGAGCTGGCCGCCCGCGGCTGGCCGTGTCTGACCGTTCAAAGTCAGGCCCCCGATCGCGCGGCTTACCTGCAGAACCCCAATCGAGGCCGCCGATTGTCGGCGGAGGGCCTGACGGCGCTGCGGGCATGGCGCCAGGAGCCCGCGCCCGGCTTCGACGTCGTCTTCGTCGTCGCAGACGGCCTGTCTGCGCTGGCGACCCAACGGCATGCCGTCCCGCTCCTCGACGCGACCGTGCCGCAATTGACCGAACGCGGTCTGCGCCTCGCGCCCGTGATCGTCGCGCGACAGAGCCGCGTGGCCCTGGGCGACGAAATCGGCGAGGCGCTCGGCGCCGAGGTGGCCGTGATGCTCATCGGCGAACGGCCGGGCCTGGGCTCGGCCGACAGCCTCGGCGTCTATCTGACCTACGGGCCGCGCGTCGGGCGAAACGACGCCGAGCGCAACTGCATTTCCAACGTCCGGCTTGAAGGGCTGTCGTACGCCGAGGCGGCTCACAAGATCGTTTATCTCGTCACCGAAGCGCGTCGTCTGAAGCTGAGCGGCGTGGACCTGAAGGACGACGCGGGAAGCACGCCGCACGCGTTGGCCTAGTCGCGGATCGTTACATCCTCATTTTTCGCGTCGCTCCATCGCGGGACACGTTGACACGGGGTGTGTCAGCGCGTTTTCCGCGTTGCCTGTAAGGCGTGCCCAACCAGGGTGCGAGAAACCTCGACACGGCCGTTAGACCTCTTACTCAGGGTGTGATTGGCGGTACGATTGAGGAAGACGCCGCGGGTTGAGGCAACTCGACCTGCGGCGGATCCCGTCACCCTGGAGTCCTCTGTGAGCCAAGACCGTCTCGAAGCGCAAATAGAGATCGCCCCCCTATTAGCGGCACGTTGGAGCCCACGTGCGTTCTCGGGCGAAAGCCTGAGCCCGGCCGACCTGGCAGCGCTATTCGAGGCGGCGCGTTGGGCGCCGTCGGCGTCGAACGAACAACCGTGGCGCTTCATCGTGGCGCGGCGCGACCAGCCCGATGCCTTCACCCGCGTGTTCGAATGTCTGAGCGAAGGCAACCGCCGTTGGGCGGGGTCAGCCGGCGCGCTGTGCATCGGCGTCGCGGCGCGGATCAACAGCCGCGGACGCGAGAACGGCCATGCGCGCTACGACCTCGGCCAGGCCGTGGCTCATTTGTCCATCCAGGCGAGCACAGCGGGGTTGTACGTGCACCAGATGGGCGGGTTCTCGGCCGAAGCTGCGCGCGCGACGTTTGCGATCCCCGACGGCTTCGACCCGGTCGTGGCCATCGCGCTCGGGCGCCTGGGGGACCCCAACACGCTGGCCGAGAACGACCGCGAGCGCGAGCTTGACCCGCGCCGCCGTCGCCCGCTCGCCGAGACCGTCTTCACCGGCGTCTGGGGCCGGCCGGCGGACCTTGCCGGCATTGCGCCAGGCTGATCACGGCACGGACCCGTTCCAACCGGCGAGTCGGGCGAGCAGCCACCAGAACGCCTCGCCCTTGCGTTTGCAGTTGAAACCGTGCGAGTGAGCGCACGACGGCAAGTTCACGCACTCGCCGGGATGAGTCGAGCACCACGTCGTGCACCACGGGCAGCTGTCGTCGGCCGTGGCGTAGTAGACGCCGGCCGGATCGTAGCTCTCGATGTCGGCGAAGTCGAACAGAATCTTGCCATTGGCGGCGGCATAGGCCCGGATTTGGGCGTTGCGCTGCGCGAGATTGCCTGTCGGCCCCGAGCCGTCAAGGTGGCCGGTCATATACACAAACCGCACGTTCGGAAAGTCGCGCTCGAGTTCGCTCATCAGCGTGAGGTAGGTGTCGATGTCGGCCGCCGTAGCCGAGCTGACCTGACCGCACCATGACCAGAGGACGACGTTGCGGTTCATACCCACGCCGTTGAGGTAGGCTCGGGTCTGGGCCGCCCAGGTCGTGCGATCGGGATTTCCGAGATCGCCGCTCGGCGTGTAGTCTGCGATCGAGAGCACATCGGCTGCGACCGCGCCGTTTGTGTTGAACGCCAGCAGCGCGTTGACGCCGTACCAGTAGTCCGCGCCGCTGATCAATTGGCTCCCGTGCGATGTGTGGCCATAACTCAACCTGAGCTGGTTTTTCGCGAGCGTGATGTATTGGGGCGGCACCGATGCGAGGCTGGTCGTCGTGTGGTCAATGATGAAACCGCCGGCAGCCTGGCCTGGGCTTTGGCGCATGACGCTGGGGAGCACGAGCCGGTATCCGCTCTGCGCCCGCGCGAGCCGCGGCGCGGCCCCCTCGACGATCCCGAACACGCCCGACAGCACCAACGCCAAGACGAAACGGAGCACATAACGCGGTAGCATGGTCGCCTTCCCTTCGTTGGCAGAGTTATCCGGCCAATCCGAAGGAAAGTCCATCCACTCTATTCTTGAATGAAACCCGATCGTCTTTGGGACCTATCTCGATCTATGGTGCGGAGGCGCCGCTTGGCGTCGGATACAGAAGGCATTCCCACGTGAGGCCGCCGTCCGCGGTGCGAGCCATACCATCGAGGCTGGCAAAGTACCCATGCAAGTCATCGACAAACTCCCCGGATGCCGCGCCATCGAAGAATAGACAGGGCGATAACCAAGGTGTATGCCAACTCCTCCCTCCGTCACGCGTGATCAGTGGAGCATCAACCCGCCCAAGCAGGCTATAGGCAAAGTGCGCATTGAACACGTCAAGTCGCCAGCTGATGCCCGAAAACGGCAGCAGAGCTGCTTCCTCCACGGGAGCGGAACCAGGAAACGGTGACCGGGCGATCTCTCGCCAGGTCAGTCCACCGTCATCCGACTGCCAGTAGGATTTGGGCATAAACATTCCGCCTGGTATGCCCCAACATTGTGACCAGAGTGTCCCATCAGGCGCCAGCGCTATGCCCGTATCCAGCCCCCAGGCACCTGACCCGCATGGTAGCTCGCGCCGATCCCAGCGCTGGCCCCCGTCCTCTGTGAAATGCCATCCCTGAAAAGCGATTGTCCCGTCTTTGCGACGAACACCGACATAGACCCAAATGTGTTCGGGATCTCCGATCACGACTGGGATGGAGGCAGGTTCGCTCAGCCCAGTCAACGTCCACTCCTTCGGCAGTGATGCAAACTCGTGCCAAGCGGTGGCACGTTGATCGATCAATTCGAACAGGTGCACTCCATCAACGAGTTCGACGGCTGCCCAATACACGCCGGCCGGAGTTCGGCCCCAGTTGATCACTTGACTCGCGAGCATCTCTACCTGCCAGGTTGCGCCGCCATCGCCCGTTGACCACAGGATCTGGCATTTGGCCCACCCAACCGTCGGACTACTGAAAAGGATCGTCACATCCCCGCTGGATTCACAACTCCGGGGCAACGACACGGCGTGCCATGTGCGCCCGCCATCCACTGTGTGTCCTAGTTCCCATTGGCCAGAAGGCACGAAACCAGTCACCCAACCGCCAAGCGATTCGTAAAAGGAGAAATCCCTGAAGCGCAATGGCATAGGACGGTTGCCTATGTCGTCCACCCAAGTCAGATGATTGATGGCAACCACCGCCGCCTGGTCCGTCATCTGTTCGGCGCTCAGCGTCGGCGTCGGTACCGTGGGCGTGATCGTTGGCGTGAGGCTCGGGGTCAATGTCCGGCTGGGCGTGAGCGTCGGGATCGGGGTCCAGGTCCGGAAGCGTGTCTCGGTCGCCGTGGGGAACGGTGTCGGCGACGCTGGAGCACTGCAGGAGCTGATCAGGCCGAGGGCGAACAGGGCAAGCAGGGCACATGCAGGTCGTCGACGTGACGTCATCATGATCCAGTCTCGTCTCCCTCGAGCGCAGGCAGAAACAGGCGGCCTTGCACATCATCCTCGAGTTCCGACAACGGTATCCATCCGACAGCCAACACCATCGCCGGCTGACCGTCCAGCTCGGGATCGGACCCCAAGCGAGCCATCTGGGCCAGGTCGGCGTCGCACAAATAACAGGTCTCGCTTGGGAGACGATACAACTCCCTGACCGCCTTGGCCCGTATACCCGTCTCCTCGGCGAGCTCGCGCACAGCCGCTCCGATCGCAGATTCGCCCGGTTCGACGCCGCCGCCCGGAAGGGTCCAGTAGACGCGTTCCCCTTCGCGGTGCAGAACCATCAAAACGCATCCGGCGCGGATCACGACGGCAACCGCCCGTTGTCGACACATGTCCCAGTGCCCTAGAGCGTGACGATCTCGAAACTTGCGGCGACGGCAGGTGCGGTATGGATATAGGTCCAAACGCCGGCCTGATCGACCTGCGCCGAAAAACCCGCGCGACGCCGACGCACCTGTTGAGGGTCGCCAGAAGCGTAAGCAACCTCCGTCGACTCAGCCATCCAGGCCGGCAGAGACAGCGCCGCGTCGGCGTCGAGCGCGTATCGATAGTACATCCGCGCCTCCACCGTGCGCCAGACGAGGCCCGGGCGCGCATCGATCAGCCAACCCACATATAGCTGAAGCACGTCGGATGTCTCGAAACCCGCCGCGCTCGAGCGGCCGGGGACCTGACCGACATTGAAGGCCAGTACCTCCGCAACACTGTCGTCAATCGCGGTCGTCAGGTGCGCGCGGATGGCGTCCCAGGCCAGCTGCGCGGGCACGAGGACCTTTGCGGGCCCTGGTCGCAGGGCAGCGTCCAGGGCCATCCGAAAGTCATGAATGTTCATTGTATGTGACCGACGGGTCACGCGGCGGCGCCGTTCGCTTCAACCCTTACGACCCGGGTTGCTGGCCTTCGAATCGCCCACCGTGGGCTGGCAGCGTCGGCCTTCCCGGCGCCGCTGTCAACGCGACGGACCCGTGACCTGAACCTCGAACAGCGTCGGCCAAAGCTTGCCGGTCACGAAGAGTCGATCCTCAGCCTCGGCGTATGCAATTCCATTCAGGACGTCGGCGCCCGCGCGCTGCGCCTCGGGTAGCAAGCCCGCGAAGTTGAACCGCGCCATCACCCGCCCCGTGTCGGGATCAATACGGACGATCTGGTTGGTCTGCCAGACGTTGGCGAACACCGCGCCGGCGATGTACTCGAGTTCATTCAGGCGCACGACCGGAGCACCGGCATCGGCCACGTTGACCTGACGCACGACCGCGAGCGTATCAGGGTCAAGGAAGTACAGCGTGGATGATCCATCGCTCATCACCAGGTTGCGGCCGTCGAAAGTCAGTCCCCAGCCCTCGGTTGGGTACTGCCAGGTCTTGAGCAGCGCAAACGTGTCGCGGTCGTACACGTACCCAATGTGGTCCTGCCACGTGAGTTGGTAGATCACATCGCCGACGGCGACAGCGCCTTCGCCAAAGACGCGCGGGTCGAGGTCGATGCGCTGCACCACGGTCCCGGTCGACGGATCCACGCGGCGAAGCGACGACTGACCCACCAGACCCGTGCTCTCGATGAACTCGCCGTCAAGCCACTGCAGACCCTCGATGAAGGAATCCCGCGCATGGGGGTAGGTCGTAACGACTCGATACCCGCACATGGGTGCCGGTTTCTTGGTATCGGCGAACCAGGCCTCGGGCAGGATCGGTCGTTGCGTTCGGCACGGGTTCCGGGCATCCAGAACCAGCCAGGCGCCGAGGAGGACCACGACGAGAGCGTCGACGACGAGAAAGAGTGTGATCAGGCGTTGACGAGACATGGAAGGGATTATGCCACCCCACCCCCAACCCCTCCACGGGAAACGCCACTGGTTGGCCGACGGCCAGCCCGCCCTGGCGTTTCCCGCGGAGGGGAGTCGGAGTCGGATGTCAGGCGAGTCATCAGTTGGCCGACGAGTCTTCGGTCAGCAGACACGTCTTCGATCAGCAGTCGAGTTTTCAATTGGCAGGCGAGTCTTCGCTTGGCCGAGGAATCTTCAATTGGCAGGCGGGTCTTCGGTTGGTAGACAACCGGCCTGCCCTGGCGTTTCCCGCGGAGAGGAGTCGAAGTCGGATGGCAGACGAGTTTTCAGTTGGCAGCCGAGTCTTCGGTTGGCCGACGGCCAGCCTGCCCTGGTGTTTCCCGCGGAGAGGAGTCGAAGTCGGATGGCAGACGAGTTTTCAGTTGGCAGCCGAGTCTTCGGTTGGCCGACGGCCAGCCCGCCCTGGCGTTTCTCGCGGAGGGGAGTCGAAGTCGGATGGCAGACGAGTCTTCAGTTTGCAGCCGAGGTTTCAGTTGAAAGACGAGTCTTCGGTTGGCGGACGGGTCTTTGATTGGTAGACGGCCTTGCAGTTGGCTGACGTGCTTGCGGTTGACTGAGTGGTCTTCTGAAAGCCAGCGGGTCTGGCAACCGCAGAGCGCCCTTGATCAGGGAAGTACCAGCGTGTGCTGAGACCATTGGGCGAGCTTCCCCGGATCCTGCAGCCGGGATGAGTTGTAAAGGCCGAGGGCCGACGAGCTTGCTGGCGCTGACGTCACCTCCAGACTCGCGCCGACGAAGGAAGCGGTCGAGTGGCGCCCAACGGCCAGGCAGGGCGTGCGGCGGCGCGATCAGTCGTGTGCCCTGCCACCCAGGTACTCGCTCACCGCTTGTGTATAGACGGCCCGCGATAGACTGTGGACACGGCCAGGCTTTGCCTCAAAAGTCTGAGACTTAGCGGCCAGTGCGGTGTGCAGGGCCGTCACAGCGGCGAGAGATAATCTGCGCAGCTTGGCCTTGTGCAACAACGACCTTGCATTCGTTGTTGGGCTGTACCGCCGCCGGTCGACCGCGACGAGATCAGCGGCTGACAGCCGGCGAACGGCGCCAAGCAACTCCTCGTAGGTCAGGATCGCGTGGTTCAGATAATCACCTGCCGCGAGCATGTCGCGCACGGTCAGACCGGCGGTCTCGGACGTCAAGCCAACGATCAAAAGTATCAGTGCATCTGTCCAGGTGAAGCCAGGGGTGAGGTCCTGCTCGAGGCGAAGTCGGGTCATGTCGTGACCTTACCAGACATTGTGCGACCCGAGACGCACGCCAGGGACACCGATCCCGTCCGATTCGGCGCCAACGACAGGCACCGGGTAACGCGGGTGCCGCGCGGGGCTGGGGGTGGTCCCCCCGGCCGCAGTGGCGTACAATTGTTCTATGCACGACGCCCTGGCCGCCTTTTCGCCCGCTACCCGAGCGTGGTTCGTCGACACATTGGGCCGCCCCACACCGCCCCAGATCGAAGGCTGGCCGGCCATTCAGCGCGGCGAGCACACCCTGATCCTGGCGCCGACCGGCTCGGGCAAGACGCTGGCGGCGTTTCTGTGGGGGATCGACGCCCTCTACCGGCGGGAACCGGCCCCGAAGGGCATGGGTGGGATCGGCCTGCTGTACGTCTCGCCGCTCAAAGCGCTCAACAACGACATCGAGCGCAATCTTCGCGCGCCGCTCGAGGGCATCCGCGCGGCGGCGGCGAGCCAGGGTGTCAAATTGCGGGCGCTGCGCGTGGCCGTGCGCACTGGCGACACACCCGCCAGCCAGCGGGCGCAAATGCTCAAGCAACCGCCCGACATCCTGATCACCACGCCCGAGTCGCTCTACTTGATGTTGACCAGCCCGAAAGCGCGTGAGCTCTTTCGGACGGTGCGGAGCGTCATCGTCGACGAGATCCACACGCTGTGCGGCAACAAGCGCGGTGCCCATCTGGCCGTCAGCCTCGAGCGATTGACACACCTGGCCGAAGCGCCGGTGCAGCGCATCGGGCTGTCGGCCACCATTCGGCCCCTCGAGGAAGCGGCCCGCTATCTCGGCGGCCAGGAAGTCGGGTCAGCCGGGTCGACGCCGCGCCCGGTGACGATCGTCGACGCGCACTACAAGAAGAGCCTCAAGCTCGAAGTCGTCACGACGGTCGACGATTTCAGCGACCTGCCGGGCGGCAGCATCTGGCCCGCCGTCGTCCCGCAGGTGCTGGCCGACATCCTGCGCCATCGCACGACGCTGATCTTCGCGAACAATCGCCGTCTGGCCGAGCGCACCGCGGACCGGCTCAACGCCCAGATCCAGGCCGAGCGCTCCGAGGAAGTCGAACCGGGAAGCACTGCCGCGCTGGCACCGGGTGGGCTGATGCGCGACCGCGGCATGTTCGCGATCGGGGCCGAAGGTCCGATCCGCGCCCACCATGGCAGTATGTCGAAAGAGGCACGCCGCGAGATGGAGGCCGACCTCAAGGCCGGCAAGCTCCCGGCGCTGGTCGGCACGAGCTCGCTCGAGCTGGGCATCGACATCGGCCACGTCGATCTGGTCGTGCAACTGCAATCGCCCAAGAGCGTGTCGCAGGGTCTCCAACGCGTCGGTCGCTCGGGACATCTGGTCGGTCAGACCAGCCAGGGGCGGATCTACGCCACCTTCCGCGAAGACCTGATGGAGGCGGCCGCGATCACACGCGGCATGCTCGACGGCGACGTCGAATTGACACATACCCCGGAGAACCCGCTCGACGTGCTGGCGCAGCAGATCGTGGCCATGGTGGCCATGGACACCTGGCGCGCGGCCGACTTGTACGACCTCGTCCGGGGCGCCTACCCGTACCGCGATCTGACGCAAACGCAGTTCGAAAGCGTGCTCGACATGCTCACCGGCCGCTACTTCTTCGACTCGGCCCATGTGCCGGCGATGGCGTCGCTGCGCGCGAAACTCTCGTGGGATCGAACGGCCGACCGGCTGATCGCCCTGCCCGGCACGCGCCTGCTCGCGATGAGCAACGTCGGCACGATCCCCGACACGGGCGCCTTCGGCGTGTACCTCGGCGACGGCAAGACGCGCATCGGTGAGCTCGACGAGGAGTTCGTGTTCGAGACGCGCGTCGGCGACACATTCCTGCTCGGGAGCAACGTCTGGCGCGTGGCCGAGATCAACGACGATCGCGTGGTCGTCACCGATGCCGCCGGCGCCACGCCGCGCATGCCGTTCTGGAACGGCGACTATCCGTACCGGCCGTACGAGCTGGGCGTGCGAATCGGCGCCTTTCGGCGCGAGATCGCCGAACGCCTGGCCGACGCCAACCAGACGGCGGTATCAACGACGGAGGCCTGGCTGCGTGAAGACTATGCGCTGGACGAGCGTTCGGCGCGCGCCCTGATCGCGCACGTCCAGAGTCAGCTTGGCGCGTCGGGTGTGCTCTCGTCGGATCGCACGATTGTGGTCGAAAGCTTCCGCAACGCGGCCGGCGATCTCTGTCTGGTCGTCCACTCACCCTTCGGCGGTCGGGTCAACGGCGCCTGGGCGCTGGCGCTCCTGGCCGTGATCCGCGAGAAGGTCGGAGTCACGCCCGAAGCGCAGACCAACGACGACGGCATCCTCTTTCGTCTGCCGGGGCTGACCGGTGCCGTGCCCGTTGACCTCGGTAAGGTCCTCACTGCCGACGAGGCCCGGCGACGGATCCTGGACGAACTGCCCGACTCCGCCGTGTATGGCGCGCAGTTCCGCATGAACGCCGGGCGCGCACTGTTGCTGCCGCGCACGCGCGGTCGTAAGCGCATGCCCTTCTGGCTGCAGCGTCTGCGTGCCCGCGATCTTCTGGCGCTGGTGAGGCGATTCGAGAACTTCCCGATCGTGGCCGAGACGACGCGCGATTGTCTGCGCGACGTGTTCGACATGCCGCACCTCGCGCAGGTGCTGGACGCCATTCAGCGCGGCACCATCGAGGTCGTGCCGATCGAAAGCCAGACGCCGTCGCCGGTCGCCGCCGGCCTGCTGCACAACTTCGTCAGCATCTTCATGTACGAGTGGGACGCGCCCAAGGCCGAGCGCCAGTTGCGCGCCCTGGAGGCTGCGCCCCTTTCGACCGAGAGCGCGCCCGCAGATTCCGACTGGACCGGACGACTGAGCCCCGACGCCGTGGCCGAGGTCGTTGCGCGGGCCGGGCACACGGCCGAGGGCGCCCAAGCCCGCAGCAAAGAAGAGCTGGCCCTGATCCTGCGCGAATTGGGCGATCTGACACGGACCGAGATCGCGGCGCGCACCGTCGCGGACGGCGCCAGTTGGATCGCCGAGTTGAGCGCCGAAGGCCGCGCCGAGCAGGTGTCGATCGCCGGCGAGCCCCGCTGGATCTCGATCGAGTTGAAGGACGCCTATGCGCCCCGCCCTCGCGCGGCCGACATCGTCGCCCGATACCTACGTTGGTGCGGTCCGGTCTCGGGCGCCGAATTGCTGGCGCGCTACCCCTTTGCCGAACTCGATCTGGCCGGCGACTTGATGGCCCAGGTGGAGCGTCGTGAACTGGTCCGCGGGCACTTCACCGATCTCGCGACTCTGCAGGTATGCAACGCGCATTTGCTCGACCTGATCCAGCGACGCACGCTCGCGCAACTCCGAAACGCCGTCCGCCCCGTCACCCTGGCGGCCTATGCCGGCTTTCTGACGCGCTGGCAACACGTGCATCCGCAGGCGAGGCTCGAGGGCCCCGAGGGCCTGCGTCAGTCGCTGGAGCAGCTTCGCGGGTTGGCGCTGCCGCCGACGCTATGGGAGCGCGACGTCCTGCCGGCGCGCGTGAACGGTTATGCGCCGGCACAGCTCGATGCGCTGGGACGCGACGGCGCCCTGATCTGGAGCGCCGTCGCCTCGCCCGACGCGCCGGATGACCTGCGCCGCGCGCGGGTCCGCTTCTTCTTCCGCGGCGAGGGCCGCCGGTTTCTGGCGCCGCCCAACCCGGAGGGGCTGAGCCAGGACGCCCTGACCGTTCTGGGGTTCCTCAAGGAAGAGGGTGCGTCGTTCGCGGAGGACCTGCTAGCGGGCGCGGGTCTCAAGCCGGGCGCTTTGTCGGCCGCGCTCGCCGAACTGAGCGCCGCCGGCCTGATCACGCATGACGCGTTCGCGACGTTCAGACGTCTGGTCGCGGCCGAGCCGGCGCCCGAGCGTGGCGCACCGCCCGCTCGAAGCGCGCTCGAAGAAGACCTGGCCGCGCGCCTCGGTCCTCGCCCGTTGCTGCCGAGCCGCTACCGCGATGCGAAACGCCAGATCGGCCGCCGGATCCGCGAACAGCTCACAATCGCGAAGCCCGCGTCGACCACGGCGCCAAGTGGCCGATGGTCCATCCTGCATCGGCCAGGCGTGCTCGGTCCCGAGGCCTCGCTCGACGGCTTGAGCGAGCTGCGCGCGCGCGTGCTGCTGGCGCGCTACGGCGTCGTCACCCGCGATTGCCTCGAGCGCGAGACTGGCGACTGGGAATGGTCGGCGCTGTACCGCGTCTTCAGCCGTCTCGAAATGCGCGGCGAGGTTCGCCGTGGGTATTTCGTCGCCGGCCTACCGGGCGCGCAATTCGCCCTCCCCGAGGCCGTCGAGCTGTTGCGCGAAGCGCCGGACGACGCGGTCGTGTTGTTGAGCGCGGCCGATCCCGTGAACGTCTTTGGCGCCGGTGCCGACGACACGCCGCGTTTCGCCCGCGTGCCCACCACGCACGTCGCGCTCGTTCGCGGGCGACCCATCGTGATCTTCGAAGACACGGGGCGGCGGATCACGACGGCCCCGGGCATCGACGATTTCGTCATCGAGCGGGCCTGGCGCGCCTACCTCGCCCGGCCCGGTGTGCCCAACCGCGTCACAGTCGCCGAATGGAACGGCGCCGACGTCATCGGCAGCCCGGGGCAGGCCATCCTCAAAGACCTGGGTTTTCAGAAGACTCCCACCGCCATGGACTGGCGCGTGCCATATTGAGCGTCGCCGCTCAACCGGCCGATCGAACCATCCTCTCATCTTCACGGCGTATGCTTCGCTGGCGCCGATCACCAGGAGATCCGACATGCCTTCACCGACTGACCTGAGCGAACGCGAACAGGATGTGGTCCGGGAGCTTCTGCTCGGGAAAAGCAACAAACAAATCGCCCAGGCCCTGGGGATCTCGGCCCGCACGGTCGAGTTTCACCTCAAGAACATTTATGCAAAAAGCCGGGTGGGTTCGCGGGTCGAGCTGATTTTGCGCCTCGGGAGAACCCCAGGTGAGACCCGCACGCCGGACCTGGGGACATCCCGAGTTGATCTGGAAACCGAGGCGGTTCAGGATGGGGTGCAGGCTTCGTCCACTCGGGGCGACGTGCCACAGCGGGCGCCCGCCCCGCGGGTCGCTCAAGGAGACCCTGTGACCGCTTCACGAACCTTCTATCTGGCGCACGGCGTGTTGTGGGCCGGCGCCATCGTCGCCGCCGCGATCGCCGGGGCGCCCAAGGAATTCACGACGTTCCTGCTGCCCGCCCTGGCGCTTGCCGCACTGTATGTCGTCGGGCCGAGATCGACGTCGACCGCGCCCGACACGCGCCGCGGCCTGCCGACCGAGTGACCCATCACGGCACCACGCCAATTCAGACGCCGCCGACCCGTGTGACCCGGTCGGCGGTGTTCATTCGTGGTGGAAACCGAGGATGGTCGGCAACGTCAATCGCTCCGGCAGATAGAGCAACACGTCATCGGCGACACCGATCGTCACCGTGCCGGCCCACAATCGATCGTTGAACACGGCGGCGCCAGCCCGGGTCACACCGCGCGATTGGCCCGCCACCCACTCGGCCGGCGTCAGCGATTCCCAATGCTCGCCATCCGCCGAACGCCAGACATCGCCCGTGCCCAGGTCGTTTGCGAACAAATACAGGGCGCCGCGATACGTCACCAGCGAGATCTGCCTCACGTAATCGCCCGAGGCCCGGATCAGGTCGACGTCACTGGCCGTCACCGGCGACCAATCGCGCCCGTCGAACGAACGCCAAAGACCGACGACCGTGCGACCTGAGGATCCGTCTTCGGTGGTCGCCGCGTAGAGGCTTCCGTTGAAGGACAAAACAGCCTGGACCCTCGGATTCGTCGCCACCTGGAAATCCGCGGAGACGTCCTCCCAGACCGCACCATCGAATCGCCACAGGCAGGCGCTCGAATCGCTCGGCCGCCGCCCGCCGACATACAACCACCCGGAGACGCTCGACAGGCTCGTGATCGCGAAGTCGGGCTGCAGCGCGACATCCCAGTCGGTGCCGTTCGTTGTAGTCAGCACCTCGTCGCTGGGCGGATCGATCAGGATCTCGCCATTGTGGGCGTGGACGTAGAGGCGGTCCTGGAACGACGCCAGATCAAAGTACCAGACACTTGGGTAAGCGTTTGGGCGGACGGGCTCCCACACGTCGCCGTCGACCGTGCGCCAGATCGCGCCGCTCCATCCAGATGTAAAGGTAGCGGCATATAGCGCGTCGCCAACGACAGAAAAATCCATCACGCTTGTGCCAAGCGGATTGGTGCCGAAGTCCGTCCCGGTGATGACACCGGTCCAGTTTAAGCCATCGGTCGATCGCCAGATTTGCGATGGCCCGCCCGTCTGCACACCGATATACAGCTGGCCGCGATACACAACGACCGCCGGGATATGCTGATACATACCGCCCGGCAGACCTGCGATGGGGATATGCGCCCACGCCGTCGACGTCACCGCCTCGGGCGAGGCCGACACGGACGTGGCGCCGCCGAGCGTCGTTGCCAACAGCACGCAAAGCCCCAGACCGAGCCGCAGTCGACGCGTGATCCTCGAAACGGTCATCGCCGCCCCCGCTCGCGATTGCCTGCGGGGATTGTAGGCCGGCCACGGCGCACGACCGAACGGCCCTCTACACGGCAGGGTCCTTGGCGCGTTGACCGAAAACGCCTTGTCTCAGACCTCGCGCCCGTGGTGCGTTTGCAGGCTGCGCACGCGCAACTCCCGGGCCGCCAGTGCCTGGATCCCGGTCACGGCTGCCGTCGCCGCGCTCAACGTCGTCAGCAGCGTCACGCCGTGCAACACCGCAGCGGAGCGCATGGCCTGCATGTCGGCCGCGGAGCCCGCGCCCAGCGGCGTGTTGATGATAAGTTGCACGTCGCCGGCCTGGATCTTGTCCACGGCGTTCGGGCTGCCTTCGCTGAAACGCTGCAACGTCGTGACGGGCAGACCGGCGCGAGCGATCGCGGCCGCTGTGCCGGGAGTCGCCAGCAATCCGAAGCCCAACCGATGGAAGTCGCGCGCCAGTTTGAGCGCCGCTCCCTTGTCGAAGTCGTTGACGGTCAGGAAGACGTTGCCCTTCGTCGGCAGCGGCGTCCCAGCCGCGAGCTCGGCCTTGGCGAAGGCGTGGCCGAAACGCGCGGCGTGGCCCATCACCTCGCCGGTCGAGCGCATCTCCGGGCCGAGGCGGTAGTCGGCGCCCGGGAACTTCTTGAACGGCAGTACGACTTCCTTCACGAAGAACCCGTCGACCCGTGGGGTTTCGACAAAGCCCAACTCGGCCAGGGTCTTGCCCGCCATGACCTGCGCGGCCAGTTTGGCCAGCGGTGCGCCGGTCGCTTTACTCACGAAGGGCACGGTCCGCGAGGCGCGCGGATTGACCTCGAGCACGAAGACCTCGTCGTCCTTGATCGCGAACTGGAGGTTCATCAGGCCCCTGACCTCGAGGGCCTTGCCGAGTCGTTCGGTGTAGTCCTCGACGATGCTGAGGTGATAATTGCTGATCTTCCAGGGCGGCAGCACGCAGGCGCTGTCACCCGAGTGCACGCCGGCCTCCTCGATATGTTGCATGACGCCGGCGATGACGACGCGTTCGGCGTCGCAGATCGCGTCGACGTCGATCTCGAACGCGTCCTCGAGGTAGTGGTCGATCAGCACCGGACCATCGGGCGCCGCGGCCGTGGCGGCCGCCAGGAACTCGGCCAACTGCCGATCGTCAAACGCGATCTCCATCGCTCGTCCGCCGAGCACGTAGCTCGGGCGCACCAGCACCGGGTAGCCGATACGGGCCGCCACCGTGCGCGCGGTCTCGAGCGAGCGCGCCGTGCCCCATTCCGGATGCGGAATGTCGAGGTCGCGCAGGAGTTGCCCAAAGCGAACCCGATCCTCGGCGAGGTCGATCTTGTCGGGCGCCGTGCCCCAGATCGGCGCGCCGGCCTCGGCCAGACCGCGGGTGAGGTTAATCGGCGTTTGACCGCCGAACTGCACGATCACGCCCTCGGGCTTCTCGTTATCGAGGATGTTGCGGACGTCTTCGAGCGTCAGCGGCTCGAAGTACAGACGATCCGCCGTGTCGTAGTCGGTGCTGACCGTTTCGGGGTTGCAGTTGACCATGATGGTCTCGAACCCCAGCTCCTTCAACGCAAAGCAGGCGTGGACGCAGCAGTAATCGAATTCGATGCCCTGACCGATGCGGTTTGGACCGCCGCCCAGGATCACGACCTTGCGTCGCTCCGTCGGGGCCGATTCGTCGTCACGCTCGTACGTCGAATACAGATAGGGCGTGAAGGCCTCGAACTCGGCAGCGCACGTGTCGACCCGGTAGTAGCTGGGCACGACGCCGCGGGCGAGGCGGTGCTGGCGTACATCTTCGGCCGACGTCGGGTGAGATGCCTGGGGTGTGGCACGTGGAGCGGCGGGGTCGCCGCCGTCCCCGTGAACCAGCCCGGCGATCTGGGTGTCCGAGAAGCCCATGCGCTTCGCCTCGCGGAGCAGCCCCTCGGGAAGAGTCTCGAGCGTGCAAGCCGACAGCTGGCCCTCGAGCGCCACCATCAGCCCCATCTGGGCCGCGAACCACGGATCGTACGCGGTCTGCGCCACGAGCTCGGCCTCGCTCAGCCCGCGCCGCAGCGCATCCATCGCCGCGAAGATCCGCAGCGCCGTCGGCCTCTCCAGACCGCGCTCCTGCGCTCCCGCGCTCCCCGCACCCGTGCCGCCCCCGCCCTTCCCCAACTCCAGCCCACGCAGCGCCTTATTGAGCGCTTCCGGGAAGGTGCGGCCGATGGCCATCACCTCGCCGACCGATTTCATCTGCGGCCCGAGCGTGTCCTCGGCGCCCGCGAACTTCTCGAACGCGAAGCGCGGGATCTTGACGACGCAGTAGTCGATGCTGGGCTCGAACGACGCCGGCGTCACGCGCGTGATGTCGTTCGGAATCTCGTCGAGCGTGTAACCGACCGCGAGCAATGCCGCGATCTTGGCGATCGGGAAGCCCGTGGCCTTGGAGGCCAGCGCCGAACTTCGGCTGACGCGCGGGTTCATCTCGATGATCAGGGCCTCTCCATCGGCCGGGTTGACCGCGAACTGTACGTTCGAGCCGCCGGTTTCGACGCCGACCGTGGCCATCACGATGCGGGCCATGTCGCGCAGGCGCTGGTATTCGCGATCGGTCAACGTTTGCGCCGGGGCCACCGTGATGCTGTCGCCGGTATGCACGCCCATGGCGTCGAGGTTCTCGATCGAGCACACGACCACGAAGTTGTCGACGCGGTCGCGCATCACCTCAAGCTCGTATTCTTTCCAGCCCAACACCGATTGCTCGATCAGGATCTCGTGAACCGGAGACTCGCGCAGACCGTGTTCGACCTTACGCCGGAACTCGTCGAGCGTGTGTACGACGCCCGCGCCGGAGCCTCCGAGCGTGAACGACGGACGGATCAGCACCGGCAGCCCGATCTCGCGCGCGAGCGCCTCGGCCTCGGCCAGAGAGCGCGCCAGACCCGAGCGCGGCACCTTGAGCTCCGCGGCGAGCATGGCGTCGCGGAATTTCAGCCGATCCTCGGCGAGGTCGATCGCCTCGGGTTGCGCCCCGATCAGACGTACGCCGTGGCGCTCGAGCACGCCGGCCCGCCACAGGTCCATCGCCAGGTTGAGCCCGGTCTGACCGCCGACCGTGGGGAGCACGGCGTCGGGCTTCTCGATCGCGATGATCTTCTCGAGCACGTCGACGGTCAGCGGCTCGATGTAGGTCGCGTCGGCGAACTCCGGGTCGGTCATGATGGTGGCCGGGTTGGAGTTCACCAGCGCGACGCGGTATCCCTCGCGTCGCAGCACCTTGCAGGCCTGGACTCCGGAGTAGTCGAACTCGCAGGCCTGGCCGATGACGATCGGGCCGGAGCCGATGATCAGGATCGAACGGATGTCGGTGCGTTTGGGCATTGTGGGGATGGGTCCTCTTCGCCAACGCTCGATTATCGGTGATGCGGGGCGCGTGGCACCCGTCAGAGTGCCCGAACTTGGGGCGGCGTTTGTCTCCGCCCTGCAGGTTAGAGTTTCGGCCTTTAGTAAATAGAGTCGTTTTGTTGAACGCCGTAAATTGCAGCGAATCCTGACGGACCTGTCAGGTCCATGGTTAGAATCCCGGCCCCGCGCCGCGGGACACGGGCGTATCATGGGGGTGCCCGGCGCCCCATCCCCGCTCCTGGCCACCACCCTCCGAGGGCATCATGAACGACATCATTCCTGAGCTCAACAAGAAGCCCGGCGTGTGCTACGCCTGCACCGACGACGGCCTGGAACTCCCCGTGATCGACATCACGCATCCGGCCTTTGCGCTGGATACGGACGCCATCGACCTCGAGGCCATGATCACGGCCTTCGTGGCCGGCATGGAACGCAGCACCAAGACGCCCATGGCTCTGATGCGCGCGGCAGCGGCGAACTCGATCCTCGTACGCGGCATGCTCGAGTCGGCCGACACCTACACGACCGGTCTGGTGACGTATCTGCACAAGCTGGGGCCCGACAACCTGGGCGATGGCTATGCCGGCGCGCTCGACCGCAAGTGGGCCGCTGGCCTGACGCCGCTGACGTTCCGCTGGCGCATGCGCGACCTGGCCCGGCTCATGTCCGATCACCTGGCGCCGCTCCTGGCCACGCGCCCGGGTGCTCCGCTGGATTTGGTCAACATCGGCGGCGGGCCCGCGCCGGATAGCTTCAATGCGCTGTTGCTCCTGGCGAAGCGCCCCGGCGCGCTTCTCAACCGCCGCCGCATCCGCATCCACGTCCTCGACCTCGATCCGCACGGGCCATCCTTCGGCGCTCGCGCGGTCGAGGCCCTGCGCGCCCGCGGCGGACCGCTGGCCGGGCTGGACGTGACGCTCCAGGGGATCGACTATGACTGGACCGACGTGGCTGGTCTGATTGACTTGCTGGACCGGCTCAAGTCCGAGCCCGGGCTGGTCGCCCTCTCCTCCGAGGGCGCGCTGTTCGAGTACGCCCCAGATGAGGACATCGTCGCCAATCTCGAGGTCATGAACGACGCGCTGCCACCGGATGCCATCGTGGCCGGGCCCGTCGTGCGCGACTCAGCGACGCTCGACCCGCGCCTCCGGTTTTCAGAGCACGTGCCCGGGCGACCGGCGATCCGCTACATGGGTCTCGCGCACCTGAGGGATCTGGCGCGCCAGGCCGGTTGGACCGTCACCCGCACGCTCGATGGGCCGATGCATCAGGTGTTTGCGCTGACGCGCTGAATGGCGCGCCTCCGTCAGCGCTCGCGAAGACCGTACAGCCGGTTGTCCTCGACGCGGTATAGCAGCGGCGCGACGAGGCAGCCCGGGTAACGCAGCCGCAGCCGCTTGGCCTCGCTGAGGACGAAGTCCGTCTCGTTGCCGATCTCGAACATGGGCGCGAAGTGTCGGAAGTGTTCCTCGGCCCATTCGCGCTCCCAGCCCGCGCGCTCGACCAGGCCGTCGATGAAGCGCTCCTGGCGGGCCATCAGATTGACCATGCCGCACTGCGTGTGCCCGATGAGGGCGATCGCGCTGACGCCGCCGACCGCGATCGCATACGACACCTTGAACTCGCTGTACCGCAGGTTCGCGCCGCCCGCGCGGATGATGTAGGCGAAGTTGTCGGGGATGTGCAGGTGCTTGCGATGATCCATGCACATGCCGATCAGCAACTGCGCCTGCGCGTAGGTCTCGT
This sequence comes from Anaerolineales bacterium, assembly GCA_044224715.1. Lineage (GTDB taxonomy): Bacteria > Chloroflexota > Anaerolineae > Anaerolineales > UBA6663 > UBA6663. The sequence continues at coordinate 65,198 of JBGAJV010000002.1, read as the reverse complement.
ACGGCGCCCCGAGATTGTGGTAGGCCAGCAGCCGCGCGATCGGAGACTCGCGGTATGGGTCGGGGATGTCGGTTTCGGCTTCGATCGGGATCAGGCGTTCGGTCGGCATGACGGTTCCGTTTCTCGCTGATTGTGCCGATCGGGCGAGCCATCGGCTATCGGATTTATAGCGCTGTGACGCCGACCCGTCGAACGGCCGCGGACCCGGGCCGCAGGCGCCGACGGCGCGTTGCCGGTAGAATGCTCGGGTGCTCAGACGGCCCAGGCTTTCGCTCCTCCTTTTCTTGCTGACGCTGTTCCTCAGCGTCACCCCTGCCCGCGCGCGTTCTCGTCTGGGCCCCGAGCTCGTCAGCGACACGCTGGCAACCGACTACCCGGCGGGCATCACCTTTTCAGTCGGGGCAACGGGTGACGTGCCGATCCAGTCCGTCACGCTACGCTTCGGCGCCACCACGACCGCCAGCTGCCAGGATGCGGTCGCGATCCGCGACCTCGAAATCGAATCTGGCTCGGATGTCACGGCCAAGTACACGTGGGACTTTCGCGAGTCGTCGACGGTCCCACCCGGCACCGAAGTCTGGTGGCAGTGGGAGGTCACGGACGTCGCCGGTAACGTCCTGTTGACGGATCGCAAGACCCAGGTTCTGCTGGATCAGCGCTTCACCTGGCAGACCGTCCGCGACGCCAATCTCACTGTGTATTGGGTCGACGGCGACGCGGACTTCGGCCGGACCCTGCTCGACATCACGCGCGAGTCGGCGGACGCGCTTAAGGCAGAGGCCGGTCTGCAGGTCACGGCGCCCGTCCGTCTGACCATCTACCCGGACTTCGACTCGATGCGCGCGGCGATCCTGCAGGTTGCCGAGTGGACCGGCGGGCTCGCCTATTCCGATTACAACGCAATCCTCATCGGCATTGCGCCCGATCAAGAAAGCTGGGCGCGCGCGGTCATCCCGCATGAATATACGCACCTCGTCACGGGGGCGGCCACTGCCAACTGCTGGGGTGTGTATATGCCGACCTGGCTCAACGAGGGCCTGTCGATGCATTTCGAGGGCAGTCAGGGAGCCGCCGAAGATCGCGATCTGCGGCAGCGTCTCGACACCGGCACGCTCCCGACGTTGCGATCGCTCGCCAACGGTTTCTCGGCCTACAGCGACGACGCCAATGCCGCTTACGCCCAGAGCGGCCGCGTGGTTACGTATCTTCTGCGCGCGTACGGGCCGGAGCCGATGAGCGCGTTGTTGGCCGACCTTCAGCAGGGCACGCCGATCGACGACGCCCTGATCGCGGCTTACGGCTTCGACACGGATGGCGTCGACGCGCGCTGGCGGGCGGACCTGGCCGGCGAGCCGACGCCCACCGCGCCGCCTGTGGTGAGCCCCAGCCCGCAACCGACCGTCACGGCCGTGCCCACCATCGTGGCCTGGGACGGTATCCCCACGCCGTTCGAGCCGACGACTCCGCCGACGGCGGTCGCCCCGCAGGGCGTTGCGACACCTACGGCGGTAGCCGGTAGCGGCGCCGCCGCTGCGGGCGGGCTATTGCTGGCTGTGCTGCTCCTGTGCGTCTGCGTGCTCCTGCCGGGAGCGTTGATGCTGGCCGGTTTACTATGGCTTGTCGTTCGGGGGAGCCGCTCATGAGACGGGGAGCCGTGTCCGCAGCCGTGTCGGTCCTCCTTGGCGCAACCCTGGCATGCGGCAGCAGCGCGAACCTGCCCGCGCCGACCGCGACGCCAGTGGTCTTGCCCGACGTGCAGGGCCTGCCCCGCGCCGAGAGCCTGGTGCTGCTCGGATATGAGCCCACGCGGCGCGAAGACATCGACCCGGCGACCTATGGCGGAGCGACCTCCGGCTACAAGGGCTTGCTGTTCAGCGGTCTGGTCCGGTTCACGCCCGATCTGCGCCTCGCGCCGGACCTGGCGCGCGATTGGTCGATCAGCGCCGACGGCCTGACCTATACGTTCTCGATCGATCCGGACGCGCATTTCAGCGACGGCAGCCCGGTTACCGCCGACGACGTCGTATATAGCTGGACGCGGGCGCTCGATCCCGAGACGGGCGTCGGCACCAACGCGTACCTCGACGACCTGCTCGGCGCGGCAGCGCTGGCGGGCGGAGAGACGCATGCCCTCGAGGGAGCCGCTGCGCTCGACGCGCACACACTTGAGGTGACGTTGCGCGCGCCGAACGCGTACTTCCTCGGCAAACTGACCTTCCCGATTGCGTTTGTCGTCCAGCGCGCCGACGTCGAGTCAGGCTCCGAGTGGTGGAAAGATCCCGTTGGAAGCGGACCGTATCGGATGCGCGAGATCGTGCCGTACGAGGCCGTCACGCTCGAGCGTCAGAGCGGCTACGCGCATCCGCCGGCGATTCGGTATGTGGTTTATTTGACCAACGAGGGCGGCAACCCGCTCAGCTTGTTCGAGGGCGGCGAGATCGATTGGGTCGGAGTCTACGACGAAGACGCACGGTTGATCCGCGATCCGGGCCATCCGCTACACGCGCTGCTGCATAGCACGACAAGCCTGTGCACGAGCTATCTCGAGTTCAACACGAATCAGCCCGGTCTGAACAACCCGGACGTGCGTGAGGCCCTGACGTTATCGATCGACCGCGACAAGTTGTTCGCCACGCTGATCGGCGCCGAGGACCGTCGCGCGACGACTCTGCTACCACCCGGCATGCCGGGCTTCCAGCCGCGCCCCGAGCCCGTCTACGATCCCGAGGCGGCCCGGGCCGCGCTGGCGCGCTCGGGCTACACGGCCGAGGATCTCACGCTGAGATTGAGCGTAACGGGGTCGAGCAATCGCATCGGCGATCTGATCGGCGCCGTCACGCAGGGCTGGCGCGAAACGCTGGGCATCTCGGTGACGGCGCAGGTGCTCGATTGGTACGACTACGGCAACGCCGTGAAGCGTCATCCGACCGACGTCATCAGCACTGGCTGGTGCGCCGACTTTCCCGACGCGCAGAACTTCCTTGATCCCATCGGCCACACCTCCGGCTCGTTCAATGACCTGGGCTTTTCGAACGCGTCGGTGGATGACTGGTTGGACGCCGCGCGGGCCGAAACCGACGCATCTCAACGGCAGACGCTGTACCATCAGGCCGAGAGCTGGTTGCTTGACCAGTACGTCATCGTCCCGATCGCCCATGGCGCTTCGGCCTCGGTCGTCAGCCCGCGGGTGCAGGGATACACCCTGCCGCCCTTCGACATCGCCCTCATCCCCTGGTTGTCGTTGGCCCCGTAGGGGCGGACCTTGTGGCCGCCCTGCCGGTCCCGGCGACCGTCGGCTCCCCGCGCTGCCGCCCTCGTGTCCCCTGTCGGTCCTCATCTGCCCTACCGCCGCACGCGAGACCGCCAGACACATCACGTCGCCGGGACCGGCCGCGCCGGTCCGTGACCTGGATAAATCGTGCGGGCGCCGGCCTGTCGGAGGGCGGCCCAACTGGCGCGCACGCTGTCCTCCGACTCGCCATAGGCCATCGCTTCGGGTGTCAGATCGCCGGTAAAGGCTTCGCCGCTGTCGAGCACCAGGCTCATGCTGTCGGGAGAGTGGCCCGGCGTCGCCAGGATGTGTCCGGTCAGGCCGATGATCGCCAGGAACGCGCGGCTTGCGGCCGTTGTGATGATGGCTGCATCGTCGAGCGTGATGGCCTCAAACCCGTCGCCCGGTTTGGCAAGGCGATTCAACGCGTCGATCGCGGGCACCTGTTCGTCGATGACGATCAGGCGCGGGCCCATGAGTTTCAGCTCCTGTGCCAGGCCGGCATGATCGGGATGGTAATGCGTGGCGAACGCGTGCGTGATCTCACGCAGCGTCAGGCCTTTGCGCTTGAGTTGGCCGGTGAGTTCACCCAGGGACCCGGGCCAACCCAGGTCGATCAACAACCGGGTTCTGCCCTGACCGAGGACGTAGTAGTTGGTCGACCGATAGCCGACGTTGATCAACGATACGGTCGAACTCACGAGCGCCCTCCCAAGTGATCCTCAGGCCGCGTTGACACGATCGTCCACATTGCGCTTCATGCCGACTGGGCCTTGACCACGAATTGGACAACTCGCAACGCGCACGTATGATGCGCAGCGGGCGGGGTCATCGGCGCACGGCGCGGTCGTCACTATTCGTGCGCCACGCGGCGAAAACGTGGCAGCGAAAGAGGCGCTCCCCCACATCCTCGCCGACGCGACTGTCGGCCGATCCGACCCGAGAGCGTGCCGGCGGCCATACCCTCGCTCACCCGACGGCGGGATCGCTCACGCCGGTCATCAGCGCCACGAACTCGTCGAACAGGTACCGGGCATCGTGCGGGCCAGGCGCCGCTTCCGGATGGTACTGCACGCTGAAGGCGCGCCGAGCCGGCGCCCGTAGTCCTTCGCAGCAGCGATCGTTCAGGTTGACGTGCGACACCTGAACGGTCGCGGGCAGGCTTGCGGCATCGACGGCGAACCCGTGATTGTGGCTCGAGATCTCGACCGGACCGGCATCGCGTTGCACGGGCTGATTGCCGCCGCGATGTCCGAATTTGAGTTTGTACGTCGTGCCGCCAAGCGCGAGACCCAGGATCTGATGGCCCAGACAGATGCCGAAGATCGGCACGCGCCCCAGCAGGGCCCGCACCGAGTCGATGGCGTAGCCGCACGCCGCCGGATCGCCCGGTCCGTTGGAGAGGAAGACGCCATCCGGCGCGAGCGCGAGCACGTCGGCGGCCGGTGTTTGCGCCGGCACGACCGTGACATCGCACCCGTGGGCCGTGAGCAACCGCAGGATATTGCGCTTGATGCCGAAGTCGTAGGCCACGACCTTGAAGCGCCGCCGGTCAAGGGTCGGCAGATCGAGCCCCCAGCCGCCCGTCGTGTCGGTGAAGTAGTACGGCTCGGCGCAGCTCACCTCTCGGGCCAGGTCGAGGCCGTTCATGTCCGGCGCGGATCGCGCCAACGCTACGACATGCTCGGTCTCGGGCCGCAGGCTCGAGATGGCCGCGTTCTGCGCGCCCAGGGTGCGAATCCGACGCGTCAGGGCCCGCGTATCGACATCCGTAATCGCCACGATCCCGCGATCGCGGAGGTAGTCATCGAGCGACAGACCGGCGCGCCAGTTGCTGACGATCGGGCTGGCCGCGCGCACCACAAGCCCGGCCGCCCACGCCCGATCCGACTCATCGTCGTCCGTGTTGGCGCCATAGTTGCCGATGTGCGGTTGGGTCAGCACAACGATCTGGCCGTGGTACGACGGGTCGGTCAGGATCTCCTGATAGCCCGTGATCGACGTGTTGAACACGATCTCGCCGACGCGTTCGCCACGTTTTCCATACGCCTTGCCCGGCCAGACGCTGCCGTCTGCCAGGCCCAGAAGGGCCGGCTGGGTCGAATCCTGTGAGGTTGCCATAGGGTGAAATCCGGTGGGATTATAGCGACGCAGCGCCGTGCGACGGGGGCGAAACCCGCACGAAAACAACGGGATGTTAACTGGTTGTCTTGCCCGTCTCGGGCTCAGGATCGACTTGGATATACAATGGGCCAATATCTTTGATATGCACAATCGACATCCTTTCAACACCACAGTCACAGTCGCTTTGACGGCCTGGCTGCTCCTGGCGCCCGCGGCATCCGGCCAGGCCGGGATCACGACCAGCCGCGACGCCTTAACGGCGGATCTGCCGAACACCTTGACGTTCACGATGGAGGCGGCCAGCGCTGCGACCATCAAGGACGTCACGTTGAACTACGGCTTCACGGCCCGATCCTGCGTCGAGGGCGGTGCTTCTCAGAAACCGGAGTTCGAACCCGCGAAGTCGATCACGCCCACGGTCACGCTCGACCTTCGCGACACCGGCTCCTTCCCGATCGGCGCCGAGATCTGGTGGACGTGGGATCTGGCCGACGAGACCGGCGCCACGCTCACGACCGAGCGTCGGACGAGCCGCATCGAGGATGATCGCTTTAAGTGGTCGAGCACAAAGCGTGGGAACATCACGGTCACGTGGCATCTGGGTGATCGGGCGTTCGGCGAGTCGTTGGCCGATATCGCGCAGGGCGCGCTCCAACGCATCACGCGCGATGCCGGGCTCGAGCTCAACGATCCGATCCAGATCATCGTGTACCCCAAGCCGTCAGAGATATCGGATGTCATCCTCTTTCAGCCCGAGTGGATCGGCGGCCTGGCGTTCCCGGCTCACAACATCGTCATGGCCGCCATCGCGCCCGGAGAAGATTCGTGGGCGCGCGAGGTCATCCCCCACGAACTCATGCACCTGGTCAGCGGCGCACTGATCTTCAACTGCTTCGGCGCGAACATCCCGACCTGGCTCGATGAAGGGCTCTCGCGCTTCTCCGAGAACAGCCCCAACGCCGACCTGGCGGCCAAGGTGCGCGATCTGGCGCTGTCGGGTGAATTGCCCGCGTTGTCGTCGTTGGCCAATGCCTTCTCGGCTTACGGCAACGAGGCCGGCCTGTCTTACGAGCAGAGTTACCAGGTCGTTGCCTTCCTGATCGAGCGCTATGGGCCCGAGAAGATGTCGGCTTTGCTGGCCGAGGTCGCGGCAGGATCCGCCATCGACAAGGCCCTGACCGACGTCTATGGCTACACGACGCAGTCGCTCGACTCGGCCTGGCGCGAGTCTTTCGGCGCGCCCACGCAACGCGCCATCGTGGCCACGCCGATCTCGGTTCCGACGCTGGCGTTGTGGACGGCCGTGGTGCCCGCGACGACCGCGACGGCGCCCGCAACGCCGGCGCCCGCCGACACGCCGACCGCCCGGGCAGTGGCCGCCGTCGACACCCAGACCGCGACAGCGCCGACGGCGGTCGAGCCGACCGGCGCGCGCCCGACAGGCGGGGCATCACCCTGCGCGGGCAGCCTCGGCATCGCAGTAGGCCTGGCGTGGTTGGGCTGGCGGCGCCGCACCCGCCATGGATGACCGCGCTAGTGACGGTTGGCGTCGCCGCGCGCCGACGAATGGCACAAGCCTTATTGTTCGGGTCGACCGATAATCTTTGCTACTTAGCTTTGGCGGCGGGCGCATGGGCGCCCAATGAGCAATAGAGTCGCAACGGCAATCCTGCGCAACGACCATCGCGATAATCCGGGGGCTACACACCCGGCCGCATCGTGCGGCCGGCTTCTTATCGTTTGCATGTCGCGTCGAGGACACCTATGTTGAGGAAACGCCTGTTTGCTGGAATGTTGAGTTTTGCCCTGATCGTGTCTGCCTGCGGATCGCCGGCCACGCCGTCGCCGACGCCCGAACCGCCCACCGAAACGGCCACGCCGAAACCGACCGCCACGGCCACGCCGCTGCCCACGGCCACACCGACGATCACGCCGACGCCGCTACCGACCGCCACGCCCGAGCCGACGGCGCGCCCGGCCGGTTTCTACGTCCATCCCAAGCAGGGGTTCGCGTTGACGACCCCCCAGGGGTGGGTGCAGTACGACATCAACGACAACTACGTGCTGTTCGACAGCGAGCGCGACGTCCTGCGTTTTATGGTCGGGCGCTACGGCGCTTCGGAGGACGGCAAGTCGCAACTCGACCTGGTCGCGAACGACCTCAAGAGCAACCTGAGCGGAAGCGTATCCGGGCTCAAGGAAACTGAGCGCGGCGAGCACCCGCTCGGCAGCCTCACCGCCAGCTACGTCCATTTCGTGGGCAAGCTCCGCAATGACCCGAATGTCGAATTCTCGCTCTCGGTCTACTCGGCGGTCTCCGGCCCGTTCGAGTACATCATCTGGATCACGGCGCCCGAGCAGACCTTCGTGGCGCGCGACTCGACGCTCGACACGCTGCTGACGGGCTTCAAGGTGAACGCTTTCGCCTTCGGCCTGGACCGGCTCGAAACACTCGTCCGGCTCGGCTACGAACCGCGCGATCCCGAGGATCTCGACCCGGCGCTGGGCAGCGGCTCCGCCGACAGCTACAAGGGCCTGTTGTTCGCCGGGTTGGTTCGTCTCACGCCGCAATTCTCGGTTGAGCCCGATCTGGCGGAGTCTTGGGAGGTGAGCGGCGACGGCACGATCTACACGTTCAAGCTCCGCGCCGACGCCAAGTTCGCCGATGGTCGCGCGATCACGGCCGACGACGTGCGGGCCAGCTGGGAACGCGTGGTCGATCCGAAGACCGAGTCGAACGGCGCGGCCACGTACCTCGGCGACATCGTCGGCGTGCAAGATCGGCTCGACGGCAAGGCCGACTCGATCACGGGCCTCAAGGTCATCGATGCGCAGACTCTCGAGGTCACGCTCGACGGCCCCAAGCCATACTTCCTGGCCAAGCTCTCGTACCCGGTGGCGTTCGTGATCGACGCCCATGACCCCGACAAGGGCGACCGCTGGATGTTCGAACCGAACGCCAGCGGGCCGTATGTGCTCAATCGAATCTCGGCCGACGAGGTGGTGGTCTTCGAGCGCAACCCGAACTACCACACGCCGGCGCCGACCCGCTACCTGGCCTTCATGGTCAACCCGGGTGGATCGGGGCTGAGCCTGTATCAGGCCGGCGAGATCGACGTGACCGGGCTCGCCGCCGAAGACGCGCTGCGCATTCGTAACGATGCGACGGATCCGCTCCACGACCAGTTGACCACCGTGGCGTCGATGTGCACCACGTACATCCAGGTCGACCCGGCGCGCGCGCCGTTCGATGATCCTGCGGTGCGGCGGGCCTTCGCGCTCTCCGTCGACCGCCAGGGCATCGTGGAGAAGCTCTCGGCGAACACGGATCTTGCAGCCACGACCATCCTGCCGCCTGCCATGCCCGGTTACTCGGCCGACGTGGCGTCGCTCGCCTATGATCCTGAAGCAGCCAAGGCCGCACTGGCCGAGTCGACGTATGCCGGCAAGGCACTACCGGAAGTCACGCTGACGATCGATGGGTACGGCGACGATCCGAGCGACTACGTCAAAGCTCTGATCGGCACCTGGCGTCAGGTGCTGGGCGTGACCGTGCGCGTCGAGCAGCTCGACCCCGTCGACTTCCCGCGTCTGACGCGCGAGGGCGAGCGGAAGGGCCAGCTCCTGACGGCCGGCTGGTGCGCCGATTATCCGGACCCCGAGAACTTCCTGGATGCGCTTTTCTATCCGGGCAAGGAATACAACTACGCCGCGCTCGACAACGCCGAACTGAACGCGCTGCTGGAAGCCGCGCGCGTCGAGCCCGATCCTGCGGCGCGTCTGAAACTGTACAACGAGGCCGAACGGCTCATCCTCTCGGAAGGTTTCGCCATCCCGACCATCCACGGCGTCATCGACGTCCTGGTCAGCCCGCGCGTCGAGGGCTACCCTGTGGTGCCGCTGGGCGTGCGAACGTCGGATCTGGTGCGGCTGACTAAGTAGTCCTCCGCAACATCCCGAAACGAAACCGGCCGATCGCCGCAGAGGCGCTCGGCCGGTTTCGTTTTCGAGTCAGCCACGCCCACACCGTTATCTGGTCATGGGCTTCACGGCAACTGCCATGCTGAGTTGACCCAACGAGACGGCGAACGCTTCGGTCGCCAGTGGTCGTTTGGACGACAACCACCAGTGGATAGCGCCGACCGTGGCGTGCGCGATGTAGGCCACCTTGAGGTCCTCGATCGGATCGCCGCCGCCAGGCTTCTGCCTCCCGAGCACGGTGCGATACCGGGTTTCGGTGATCCGGCGGAACCGCTCGGCGAACGCGGGGTCGCCTTTCGGACCAAGCATCGCCGAGAAAAACGCGCCGTTCGCCCGGACGTGTTCGAGCAGCACCAGCAGCCCGGCCGGGACGCGTTCGCGGCCCACGTCTGCCGCCTCGGCCTGTTGAGCGGCGGCTTTCACTCGCGCCTGCAGGTCATCCAGGTGGCGCTCGAGCAGTTCATGCTTGTCGAGATAGTGCCGATAGAACGTCGACCGGTTGACCCGAGCGCGCTGCGTGATGTCGCTCACCGAGACCGACGCGAAGCCCTGCTCGACCGTCAGCGCGAACACCGCCCGTTCGAGCAGGTCCCGTGTGCGGCGCACGCGGGCATCTTCGGGTTTGGGTGAGTTGTGCGCCAATCGCGGCTCCAGTGTTGCTTATGCAGCACCCGGATCGATGCTGTGGATTGACGGCGAGTATATCCGGCCGTATCGTCGTTGTGCAACAGAGTGTTGCATTACGGGAGGAGCCCATGCCCTATGTGTTGATCGACGTCTACAGCATGCCGGAGGAGTCGGCCCCGGCTTTCATTGAAGGCGCTCACGCCATCCAGCAGTTGCTGAGATCCTTGCCTGGATTCGTGGAGGGACATCTGCATACGCGCGTCGCCGGCGACGGCCCGTTTCGGTTCGTCTCGACGGCCGTCTGGGAAAGCCTGGAAGCGCTCGATCAGGCCAGGCAGGCTGTGGCTGCCGCCAATGAACGGCGCGGCGTCGATCCACAGGCGCAGCTCACCGCGCTCGGCATCGAGCGACGGCGAGCGATCTATACGCGCACGTCGTATTGAGGGCGACGGTCAGCCCGTGTTGCGGAGGCCGGCCGCGATCCCGTTAATGGTCAGAGTCACGACCTCGCGCAACGCATTCAGTTCGGTCTCATCCATTGTCAGGCCAGCCCCGGCACGGCGCAGCCGGCGCAGCATCTCCACCTGGATGAAGTTCAGCGGATCCACGTAGGGATTGCGCAGGATGACCGACCGCTGGATCACAGGGTCAGCGGCCATCAGATCGCGCTGGCCCGTAATCGCCAGGATCGCGGCCTGGGTGCGATCGAACTCAGCCCTGATGCGCGCAAACAGAGCGCGCGCGTCGGGGCCGTCGTCGGCCAGGTCGACGTACAACGCCGCGATGTCCATGTCGGCCTTGAGCAGCGACATCTCGGCGTTGTCGAGCAGTGCGCGGAAGAACGGCCATTGCGCGTACATCTCGCGCAAGGCGTCGCGCGGCGCGGCGGTCAGCCCCGTGCCGAGGCCATACCAGCCCGGCAAGTTGAAGCGGCTCTGCATCCACGAGAACACCCATGGGATGGCGCGGATGGCGGTCGGCTTCAGACCACCACCGCGTCGCGCCGTCGGCCGCGACCCGATGCGCAAGTTGCTGATCTCGTCGATCGGAGTCACGGCGCGCCAGAAGTCGACGAAGCCGGGCGTGTCGAATACAAGCGCCCGGTACTCGCCGCGTGCGGCGGCGGCCATCTGCGTCATGGCGGATCGCCAGTGCGGCGCCGCTGGCGGCGACTCGTGGGTCTCGGGGGCCGCGCTCGCCAGCAGCACCGCGCTCACGATCTGCTCCAGGTGCCGATGCGCCAGGTCGGGGTCGGCGTAGCGCGAAGCGATCACTTCACCCTGCTCCGTCACCCGGAACCGTCCTTCGATTGTGCCCGGCGGTTGCGCCCGGATCGCGCGATTGGCCGGCCCACCTCCACGCGCGACCGTGCCGCCCCGACCATGGAAGATGGTCAAGGTGACACCCTGGCGCGCGCAGACCGCCGTGATCCGTTCCTGGGCCTCGTACAGCGCCCAATTCGCGGCAAGATAGCCGCCGTCCTTGTTGCTATCGGAATAGCCGATCATCACCATCTGTTCGCCCCCGCCTGCGGCGAGGTGATGCCGGTACGACGGCACCGAGAACAGCCGCTCGAGGATGGCATCGGCGGCCTGCAGGTCGTCGATGGTCTCGAACAACGGCGCGATCTGCAGCCCCGGCGCGCAACCGGCCCAACGCGCCAGGAGCATCACGGTCAGCACGTCGGCCGGGCTGCGGGTCATCGAGATGATGAATGGTCCGAGCAGCTCTGGACCGTATACGTGCTGGGCGCGAGCGATCAGGCGGAACAGCGCCCAGGTCTCGCTGGTTTCGACCGTGACGCCGGCGTGATCCGATAGCCCCGACGGGCGTTGATCATCGAGCCAATGTGTCAACAATGACACCTGTTCTTGCGCGGGCAACCGATCGTAATCCTGGGCCCAGCCGAGCGCCCGCAGAATCTCGCTCAACGTCGCCGTCAGGCGGGCCGAATCCTCGCGCAGGTCCAGCCGGGCGGCATGAAGACCGAAGATGTCGAGTTGCTGTTCGAGCAGAGCCAGCGATGGCGCGGCCACGTCGTCCAAACCCGTGTGGCTCACGGCGGCAGGCGGCGCGGATGCCGCGACTTCCGTGAGCGGCACGGCGATGTCTTCGACCCGCGCCCGCGCGACGTGCGGCAGCCGGCTGAGGAGGCGCGCCGCCATGTCATCACGGGAGGCCTCTTCGAGGTCGTGCGCCAGGAGGCCCAACGCCAGACGATAGAGTTCGTCGCCGTACCGGTCCTCGATATAGGCGGTGTGCGGCGGAAACGGCCGCCGCGAGTCGATCCAGGCGGCCAGCGCCGGCGACGCCGGGACGCGGCGACCGTCGAAGCTCAGACGGCGCGCCAGGTCTTGCAGCGTCTCGCGATGCCGCTCCACGGCCAGGCCGCGGTGGAGACGAAGGGTCTCGGCCGTAACGGCCGCCGTGACATTCGGGTTGCCATCGCGGTCTCCACCGACCCACGAGGCCAGCGTCAGCCACCCTCGCGGCGGCCGCAGCTGCGGGTAGTGCTCGGCGACGGCGTCCGCCAGTTCGCGTTCGATGCGCGGCAGAGCCCGCCAGAAGATCTCCTCGACGAAGTACAGGTTCGTGCGCACTTCGTCGGTGACGGCTGGCCGCGCCGTGCGGTTGCGGTTTGTGAGCCATAGGCCGACGATCTCGGCCTTGATCGCGGCCAGATGGGCCGCACGCTCACGCGGCAGAAGGTCCGTGTAGTACAGGGCGCGCAGGCTGCGCGCGATGCGCTGCAACTTGGAGAGCACGGTGCGGCGTTTCGCCTCGGTGGGATGCGCCGTGAGCACGAGCTCGACCTTGAGCCGATCGAGCAAGGCCTGCACCGTCGCGGCCGGCAGCTTGCGGCCTTTGAGCACGGCCAGGGTATCGGCCAACGACTCCGGCCGCGCCTGATCGACGCGTTCGCGAATTCGCAGGCTGCGCACCCGATTGGCTTCTTCCGCCAGGTTGACCAGGTCGAAGTACGCGGTGAAGGCCGCGGCCACGGCCCGAGCCGCGACCGGATCGAGGTCACGCACCTGAGCGGCCAGCCGGGCACCCGCCCCCGGTTCGCCCGCGCGTCGCTCCTTGGCCACCTGGCGGATGGCTTCCTCGAGGTCGAGCAGGTCCGGCGACTCAAGTTCGCTGATGACGTCGCCCAGCAGCCGGCCGAGCAGATTGATCGTTGCGGAAAGCTCCATGTCGGGATGGTTCCACCGGCGCGGCGGGACGCGGCTACATGATCCAAACCGGCGTGCCGTGGCCGGCAAGGATGACCTCGGGGTTGAGCGTCATCTGGCGCCAGGCGGACTCCTGGGCCTGATGTTCGTTGTCGGTGTTGGCGCCGAACGAGGCGCGCAGCCGCCCGCCGAACGAGCGCATCGAATCGCCGGCGAACAAAACTCCGTAGTCGGGCGCGAAATACGACATGTGGCCCGGTGTATGGCCGGGCGTGTGGAGCACCTGAAGCCGCGCCACGGTGGTCAATTCGTCGCCGTCGGCGACGACGGCATCCGGGATCACCGGCGTCACCCGCGCGAATAACACGCGGGACGCTGCCTCGAACGCGCCGCGCATGGGTCCGGGCAGACCGACCCGGCGAGTCTCCTGGGCCTGCCCCATGGCCGCGCCTTCGAGTGCGCCGGCCAGCACGCGCGCGCCGGTCGCCGCCCGAAGCGCCTCGGCGCCACCCACATGGTCGCGGTCGGCGTGGGTCAACACGATCAACCGCAACGCGCTCGGGGCGTGACCGAGCTCGCGAATTGTGCTCAAGATCGCCCGATGGCTATAGGGCAGACCCGCGTCGATCACGAGCAGCCCGTCCGATCCGACCAGCAGATATGAGTTGGCGACGACGCCGGGAACGCGATAGACCCCAGCAACGATGGGCTGAAGCACCAGACACCACCACCCGCCGGCAAGCCGCCGGCACATGAGTCAATTATTCGGCCAAACGAACACCGGCACGGACATTGTAACGTAAGGCAACACGACGATCCGCGTTGGACAGCCTTGACCGGCGGACGTACACTGTTCGCGCGCGGGCCACGCTGCCCACGCCGGCTCGCAGGAGCCGATCAAGAGCCGAAAAGCGCACGCGGAGCCGAGGACTTCCATGACGAATCTCCGGCACACGACCACGTCGGCCGCCCGTTGGCTCGACGAAGCTGACATGTGTACCGCATTACTCAGCGGGCGCTACCGCGACGAACTCGGAGACCTGCTGGGCCGCACGCGACGGTTGCTGTCTGCCTCGGCGCCCAACGACAGCGGGCGTCAGCTCATCCTGGCCGCGGCGCGACGCACCGTCACGCAGATCGATCGACAGCTGTTGAGCCTGATTCCTCAGGCGCTGGAAGACCGTCCCGTGCTCGTGCATGCGCACACGGCCTGCGATCGCCTGCTCGCCTGCCTGACCCGCGAAACACGCTCCGACTGACCCTGGCCGCCGCAGCCCATGTCAGGCCGCCGACGGTGGCGCGCCGGCCCCGCGGCCCCGTCGGTACAGCCACCAACCCGCGTAGGCCGCGAGGGCCAGACCCAGGCCGATCAGCACGGCTTCCTCGTATATCTCGATCCAGGTGAGCGCGGCCTCCCAATGCTCGCCGAAGAACCAGCCCAAGCCCCCGAACAACGCGTTCCACACGGCGCTGCCCGCCACAGTTGCCAGCACGAACGCCAGGATGCGCATGTGCGACATGCCCGCCGGGAGCGAGATGATGCTCCGGAGCCCGGGTAGCAGTCGCCCCAAGAACACGGCGGCCACACCGTGACGCTCGAAGACCGTGAGCGCGCGCAGGAAGGCGCGCTCGGTCAGACCGATCCACCGACCGTAACGCCTCACCAACCCGATCAACATGTGGTCCTCGACCCAGCGCCCGATCGCGTACAACGCGCCGGCGCCCGCCAGCGAGCCGATTGTCGCAGCCGCGACCACGCCGGCCGGATCGAGCTCGCCGCGTCGCGCCAGCATACCCGCAAACGGCAGGATGACCTCGGACGGGATCGGCGGGAACACCGTCTCCAAGAACATGGCGAAGGCCAGCCCGGGATACCCCGCTTCGGTGATCACCCGCTCGACCCAGCCGACGATCACGCGTAACCATTCAGACATGCCCAAGGCCTCCGGTTTCTGCGCGTGCGGTTCCGACGACGCCACACGCGCTGCGGCATAATTTGTAGCGCCAATGACCTTAAATTTTCCTGGTGAGGCGGCGCAAACCTTGAATTTCCACGAATTTGTTGTACATTCGACCTCGACGTGCGACCGACAGCCGCACGTTCCATCGTTGCCGCCTATCTGAGCTCGCCGCGCCGGTTAACCGCCGGGCGGTCCGTGAACCTCGGACTGGGTGGCAAATTCGTTTTCCGGGAAAGGTGTCAACACGATGCTTGCCGAGTTCAAGCGCTACGCCTATCTGAGCCCGAAGCTTGCGCCTGTGGCGCAACCTGAAAAGGGCGGGCACGGTCTGGTCGCGCGTGAGCCCATCCCGGCCGGCGAACGATTGCTGGTCTGGGGCGGCGCGATCGTCGATCACGATCAATTGATGGTTCTGCCGGACCTGTTGCAACGCCGCAGCGTCCAGGTCGACGAGGGCCTGTACTTGGTCACGCCGATCGCCGATGAGCCGGCCGATTACATCAATCACTCGTGCGATCCCAACGCCGGGCTCCAGGGCCAGCTCACGGTCGTCGCCATGCGCGACATTGCGCGCGGCGAGGAAGTCTGCTTCGACTACGCGATGACCGACGCCAGCCCGTACGATCAGTTCGATTGCTCGTGCGACACCCCGCACTGCCGCGGCCGCGTGACGGGCAACGACTGGATGCTGCCGCAACTGCAGGATCGCTACCGCGGCTACTTCTCGACCTTCGTCCAGAAGCGTATCGAGGCGCTCGGCGAGCGGCAGAGCGCCTGATCGCGCCTCATCAACACGACGCGGCCGGCGCGGTCTTCGACCGTGCCCGCCGCGTCGTCGTTTGTCGCGGTCGCTTCGTTGAGTGCCGGTTGTTGCCAGGCTCTTGCTACGGGAGCCACTCTGGCAGGCTCGCGTCTTCAGCGAGCACGGTCAGCGACCCGTCTGCCGCGTTCCATAGCACGACCTGCGGCGTCGCATACGGTTGGCCCAGCGGAAAACGCTGGATGAGCAACGCGTCGCCCCACGGCGACCAATGATAGCCGGCATGGGTGTACTCGAAATCGTGCGTGATCGCCGTGGCTTCGCTGCCATCGGGCCGCACCCGCCAGACCTGCTTGCTCGATCCGCTGTCATCGGTGCGCTGGTTGATGGCGATCCACTCACCCGTCGGTGACCACGCGGGCGTTCCGTAATCCGACAGGTTGTACTCGCGTCCGAGGATGGGCGTCAGCCCGCCGCCCTGCGTGAGGTCGGCCACGATGACGGTCGTGAATGGCTGCGGCGCCGTGGCGTCGTCGAACTGCAGCGTCGTGTACACGAGCCGGCTGCCGTCAGGGGCAAATGCGCCCATCGTGCCTTGATGTGTCTCAAGCAGCAGCTCTTTCTGGTCGCTCAACTTCAGGAGACGGATGCTGCTGGTCGAGTTGTCGACCATGCCCAGCCAGGTGCCGTCCGGCGACCACGTCGGCGAGTAGCCGATGATCTGCGTGTCTTGATAGAGCGGCGCGGTCTGCGAATCCGACACGTTCACGGTCCAGATCCGCGGCGGGCCTTTCGGCGCGCCCGGCGTCAACCCGGCAGGCTCGCGGCTGTAGGCGACGCGCGCGCCATCGGTCGACCAGGAAGCCCCGCTACACAGATCCGGCCCACACGCCAACAACTGCCGGGGGTTGTTGCCGTTGCGATCGACCAGCCAGAGATCGGCGCCGGCCTCGGCGTTCACGAGGCTGTACAGCACGGTCTCGCCGTCGGGCGCGGCGGCGAAGTCGAAGATGCGACCGTCCGAGTGCGTCAATTGGACGCGCGTGCCGGTCCCCGGGTCGACGCGCCAGATCTCGCGGGGCACATCCTGCCGGGCGGAGAGATAAACGACGGCCGGCGCGCGCACGGAGAACGTCCAGGATTGATCCTGCAGCAGATCGCGGCCACTGCGCGACCGCGCGCCGGCCGCGAGCCGCACCCTGATCGTTTGGCCGGCGCCATACGGCTGCGTCGGCACGAAGGTCAGAGTTCTGTCCGACCAGCGCAACGTCCCGGCCGCGGCTGGTTCGATCGAGAAGCGCGGTTCGACGGTGGCCGCGTCCATGGTCTCGGCGAAGGTCAGCCGGATCGCGCCACGCGCGCCGATGGCACCGCCGGGCGCCGGAGCCACAGCCTCCACCTGAACGCCGACACGATCGCCCAGGACGACGACAATGACGATGGCGGCCAGCAGCGCGCCGATCACGCTCAGCACGAAGCGGTCGAAGGGATCGAGACGCGCGAAACGAGCGACCGCGGTCATGGGTACATGTACGGGTGTTCGGGCTCTGTCGTGGGCTCGACGCTTGAGGCCGTGATCAACGGCAACGGCCGTCCGGCGTACTGCGTCACATCGACGACGCCGCGCACGCGCACCCAGGTGTTGTCGACAAGGTCGGTCGAGCCCGGCCAGACGACCGCGGCGGCCACGGCGGCCGCGTCGGCGCTGCAGCACGTCACCATGAACCGCGCGACCATGAACTGATCCGTGCCGAGCTGCGGGTCGTGATACACAAAACCGATGACGTCGGCCGGAAGCCCGCGCACCTCGGCGGGGTCGTCGCTGTAGTTCACGGCGCGGATCCAATCCAGGATCGACCGCTGCTCGGGCGCGATCTGCAGACGCTGCGGGTCGCTCGAGGCCGCGATCGGCGCGTCGGCATTGAGGCCGCGGGTGTCGATCGCGCTGGCGCCGAGTGGTCGCGCCGGGATCACCACGCCGATCAGCAGCGGCACGACCAGAAAACCCGATCGCCAGAGCCGAGAGCGCCGCGCACTGCTCTCGTTCGGGTCGAGCTCCGGCGGCAGCTCGGGATCCAGGTTGGTGGCATCCGGCTGTCGACGCCCGACCCAGGCGCCGATGGCCAGCCCAAAGGCGATCACGGCGCCGGCCACGATCAGGGCCGTGAAGCGCTCGTTGATGTAGTAGTAGATCGAACCGTTGAGCAACCGCGCGCCCAGAAAGGCGCCGAGCACGATCATCAGGCCGAGTTGCGTGAGTCGATAGGCACGAAGCGACATATCACCACGTCGTGTTGAGATTGATGAACACGGCCGCGAGGATGGTCATCAGCAGCGGCAGCACGACGAGATAGGCCACCGCGCGCCGTTTGAACACACCGGCATAGAGCAGCGTGCTCTTGATGTCCACCATCGGTCCGTACACAAGGAAAGCCAGCAAGGAGCCTGTGGTGAAGCTCCCCGCGAAAGCCAGCGCGATGAACGCGTCCACCGTCGAACACACCGACAACAACACGGCCAGCAAGATCAACACCAACACAGACACCACCGGCCCGCTGCCGATCGCCAGGATCATGGCGTTGGGCACCACCGTCTGCAGCGCGGCCGCCAGGAACGCGCCGAGGACCAGGAAGCGCCCCATGTCGAAGAACTCGTCGACGGCCACGCGAAGCACGCGGCTCGCACGCGCCGCCAGGGTCTCGCGCAGATCGAGATCGAACGACGTCACCGGACCGCCGCGCATCAGGACCGGGTCGGGCATGCGGAGCAAGCCCGCCGGGTTGCGCTGGGCGGCGAAGACGGCGCCGGTCGCGACCGCGATCGCCAGGCTGAGGAAGATCCGGCCGAAGAACACCGGCGACGGACCAAAGGCCGCCAACGTGCTCGCGATCACGATCGGGTTGAACACCGGGGCTGCCAAAAGAAAGGCAACGGCCGCCGACATCGGCAGTCCCTTGCGGACCATCCGGCGCGCGAGCGGCACGACACCGCACTCGCACACGGGGAAGACTAGCCCAAGCAGCCCGCCGACCAGCGCCGCTGCCAACGGCTGGCGCGGCACGAGGCGCGCCATGTCGTTGGGACGGAGCAACACCTCGATCAGGCCCGAGGCCAGCGACCCCAACATCAAGAAGGCGGCCGCTTCGATGAAGATCCCGAGGAAAACCGTGGCGAACGTGCTGAGCCCATCGCCCAGAGCCGTGACATCCATATCCGCGCAACATCCTAAACGACATGACCGATCTGCGCCAATCCCCGGGCTGAGACCGCCCTGAGACAAATTACGGTTTGTTCGCTAGAACGAATGTGGTACACTCGCCGCAAACCAGGTGCCAACGACGTTAAGATGCGCGTGACAGGCACTTCTGTTGGAGACATCGCCGAACGGGCTCGTTATCAGGGGCATGGTTCCCACAGCCGACAAAGCACGACGCGAAAACGTGGGGGCGACCTCCGGTTTCGCGTTTGTTTTGCACACTGGCCCTGACAGGCCGGCCCGAAAACGGGCCTGGAGAGCGCACGAATGGAAAACACCAAACGGGTAGTTTGCATTGAAGACGAACCCGCCATGATCGACCTGATCCGGCTGATCCTGAGCCGCAAGGGGTATACGGTCAACGGTGCGACGGGTGGGCGCGAGGGGCTCGAGTTGGTTCAGTCGAGCCAGCCCGACATCGTCCTGCTCGACCTGATGATGCCCGACATGGACGGCTGGGAGGTCTACCAGAAGCTCAAGGCCCACGAAAGCACACGGGAGATCCCGGTCATCGTGGTGACGGCCAAGGCGCAGAGCATCGACAAGGTGCTTGGGTTGCACATCGCCAAGGTCGACGACTACATCACAAAGCCGTTTGGCCCGCAGGACCTGATCGAGAGCATCGAAAAGGTCCTCAGCCGCCGAACAGCGCCCAGCGCCTGACGCGTTGCGGGTCGACTCAACCAGAGGCGGTCGAGGCCCTGAAGGGCCCGGCGGCCTCTTTTTTGCGCCAAAACGTGCTTCGACGACACTCCACTCAGACCTGACATGCCGACGATCCATGTGCGTTCTCGCGCCACCGGCGCGAGCATCCTGCCGAACGTGACCTGGTGCAGCAGCTTCTGGTGCAAGCTCCGCGGCCTGCAGTTCCGTCGCGCGCTGGCGCCAGGTGAAGCGCTGCTCCTCGTTGAAGATCGCGACAGCGTGATGCTGACCGCGATCCACATGTTTTTCGTCAACTTCGATCTCGGCGTGGTGTGGATCGACTCGCGCGGGCGCGTCGTCGACAAGGTCCGCGCAAAACCCTGGCGTCCGTCCTACGCGGCGCGCGGCCCGGCCCAGTACGTGCTCGAGACCTCGCCCGACTTCCTCGACAAGGTGACCATCGGCGATGAATGGATTCTGGAAGGCGCTCCGACCGGCGCTGCGCGTTAGCGTTAGCCTGATCCTGGCGCTTTGCCTGGGCGCCGTGCCGTTCGTCCGCGCGCAAGACGCGACGGGCCCGGTGTACGAGGTCGCGGCCGGTGACACGCTCGCCTCGATCGCCCAGCAATTCGGCCTGTCGCTCGAGGCCCTGCAGGCCGCCAACCCGGGCGTCGATCCGGCGTCGCTGCCGATCGGGCGCCTGCTCGTCATCCCAGGGTTGTCGGGCGTCGCCGGCAAGCTGACCACGCATGCGCTTGAGCCCGGCGAGACGCTGGATAGTTTGAGCGTGCGGCTGGGCTTCAGGCGCGACACGCTTGTGCGCCTCAACCATGTCGTCAACCCCGAACGGCTGTACATCAGCCAGAACATCATCCAGACCGATCAACCCGATGCCGCGCCGGCGCTGGCCACGGGCCAGGTGATCGGGCCGCATGCCGGCCGCGGCTGGCTGAGCGCGGCGGCAACCGCGCGCCTCAGCCCTTGGGCGGTGGCCGCCGACAACGGGATCGAGCACCCGTGGGTCGCGACCCCGGGCCAGCGTCTGATCGTCCCGGGTGGCGACGCGCCGGTCAAGGGCCTGCCGGCCGTGATCCGCAGCTTCGAGATGTCGCCGGTGCCGGCCGCCCAGGGCCAGACAATCTCGTTCAAGATCGTCAGCACCGAGCCGATCTCGATCTCGGCGAGTCTGAGCCAAACGCCGTTTTCAATCGGCCGCGATCCAGGAGCGGATCTGGTGACCTACGGGCTGGCCGGCGTGTACCGCCTGACGGAGCCCAACCTGTATCCGTTCACGCTGGTGATCACCGACTCGACCGGCGCGGGCACGACGCTGACCCAATCCCTGCCGATCCGCGCCGGTCGCTACGTCGTCGACCCGCCGCTGACCGTGGATCCGGCGACCGTCGATCCCGCGATCGTCCAACCGGAGTATCAGCGCGTGATGTCGATCGTCAACGGACCCACGTCTTCGGAGCGGCTGTGGAACGCGCCCTTCGCCCTGCCCTCCGTCGGCGTGATCCGGTCGGTCTTCGGCGCGTTGCGATCATATAACGGCGGCCCGTACGACGCGTTCCACGGCGGCGTCGACTTCAGCGGCGGCGAGGACCGCGAGATCACGGCCCCCGCGCCCGGCATCGTGGTCATGACCGAACCGATGACCGTGCGCGGCAACGCCACGATCATCGATCACGGTTGGGGCGTGTTCACCGGCTACTGGCACCAATCCAGCTTCCAAGTTCAGGTCGGGCAGCGCGTCGCCACGGGCGAGATCATCGGTTACCAGGGGGCCACGGGCCGCGTGACGGGGCCCCATCTGCATTGGGAGATTTTCGTCAGCGGGGTACAGGTCGATCCGCTCGAATGGACCGAGCGGGCCTTTCCGTGACCGCCGTCAACGGCTCGCCCCGCGCCGCCTGACGACGCCGATGGCCGTTTCTCCGAGTTGGCCGGCGCGCGCCGACGTTCGATGTCCGGCACGAGCGTTGGGACGCGGCTTCGAAGGTCATTCCTGCGCGTCGTCGACGTCCGAAGCCTCGCCGGTGTCGGTCTCGAGCAACGCCTGCGCCTCGGCCAACCGATCCGAGGGCACGAGGATCTCGACCGTTTCCGGCAGCCCGTACGTCGTCGCATACGACTCGCCGGCAAGCATGACGGGCATCCCGGCCGCCTCGAGCAGTCCGCGCGTGATCTCGGCCATCAAGCGATTGGGCGCTGAGGTCAACGAGACCCAGCTGATTTCCTGTGTCATAACGCTCTCTTCGACGTGTTGAATTGCACGCCGCTCCGAGTATAATTGAAGGGCTGTTTGCGGCAGATGCGGCTTTCGGCACTTTCGATTCCGTTCAGCCCTCTGCACGGACCGAACGCAGCTGGCCGACCACGAGTGCGCAACAAATCTCTCTCGGGATTGGACTGGAACATTGACTGACGTTGTTGCCCCAAAGGCAGATTACTGGGACTCGGGCTTCGTCATCGACGATGCCGACCTCGAACACCTCTACAACCTCCTGCTTGAGACCGAGACTCCGATGAGCACGGCCGAGCTGGCGCAGGCCGTGATCGCCCAGCGCGTGGTGCGCGAGACGGAAGCTCTCAAGCGTCGCGAGGCGGGCGCTGTGCCGTACATGCCGAAGGAGACGTATGCCCTCGGCCAGCGGCTGGCTTTCTCATTGCCCGCCAACACCATCGGTACCGTGATGGAAGTCCGAGCGGGCGTCAACCCCGACATCGGCGACTTCGACGTGCTGACCGTGTCGTTCGACGACGGCCGGCCGAACAAGCTCTTCGCCGCGCGTCTGGCGGAGCACCCGCTCAACCATCGGTCGGTTCAGGCCGGCGACGCCGAGATCGCGCCGCCGGAAGAGCTCTTCGATCGCTACGGTGCGAGCGTCACCGCGAAGCTCGACGAACGGCTCCAGGCGAGCCCCGACATCGTCCGGCTGGCGGGTCGCTGGTTCCCCAAACCGTTGATGGCCAACGTCAACGAAGGGCATCTCAACCTCGCCGAGGCTGTGCTCGACATGGCCGGCGGCGGGCCGCTGCCGACCGAGGCGTTGTTGAAGGAAGTCGGCATGCCGGCTGAGGTGAACCCGCAGCTGCAGATCTTCTCGATGAACTATGCGCTCCGCAAGGACGATCGCTTCGATGAAGTCGGCCCGGCCGGTCAGGTGCTGTGGTATTTGAAGCGGCTCGAGCCCGAAGCCGTGCAGGTGACGCCGCAGCGGCTTTCGCCCGCCGTCGCGGACACGGATCTGCAACTCACGCCCGAGCTCGCGGCGCTGGCGCGTGAGATCGAAGACGAGTGGAGCACCGACGACACGGCGCTTCCGCCGGCCGACGACGTGCAGGTCACGCTGACCTTCCCGCATCGCCGGTCCGGCACCCTGCCCTTGACCCCGCGCCTCGCCGCGTTGTTCCCGACGGCGCAGGTCACCGAGCGTGTCCGCTTCAACCTTGTCGACGGTCTCACCGGCGACCGCTTTGCCGGCTGGGTCGCGCGCCCAGGCCGCTACGTGGTTGGCCTCGCGGAATGGTACGACCGGATCGATATGCCGGTCGGCGGTCTGCTCAACGTGCGCCGCGGCGACCGCGACGACGAGATCATCATCACGGCCAGCCGTCGCCGCCCGACGCGCGAGTGGGTGCGCACGGCCGCGCCGGCCACCGACGGGCGTCTGGCGTTCAGCATGCAGAAGAAGCAGCTGAGCGTCAACTTCGATGAGTTGATGGTGGTCGCCGTCGATCAACCGGCCGTGGTCGACGACCTCTGGCGCAAACTGGCCGGCGTGGCATTCGATCGGCTCGTAGCCGACGTCTTCAGGGAACTGGCCAAGCTGAACCCGCAAAGCGCCGTGCACGCCCGTTCGCTGTACGCGGCGGTCAACGTGGCGCGCCGCTGTCCGCCCGCGGCGATCTTCGCCGAACTGGTGCAGCGCCCGTTCTACACCCACGTCGGCGACGCCTACTGGCGTTTCGACCCTAGCCAGTACAGCAATTGACGGTGCCTTGATGACACTCAACCGCCTCATCTCAAAGCCCGGCGTCGAAAGCCGGTTTCACATCGACTTCGAATGGTGGGATCGCGAAGGCCGTGATTTTCGCGTCGACGTGGCGCGCCATCTCCGGCCCGAGGCCGCGCACGCCTTCGCCTCGGCCCAATCTCACGAGACCATCGACCTGATCGACGCCGACACGGCCGAAGTGACCCTGGTCGACAAGGCGCAGTATCTGCTCCGCGAGCAGGTGCGCCCGACGACCGAGTTCGTCACCGAGCATACGTCGATGGTCGACGCAGTATTTCACATCCTGTTGGCGAACGGCAATCGACCGATGACGCCCAACGAGCTCTCGGTGGTGCTCAATCGGCCGGCTCAGACCATCCTGCGGACGCTCGCCGGCAAAGTCGTGTACAAGGGCCTGCGCCCGATCTACGATTGACCCGCGTCGAACCGCACAAACGCGAAGGGCGTGCCGGAGTGACTTCCTGGCGCGCCCTTCGCGTTAACGACCGCCTGCCCGATCAATCTGGGCGCGCGGCGGAGAAGGCGACGAAGACCCCGTCGGCGATCTTCACCCGGTCGCCGCTCTCGAGATTGACCACGTACAGGGCGTCGCACAGATCGGTGCAGTCGACCAGGTGGGACTGGAGCAGGACGTCCGTCGGGCTCAGCCAGGCGACGACGCTGTATTGCTCGTTGGGTTGGCTCTGTAGCACCTGGGTGGCGCCGCCGCCGAGGCCATCCGACACCGCCACCCAGCTGATGACCTGGGCCAGGTCCGTGCTCGCCAGCGCGAACGCGATGCGGCGGCCGTCCAGGCTGAACCGGGCGCTGCCGATCGCGGCCTTTCCCGGGATCGTCGGCGGCGCCTGGACCGTGGTGGTCGGTCCGCCCAGATAACGAATCACAAGCTCCTTATCCGTGCCGCAACGTTCAACCACGCTGGCCGCGTCCGGCGCAAGATCGTCGATACAGGCCACGCGACCCGCGTCGACCGGAACGAGCGCATCGATCCGGCTCGTGGCGAGGTCGAAGCGGAACAGGCTGGACACGCCCGGGTACACCAGATCCCCCGGGGCGGCTGTCGGCTCCTCCGCGTAATAGATCGCGGCGCCGTCGGCGGACCACCCGGCGACTTCGACCGGCCCGACCGGGCCGACCAGTTGCGTGATGCCGGTGCCGTCCACGTTGCCCATGTAGATCGCCTGCCCAGACCCATCGGCCGTCGGGCCGGTCCAGGCCAGGCGCCCGACCCCGTCAACGGGCACGGGCTCGATGGCCAGCGTGTGGTTGGGCACGAAACCGGAGAGCGGTTGCAGACCGGCGGTATCGTAGCGCATGAGTGTGTTGGCCGGCGTACCCGGCACCGCGAAGGCGATGTCCATGAAGGTGCCGCCGGCCGGGCGCAGGCCGACACCCGGAACACGCGGCGGCTTAACGGGCAATTCCGCCCAGGTCAGCGCCCCGGCGGCGTCACGCACCAGCGCGAACGACACCCGCACGTTGGGCACCGGGGTCAGCGTCGCGGGAACGGGCGTCGGCGTTGGCGGATCGCTGGGCGCCTGGGTCGCAGCCGGCGCTGTGGCAGTCGGCGGCTGGGCCGCCAGCCCGCGCAATTGCGACAACGCCTGGTTGAGATTGGCGCAGCCGGCGAGGGCGACTGCGGCAACGGCGAGCAGGACGCGCGCGATGACGCGCCCGGTTGGTTGAGAAGAAAACGGCATGCCTTGCACCCACCGCGCCGACGCGTTCGACCGCGGTCCGATGATTATGACGAACCCGGGCAGTCGGGATCGTTGGGGCTCGTGTGGGATGCTTGGCCCGTCGTTCGCGTATAATCTCTGCGGAATCGGCGCCCGTAGCTCAATCGGATAGAGCAGCAGCCTTCTAAGCTGTTGGTTGTGGGTTCAAGTCCCGCCGGGCGCGCCTGGCCGATCGACGGCAAAGGGCGGGCCGCAGATCCTCATCAGCAGGGTCTGCGGCCCGCCCTTTGTGTCACCCCGTCAGGCCCCGCGCGTGAAAATCAAGACGCTGTACGGCGCGATGGCAAACGTGATCCTGGCCGGCTGGCCGTCGCGGGCTTCGGACACGGCCACCACGTCGGAGCCGAGCCCACCCCGGAAGTCACGGCTATACACGCCGGCGTCGCTGTTGAGACGCAGACGCCACGGCCCGGCCGCGGGCACGCCGATGTCATAGGATTCCCAGGCGCGGTTCGAACAATTAATCACCACCACGACGTCGTCACCCGAGCCAGC
Source organism: Anaerolineales bacterium (assembly GCA_044224715.1). Lineage (GTDB taxonomy): Bacteria > Chloroflexota > Anaerolineae > Anaerolineales > UBA6663 > UBA6663. Next base: position 39,141 of record JBGAJV010000002.1, on the reverse strand, counting down.
TTCCGCCCAGCGACAGAACGCCAGCATGTTCTCGGCGTCATTGACGTGTAGGATGGTGACGCCCTGGCCCGTCAGGCCGCGCGTGTCCCCGTCGGCGTTGGCGCGCAGCCGAATGAGGTCGCGGTACAGCCGCACGATGCCACGGAAGGCGTCGTTGCGATCCCAATCAAGCGGGACGTCGTCGCGGAACCACTCGCCCTCGAGGAATTCCTGGCCCTGGAACAGCATCGGGATGCCGGGGGCGGTGAAGACCAGCGCCGCGGCCAGGGTCGAGCGCTTGCGCGCGAACCAGCCCGTCGCATCCTGCGGATCGACCTCCTGCGGCACGCGCGCCTTTCCGTTCGCCACCTCGTCGTGCGACTCGCTGTACACGACGCGCCGGAAGGCGTCGCCGTCGGGGATCGCCAGGATCGCGTCGCGGATGGCGTCCATCGACCGCGCCTGATCGTCGGGCGTGATCATCGTGGCGCGTACCGGGTGCACGAAGTTGGCGTCCCACTGCGTGTGAAAGCCCGCCCCACCCTCGCCCGTCGACTTCGTCAGCCAGACATTGTTGCGCAGATCTTCAGCGATGGTGATCTTTTCCGGGAACCGCGCCCTCACCGAATCGGTGATCCATTGCAGCAGGCTCCAACCGTCGGCGATGTCGTCGCCACCGCCGCCGTGGATCGAGCGCATGAAGAGCGTGCTATCGAAGCGCAAACCGTCGATGCGAAACTCGGTCAGCCACATCAGCGCGTTGTCGTGGATGAACGTGCGCACCTCGCCGCGCCCGTAATCCGGGCGGGTGGCGCCCCAGGGAGTGTCCGAGCGATCGTCGTTGTAGAAGTAGATGCCGCCCTTCGCGTGCTCGCTCCAGCCGTCGAACTGCCACAGGTGCAGGTCGCTCGGGCCGAAGTGGTTGTAGACCACGTCGAGGATGACCGCGATGCCCAACCGATGCGCCGCGCTCACAAACGCCTTGAGCGCGTCGGGGCCGCCGTAAGCGCTTTCGACGGCGAAGATATGGGCCGGGTTGTACCCCCACGAATAGTCGCCGGCGAACTCGGCGACCGGCATGATCTGCACCGCGTTGGCGCCGAGGCGGGCGATGTGCGCGAGCTTGTCTTCGGCGAGATCGAACGTGCCCGGCTGTCCGGCCTTTTCGACGAAGAACGAGCCGATGTGCATCTCGTAGATCACGAGCTGGTTGTGCGGCGGCATGACGAACTCGTCGTCGCCCCACTCGAAGCCGGCCGGGTCGTACACGACGGCATTTCCCGTCGAGTTCGTCACCTGTCGGGCTCGCGGATCGATGCGCTCCAGGACGCGATCGCCCGTTCGAATCACGAACCGGTACTCGTCGCCCGGTTTGGCCGCCGCGACGTCCGCGGCCCAGACGCCATCGGGCTCAGCGGCCAGCACGTCGGCCGTGTCGGACCAGTCGTTGAAGGTGCCTTTGACGCTGACCGAGTCGGCGTGCGGAGCCCAGACGCGAAACGTCACGCCCTGGGCATGCGGCGTGGCGCCCAGATCAGGGCTCACCGTGGCCCCGGCTGCCGGTGTCGGGTCATTCGAAACGGTCGGGGTCATGAACGGCTCTGGGGTTGAGTTGGGACGAAAAGCATACTTGAAGTCTATCCCGCATCCGGTTCGCTGTCAGTCGGCGCCGACGACCGCCCATGACCGAAAATGCCGGGCCATGTGTCGGACGAGACCGACGCATGGCCCGGCGTACGATTTAGGTGCGGCCGGATTGACGGCGCTTTAGTCGAGCTTTTCGAGCGGCTTGTGGTTGCCGTAGAACGGACGGGTGGCGTTGACGGGCGCGGCCCAGCGCACGCCGTTGGCGATAACCTTGCGCACCAGCGGGTTGAAGTAGGTCGGGAAGGTCTCGTGCCCCGGGCGGAAGTAGAAGATCCGGCCACGGCCACGCTGCCAGCAGCAACCGCTGCGGAATACCTCGCCGCCCTTGAACCAGCTGACCAGCACAAGTTCGTCGGGCGCGGGGATGTCGAAGTGCTCGCCGTACATCTCTTCGTGCTCGAGGTCGATGTATTCGGGCAGCCCCGCCGCGATCTGATGCCCGGGCGCGACGACCCATAGGCGCTCGTTCTCGTGCTCGTGTTCGCGCCACTTTAGGTCACAGACCGTGCCCATCAAACGCTGAAAGATCTTCGAAAAGTGGCCGGAGTGCAGCACGACGAGGCCCATGCCGTCGAGCACGCGTCGATAGACTTTTTCGACGATCGTATCCTTCACCTCGCCGTGCGCCATGTGGCCCCACCAGGTCAACACGTCGGTCTCGGCCAACACCGCGTCGGTCAGACCGTGCTCGGGGTCATCGAGCGTGGCCGTGCGCACCTGGGCGATCCCATGCTCGCGCAGACCGGCAGCGATCGCGCTGTGGAGGCCTTCGGGGTAGACGCGCGCCACTTCGGCGTGGCTCTTCTCGTGGCGTCCTTCGTTCCAAACCGTGACACGCAACTCGTTACTCATGTTGGATCTCCTCGTTTCGTATTCGGGGCGCAGCCTGCCCCGCTCAATCCATGATCACCGGCGCGCCGTCTTGGTTTGACGAGGCGACAATGGCATCGTACAGCCTGGCCATCCGCAACCCGACCTCGGGCGGACAGGGGTTGGGGAGCCGACCGGCGCGCACCGCCAGGAACGTGTCGACCACGCCCAGCGACGGCGCGACCCGCACGGCGCGAAAACCGGGCGCGTGGCCGCGCCACACGTCGAGCCGCTCGCCCCAGATGCCGGTTCGAATCACGGCCTGCTCGGCGAACACGTCGATCTGCGAGGCGATGATCCCGGGCGGGCAGGTGCCGTCGGCATGCAATGTCACAAGCGCGCCAGATCGCAGTCGTCCGCGCACCGCCCCGCGCACTTCCACCGGATAGCCGTCATCGCGCAACGTGGCCGAGACCTCCACGAAATCCTCGCCGGCCAGGTCGCAAACGGTGTTGAGTAGATGCGCGCCGGTATCGAACAGAAAGCCGCCGCCCGAGATCTCGGGCCTTTGCCGCCAGGTGCCGACCGTGCCCACCGCCCACGCCTGGTAAGCCACGCCGTGGATCGAGCGGATCGGGCCGAGCTCGCCCGACCGGAGCCAGCCGGCGGCCTTTCGGATCGACGGCGCCAGGCTGCCCGGGAACGCTACCACAAGCAATCGGCCGGTGCGGTCCCGCGCCGCGATCAAATCACGCGCCTCGACGGCGTTCATCACCATCGGCTTCTCGAGCAACACGTCGAGACCGGCCTCCATGCAGGCCACGGTCTGCGCGAAATGAAAGACATGCGGCGAGGCGATGAAGGCGGCGTCGGCCTTGACCTTCTTGAGAAGGTCATCCAGCGTGGCTTTGCGCAACGGCGGCTTCGCATTGGCTTCGACGAACACCTTCCGTGAGAGCCGTGCCTGCAGGTCGTCGGGCTCGACCACGCCGACCACGTCGACCCGATCCGAGAGACGAACCAGATTGCGGATGTGACTCCGCATCATGCCGCCCGCGCCTACCAGAACCAGTTTGAGGCGTGGCGATTTGGGCGCGCTGCGCGCCGGCCGGGGTGATGTGACGCGTTTCATGGGATGTGCGCCTGTGGTTTCAAACGCTGTCGTCGCAACGCGAGCCGATGCTGGCGCCCATTGTAAACCAACGAGGCACGCGACCAATCCCACGAATCACGGCACCCGCTCACCCGGCCGGTCGCTGCCGCGACCGGCCCGCGCCGTCACGGCAACGGCACGAGGGCGTCCGCCGTCAAGCGGAATCGGTGCGCATCAGGGCTTGTGCCGTAGAACGTCATCTCGTCGATGCTCTCGAACCGAAACGTCAGCAGCGCCGGATCCCGCGTGCGCAGCAACTCGCGCGCCGTGCCGGCCGCGAGGTCAACCATCCCGATGACGCTCGACCCGCCGATTGCGCAGGCGTTGTCGGATTGCACGAAAAGCACGCGCTCGCCGTCCGGGGCCCATCCGATGGCGCTCACCGACCAGGCTGGCTCGAGCGTGGCGACCCGGACCACCTCCGTGTTGCCCCAGCTCCAGATCGTGACGTCGGCGCCGTCCACACCGACCACCCGTTGGCCATCGGGCGAGGTCGCGCCGTTGCCAAGCGACGTCGTCGTACCGTCGGCCGTCGACCAGCGCAACACGCGCCCAAACCACGGGCAACCACCGCCGTCCGGGCTGCCCTGCGCCGCATCCGTATAGAACACGTAGCGGCTATCTGGGCTCCACTGCAAGACGCGCAGTCCGGCGGCCCCGAGCCCCTGGCACACCAGGATCTGACGGACGACGACCACGGGCGCGGTGCCCGTTGACGCGAGCCACCGGATCTCGCTATAGCCGACCGGGCCGTAGTGCTCGAAACCGGGCACCGTCGTGCACGGCGCCGTCCAGAGCTCGGCCATTGCGACCCCGTCCGGGGCGATCGAGGTCTCGACGCGTTCGGGCGTTCCGCCGAGCACAGCCTGTGCGAACGCCGTGGCTTCGGCCTCGGGCGCCAGAGTATCTGTCGGCGGCGGCCCGACGGTGATCGTCGGCGAGACGACGGCTGCGGTCGGTTGGGACAGCGTGGGGACGAGCGTCGGATCGGATGAGACGTCGGTTTGGGCGGCACAGGCCGCCAACAGCGCGGCCAGGGCGACCGGGCCGGCAACGACACGCCAGGTGGGGATATGCATGCCCACTAGTGTAGCCGAAGCTACAGGACGCGGTCCTCGAGCGCGTGGATGTGGAAGGCCTTGATCACAAGCGACACCTGACGCAGGTCAGGGCTGAGCTGCGGCACGGCGTCGAGACCGAGCTTGGCATAGAGGCGACAGATCAGGTTGTCCGCGCGCTGGATGGAGAGCCGCCGCGCCACGCCCTCGGGCGAACACGACGCGGCCAAAAGCATGGCGGCGCGCGCCTCCTGGGATGTGAGCTGCGGGATAACCGTCACGGCGCGTTCGACCCAGGGCCGCTCCGCCGTCGTCAGTCGCTGGCGAAGCTCGTTGGCCACGGTCTGCGCGCGGGTGTGAACCTCCGAGTCGATCTCCACCCGCCCCACGACGACCTGGTCGAGCGTCGTGAACAACAGATCGTTGCGCCGGCCCTTGAGGCAGTACGCCACTCCGCGCAGGCCGCTCGCCAGCAGCCCCAGAAACTCGTCGAGATAATGCTCGTACGCCGTGAACAACACGACGCCGGTCTGCGGTCGTGCCTGCTTGACTTGACGAATCAGGTCGATGCCCAGGGTCGTATGTACCCAGCCGGCCCCGTTCGAGTCCGGCGGGATCGAGATGTCCGTGATCATGGCATCAAAGACGTCGGCCTCGATGCTGGCCAGGGCCGCGTCGAGGTTTGCGCACTCGATCACGGTATGACCGCGCGCCGTGCAGGCGGTACGCAAGCCAAGACGCGCATAGGCATCGGGGTCGACGATCAGCAGTCGCATGCGGTTCTTGTCCTATCGGGAGCCTTGGCGGCTCGTGCGGTGGAATCCCTCGCCCGTCCAGCGGCCAACGCCTTGGGGGGATCCACCCTCAGCCTACGCCGACACCGCATGCGCCGATCCGGTGGGTTTCCGCGGCCCTGTGCGGCCCACGGACCGGTGCATCGGCATTCCGTGACTTCCGTCCTTGCGGCCGAGACGCGAGGTCATGCTATATTCGTTGGGGGTTGGGCCCCTCTAACGGGGCGCAGGTTCGTATCGGGCGCTGGAGAGTTCGCCGTGACCGAGCGTTTCGAAACGCAGCACCAGCAGATCCAAGCCGCCTTGCGCGCCTGGTATGTCGTCGCCGACGAACCCGGCACGCGCCTCGACGACTGGCTCCTGACGCGCGATCGACTCCGCGGTCTTGAACAGCCCCTTTCTCCCGCGCTCTATCGGCGCGCGACGAACGACGTCCTTATGGCCGGTCTCGACGAGCTGGGCGAGATCGACGCGCAGGGCTCGCGCATCTTGCGCGAGCGCTTCCTCGATCTACGACTTGGCAAAGAAGTGGCGAAGGACCTCAAGCTCAGCCTGGACCAGGTCAATCGCCAGCAGGCAGGCGCAGGTCGCCGTCTGACCGAGATCCTCATCGCCCGCGAAGCCGCGTTGGCGGCGGCACATACCCGCCGACTCGAAGCGGCGCTGCCGCCCGCCCCGTATGCGGGCCTCTTCGGCATCGACGCACTCCGCGATCAGATCACGGCGCTCCTGTGCGACCCGAGTTCGGCGATCCCCATCGCCATCGCCGGCATGGGAGGCCTCGGCAAAACGGCGCTGGCCGACGCCGTGGCCCGTCAGGTGGCGCGCGCCGCGGCATTCGAAGGCATCGTCTGGCTCCGCGCGCCGGGTGTCGATCAAGCCTCCTCCGAGGCGTTTGGACTTCCGCTTGTGCTTCAAGCGCTGCTGGCCGCGCTCTTTCCCGGCGAACCACCGCCTGCCAACAGCGACGCGACCCTGGCCAGGCTGCGCGACGCGTTGCGGCGGACGCCGCAGCTCGTGGTCGTCGACAACCTCGAGACGCCGGATCAGCTCAACGACCTGCTCGACCCTCTGAGGTCACTCTCCAGCCCCAGCCGCGTTCTGCTGACCACTCGGTCGCGGCCGGCGCCGGGAGCGCAGGTGCAGGTGGTGGCGCTTGGCGAACTGACCGAAGCCGACGGCGTCGCCCTGGCGCTGGAGCAGGCCAACACGGGCGATTTCGGCCCGACGGCCGGCCATTCGCTGTCGGCCGACGATGCGGCGGCGATCTACGCCGTCGTCGGCGGAAACCCGCTTGCCTTGAAGCTGGCGGTCGGTCTGAGCGCGGTGCAACCGCTGGACGTGTTGCTGCGCGATCTGCGCGGTCGACAGACCCCCACGATCGACGGGCTCTATCGGCACATCTACTGGCAGATCTGGAACACGCTCGGCGCGAACGCGCAAGCGCTGTTGTTGGCGATGCCGCTAGTCGCTGAAGCCGGCGCCGCGCCCGAGCAGTTGCAGGCCATCAGCGGGCTCACCGAGGCCGAGCTGTGGACGGCCATCCACGAGCTGTGGAGCCGCGCCCTGCTCGAAGTCCGTGGGACCGCGCACGAAAAACGTTACGGCATCCATCGGCTCACGGAAACGTTCGTGCAGACCGACCTCACCGGCTGGGCGGATCGCCCGGCGTAGATCCACGACACTCCAAACGCACACAGTCGCACGGTTACGCGCGCCTTGCGCACGCCACTGGGCGACACGATGACCCTGCCTCAGCCCGCGTCCGGTCGCCATCACCCGGCGTCGGCTGGCCAGGCCAGGAGTGCGGCATGCCGAATCGTCCGCATCGGTCGGGTCGCGAGTCGTACGCTCCGTCGACGGTGATGCACGACCCGGACCGGGTCGTGTATCTGCTCATCGCGGACGGATTCGAGGAGCCGGCGGCCCGCGCCTGCCAAACCGCCGCCACCCGGGCCGGCTTAAAACCCATCTTCGTCGCGCAAACGGTTCGACCGGTGATCGGGAGCGCGGGAACGCCCACGCCGACGGGTCTGACCATTGAGCGCGTTCGCGACCTGCCGTTGCCGCGCGCGATCCTCCTGTTGAGCACGCCAGGCACGGCATCGTTCGTGGCCGACCCGCGGCTCTCAATACTGCTGGCGCGAGCGCTTGACTGTGGCGTCATCGTGGGGGTCTTTCCAGGGAACCTGGAATGGCTGGCGCGGACGACCGGCGGTGTCGGCCCCAAGACGGCCCTGGTGGTCGCGCAGGGCGCCCGTCCGACGGCGGCGTTCCTGGCCGAGGTGTTCGATCGGGTCGAGCGTCGGGCCGGTCAGCCGACCGACGCCGGCACCCACCCGCTGACGCGCGTGCCCTGACCGGGCGCCGAAGCGAACTCGAACTGCCCACCCAGGCTCTCCACACGCGTTCGCATCGTGCGCAGGCCCAGGTGTCCATGCGCCGCCGCACGGACGCGCTCCTCGAGCGTCGATCCGACCCCATCGTCCCTCACTTCAAACCTTACGCGGTCGGCCTGCGTCGTGAGTGAGACGCGCACCTCGGAGGCGCGCGCATGGGCGGCGATGTTCTCGAGCGATTGGTGGATGAGGCGAAACAACGCGGCGCGACCCGGCCCGGCCAAGACACGATCGACCCGGTCGCCGACCTCCAGCACCACCTGCCAGCCCCAGCGGGCGCCGAATCGATCCAGCATGTTGCGCACCGGCTCGGCCAGCCCGCGGTCGAGCTCGCTCATGTCGAGGTTGTAGCGGATCTGGTACAGGGTTTGGATGGCCCGCTGCGCCTCGGTGATGCTTTCGCCGATCAAGCTCTCGAGTTGCTCAGGGTCCTGGCGCAGGCGGCGACGGATCAGCGTCAGTGAGAACGCCAGGCCGTTCAGCGATTGCTGCGTCGTGTCATGCAGTTCGTGCGCGATGCGCAGCCGTTCGACCTCCTGCGCCTGATCCAGCGCCTGCGACATGCGCTGGATCTCCTCGATCTGCTCGGCCGAGAGCAGAAACAAAGCGATCTGCTGCGCGATCAACTGCAGGGCATCGATGTCGCGATCGTCGAAGATCTCCTCGTCAGGTCGCGGACCAAGCGCGAGCAAGCCAAGCGGGCTGACGGATCCTTTGAGCGGCAGAAGCACTTCCAATCCAACCGCGGCCAGTTCCCGGCATTCGGCGCTCAACTCGAGGTCGGGCTTCTGCAGATGGATCGGCCCAACCGTCGCAGCCAGGGCGCCTGGCAGGACAGGGCCTGGTTGTTGGGGCCATTCGCCGCCCAGGCTGATCAAGCTCAACGTTTTGTTCGGAGCCACCCGCCACAGAGCAGCCCGCTCGACCCGCAGCACCCGGGTGAGCGTCTCAGCCAGGCGCGCCGGCGCATCGAGCGACGGCGGCAGCTCAGCCAGCGCCTTGCCAAAGACCTGGCTTTGCTCGATTCGGACGGCGTCGCGGTTGAAGGCTCGAGTCCAGACATCGCCCAGAAACGACTGCAGGCCCCACAGACCGATGACGACCAACAGGATGAGCAGGAAGGCTTGAAACGGCGGCGCGACCAGAGCCTGAACCGTGGGAGGTTGGGAGGCCCACCAGGTCCAACCGCCGATGCTCGCGAGGAGCGCGCTGCTCGCTATCGCGACCACGAACTTGAGCAGTGGATGGGTGCTCCGGAACGCGCGGTACCGCAGAATCACGTAGGCCAGGGCCAGGGGCGCGCCAAGGAACAGATACCGGACGTCCAACTGCCCGATAAAGAAGCCGGCCTCCGATGGGCCGAACGCGGAGCCATACCAGATGCCGATCGGCACGAGCGCGACGAGCATGCCGATCAGGAAGATAAAGGCCTGACGGCGGGTCCGATAGTTCGTGCGTCTGTGGGCCGCGATCACGGCCAGCCGGAACACAAGCCAGCCGACCGCGGCCAGGAACGTGTACACCAGCCATTGCCAGATGGCCGCATCCCATTGCCCGATCGTCGGCGACCAGCCGTTCGTCCACAGCAGGTACCTGACGACGCCATACGAAACACTGATGGCGACCGCGTTGGCATAGGCCAGCACAAGCGTCCAGCGGTTGAGCAACCGGCTGGGTTTTGGAAACAGCAGGGCGAAGTGCGCCCACTGCGCCGAGAACAGCGGCCACAGCACGGCGACGAACACGAAATCGAACACCCGGGCCGTCGAGTCGCCGTCGCGAAACAATGCCGGCCAGGCGTTGAGGCGGTACGCGCCAAGCGTGACGAAGAAGATCGCGGCGGTGCGATTGACCGTGTCGTCGGGCCGGGATCGGTACAGCGCGACGGCCAAGAGCCAGAAACTCGCGGCGAGGATGATCTCGGGCAGCGTGGTGTCGAAGTACTGCTGCCAGTTGAACAGGCTGATGTTCAGATGGGCCGTGCGCACGTCGTCGTCGACGCGAAACGTGACGACGATCTGCTTGCGGCCCTGCGCATAAGCCCGCGCGAATACAGCGCGCTCGTCGAACGAGAAGGGCTGCCCGTCGAGCGTCAGGAGTTCGCTCTGACGCACCAAGCCGGTCGAAAGCAGCCCCGGCCAGTGTGGCGGCGTCACGTTGTCGACGAACCAGCGCGGGTAGACGATGTTGCGACCAGTCAGGAAGCCGCCGAAAGGCTGACCGACGTCGCGAGCGAGGTTGAACAGGCCGGCGAGGCCGACAAGCCCGATGACGACCATCACCCAGACCAGCGGGTCACGGCGCGGGCTTAGAGGGTGGCGGCGCCGTGTTGCAGTTCGTAGATCAGACATGCCTTGGTGAGGATATACCCAGGCCGAAGGTGCGGCGCCTGCTGCGCCATCAGGTTCAAGCCGAGCTTCCCGTAGATCTGCGTGATGTTGTTCTCGACCGTCTTGGGCTGGAGCCCGAGCCGATCGGCCACGGCGCGCACGTCATATGAAGCGCTCAACCAATGGACGATCTCCCATTCGCGCGCGGTGAGCGCCGGCAGGCTGGCGATCGCAAGGTTGACCCAATGACGCTCATCCGGGGCGAGGCGATCGAGCAGTTCCTGCGCCACGAGGCGTTCGCTCTTCACCTGCGGGTCGAACGTCACGCGTCCCTCGATGACCTGTTCGAGGGCGGCCATCAACGTTTCCGGGTTGCCGTCCTTCAGGACGTACCCGATGCCGCGATGCCCATCGCGGACCCAATCGAAGAACACGTGACCGCGATCGGGGTGCGACGACAGAATCAGGACACCGACGCCTGGTTGGCTTCGCTTCAACCGACCGGCGAACTCGAGCCCGGTGTCTTCGTTGTGGCGTGGCGGTGCACCCGCCGCCACGGGGATAACGATGTCGACGATCGCCCCGTCATAGGCGTTGGCGTCGGCCAGGGCCTCGGCCATCTCGAGATCACCGGCCTCAGTCACCTGGTACCCTTCACCTTCCAGAAACTGGCGCAGCCCGTTTCGAAAAAAAACGTGGTCCTCAACGATCAAGATATGTCCCGGCATCGCCCATCCTCTTCGCGGAAAGCATGGCGCAATGATACCGGAAGTCGACGCTGCCCGCGCCATCGGGCGATCTCCTTGGCCCGACCCTGGCTTCGTCCGATGGCGGCCTCGCTGTTCAGATACGAACCGCATGCGGGATGCGATAGCCGCGCGCTCTGACACGGGCGAAGCCGGCGCCGGTGACGAGTCAATGACACTTGAAACGTTGACAGTGTGAGCATCTTCGGTATAATGGCGCTTGCCCTGGAAACGGGGCTGATGGCTCGGTCGGAACCCTCGCGCGTCGTTCAACCACGAAGCAGCAGCCCTGAGCCAAAACACAACCCGGGCCATTAGCTCAATTGGCAGAGCAGCTGACTCTTAATCAGTTGGTTGGGGGTTCAAGTCCCTCATGGCTCACTCAACGGTCGCCAGCCGTTTCGAGTCGGTTTGACGGTCGGATGCTTGTATGGTATAGTCCGACCTCGTTGCCTGGACCCGTGGTGTAGCTGGCCAAACACGCGGCCCTGTCAAGGCCGAGACCGCGGGTTCGAATCCCGTCGGGTCCGCAGAAGAACGGCTTGCCCTCAAAGGCAAGCCGTTCTTGTTTCCCCGTTTTGACGCCCCTCCGCTCCAGCGGGTGACTTATTCCCCAAAGCCAGACCGCCCTTGATTCCGATAAAATCCCCCTACTATCGTTTATTCAATTGGCCAATTATCTGATCAGGAGCGGTGATGGGCAAACATTCTGTCAAACAACGCAAAGCGCGTGTTGCTGTGCTTGTCCTGGCCGCCTGCTTCATAACGCTGACCCTGTTCGGCGGTGTCGTGCGACCGCCGACAGCCAGTGGCGCTCCAGAGCAGAAGTTGACGCTTATTGCCGTGACGCTTATCTTTCCGACCGCCACCCGCACACCGACGCCGATCAATCTCGGCAACCTGGTCTGGGACGACTTCGATGGCGACGGTCGGCAGGACGCCGGCGAGCCTGGATTGGCCGGCGTGTCGGTGCAACTCTGGAACGGAGCAAAGTCCTCGCTGATCGCGGCCACCACGACCAACGCGTCCGGCAATTACACCCTGGTGGCGCCTCAACCAGGCGACTACCGCATCCGCGTTCTGCTCAGCCCGGGTGACTTCTTCACAGGCAAGGATCTGGCCGGCGGCGACGACACGGTCGACAGCGACATCAATCCCAGCGGCCTGGACGCCGGGTTCACCGACTCCTTCACGATCGCCAGTAACGTAATTAGCATCTCGAGCATCGACGCCGGGATCATCGTTTTCAAGACTCCGACACCGACGCGCACGCCGACGCCGATCAACCTCGGCAACTTCGTCTGGCGCGACACGAACGCCAACGGTGTGCAGGACGTCGGCGAGAGCGGCGTCGAAGGCGCCCTGGTGCAGGCCTGGAATTCGACAAAGACCGTGCTGTACGACTCGGACTACACGAACGCCAGCGGCATCTACACCGTGGTCGTCCCGACACCCGGCGACTACCGCATCCGCATCGTCCTGCCACCAGGTATCACGATCGCGCCGAAGGATCAGGGCGTCGATGACCTCAAGGACAGCGACATCAATCCGAGCGGCGGCAACGCCGGTTTCACCGACGTCATCACCCTGGCCAGCAACGTCATCAGCGTCTCGAACATTGATATCGGCCTGGTCAACGCGCCGGCCGTCATCGCGACGGCGACGCCCACGGTGGTCGTGCTCAACCAGCGGCTGTATCTGATCGCGCTGCACGTGCCCTGACGATTCACACCGCGAGCGCCGCGCGTCCGATCAGCTCGAGGGCTGCATCGCCCGTCGGTGGGTGCATCAGACCCGCGCGCGCGTCCCGAAAGTAGCGCTCGAACTCAAGGGTCGGCGATAGGCTGGCGCCGCCCGCGGCGCGAAGCGCCGTCTCCGTGACGCGCAACGCCGCCTCGACGGCCACGACCTTGGCCGCCACGATGCGGGGGTACACGGCCTCGCGGGTCTCAAGCGGCGTCGACGCCCATTGATCGGCCGCCGACACCATCAGAGTCTGCGCGGCATCGAGCGCGGCGGACATCTCGCCAACTTGCCGCTGGATCGTCGCGAGCGTGGCGATTGGCCGCCCGAGAGCTGTCGGCACGCGCTCGTGAGCGTAGCGTATCAGACGCTCATGGGCGGCCAACGCCGCCCCGAGGTACGTGGCCGCCGTCAACAACGTGAACCAGGCGTTGGACAGGCGGGTACCGGCTTGGCCGCGCGCGATCACATGGTCGGCAGGGACGACGACCGAGTCGAGCACGAGGTCATGCGAGTCGCTCGCGCGCAGGCTGAGGGCATCGCGCCAGGTCTCACGCCACGACACGCCGGGCGACGCCGCGGGCACCCACACAACGGCCGGCTCGTCACCGATGCGGCACCGCACCAGCAGATGCTCGAGGGCGCTGCCGCCGGTGGTCCAGGATTTCAATCCCGTGACGACCCAGCCGGCGGCATCCGGCATCGGCCGCGCTTCCGTCTTCGGCAAACCACCGCGCGATGGACTTCCAAGCTCGGGCTCGCTTGCGACCGAGTTCAGCAACGCACCACCGGCGGCCAGTCGTCCAAGACGTTCGCGAATCGAGTCGGGCCAGGGACGGGTTTCCTCGGCATGCCCAAAGAGATGCAACTGCATCGCCGCGACAAGCGCCGTCGAGGTGCTGCCGCGCGCCAGCTCGAGCTGCGCGGCGACGCAATCGCCCAGCCCGAGCCCCGACCCGCCGAATTCGGCCGGCACGCTCAGCGCCAGATACCCGCTGGCTTTCAAATCCTGCACGTCTTCCGCGGGCAGCGCCCCGGCTCGATCCGCCTCGACGGCCCGTGCGGCGACACGTTGGGCCAGAGCCCGGGCCAGCGCCACGGCTTCATCTCGATTCATCGCCATTCCTTTCCATCACAACCGCACTGGTGGGCGGCCCGCGGCATGAGGACGCGGTGCACGGCGGCCGCCGGGCACGAGTGTACCAGTCGCCCCGAGGGGCCATGGCGCAAGACGCGCCGGGAGGTGCTTGCCACCCGGTCGGTGGATGGATCACGGTGGTTCGCAAACAGGGCCGCGCTCATGCGCTGGGCATGAAGCGCCTGCGGTATGATGCCGGGATGGACCTCTCCGGGATCTTCCCTCCCCTTCCGACACCGTTCACGGCCGATGGCGCCATCGACTTCGCCGGGCTCCGCGCCAACGCCGACGATCTCGCGCGCGAGCCGATCAGCGGCCATGTGGTCGGCGGGTCGAACGGCGAATTCTCGTCTCTGACCACCGACGAGCGCGTCCGGGTGGTCGGGGCGGTGCGCGAGGCGGTCGGGCCGGGGCGGCTCGTGATCGCCGGCGCCGGCCAGGAGTCGACGGCCGCGACGATCGCGTTGACGCGCGAGATGGCGGCGGCCGGCGCCGACGCCGCGCTTGTGGTGACGCCTGGCTACTTCAAAGCGCGCATGACAAGCGAGGCGCTTGTCGGCCACTTCAGAGCGGTCGCCGACGCGAGCCCCCTCCCCGTCTTGTTGTACAGCGTCCCGGCCAACACCGGTGTCGACCTGCCGATCGATGCCGTGGCACGCCTGAGCGAGCACGCCAACATCCTCGGGCTCAAAGACAGCGGCGGCGACATCACCAAGTTCGGGCGGATGGCGCTCGACTGTCGGCCCGGGTTTCAACTGCTGGCCGGTTCCGGCGGCTTCCTGCTCGCTGCGTTGGCCGTCGGCGGCGTCGGCGGGATCATGGCGTTGGCCAACATCGCGGCCGCGCCCCTGCGGGCCGTGTTCGACCGCTTCCGGGCGGGCGATCTCGCGGGCGCTCGCGCGGCGCAGCTGCCGCTGATCCCGGCCAACACGGCGGTCACGGCGCGCTACGGCGTGGCCGGGCTCAAGGCCGCGCTGGAGATGCTCGGCAAGGTCGGCGGCGCACCCCGACCGCCCCTGCTGCCACTGACCGCCGCCGAACGCGACGATCTGCGCGCGACGCTGACGCGGGCCGGCGTCGTTTTGGCCTGAGTATTCCGCTCAAAATCGCGTCGAAACGCCAACGAGCCATAACCAAATCCGGATTGTCTCTGGTATGCCCTGTGCTATAGTGCCTTGGTTATGTCAGATTCTATGTTCCGCGAGGCGGTGGCAGCCGTCCGCGCCGGGCAGCGACGGCGGGCGCGCGACCTGCTCACCCGTCTGATCAAGACCGACTCCAACAACGCCGATTATTGGGTGTGGCTGAGTTCGGCCGTCGACACGGAAAAAGAACAAGTCTATTGCCTGCAGAAGGCGCTGGAGATTGACCCCAATTCGATCCATGCGCGCCGCGGGCTGGTGATGCTGGGCGCGCTGCCGGCCGACCAGGCGAATCTTCCGCCGGCCCCGACGATCGATGAACTGGCCGCCAATGCGCCCGCGCGACAGGCCGCGACCCGGCTTCAGCGGGCGTGGGCCAGCCGGCGGATCCAGGGGCTGGCCGGTGTGGCCCTGGCGATCGCGCTGGCGGGCGGGCTGGGCTACTGGCTGATCGTCAACGTCGTGCCCGGGATCTTCCCGCGCAGCAGCGCCGCCGCGATCACCACCACGCCGATGCCGACAGCGACGGTCACGCTGACGCCGACGGCGACGGCCACGCCGCCCGGCACTGCGGTCGGATTGAAAGCCGCCTGCGACCCGCCGACAGAGATCAACCCGGCACGCCCTCTGGCCGAATACATGTGTCTTCCGGCCCAGACGCCCACATCCCCGGTGCCGACCGAGCAATCAGCGCGGCCCGAAGAAGCGTATCAAAACGTCCGCTTTGGCTATCTCGAGCGCAATTGGGACAAGGTCCTGCAGAACGCCCAGCAGGCGATCACGCTCTACCCGGATAGCCCGTATCCTTACTTCTACATCGCCGAGGCGCACCGGGCCGCGGGCAACGCCGAGAGCCTGACGCTGGCCGACAAGAACTACACGACGGCGCTGCAAAAAAGCCCGGGCTTCTCCGCCGCCTATTGGGGGCGCGCGCTGGTGCGCTTTACGATGGCCGGCAGCAACACGCGCAAAGCCCTCGACGACCTCGAGCAGGCCATCGGCGCCAGCCCGCCCTACCTGCCCGCGCTCCTGACTCGCGCCGATTACTACCTCATCAACGGCGAAGTCGACCGCGCCGTGGCGGATCTCGAGAACGCGCGCCGCCTGTCGCCCAATGATCCGCGCGTGCTCGGCGAACTGGCCAATGCTTATGCCAGCGCCGGCGAGAACGAGAAGGCCCTCGACACGGCCGATCTCGCGCTCAAGCTCAACCCGGCCGAGGTCCTCGCCCTGTTTGGGCGCGGGCGCGCCCGGATCGCGCTCGACGACCTCACCGGCGCGCAGGCAGATCTGCGGCTGGCCGTGCCCTACGTCCTCGACGCCACTGCATTCGCCGATCTCTTTCCAGCCGCGAACGCCATGAACATCCGCAGCCGCCCGCAGGCGGATGCCTTGCTGGCGCAATGCGTCGTCGAACGACGTCGCGGCAACCCCACCGCCGCGCTCGAGTACGTCAACAAGGCGCTCGAGTTGCGCGCCGCCTTCCCAGAAGGCCTCGTCGAACGCGGCGAGCTTCTGCTCAGCGGCGGCGAGTTGGATACGGCGCGCGAGGACTTCAACCGCGCGATCGGGATGCTCAATCGCGAGGCCGAGTCGGATCCGCTCTTAATCCGTGCCTACGTCGGCAACGGCCAGGCGTTGCTTCAGGCGGAGTTGCCCAACGGCGCGCTCTCGAATTTCCAGGCCGCCGCCCGTGGCGCGCCCGAAGCCTACGACGTCAACCTGGGATTGGGTCTCGCCAGCCTGGGGATCGACCAGAACCAGGACGCCGTCCTGGCGTTGACGCGCGCGCTATCCGTCGCCGAGACGGCGAGCCAGCAGGCCGACGCCCTGATCGCGCGGGCCGCGGCCTATCGGGCGCTTCGTCGCTATTCGGAAGAGATGGCGGATCTGCAGACGGCGCAGTCGGTCGCGTCGGCGCTGCAGCAGCCGACCGTCGTGGCGCGTCTCACCGAGGTCCACGTGTTGATCACGCCGACCGAAGCGGCCAAGGCCACGGCCACGCCGCCCGCCAAGAGCACGCCGACGCCGAAGGCCAGCGCGACGGTCCGGACGACGGCTACGCCCAAGACATCGCCGACGCCGCGGCCGACGTCGTCCCCGACTCGCACGCCGTCCGCGCCCAAACCGACCGCGACACCGTAGACCTCCTATGAAGGTGAGCCTGTTAGCGCGCGTCATCGTGCTGAGCGCCGGCCTGGGTCTGATCGCCCTGGCGGCACTGGCCACGGCGGGCACGCCCTGGCTACCCTGGGCGCTCGGGCTGGGCCTCGTGCTTCTGGCCGCCCTGCTGGCCACTCTCACGCTCAATCCGACGCCGCCGCACCCCCCGGCAGCCCTCGACGTCAACACACAGATTCCGGTCGACGCCCACGCCGCCGTTGTCGACGCCGCCGGTCGGCTCAGCGCCCTGATCGATATTCGCACGGTGTACCGAGCCGCTGCCGGCATCTTGCTCAAATCGTCGGGGGCCGATCGCTGCCTGCTGTACGACTACGACCGCGTCGAAGACATCCTGCGCCAGAGCGAACCGCGAGCCGGGCGCGTGGACTTCGCCGCGCAGCCGGTGTTGCGCGATGTCATCAACGGCGGCGCCCCCGTCGCGGCACGGGTCCATGACCTGCGACTGAGCGAGGCCGATCGCGTGCTCTTGACCGAACATCACATGGTGACGCTGCTGACGGTGCCGATGCGCGTGGGCGACCAGGTCGTCGGCGTGGCGCGCCTGCTCTATGGCGATGTGCGCGACTTCCCGCCCCAGGCGCTGGCGGCGGCGCAGGCGCTGGTCAATCAGGCGGGGCAAGCGATCCAGAATGCCCGCGCCGTGCATGTCATCGCCGAGGACCGGGATCGGCTTGCCGCTGTGCTCAACGCCACCCACGACGGTGTGCTGTTGCTCGACTCGTCGGGCCGCGTGCTGTTGACCAACCCCCAGCTGGAAGCACTGTGGGGCGTGCGTGGCTATCGTCTTTACAATCGGCCGCTGGCCGAGATGCTCGACGACCCGACGCTGCACCTGGGTGAGCGGCTCGGCCTGGCCCGCGAAGAGCTGGACGACCTGTTGCGCACGATCCGCGCCGGGTTGGCTCTCAACTTCTCCAAGGTCGAGTTCACGAGCCGGTTGCCCCGTGTGCGCCATTTCGAGCGCACCGGCGCGCCGGTGCTCGACAGTCTGGACCGGGCGCTGGGCTGGGTGATCGTCCTGCGCGACATCACCGAGGAGCGCGAGCTTCAGCAGGTTCGCGATTCGCTCAGCCACATGATCGTGCACGATCTGCGTGGACCCCTGGCAGCGATCCAGACGGGGCTGATGTTCGTGCGCGACCGCACACCGGCCGAGCGCATGCCCGCCCTGGCGCTCCAGGCAATCGATCTGGCCCTGCGGGCGTGCAATCGCCTGCTCGGGCTGGTCAACGCGCTGCTCGACATCGCCAAGATGGAGAGCGGCGAGCTGCAATTGCAACGTCAGCCGTCTCGACTGGCGGCCCTCGCCCAGGACGTGGCCGAAGAGCTCGAACCGCTGGCACGGGACCAGGGGCTCAGCATCGTCAGCGAGGTCCCCGAGAGCCTGCCGTTGATCTCGGTCGACGTCGACAAACTCACCCGCGTGCTCAGCAACCTGATCGATAACGCGCTCAAGTTCACGCCGACCGGCGGACGGATCACGATCACGGCCGAGCCAAGCGACGCCGAGGCGAACACCGTGCGCGTGGGGGTGCTCGACACCGGCCCCGGGATCCCGGACGAGTATCGCAGCCGCGTCTTCGATCGCTTTACGCAGGTCGCCGGACGCAAAGGAAGCCGGGCCGGCTCGGGTCTGGGCCTGTCGTTCTGCAAACTCACGGTCGAGGCCCACGGAGGCACGATCTGGGTCGAAAACCGGCCCGAGGGCGGCAGCGCGTTCTACTTCACGTTGCCCCTCTAACGAAGATGTTATACTTCTGTGCTTGAGTGGCAGCCAGGAGTAAGTGACATGCCGACGTACACGTATCGCTGCAGCAACTGCGGCGTCAGTTTTGAGCGAATTCAGAAGTTCACGGACAAGCCGTTGACGCGCTGCCCGGAGTGCAAGGGCAAGGTCAATCGCGTGCCCCAGGTCTCTTCGGTGGTCTTCAAGGGCTCGGGCTGGTACATCACCGATAGCAAGGGGTCGGGCAAGTCGAGTACGGTGGCGAGCAAGAAAAAGAGCGACGCGACCGAAAGCAAGACAGAAAGCACGGAAGCCGCCAAGCCGGTCGAGAAGCCCAAGGCCACAGCGGCGTCTGCCGACGCCGACTGATCGCACCGTCACTTCCACAAGACGAAAGAGCGCGGGCCAGGCGATCGCCTGGCCCGCGCTCTTCGTCTTGGGCGATCCTGCCCGGGGTCACAACATCTGGAAGCCGCTGCGCGCCCGCACCAGACGTTCCTGATAGTTGTCGACGAAGCCGAGCAGCTGCTCCTTCAAGCTGTGCCAGTCGTCGGTCGACAGGATCTTGCGCATGGCGCCGAGGTCACGCGCGGTGCCGCCCGAAAGGATCTGGGGCGAATTGCCATGCTGCGTGTACCAGGCGTCGGTCGGTTCGATGCCGAGGCGTTGGATGCCCGGCACCCACTCGCGCACCATAAACTCGAAGTATTCTTGCTCGCGACCGGGCTTGATGTCCCAGGTCATCAGGATCTTCACCATGGTGAGTCCTATGATAACGCGAATCGCGGTTCGAGGAGGACGACCTTGGATTCGCTCGGCAGGCTGCTCTTGGTGATCTTGAGCGTGGCTTCGGGCTGCGACGCCACAAGCCCCATCTGCTTCAGGAATTTCGCGACCGGCTCGAGCGACACCGTGAGCGCCTCGGTCTGATAATGCATGGGGACGATGATCGACGGCTCGATCAACGACACGATCTCGGCAGCCTGCGTGGCGTTGAGCGCCGTGCCGCCGCCGACGGGCACGAGCGCAACGTCGACGACGCCGAGCGCCTCGATCTGGGTTTGGGTTGGGACATGCGCCAGATCACCGAGATGCGCGACGGTCAGCCCGCCGAAGTCGAACACGTACACGGTGTTGCGCTCACCGCCCTGGCGCCCGCCTTCGGGGACCAGCCCGGTGACGAACACGCCGCCGACCTCGTATTCGCCCGGCCCGCGGATCGTGTAGCGCGCGTCGCGGACCGCCTCGACGCAACTGTGGCCCGGCGCATCATGACTGACCGTGATCACGTCCGCCGTCAGCTCGGGCTGTCGATAGCCGTAGGCCGTCGGATAGGGATCGGTAACGACGGCCGCCATGCCGCGCTCGACCAGACGAAAACATGACAGGCCGTACCACGTGATCTCCATGTGTCTTTGCGGACTCCTCGATGCGGTGTTCGGGGTATGGGGCTCGGTGACGTCGATCACCGCGCCTGCATCCAGACCCCCATACTAACGCGCGATTATAGCATGCACAGCACACTTTGGAACATTTGGGCTACCGCATGAGAGCCGTGGCGTTTCGTCTCAACAGGGTCGGACTTTGCCACGAAACGCACGAATTCCGGCGAGTGACTACACGGCTGGCCCCTGCAATCAGCGCCTCCGGTTGCAATCATTTGATGCTGACGGGCGAAGCGTGAACCGGTTTGTCAATACTCAGCCCAGGCCAGGCAGTCGGGCAAGGAATGAGATGGAGCCGAGGTCGTCAGCCCGCCGGAGCCAAGGCATAATCAGGGCCTAGCGCAGTGCAGCGAAAGGGCGCCCATGTTGTACGTCTCGGAGATCGGGGCCGGCCGGGTCGTGACCGGGCCTCATCAGTCGCGAGCCACCCTGGAAGTCGGGCCGAGCCAGGGCTATTCAGATGCCCAGCTTGACAACTACCGCGGCACGCCCCGGCCCCGCCTGCCGAGCCGTCCGCCGGCCGGCTTTGCGTTGCGCGCTCGCGCCTCGCACGATGCTCCACGCGGCACGCTGGGTTTCGGCTTCTGGAACGATCCGTTCACGCTCTCGGGCGGCGTCCTGGCCGCGCCCAGCGCCGCCTGGTTCTTCTACGCGTCGCCGCCGGCTGACATGGCGCTGGCCGAGAACGTGCCCGGCTTCGGCTGGAAGGCCGCGACGCTGAACGCAGGGCGCTGGCCCGCCTGGCTACTCGCCCCGGCCGCCGCAGCGGCCATCGGCCTGACCCGCATCCCAGGGCTCGGCCAACCGATGATGCGGCTTGCCCGGCAATACGCGCATGCCCGCGAAGCCTTGCTCGACGATGTGGCGTTAACCGCGTGGCATCACTACAAGATGCTGTGGACCGGCTACGAAGCCGCGTTCTGGGTGGACGGCGTCGAGCGTCTGCGCGCGCCGGCGCCGCCGGCCGGACCACTCGGGTTCGTCTTGTGGATCGACAATCAATACGCGATCGCCTCGCGCGACGGTCGCTTCGGATTTGGCCTGCTGCCCCTCGACGAGCCGCAATGGCTGGAAATCGACTCGCTCGAACTCGACCTGTAACCGTCGGCGCCTCACGCAAACGGCCCAAGCCGGCGCCTCGTCTCGCCGGCTTGGGCCGTTTGCATTGCGCGTCAGCGATTGGCGCTCGATAACCGGAACGCCGATTGCACCAACTGCGCGAATTCGTACACGTCCGGATCGTCGTATAGGCCGATCTGGCTGACCCGGCGCGACAGCTCGGACCAGGTCCACGGGTCTGCGTACGGGCTATGGCGCAGGAGTTCGGCGTACTGCGCGACCGAAACCGCGAGCTGGTAGCGCGGCGACGTCTGCTCAAAGCTCTGAGCCACGTCAAAGGTATTGACGTTGCCGTTGGTCTCGCGCACCTCCCCGGTGTCGGGATCCTGCCAGCGCAACTGCAGCGTTGCGATGCGACCCTGGGTTCCGGGGCGCAGCCGCACCGCGTACAGAGCGGTCACGGTGTGCCCGGCGCCGACCTCGCCCGCGTCGATCGTGTCGTTGCGGAAGTCGCTGTCGGCCACGGCGCGGTTCTCATAACCGAGTTGGCGGAAGGCCTGCACGGTGTCGGTGTTGAAGTCGACCTGGATCTTGGCGTCGCGCGCGATGATCTGTAGATTCGACGTCACGTCGGACACGAACTGCGAGCGGGCCTCGTTCTCGTCGTCGATGTACATGTAGTTGCCGTCGCCGTCGTTCGCCAGCTGCTCGAGCAGGGCGTCGTTGTAGTTGCCCATGCCGACGCCGACAGTGGTCAGCGTGATCCCGAGGTCGCGATACTGGCGCACCTGCGCGAGGATGGCATCGGGCGAGGTCGCGCCGACGTTGGCCACGCCGTCGCTGAGCAGGATCACGCGGTTGATCCGATCGCTCCGGAAAGTGTAATTGGCGGTTTGGTAACCGACCGACAGCCCGTCGGCGACATTGGTGCTCTGCAGCGGGCTGAGCGAGTTGATCGCCGATTCGATAACGCCGCGGTTGGCGGCCGTCGTCGGATCGAGCACCACCCAGGCCGTGGTCGAGTAGGCCACGATCCCGACCGTGTCGTCGGCGCGCAGCTGATCGAGCAACAGTCGCAACGATTGCTTGGCCAGTTCCATGCGCCCGCCGTCGGCCATCGAGCCCGAGACGTCGACCACGAAGGTGAGCGAGGCGGGCTTGCGGGCATACCCGGGCACCGCGTAGCCCTGCACGCCGAAGCGCACGATCAGCGTGCCGTCGGACGTGTACGGCGATGGCGCGGCATCGGCGAACAGGCCGAAGGCCACGCCGGAGGGCTGGGTGTACCCCTGGTTGAAGTAGTTCACGAACTCCTCGACGCGCACGGCCTCGGGCGGGGGCAGCTGCCCGCCCTGCACGTACTGGCGCGCGAGCGTATAGGAGGCCGTGTCGACATCGATGGCGAACGTCGAAAGATGGTCCTCGCGTGTGTCGACAAACGGGTTGACGCCGGCGTTCTGGAACGTCATGTCGGCAGGCTGAGTCGGGACCGGCGTGGCCCAGTAGCCGCCGGTCGAGCCATCGGCGGCCGGCGCGCCCTGCATCGCCATCGTCGGCGCCGACGTCGGCAAGGGTCGCGGTTGCTCGAAGGCCGGGGCTGCAGTCGCTTCGGCCGCAACGGTCGGCGCGGCGTTGTAGTCGGTGCGCGGCGCGCCGCCGATCGGGCGCGGCGTGGACGGTGAGGCGGCACAGGCGGCTGCAATCAGGCTGGTAGCCAAACCCAGCGCAAGCATGGGGCGCGTGTTCATGGCGTTGTTCTCCTCCACTGAGTGACGTCTTTGGCTTCACGCTACGGCACGGCAGAGTTGCGACCTTGATGACGCGTTGACAAACCGTTGACAGGCCGGCAACAACGAAACGCGCGACCGGCGGGGCCGATCGCGCGCTTTTTCAGATGGAGGAGGCTACGGGGTTCAGGCCGGTCGCAGCGCGGCCAGGCGGCCGAACATCGCGGCGACGCCGATCGCGAGCGCGCCGGCGATGACCAGAAGAACGAAGGTGCCGACCTGAAGCAGGTCGAGGCTGGCGGTGCGCGTCGGGCTCGTGGGCACCGGCGCGGGCTGGGCCTGAAGCGTGACTGACACGGTGACCGTGCTGGCGAGCAACTGCTGCTGGGCCAGCTGTGTGCGGACCGTGGTGAGCTCCTGTTGGACCACCAGCAGCTGAGATTCGAGCTTGAGCACGGCCTCGGGAGTCTTGGCTTCGGCCAGGAACTGGCGCAGCTTGCCATCGGTCGCGGCGAGGACGTCGGCCTGAGCCTGCAGGGTCGCCAGGCTGTCAAGCGACATCGCCGTGCCCAGCGCGTCGTGCGTCACCGTGCCGTTGAGGTTGCGGAGCTGTTGAAAGGCCGTGTCGAACTGAGACACCGGGATGGTCAGCAACAATCGGGCGGCGCCATCGCCGCGATCCGACTGCGCCACCTGCCCGCCGCTCGCAGCCGCGATCCTCCGGGCCTCGGCCACCGAAGCGTTCAGATCAGGGACGTCGATCGCGATCTCGGCGGAACGACCCGCAGACGGCGTCGGGAACGACCAGGGCTTCTGCAGATCGCCGCCCGCCTCCGCCACGGGCGTGGCGCCCAGTCGATCGATCTGGCCCTGATACACGGCGGCGAGCGCGATCACTACGATCAGGAAACAAAAGATCAAGGTCGCTTTGGTCTTCATGTCGTCCTCCTCAACCGTATCTCGATCCTGCGCTCAGTCTATGTCGCGCCCGGCGTGGCGCGTTGACAGGGCTTTGATAGAGCGTTGACGAAATAACGGGCGGGAGGGTTCCCGGGGGAGCGAGGGGCACTGGCGCCCCCCGCTCCCGCAGCCTTCCCTTCAGGCGGGCTTGGTTTCGACCACTGTCTTCTTCGGGCGAGCGTTGCGGCGACCCAGCCAGACGACGACCGCGACGAAAATCAGACCCGGGATCCAGAGCGGCGCAAACCCGATCACGGCAAAGACAAGCACGTCGTACAGGCCCTGGGACAGGCGGCCGGCAGTCTGGGTGGCCTTCTCCATCGAACGTCCGGGGTCCCAGACCGCGGTCGGCTCCGGGGTCGGAGCAACCGGGGCCAGCGAGAGCGCGACCGTGATCGTGCTGAAGGCCGACCGGCCCTCGAAGTACTGCATCTGGCCCTTGATCTGGGCGATTTCACCTTCGAGCCGCGACAGCTCGGCGTTGACCTTGAGCGACTCTTCGACGGTCTTGGTGTCTTTGAGGAAGTCGCGCACGCGGGCAGACGTCGCCTCGAGGTTGTCAAGGCGGGTCTTCAGGTCGACGTAGTCGGCGCTGACGTCCTGACCGGAGCCCTGCTCGGAGATTACGCGGCTGGCGATCTGGCGAAGCCGCTCGAGCGTCGATTCGAACTTGTCGGCGGGCACCGCCAAGCGGATGTTGGCCGTCTGGCCGGTTTCAAAGCCGCTGGTGCTGGTCTCGAGCACATACCCGCCCTGGTCGGCGGCCAGCTGGGTGATATTCGAGACCGATGTGGCCATGGCCGCTACCTCGAGCGCGAGCGTCGCGTCCTTGATCACCATCCGGTTGGCGCCCGGCGGAACAAAGCTGGCCAGGCCCGCGCCGGTCGGCTCCATCGCCGGCGCGGCGGTCGCGGCCGGGGCCATCGTGGCCTCCGCGGCGACGCCCCGGGGCGGCTGGGTTGCGGCCGGGCCGCACGCGGACAACGCCAGCGCCAGCGCGCCGGCACAGGCTGATAGGAACTTGGGCGATTTCATGGCGTCTCCTCCCTGTCGCTCCGCGAACTGCGGAACTGCGGACACCTTAGGCGAAGGCGAACGCGCCGGCATGACGTCGGATTGACAGGGCGTTGACGCCCGAAATTTGGAATATGAACGCCGATATGAAAGGGACGGCTCGCGGGGAGGCTGCGATTCCCGAAGATTCCGAATCGACCTGTCAGGTCGATTGTTAGAATCCGCGGGCCAGGTCGGCGGCCCCGAGGTACAGACAGGCACGCGCCAGGGCGTCGAGGTTGTCGTGCTTGAGCGCGCCAAGGCAGGCGACGGTCAGACACAACGCGAACTCGGCCTCGGCCTGTGCATCGGGACGTAATCGACGCGGGAGCGCGAACAGCGTGCCGGCCAGGGTCTTGGGATCCTGTCGGTCGCGCTGCCACTCGACCAGAAAACGAGCCGGGTCCCCGGCCGTCGGCGCGAGCACATGCGCGATCACCTCCGCGCCGAGCCGGGCAAAGTCGTACAGGACATGGCCCTCGCGCGTCTCCGAGAAGTCGATCAACCACACCAGGCCGCCAGGGCCAACCAGTGCGTTCTCGAGGTTGAGGTCGCCATGGATGATCGAGCTGCCGCCGACGATAGCCGACTCCAGGAACTCGGACAGCCGCGCGATCGGGTCCGGTAATCCGCCGAGGTCGACGCCGGCCACGCGTTCGCGCAGGTAGTCGGCGCGCGTGGCGACCACCTCGGCCGGGACGGGCGCGCCATTTGGCGGCTGTAGCGCCAGCCAGGTGAGGCGGAGCGGCGCGCGCCCCGCGGTCGGCACGCCGGTCAGTGCCAGCGAACGTCCGTCGGCGCGCGGCAGCGCCACCGGGAAGCGACCGACCTTGACACTCTGACCGGCGCTCAGGCTCGACACATCCGTGTCGGAGGAGAGCACAGGGCCGCCCGCATCGGCCCGGCCCGTCGGGCGTAACACGAGGTGCGGCGGCAGGACGCGGTCATATTCGGCGGCCAGCCGGAACGTCATCGGCCGCGTCTGCGACCACCAGTTCGGCGCGAAGGTCTCGAACAGCCGCCACAGCAGGGCCGGGTCCGGGCTCTGGCGCAACGTCTGCCGCAGGCTGACGGGCCGTTGACCGGCCTCGGCGATAAAGGTGTAGCGCAACGCGGCGCGGCCGCTGAACTGCAGCGGCGTGTCCTGCATCCGCGCCGTCATGGGCGGGAGCGTGTTCTTGACGAAGCGTTCGTAGTTGGCGTGCTCGCGGGCGATGTCGGCTGCCGGCCCGATCTTGACGATCGTGTGCGCGTCCGCGCGCCCGTCGGCCTTGACCGGCAGGGCCAACAGCGCCCGGGCGCCCGAATAGCCCGAACGGAACTCGCGCTCGACGATCAGACGCTGATAGTCGGCGAACAGCGTGCGGAGCAGCCGCTCGTCGTCGCGCTCGACGGTCAACCCGCCGGGGAGATCCAGCTGCAGCGCCGTGTTGGGTTGGCGCTGCGGCGCCTTCCGTCCACGCCAAAGGAGCGCGCTCAGCGAGAGCGCGCCACCCGTCGCCAGGCCGAGGACGCCGAGGCCCATGTACAACCACGCCGGGCCGGGCAGCGGCCAGACCCGCACGGTGAGCGCGCGTGAGAACAGCTGGCCCTCGCGCGTGTCGTTGGCCGAGATCAGGCGCAGCCGCAGGTTGACGGTGAGCGTGTGGTCGCCGGCGCTCTGCGGCCGGACGCTCCAGCGCCAGGTCAGGGTCTCGCCGGCGTTGACCCGTTGGAACTGCTCCTCGGCCGGGGCGATGTCAAAGTTGACGCCGAGCAATTGCGCGCCGGCGAAGACGCCGTACCCGGCCGGCTGCGGCACCGTGACGGTCTGCGTGATCACCGTTCCGTCAGGCTGCTCCTGCACGACCTGATAGCCGTCGTCCTTCGGAACCAGGCTGAGCCGCACGGCCCCCGAGCTGGCGAGACCGAGGTTGACCGGATATTCGAGTTCGACGACGCGCGGCTCCGTCTCGGGCGATAGCGTGGGTGCGGCGGCGGTTCCGGGCGGCGGTTGCGTCGCGACGATCTGAGTCGGTGCAGCCGTGGGCAGGTCGCCGCCGGAGGCCGTGATCGTGACGCTGGCGGCGTCTTGCGTCGGCGCGGTTGCATACGTCCCGGTTGCGGCAGCGACGGGCGCTTCGGTCGCTTCAGCCGGCGTCGTTGGAGCAGGCGCTTCGGTGGCAGCGGGCGCTTCCGTCGCCTGCGGCGCGCCAGTTGCTTCGGCAGCCTGTGTCGGCACCCGCGTCGCGGCGGCTGCGCAGGCAGACAGCAGCGCTGCGCTCAGGAGACCCAGCATCACCAGCGGCAGAAGACGGCGAAACATATCAGGGATACGCCGACCAGAACGCAGTCGGCACGGGCACGGTCTCGGTGCGGGTGCGCATCGTCAGGGAACCATAGCCCCAGGCCAACGCGCCGAGCACGATCAGCGCCACCCCCGCGAGGAGCACCGGCCAACGCAATGACATACTGATTAGTATAATCGCGGGCGTGGCCGCAAGCTACCCGCCGACCTACCGCCAACGCGAGCTCGATCTCGTCCGCCGGTCCTTGCAGGCCGGCGACTCGGCCGCCGTCTGCGGGCTGAGCGGCGCCGGCAAGAGCAACGCCCTGCGCTGTCTGGCGCAGTATCCGCCGGCCACAACTCCCGTGCTCGCCATCGATGCCAACGCCCTGCCCGAACCGTCGGCTGACGCATTGTTTTCGACGCTGGCCGATCTGCTCGAGGCGCCGGAGGGTGGCGCCCCGGTGACACGCCTGCGCGGGTCAATCGCCAACCGACTGGCGGCACCCAACGCACGGTTGGCGCTGGCGGTCGATCGTTTCGAGGCGGTGGCGGCGCAGACGGCCGGACCGCTGCGCGCGCTGCGCGATGCGTTCAAGTATCGCCTGAGCTATGTCATCGGCTTGCGGCGCCCGGTCGATGCCGCGAGCGAGCTCGCTGAACTCTTCTTCGGTACGACGGTCTGGCTTGGGCCGCTCAGCGAGGACGACGCGATCTGGACCATCGGGGCGTTCAGCACGCGCCGGGGCTTGAAATGGCCAGGCGCGACCGTGGCGCGCGTGATGCAGCTGAGCGGTCGGTATCCCAGTTTCCTGCGGGCGACCTGCGAGGCTCACGCCAACGGCGTCGAGCTGGATCCGATCGCGCTGGCCGGCCACCCGGCGGTTCGCGCGCGGCTCGCCGAGTTTTGGGACGACCAGCCCACCGATGACGAGTTGCGCGCCTGCGGACTGCTGCCGTTGCCACCCGTGGCGCAGCGCGCCGATGCCGCGTCGACTCCGACGGCCTTTGACGAGACCCGTCTGACGGCGAAGGAGAGCCAGCTGCTGAGCTACTTGCGATCGCGCCCGGGGACCGTGTGCAGCAAAGACGACCTGATCCGCGCCGTGTGGCCCGAGGATGCGGTGTTCACGCAGGGCGTGCGCGACGATGCGCTGGCGCAGTTGGTTCGCCGACTGCGCGAGAAGATCGAGCCCGACCCGGCGCATCCGCAGTTCGTGCTGACGGCGCCGGGCCGGGGCTATCGGTTCAACGTCGGTTGATCAGAGGATCACGGGTGCGCCGACGTCGGCGGATCGGTACAGGCCCAACAGCGCGGCGACGTTGTCGCGGCTATCGGCCAGGCTGACGCGGGTCGGTGTGCCGTTCAGGATCGCATCGGCCATGTTCTCGACCTCGCCGGCGTAGAGTTCCTCACCAGGCACCACGAGCGTCTCCACAACGCCATTGCGATTGACGAAGACTCGGTTGTCGAGGCCGGGCTTGTACGGCTCCGGGATGTGCAACGACCCCTCGGAACCGACGACATCCATAAACCAGCGATTCGGCAGCGCAAAACCGCAGTCGAACTGCGCCAGCACGCCGTTGGCGAAACGCATCTCGCCGGTGAAGATCTCGTCGACGCTGCCACGCCCGCTGACCTTCTGCCCGTAGACCTCGACGACCGGCGCGCCGGCCAGGATGCGGCTATAGCTGACCGGATAACAGCCGACGTCCCACAACGCGCCGCCGCCGTACTCACGCACCAGGCGCACGTCGTCGTCGCGCGTGAGCGTGAACGAAAAACCGCCGCGGATCAGCCTCAGTTCCCCGATCGCGCCGGCTGCGACGAGCTCCTGGACCTTGAGCGTCTGCGCGTGGTGCCGGTACATGAAGGCCTCCATCAACACGCGGCCGGTCGACGCCGCCGCCGCGAGCATGGCATCAACCTGGCCAAGGGTGATGGCCAGCGGCTTCTCACACAACACGTGCTTGCCGGCCTGCAGCGCGCGGATCGCCCACTCGGCATGGAGGTGGTTCGGCAATGGCACGTAGACGACGTGCACGTTCGGATCCGCCAGCATCTCTTCATAGCTGCCATAGGTGTGCGGGATGTCGTTGGCGGCCGCGAAGGCGTCAGCCTTGGCTTTGTCGCGGCTGGCCACACCGTACAACACGTTGCGCTCCGACGCCTTGAGCGGCGGGATCACGGCGCGGTTGATCCTGGCGGTGCTGAGCAGAGCCCAATTCAGTTGCGACATGTGTCCAGTCCCCGGGGTGTGGGCGCGCCACCGCGACCCTTGATGGGCGCAAGCGGTCTCGCCTGGCGAATGTGTCGATCGTGTGTTGCGAGGCGCGCCCATCGGTGGCCACTGCCGCGCCGTCGCACGCACGCCGACTCGGAGGATTATATTGCCACTGCGAACCCGGCAGCAATGCAAAACGGTCGCGCTATCCCACGAGGGACCGCGATGGCCCTGGGCTACAATCGCGGGCATGAGCGCAACCGTCCGCTTCACGCCTCTCGGCCCGAACGCTTTGCGCATCACGCATGCACCGCCCGACGGGCCGATACCGCAGGATCGGCCCTGGCTGGCCGAGGTATTGCTGCCGCAACCCGCTGTCGCGCCGGAGGCGTGCGCGCTGCGGGCGGCAGTCGTCGACGGCCGCGTCACGATCCGACACGCGACGGGGTCTTTCGCCTGGCACGAGACGGCCGCGCCGCGATTTGGGGCGTCGGCCGTCAAACCGCGCGGGGGCATCAGCGTCGACATCGGCGCGACCGAGATCCGCCGCGAACGCCCGGTGGGTCAACAGCCGGTGAGCTTGTCGCTCGAACTCCAACCCGGCGAGGGCCTGTACGGCTTCGGTGCGTGGTTCAACGCCTTCCGGCGCGAACGCGGTCGGGTCAAGCTGAAGACCCGCGACGCGATCGCGATGCTGCAAACCCGCGAGACGTATTCGGCCATCCCGGTCTTCTACTCGTCGCGCGGGTACGGCATCTGGTTCCTCAACAGCCATCCGGCCGAGTTCGAGCTCGACCCCGAGCGAGGCACGTTGACGGCTGCCTTTGGCGGGCCGAACGCCGACTACGTCTTTCTATATGGACCGAGCCTCAAAGACCTGATCGCCACCTACACCGACCTGACGGGTCGACCGCCGCTGCCGCCGCGTTGGGCGCTCGGATTGATGGTCACGGGCTATCCGCAGGAGTCGCCGGAAGTCGTCCTTGAGCGGGTCGCCGAACACCGCCGGCGGGATGTGCCGCTCGACGCCGTCATCCTCGACTACCACTGGGAAGAGCGCTACCACACCTTCGAGTGGCGCCGCGGTCTCTTCCCCGACCCGGACGGATTCATCGCCGCATTGCGCGCCGAGGGCGTGCGGCTGGGGCTGATCACCACGCCGTTCCAAAACGGACGCACGCGTCGTTTCCAGCGCTGGTTTTTGCAGCGTCTGGCAGCCAACCGCCCGCCCGCGCACTACCACGACGACGAGCGCGCGCCCGATCTCTACGCCGAAGGCCTGGCGCATGGCTACTTCGCGCATCCGCAAGCCAAGTGGTGGTTCGGCTCCGGCGGCATGATCGACTTCACCAACCCGGCCGCCGTGGCCTGGTGGAACGGGCTCGCCGAACCGCGCTACCGGCAGGGCGTGGCTTTCTTCAAGAACGACGACGGCGAATATCTACCCGTAGACGGCACAAGCCATCTCGGTCTCGATGGACGCGAACATCACAACCTGTACGGCTTCTTTTACAGCCGGGCGATGTTCACGGGCATGGCCGCGCTCGACGAGCGGCGACCGTTCGTGTATGCCCGATCGGCTTGGGCCGGATCGCAGCGCTTTCCGGCGCTCTTCCTGGGTGACCAAAAACCGACGTTCGCGCACATGCGCGCCACGCTCCGGGCGGGGCTGAACATGAGCCTGCTCGGGTTCGCGCACTGGACCGTCGACGTCTTCGGCCTCGACGGCGAGACCACGCCCGAGACACATCGGCGGTATGCGCAGTGGGCGTTGTTCGCGCCCATCGCCCGTTACTTCTGGCGACCGCCGGAAGTCGACGATACTCGTCTACCCTGGGCGCACGACGCGCAGACCGCGGCCAACTTCAAGACGCACGCCGATCTTCGCTATCGCTTATTGCCGTATCTCTACGCCCTGGCGCGCGAGGCTTTCGATACCGGCGTCGCGCCGATGCGCGCCATGCTTGTGGAATTCCCGCGTGATCCCGAAGCGCCGACCTGTGACGATCAGGTGATGCTCGGGCCTGATGTGTTGCTGGCGCCCGTCCTCGACCCGGGCGCGACGACCCGCAGCGTGCTGCTCCCAGCCGGGGTCTGGCACGACGTCTGGACCGGGGCGACGCATACCGGCGGTCGTCGGGTGATGATCGACGTCGCGCCCGACCGCGCGCCGTTGTTGGTTCGAGGCGGTGCATTGTTGCCCTTCGGACCGACGCGCGCCTTCATCCCGGACGACCACGTCTTCGACAGGCTCGAGTTGCGCGCGTATGCGCCCTACCCGGCCCGATTCACGTTGTATGAAGACGATGGGCTGACACGGGCCTATCAGCGCGGTGAGTTTCTCCGGACGACGTTCAGCGTTGACGAGGATGGCGACACGCTGGTCGTGGCAGTGAGCCCTGAGCCGGCGCCATGGCGGCCAGGCTTCGCGTTGCGCGACATCACGGTCGTGCTGCCCAATCCCAAACGGCCCAACGGCGTCACGGGCATCGACGGTGTGACGTGGTCTCACGACGACGCCGGCGGGCTGACGACACTGCGCTTCCGGGTCGCGCCTGGCGTGGCGGCGACGGCGACGATCCAGCTGTAGCGCCCGGTTCAAACCCGGGCAGCGTGGATCAGCGCTGGGGCTCGACCGGTTCGATCGGGTCGTAGCCGAGCCGAGCCACGGCGATCGCGCCCAGCAGCGGCGAATCCGCGCCGAGCGTGCTCAAGCGCACCGTCGGCGGTTGAACGATGCGCAGGTGCTCGCGCATCACGGCCGTCGCGGCGTCGAGCAGGCGCGCGCCACCGCCCAAGGCCACGCTGCCCCCCAGCACGATCACGTCCGGCGCCAGGATGACGACGAGGTTACGGAGCCCCTGGCCAAGGTTAAACGCCACCTCGTCCCAGGCGTCGGCGTCGAGCGCCTCGGCCGGCGCCCCGTAGATACGTCGGATGCCGTTGCCCGAAATCAGGGCCTCGAGGCAACCAGACGCCCCGCATTCGCAGACCACGCGCTCGGGATGTCGGCACCGGTAGGCGATGGCCTGATGCGCGATCTCGGGATGCGCGTCGTCGGTGCCGCGATAGATCCGCCCGTCGACCACGAACCCGCCCCCCATGCCCGTGCTCAGCGTCAAATACAACAGACGCGCGGGACGCCGCGCGTCGGCGAGGTACTCGGCCGCCGCGGCGATGTTCGTGTCGACGTCGATGAAGTTCGGGCAAGCAAAACGCTCGGACAGGATGGCGCGCAACGGCACATCGCGCCAGGCTGGCTGATGCAGCGGCGAGACGGCGCCCGTGCGCCAGTCGAGCGGGCCACCGATCGACACCCCGACCGAAGCCACCGTGTCATCGGCGATGACGGCCCGGCTGAGCGCCCAGAGCATGTCGAGGCCTTCAGCCAGGCCGGCGGGTGTCGGCGCCTGAGCGCGCCGAAGGATCGCGCCGGTCGACGTGGCGGCCGCGACACGGCTCTGCGTGCCGCCGATATCGAACGCGAGGACGATGTCCATGCCGTGTTCCTGTCGTGGGTTCAGAACTCCGGTGTGTAGGCCGGGTCGGTCGCCGTCCAGGCCAGTTGCCGGATGCGCACATTGCGGATCTGGATCTGGCTGCAATAGGCCTCGAAGCCGATGCGGTCGTAACGTTGCGAGTCAATTGGATCGGGATCCGTGACCTCCAACAGGAGCCGTCCGTCGACGGCGATGAAGCAGTGTCCGCCGATGCTTCCGCCCTGAATGAGGTACGTCTGACCGGGCTTGAAGTCAAACAGGGGCGTGCCCACGTTGAGCTTGTATTCCGGCGATTTTTCGATTCCGACCTTGCCGTCCCACCACCCCTGCAATCCCGCGACATAGGCGACGCCGCGCTCGTTCCGCGTCATGTCCCAACTGCCGTTCCACATGAAGTTGATGTCATGGGTCGAGGGCGACAGCGTGCGGGCCTCGAACTCGACCAACACGTCACCGGGGAATCCGCGACTCAATAGGACCATCCCCGGCGAGTTCTCACGATGACGACCGGTCAACCACTCGCCCTCCACCTGCCAATGGCCGGAAAAGACCTCCCAGTCGAGCTCGAAACGCTCGGGTCGGATCTGAGGCGCGAACAGCAGCGGCGAGCGATCGAAGTCGACGACCTTGCGCATGAGCGAGATGGACACGGACGGCCTCCTTATGGCGTTGGGCGGAGTATAACGTCCCACGTTACAATCACATGCCGGTGCGTTAAGCAGGTGACCTTGCGGGCAAACCTGGTGCCGACGCGTTGGGACTGGCCTGTCAATATCCAGCCGCTAAACCGGAAGGACGTCTGGAGGCCACGTGTCGGTCAACGCGAAGCCAGGCTGTGTCGAGCATCCATTCGCTTCATCCGTAGAGTCGTTATCACATCCGGTGTCAATGGCGCTGCGGCGCAGTCGCTCTGGGATCACCAACAGAAGCAAAAGTTCGGTGCGCGCCGGACGTCGAACATTACCTGACATCCGTCTCGAAATCCCAGGACAGGAGCCATTCATGTCAGCTCAAGGAAGAATCGCAAACACCCTGGCGTACGGCCTCGTGGCCGGTTCGCTGACCGGCGCCCTGCTCGCGTGCTCGTTGGTGCCGGGCTGGATCCCGGGAGCCCCTGCGCCCACGGCGACCGTCGCGGCGCTGGGCAGCGCGACCGGCTCGGCGCGCGCGATCACCAATGGCGAGTCCGCGTCAGGACGGCTCGGGCCGCAGTCAACGGATTCGTTCACGGTCAAGGTGGCCGACGGCGAGGCGTTGCGTCTTGACATCGACGTCGACGGGAAGCCCGAGGACCTGACCATCGGCGTGGCCGACGGCACCGGCAAGGCCGTGGCCACGCACTCCGCGCAGGTCGGGAAACGCGTCACCGTCGTGACCGATCCGCTGCCGGCGGGAGACTATGTGATCACGCTGACCAACGCCGGCTCAGACGAGACACCGTATACGTTGACCGTCGCCACCGGCGATCCGGCCATCGTCGGCGTTCTGCCCTCGGATGCGACGCCGTTGGCGCAGGCCACCACCGATACCCAAACCGGCAGCGCCACAGCCACGCCGCTGCCGGAGGCCGGGACTGTGCCTGGCGGAACAGGCGTGGGCGGCACCGGGCAGACCGCCTGCGACCACCCCTTCCTGCCGATGCGCGCCGGCGCGACCTGGACCTATGAGTTCGTCTCCGCCGAGGCGTCAGGCACGTATGTCATGACCATCGACAACGTCTCGGGAGACGCCGAAAACGCGACGGCCCAGATGACGATGACGTTCGACACGTTCGCCGTGACCTACAACTGGACGTGTACGCGGACCGGCGGCCTACAGTCGTATGACTACGCCTTGGGCGCGATCTCCGCCGAGGGGCTGTCCGGCTCGAGCAGCGTCACAGGCGAAGGCGTCTTCCTCCTGCCGGCCGATCAACTGGTGCCGAATGCATCCTGGACCTATGGCAGCTCGGGCGAGATGTCGATGAGCGCCGGCGGCGTTACGATGAACGGCACGACCACGTCATCGGCGACCTGTACGGTGGCCGGCGTCGGCACCTCCATCGACTTCGGCGGCACGACCCTCACCGACACGTTGACTGTACTCACCGAGCAGACGATCAAGACCGTCTTCGGCGGCGTCGACACTCCGGCGGCCGATCTGACGACTACCACCGATTACGTGCGGGGTGTCGGCATGATCAATGCCGCCACGGCCAGCTCGACGGGCGGGTCATCGATGAAGCTGGTGAGCTACAGCATCCCATAGCCCGAGGCGTGGCGCCGCCCGTCGCGGATCACTGTGACAGGTGTTCGGCGCCACGGAACTGACCCGCGCCTGGGTGAACCGGTTCGGGCGGCTTCGGGCGCTTGCACGGGCCTCAACCCAAAGACATCAGGTCCAACAGCCGGGGCACGATAACCCCGGCTGTTCCCGTTAACACCACGGTTGCCGTCGTGCTGAGCGGCGTCGCGACGGGGTTGATCTCGATCACGCTTGCCCCCTGCGCCAGGGCCAAACGGGGCAACGAGGCTGCCGGCTCGACGAGGCCGGACGTGCCCACGACCAGAAGGACGTCCGCGGAGTGCATGGCGGAGACCGCGGCATCGAGCGCGGCGCGCGGGAGCGCCTCGCCGAACCAGACAACATCCGGTCGCAGATAACCGCCGCACTCTGAGCACCGCGGCGGTGCCGCGTCAGCGGTCCATGTCGCAGCCGGACAGCCGCAGACCGAGCACACGATGCGGAGGATATTGCCGTGGAGCTCGATCACGGCCTCGGAGCCGGCGCGTTGATGTAAACCGTCGACATTTTGCGTGATCAGCGTCAAACGCGCGACGCGGCGCGCGAGTCGGACGAGGGCGTGGTGACCCGGGTTGGGTTGGGAACGTTGAACGAGCTCGCGGCGCCAGGCATACCAGTTCCAGACGACGTCCGGTTGGCGCGCGAACGCCTCAGGCGTCGCGAGGTCCTCGGGCCGAAAGCGCGCCCACAGCCCAGTCTGGGCCTCGCGAAATGTCGGAATCCCGCTTTCGGCGGAGGTGCCGGCGCCGGTCAACACGGCGACGTGGTGTGCGGCGCGAAGCTGTTCGACGGCCTGGTTGAGCACAGTCCTCATGTCTGGCTAAAATTGTACCGGTCCATGGCAAATCAATCACGACCGGGCACGGCCATCGGCGGCGGGTATCTCACGCTGGTGGGGCTCGCGACGGTGCTACTGCTCGGGCTGGGCTTCGAGGGAACGTACATCTTCGTCGGTCTGCGGGCGGCCGACGACGGACTGCGCGCCGCCGCCGAGGCGGCGACGCTTTCGATCGACACAATCAGCGAAAACGGCTATGGTGTGCGCCAGCTCCGTTCGGCCGATAGCCCGGTTGGACCGTCGGCGCTGTCGGCGGCCCAGCAACAACTCGAGGCGCGTGGCGTCGCCGACCGCGTCCGCGTCGTGGATCTGGTGCTCGTCGATGACGTTGTTGTGCTCACTGGCGAGTGTCGGTTGTCTGCCACCCTGGGTCGCTTGATCGGGCTGAGCGCCTATACGTTCAGGCTGACCGCGCTCGCCGATGCGCCGCCATGACCCGGCCGATGTCCGACCAACCTCGGCACTTCCTGGAACAGGATCCCTATGGACACCCTTCGACGTTGGCTTAAGAACGAACGCGGTGAGGCGTATGTCGCTTTGCAGGTCGTGTTCTTTTTGATCATCCTGCTTGGGCCGCGTGAGGTGCCTGGGTTACCGCGCTGGGGCGGAACCGCGAGCTGGTTCTCGATCGGGCTCGGCCTGATGCTCGGCGTCTTCGGCGGCGTGCTCGCGGTGTGGGGCCTGGTCGGGCTGGGTCGCAACTTGACGGCACTGCCGCGCCCGATCGACGACGGCGCGCTCGTCACCGAAGGCCCCTATGGCGTCGTGCGCCACCCGATCTACTCGGGCGTGATCCTCGGCAGCGCCGCCTGGGCCCTGCTATGGAGCAGCCCATTCCTGCTGATCCTGGCGGTCGGGCTATTCGTCTTTTTCGACATCAAGAGCCGTCGCGAGGAAGTCTGGCTGCGTCACACCTATGCGGGGTACGCCGCGTACGCGCGCCGGACACGCAAGCTCATCCCCTACATCTACTGAGGCGCCGACCTAAACACGCCGCGCGGCGCGCCGATGCGACGCGCCGCGCGGTTTGATTGGACGGGCGCAGCCTGCCTGGTCAGGCGCCGCGTGACGTGTAGTCGACAGCAGCGGCGGCCATCAAGGCCGCGCCGGTCACCAACGCGCGCTCGTCGAAATCGAAGCGCGGGTGGTGATGGCCGAAGTTGAGCCCGCGCTCGTCATTGCGGCTGCCGATGAAGAAATAGCAGCCTGGGCGATCGCTCATGAACTCGGACATGTCCTCCGACCCCATGGTGCGCTCGTGAGCGACGACGTTGGTGATGCCCGGCACGAGCTCGGCCAGTTCGCGCACGCGCGCCGCAAGACCCGCATCGTTCGAGACGGCCTTGGTGCCCGACTGATAATCGATCGACGACTCGA
This sequence comes from Anaerolineales bacterium, assembly GCA_044224715.1. Taxonomy (GTDB): domain Bacteria; phylum Chloroflexota; class Anaerolineae; order Anaerolineales; family UBA6663; genus UBA6663. The sequence goes on along the minus strand of JBGAJV010000002.1, from coordinate 1,559 downwards.
CCTGGTATGCCGTCGCCAGGCCAGTGACCAGGGCGTTGAAGCGGCCGATCACGAGATCGCGCACTTCGGGCGTGAACGTACGCACGGTGCCCAGGATCTCGGCCGTCTCGGGTATGATGTTGAACGCCGTGCCCGCGTGGATCGACGTCACCGAGAGCACGGCCTGGTCGAGCGCATCGACGTTGCGGGCGACGATCGACTGCAGCGCACTGATGATCTGCGCCGCCGCGACCACTGGATCGCGCGACTCGCGCGGGCTGGCGGCATGGCCGCCGCGGCCCCGCAGACGCACCGTGAACCGGTCCGCCGCCGACATGACCGGGCCGTCGGTCGAGGCCACCCAGCCAAGCGGCTTGGTGTTCCAGACGTGCATGCCGAACGATGCGACCGGCGACGGGCCTTCGAGCGCGCCGTCGGCGACCATCGCCCGCGCGCCACCCAGGCCTTCTTCGGCCGGCTGGAACACGAACTTGAACGTGCCGGCGATGTTCGCCCGTGTCTCCGTCAACATGCGCGCAACCGAGAGGCCGATGGCGGTATGGCCGTCATGGCCGCACGCGTGCATCACGCCGGAGCTGGTCGACGCGTAATCGACCGCGTTCTCCTCCTGGATCGGGAGCGCATCCATGTCGAAGCGCAGCAGCACGACCGGGCCGGGCCGCTCGCCCTCGAGCAGGCCGATCACGCCGGTCTTGCCGACACCGGTGCGGACCTCGAGGCCGAGGTCGGTCAAAACGCGCGCGACGACGCCGGCCGTGCGCACTTCCTGAAAACCAAGCTCGGGGTGGCGGTGAAAGTCGCGGCGGCGCTCGATCATTTCGGAGGCGAGCGCCTCGGCCGCTTTGTGATAGGTGTGAACCAGTTCTGTTGACATCCCTGAGTCCTTCACTGCGCCGGCCCTATGCCGACGCCGTTTGTCGAGCGAGGTCGCGGCTCAAGCCCCGCGCCAGGCCGTGTATGCCAGCAAGGCCCAGCCCGCCAAAAAAGCCACGCCGCCAAGCGGCGTGATCGCGCCCAGCCAACGCTGCCCGGTGAGCGCCATGGTGTACAGCGAGCCCGAGAACAACACGATGCCGGCCACGAACAGCCAGCCCGCGATAGGCGGAAGCGGACTCGCCGGCCAGCGCTGTGCCGCCCAGGCGACTGCCAGGAGGGCGAATGCGTGATACATCTGATAGCGGGCGCCCGTCTCGAAGTTCGCCAGCATGGCGCTTTCGACGCGATCGCGCAGCCCATGCGCGGCGAAGGCGCCCAGCGCGACCGACAGGCCGCCAAAGACCGTACCGAGGATGAAGAAGAGTCGTTCCATGTGAGGGAGTGTATCAGGCTTTTTCGGGCACCCGACCGCCGAAGGCACGGGCTTCAAGACCGTCGGTCGACCCGGCAACTTGGTCGCGCGAACAAGAACCCGTCGTCAGCGGTCTTTGCCGCGACGTGCCGTATCGCAGAGTCCTGGCGCGACATTCGCGGAATTCGCGGCACATCAGTACCGGCTCAGCCAAACAGGAAGTTGGCAAAAAAGCGGAGTGCGCCACGGGAAGGGGCTCCGTCCCTTCCCG